>NZ_JBHSBH010000003.1:258515-394998 GCF_042650565.1 Nocardiopsis sediminis
ACCGGCCACGGTGTTCCGGCAGTCAGCGAAGCCACAGCGGTGCCTCGCAGGGCGCACCGCGCCGACAACGGGTGAGGGAACACGGATGAAGACCGTCGAACAGCACATCTCGGACGTTCTGCGACTGGTCGAACCCCTGGAACCGATCGAGCTGGACCTGCTCCGCGCCCACGGCGCCGTTCTCGCCGAGCCGGTCGCCTCCCCGGTGTCGCTCCCGGGCTTCGACAACTCCTCCATGGACGGCTACGCGGTGGTGGCCGCCGACCTCGCCGGCGCCTCGGCGGAGCGCCCCGTCCGGCTGCCGGTGGTCGCCGACATCCCCGCCGGGGACGCCTCGGCCCTGGCCATCCGGTCCGGCTACTGCGCCCGCATCATGACCGGCGCACCCATGCCCACGGGCGCCGACGCCGTCGTCCCGGTCGAATGGACCGACGGCGGGCAGGCCTCCGTCGCCATCGGGCGCCCCGTGCGCGAGGGCAACGCCGTGCGCCGCTCCGGTGAGGACGTGGAGAAGGGGACCACCGTCCTGCGCTCGGGCGTGCGCCTGGGCGCGGCCGAACTCGCGGTCCTGGCGGCCGTGGGGCGCAAGGCGGTCCGCGTGCACCCGCGCCCGCGGGTCGTGGTGCTCTCGACCGGCGAGGAGCTGGTGGAGCCCGGATCCGCGATCGGACCCGGCCAGATCTGGGAGTCCAACAGCTTCATGCTCACCGCGGCGGCCACCGACGCCGGTTGCGCCGCCTACCGCCGGGGCTTCATCGGCGACGACGCGGCGACCGTCCTGGAGACCCTCGACGACGTCCTCTCCCAGGCCGACATCGTCGTCACCACCGGAGGGGTCAGCATGGGCGCCTACGACGTCGTCAAGGAGGTGCTGTCCCGGCTGGGCACGGTGGACTTCGACAAGGTCGCCGTCCAGCCCGGCATGCCCCAGGGCGCCGGCACCCTGGGCGCGTCGCGGACCCCGATCATCACCCTGCCGGGCAACCCGGTCAGCTCCTTCGTCTCCTTCCACCTGTTCGTCCGCCCGGCCCTGCGCCGCCTGCGGGGGCTGCCGGCCGAACCGCTGCCCACGGTGCGCGCCCGGCTGACCGCGCCCGTCACCTCCCCCGAGGGGCGGCGCTCCTACCTGCGGGCGGTCCTGTCCTACGACGGCGGCGCCGAGGGGGTGGCCTACTCGGCCGAGCCGGCGGTGCGGCAGGGCTCCCACCAGCTCTCCGCTCTGGCCGAGACCGACGCGCTCATCGTCGTGCCCGAATCCGCCACCGCCCTGGACGCCGGGAGCGTGGCCGAGGTGGTCCGGTTGCCCGCTCTCGACTGAGGCCACCGGGGCGGGCCTGCGCCGCGGCCGGGCGCCGTTCCGGTGGGCCGCGCAGGGGGCGTAGCGTCGGAACCGACAGCGGCCCCGCGCCGGCAGCCCGGGAGAAAGCCCCACCACCCATGACCGAATCCCACCGTTCCGGGTTCACCCACCTGGACTCCTCGGGCGCGGCCCGCATGGTCGACGTGTCGGCCAAGGAGGTCACCGCCCGCACCGCGACCGCGACCGGCCGCGTCCTGCTCTCGGCCGGCGCCGTCGCCGCCCTGCGCGGGGGAGAGGTCCCCAAGGGCGACGCGCTGGCGGTCGCGCGGCTGGCCGGCATCCAGGGGGCCAAGCGCACGCCCGACCTGGTCCCGCTGTGCCACCCGATCGCCGTGCACGGGGTCGACGTCGCGCTGGAGGTGGGCGACGACGGCGTCGCCATCAGCGCCACCGTGCGCACCGCCGACCGCACCGGCGTGGAGATGGAGGCGCTGACCAGCGTCATGACCGCCGCTCTGGGGCTGGTGGACATGGTGAAGGCCCTCGACCCGGAGGCGGTCGTGACCGATGTCCGGGTGGAGGAGAAGACGGGGGGCAAGACCGGCCACTGGCGGAGGGCGTCGTGAGAGCGGGGGACGGGGACGGCGTCCCCGCGCGCTACCGGATCGCCGTGATCACCGTCTCCAACCGTGCCGCAGCGGGCGTGTACGAGGACCGGTCGGGCCCCGTCATCAGCGGCGACCTCGCCGGGCGCCCCGGCTTCGCCGCGGAGGGCCCGTGGGTGGTCCCCGACGGTGCCCCCGTCACCCGGGCCCTCACGCGGGCGCTCGACGAGGGGTTCGACGCCGCCCTCACCACGGGCGGAACGGGCCTGACCCCGCAGGACGCGACGCCCGAGGCCACCCGGCCGCTGCTCGCCTACGAGATCCCCGGCATCGCCGAAGCGCTGCGCGCGGCCGGCCGGGAGAAGGGCGTGCCGACGGCGGTGCTCTCCCGCGGGCTGGCGGGCGTGGCCGAGCGGGGGGACCACCGCATGCTCGTGGTCAACCTTCCCGGGTCGAGCGGCGGCGTGCGCGACGGCCTTGCGGTCCTGGGCCCGATCCTCGCCCACGCCATCGATCAGATGCGCGGCGGCGACCACCCGCGCCCGCTTCCCTGACGGAGCCGCCCCCGGGGTGGAATACTGGGTCATACACCCCGGGAGACGACTCATGCACCGATTGTTTCCCAAGGTACGAACACTCGGTTCCCGGGCGCCCGCGGTGCCCGCGGTGCCCGCGGTGTCGGAGGGACGCAAAGTGAATCGCATACGCGGCTGGCCGGTCACCCTTGCCGAAGGGCCGGTCGGGCTGCGTCCCCTGCGCCTGCGCGATGCCGTGGCACTGCGCGAGACCCGGGTACGCAACGCCGACTGGCTGCGCCCGTGGGAGCCCACGCACCCCGAGATGCCGTTGCAGACCGCCAGTCTCACGCCCTACATCGCCATGCTCCAGGCCATCCGCGCCGAGGCACGGCACGGGCTCTCCATGCCGTGGGCCGTCACCTACAACGGGGTGTTCGCCGGCCAGCTCACGGTGAGTGCGATCGTGTGGGGCTCAGCACGTTCCGCTCAGGTCGGTTATTGGATCGACAGGGCCTACGCTGGACGGGGGGTCACCCCCACGGCCGTGGCGCTCGCCGTCGACCATTCCTTCTTCACCGTGGGACTGCACCGGATCGAGGCGAGCATCCGGCCCGAGAACCGGGCCAGCAGGCGCGTGGCCGAAAAGCTCGGGTTCCGTGAAGAAGGGCTGCGCAAGCGGCAGCTCCACATCGACGGCGCCTGGCGCGACCACCTCTGCTACGCGATCACCACCGAGGACGTCCCCGGTGGGTTGCTCGCGCGGTGGCGGCGCCGGCGTGACGACGTGTCCGGTTCCGGCCCCTTTTCTGATGGTGCGCCGCAGCAGGAGCGGCCGTGATCCGGTCCCCTGTCTCCGGGTTCCGGTCGGGGCAACGACGCAAAACCGCTGCCGGGATGCCGTCGGTCACGGGATAATCGCCGATACCCGGGATCGAGCCGGGCTCGAAGAAGAACACGGAAGGTGACTCCGCGTTGCCTTTTGTTGCGTGCTGTGATGGTGACGTGGCCCGCGAATCCAGGACATAAGGGGTCGACCCGAGAAGAGGAAAGACTGTAATCTCGCGACACTCCGGCCCGAATACTGCGCATTTACGGACACCCGGTCGTACGGTGCGGAATGTAGACGTACCAACGATGCCGGCCACACGTACATATGGCGCATGGGGGACTGCGAATGACGAGCGGCACGACGAACGGTTCCGACACCGGGTCGTGACCTCGGGGCGAGCCGCCGACGGTTCGCCACCCGGCATGGGCCATCTGCGGGCCGCCGCATTGCCGGAGCGTCGGAAGGTGTTCGGTGATCGGCGGTGCGAGGAGGGGTCATGAGCAGCGCTCCCCTGTACCTCGCCATCGTCGTGGTGTGGCTGATCGTCCTGGTGCCCATGCTCCTGCGCCGTGACCCGGCCGACTCCGCCCAGATCCGCCGCGCCGACCGCGAGGCCGACGACGACCCCGACGCCTTCGACACCCTCGACGGCGAGGACGAGGCCGACGACGGAGCCGTCGGCCGCCACCCCGTGGCATCGGCCGACGACGCCGCGGACGGCGCCGAGGACGCGGGCGACGGCACGGCCGGGGTCCCCCGGGCCCGGGACGGCCACGACGACGACCCGGACCGGACCGTCGTCCTGCGCCGCGACGAGCTGCCCGGCGGCCTCGATGGCGCGCCCGGCGACGGCGATCACGACGAGGACCACGAGGGCGACCCGGTGGCCATGCGCGAGGAAGGGCTGCCGCCCCGGCCGCCCGCCGGGCGCGCCCGGGTCATCGCCCGGCGCCGCCGGCGCACCACCGGCCTCGTGGCGCTGTTCGCTGCCACGGCCGTGGCCGTCGCAGCGGGCCTGGGCCCGTGGTGGGTGCTGGCCCCGCCGGTGGTCCTGCTCCTGGGGCACCTCGCGCTGCTGCGCGAGGCGGCCAAGGCCGACGCCGAGAGGCGCGCGGCCGAGCTGGAGCGCGCCCGCCGCCGCAGGGCCCGGATCCGCGCCCAGCGGGCGGCCGACGAGGCCGCCCGCGAGGCCCAGATCCTCGAGTTCATGGCCCGCACCGACCAGGTCTACGACCAGTACACCGACGCCCAGCAGCGCGCCGCGGGCGACTGATACCGCCCCGTAAAGCGTTCGGACCATGCAGCGGATGCTGCTAGGCTGAATGCATCTTCAGGGGCTGTAGCGCAGTCCGGTAGCGCACCTCGTTCGCATCGAGGGGGTCAGGGGTTCAAATCCCCTCAGCTCCACCCCGGATGAAGGGCCCATTCCCGGTTCGGGAATGGGCCCTTTTCCATGCCCAGGCCTTCAGCGGCCGGATGCGTTTCGGCGGACCTGCCGGAAGCCCTGGCCCGGCCTTCTCCCATTGGTCTTGGCGATGTTGTCGCCGCCCGACTGGCTGGCGTTCTCCACGGCCTTTTGCAGGCCGCCACGGGGGCCGTCGGTGGCGGCCCTCGTGAGGTCCTGCCCGGACAGCTGGCTCGCCGCCTCGGATCCCGGGGTCGGGTTCTCCGGCACCTTGGGCTTCAGGTTGTCGAACAGTCCCATGGGTTGGCTCCTTCGCGTGGTCGGTCCCTGCCCGGACCCGATGTCCGTTCCGCGGGTTATGTGATCTTAGGGCCCTGGCCGACCCGAAACACCGGAATGCCCCGGCGAATCGGGGATTCGCGAACCCTCGACATCGGTCCCGTCCACCGCGCGAGGAGACGGCGAGGGGGCACGGCGAAGGGGCCGGGTGGTCCCCGGCCCCCTGATCACGCGTCGGCCTCCCCTCAGGGCAGCCACACCAGGTTGTAGTAGCCGGCGATCCCGACGAAGACCGCCGCGGCCAGCGCCACCAGCGTGTAGTGCAGGCGGCCGGAGAGGCTCCACCACCTGCGTGCCCAGGCGGCGACGGCCGCCACGAGCAGCCCCGCGGTGAGCGCCCCCGCGACCGCGAGCGGCACGGTCAGCGCCGGCGACGACGTGAACAGCAGGGTCTCCAGCAGCCCGCTGCCCGACATCGCGTAGACGAGGAAGCCGACGAAGCCCACGCAGATCAGCCCGGTCAGGGCCGCGCCGAGCCGGCTGATCCGGGCCGCGCCCCGGTAGGGGGCGGCGTCGCCGCGGCGCACGGTCCGCACCAGCGCGGTCACCGGCCAGGCCACCACGGTCGCGACGACCAGCAGCGCGCCCATCGCCACCATGACGTGCAGCAGCGGGTCGGCGAGGGTGTCGACGCGCTTGTAGCCCTGGCTGGCGAGGGCGTCCATGCTCAGCCCGATGACCTCGCCGTCCTCCTCCATGAAGGCCAGGCGGTCGCCGTCCTCGTTCTCGAACACGCCCTTGCCGACCGGCGTCCACGTGGCTCCGGGCAGCATCGGGGAGGTGGTCCGCAGGGTGCCGTCCCTCTGGGCGGTCACGGTGACCTGGTCCATGGCGGTCTTGAGGGCGCCGGGGTCGTTCTGCCCGGTCCGCGTGGTGACGTAGACGCCGGCGAGCCGGTCGAGGGAGCCGCCGTCCATGGCCGCCATGGCCGCGGGCCCGGCGGCCGCGGTGCCGGCGAACTCCTCCAGGAACTCGGTGACGATGGTCGTCCGCAGGTCGTTCAGGATGTCGGTCCCGGAGCCGTCGCTGTTGACGCTGACGAAGATGCCCAGGTCCGCGCCGGGCACCAGCGCGTACTCGGAGTGGCCGCCGCCGATGTCGCCGCTGTGGCCGACCACCCGGACGGGGTCGAGGTGCCGCTCCCAGGTGCCGTACCCGGAGCCGGCGAGCTCGTCGTGGTTGCCGGCCCGGTGCCCCAGCATCAGCTCGGTGCTCTCGGTGGAGAGGATGCGGGTCCCGTCGAGCTCCCCGCCGCCGAGGAGCGCGCCCATGAAGCGGGTCATGTCGGCGGCCGTGGCGTAGCCGCCGCCGGCCGGGATCACGTTGAGCGGTTCGGGCGGCTGGACCTCGTTTCGCCCGGGGTAGCGGTGCAGGTTCGGGACGTCGAAGCGCTCGGCGGCCGCGTCCGTCGTTGCGAAGCCCGATCGCTCCATGCCGAGCGGGCCGAACACGTGCTCCTGGGCGTAGGCCATGAAGTCCTGCCCGGAGACCTCCTCCACGATGAGGCCGGCCATGGCGGTCCCGTAGTTGGAGTAGGCGACGAAGCGGCCGGGCGGCTCGACGCGCTCCGGCACGTGGTCGCCGACATAGTCGCGGAGGGGGCTGACGGGTTCGCCCTCCGCGGGCATCATGCCGCCGACGGCCTCCTCGAACCCCGCGGTGTGGGTGAGGAGGTGGTGCGGGGTGATGGGGCGGCCGGGGAAGGTGTCGGGGACCCGGACGTCCTCGGGCAGGTATTCGTTGACGTCGGTGTCCAGGTCGATCTCGCCCTGCTCGACCAGCTGGAGCATGGCGACCGCCGTGAAGGACTTCGAGACGGAGGCGACGGGGAAGGAGGTGTCCTCGGCCGACACCGGCTCCTGCGATTCGAGGTCGGTGACGCCGTAGCCCTGCTGGAACAGGGTGGCCGGGCCGTCGGAGACCGACACCACGGCGCCCGGGGTGTCGAACTCCTCCAGCAGCGCGGGGACGCGCTCGTCGAGGAACGCGCGCACGGCCTGCTCCGACACCGGCGCCGGCTCGGCGGCCGCCCCGGTGTCGGCGATGGCGGGGGCGGCACCGGCGGCGAGGCCGAGGGAGAGGGTGGCGCTCACACCCGCGCTGACGAGCAGGCGGAGCGGCCGGAGCGGGGATCTCATGGGGGTGGGCTCCTCTGGATAAGGGGGCGTTTCCGATGCCGAGAACGCTATGAGCGGGCCCCCTCCGGCCACACGCCAGCGGCCGACACCTTCGCGCGGGAGCGCACGGCACCCCGGCGGTGGTGCCCGCTACACCCCCGGGGCGCCGGCCGCCGGGTAAGGGAGGTCACGCGGGCAAGGGCGGCGTAAAGGTGTGGATCCCCTGCTCGGGGGCATGATCGGCGTCGTTGCGTGGGGTTTGTCGGGTTTTGCGTGATTTTCTTGGCGGTCCCGCGCTACACCGTCCCGCACATTCCGGATCCGCCCCCGGATCCACGACAACTGGAGAGCACGTGTCCCTCCTCCGCACGTCCGCAACGGCGGCCGGGCTCGCCGTGGTGGTGGCGCTCGCCCCCGTCGCCCCCGCCGGCGCCGGAACCTCCGCCGGCGCCGACCCCGCCCCGCCGGCCCCCGCGGGTGCCAAGCCCGCGCCGGACCCGGGCCCCGCCAACTCCGACAAGAGCATCGGCTTCTACGTCGGCAAGAACCTGACCGACGACGGCTCGGTGCTGATCGGCGGGTTCGGCCACGAGCCGTCGAGCCACTGGCTGGAGATCGTCGACCGCCAGGAGCACCCCGAGGGGTCCACCATCCAGGTCGGCGCGACCGGAGAGGCCGACATCCCGGGCCGCCTCACCGAGATCCCGCAGGTCGCCGAGACCGCCAAGTACATCACCATGAACTACTCGGAGTTCGCCGGCTTCCCCGCCCCGCTGACCAACGGCGGCCTCAACGAGCACCAGGTCGCCGCGCGCGACATCTGGTCGGACTCGCGCGAGGAACTCGTGGAGATGACCCCCACGCCGCAGGAGGGCCCGCAGTACAGCGACCTGTCGCGCATCGCCATGGAGCGCGCCACCACCGCCCGCGAGGCGGTCGAGATCGTCGGCGGGCTGATCGACGAGTACGGCTACACGACGTACGGGGGCAACTCCCACCTGTTCGCGGATGAGAACGAGGGCTGGGTCCTCGTGGAGTTCGCCGGCGGCGAGGGCCTGTGGGCGGCCGAGCGGCTGGGGCCCGACGACGTCCGCGTGTCCTACCCCGGCTACATCCAGGACTTCCCGGTCGACTTCGCCGACGACGACTCCGACTTCATGGGGTCGGACAACCTCGTGTCCTTCGCCGAGGAGCAGGGCTGGTTCGACGCCGAAGGCCAGGACACCATGGACCTCCAGGAGGTCTACGGCACCCCGTTCCCGGGGCCGCCCGGGGACGACGAGGACGCGCCCTTCCGCTACCCGCCGCGGCTGGAGGACGAGCTCCGCGAGATGGCCCCCATGCGGCTGGAGGACATGCTGCGCATGGTCCGCGACCCCCGCTGGTCCGACGACCGCTCCGGCTACGGGCAGGTCGCCGAGCTCCGGGACGACCTGCCCCACCCCGACCTCGCGACCCTGTGGGTGGCGCCGACCGCCGCCGTCACCGCCCCCTACATCCCCTGGCACATCGGAGCCGACGCGGTGCCGCCCGAGTACAGCCAGCACCGGTACCTCACCTCAGGCTCGGCCGCCAACTACATCGACCCCGACTACGCCCACCTGGAGGCCACGCGCTACCCGGTGCGCACGTTCAAGCGGCTGATGTACTACACCTGCGAGCATCCCGAGGAGTTCCTGGGCGAGGTCACCGACGTGTTCGAGGGCTTCGAGGCCCAGACGCTGGAGGACATCGGCGCCGTCGAGGCCGAGGCGCTCGACGCCTACGAGGCGGGTGACGACGCCGCCGCGCGGGCCGCGCTCACGGAGTTCAGCGGCGACCGCGCCATGGACGCGCTCGACCTGGGGGACCACCTGGTCGACGACGTGGAGCAGCGCACCAAGGACGAGTGGGGCATCCGGATGCCCGATGAAGAGCACAGCGAGGGCGTGACCGCCCGGTCCGAGAGCCTGGACATGAGCCTGGGCGGGGAGAACGTGGTCTCCGCCCGCGACCGGGTGAACTGCGACATGGGCAACGGCTGGGCCGACGGCTCGACGGTCGACCGGCAGGGCACCTACGGCGACCCCGATGCGGTCCCGGACTTCCGGGTCGGCGCCGCCCCGGGCCCCGGGGGCTCATGGGCGTGGGGGCTGGGCGGTGTCGCCGCGGGCCTGCTGATCGGCGCGGGCGGCGCGGTCTGGCTGCGGCGCCGGGACACCGGCTCCGCCTGATGCGAGGCGCTCCGCGCGCGCCGAGCAGTGCGGTCCTGGGGTCCCGGCGCCCGCCGGGGCCCCCGGACCGCGCCACGCGGAGCCTCCGCTTCACGGCGGATTCGTCCCGCTTATGTAGGATCACCGTGAGTCATCCTTCGGTGGGTGCAGGGGCGTCCGGGCGGGACCCTGTGTCGCGGATCCGTGACCGGTCGCAATGGTGTGGTGCGGGAATTCTCCGCAGGGAGTGCACCATCGCCCGTGCGCAGCCGGGGAAATGGCCGCGCCACCGCACCGGCTCCCGCACTCTGTATTCACCGGGGTGGTGCGCCTGCCATACTGGAAAGGGTTCGGCGATGCAGCGTGGAGCCCTGAAGAATTGCCCGGCGGGCGCGTGCGTCAATGGCCGTCGGGCACCGCCCCTGGGGGCGTGCGTGCGGCCCGGTGTTCCCGGAAGGTCCCCTGCTCCTCTATCGGTCACGGAGGGTGAGTCGTGCGGCGGTGTGGGAATTGTTCACGTCAAACACACCGCGGAGTCACACTTTCGCAATGCCTCCGATGTCCCTGGTGATGGAGTGGGAATGAACGGGAACTTCGGGGTCACGCGCGGATAGCGGCGGCGCGGGGGAGCCGGCGGATGGCCCCGGCGACTGCGAAGAGCGACGCTTTTCGCTCCTCGGAAAACTGCGGCGCAGGCCGATTGCCGTGATGCGTGCCAACGGCTGTTCTGCCAGTTGACGCTGGGTCGCCACCCCACTTAACGGGGTGGTCGATGAGGGCGTCTTTTCGTGCGTCCGGATTTTTCCGCCGCAGGCAAACAATGGTACGAAACATCGCTAATATTCGGGTCTGGGGCTTGTGTCGAGAGTGACCGATAGGTCATCTTATAAGACGGGGATGGATGAAGTATCGACGGAAAGGTTCGCTGTGCTCAAGAAGATCTGTGCCATAGCGGCGATCTCGGTCGCGGCGGTGCTGGGGATGGCATTCCCGGCCGCGGCCGAGGCGCCCGTGTCCGACGGCGGATGGACCTGGCAGTAGGCGCCCGAGCCACCGGCGCCGGTCCTGCCACAAGCCGGACCGCTGTTCCCTGAGGACCCCGGCCCATGCCCCTGGGCCGGGGTCCGTCATGCGGGCCCCGCCCCGTCCCCTCTCCTCCTCCCGTTGACCATCCCTGCGACGTAGTGGTCGTTCCGACTTCGCAACGGGTATTCCGTTCCGTCATGCACAACGGGCACGATGAGGCCACCCCGACACGAAGTGGAGGAGAGGGTGGCCCTCTCACACAGACGCGGGCGCCGGACCGCCGGCGCCGCCACGGCGCTCGCGCTCGGCGCATCGCTCGTCACCGCATCCGCTGCGGCCCCCGCTGCCGCCGACCCCGTCCCCGCCGAACCCGGTGAGCTGCGCATCCACGATGTCCAGGGAACGACGCGGACCTCGCCCCACGCCGGCCGGGCCGTGGCCGACCTGCCCGGCATCGTGACAGCGGTCAACCCCTACGGCTCCGCCCGCGGCTTCTGGTTCCAGGACCCCGAAGGCGACGACGACCCCCGCACCAGCGAAGGGCTGTTCGTCTTCACCGGATCCAGCACCCCCGATGTCGAGGCCGGCGACGAGGTACTGGTCTCCGGGACCGTCGCCGAGTACAGTCCCGGCGCGGGCCTCCAGACCATCACCCAGCTCGGCGATGCGTCGTGGACCGTCCTCGGCGGTGGCCGGGACCTGCCCGAGGCCGTCGGCCTCGCCCCCGGCACCGTGCCCGAGGCCTACGCGCCCGAAGGCGGCGACATCGGCGACCTGCCCCTGGAGCCCGATACCTACGCGCTGGACTTCTGGGCGGCCGGCGAGCACATGCGGGTCCGCATCGAGGACGCCCGGGTGGTCGGCCCCACCGACCCCTACGCCGCGCTGTGGGTCACCACCGAGCCGGGCCACAACCCCACCCCCCGCGGAGGCACCGCCTACGGCTCCTACGCCGACCCCAACAGCGGACGCCTCAAGATCGAGTCGCTGCTCCCCCGAGACCAGGCGCCCTTTCCCCAGGCCGATGTCGGCGACGAGCTCGCCGGTGTGACCGAGGGCCCGCTCTACTACGGCAGGTACGGCGGGTACGTGGTCAAGGCCACCACCATGGGCGAGCACGTCGACAACGGCTTGCCCCGCGGCACGGCGGCCGAGCCGCGCGACGGGGAGCTGTCCGTGGCCACCTACAACGTCGAGAACCTCTCGGCCGCCTCCGATCAGGCCGCGTTCGACCGGCTGGCCGAGGGCATCGCCGACGGCCTCGGCGCCCCCGACATCGTGGCCCTGGAAGAGATCCAGGACGACAACGGCCCCACCGACGACGGGACGGTGACGGCCGGCCGCACCCTGGACCGGCTGGCCGAAGCCGTGGCCGCGGCCGGCGGCCCGGACTACGAATGGCGCCAGATCGACCCCGAGAACAACGCCGACGGCGGGCAGCCCGGCGGCAATATCCGCAACGCCTTCCTGTTCGACCCCGAGAGCGTCTCCTTCGTCGACCGCCCGGGCGGTGACGCCACGACGCCGGTCGAGGTGGTGGAGGGCGACGGCGGGCGCGCGGCGCTCAGCGTCTCACCGGGCCGCATCGAGCCCGGCGACGACGCCTGGCTCGACAGCCGCAAGCCGCTGGCCGGGGAGTTCGAGTTCGAGGGCCGCACCGTGGTGGTCGTGACCAACCACTTCACGTCCAAGGGCGGCGACCAGCCGCTGCACGGCCTCGCCCAGCCGCCCGAACGCGCCTCCGAGGTCCAGCGCAACGCGCAGGCCGGGCTCGTGCGGGCGTTCGCCGACGAGGTCCTCG
The DNA here is from genome assembly GCF_042650565.1 of Nocardiopsis sediminis. NCBI lineage: Bacteria > Bacillati > Actinomycetota > Actinomycetes > Streptosporangiales > Nocardiopsidaceae > Nocardiopsis > Nocardiopsis sediminis. Next base: position 270,648 of record NZ_JBHSBH010000003.1, read on the forward strand.
ACGCCGACCCCGCCGCCAACGTGGTGGTCGCCGGCGACCTGAACGACTTCTCGTTCTCGCGGACCCTGGAGGTCCTCACCGGCGACGGCGGGCTGTACAACCCGATGCTCGACCTGCCCGAGGGCGAGCGGTACAACTACCTGTTCGACGGCAACTCCCAGGCGCTGGACCACATGCTCGTCGCCCCCCGGCTCAGCGGGCGCACGGGCTACGAGATCGTGCGCATCAACGCCGAGTTCCACGACCGTGCCAGCGACCACGACCCGCAGATCCTGCGGTTCCGCCCGCTGAGCGGGTCGCGCGGGACCGACGCGCGCGAGGAGGCCCACTACGGCCGTCCCGGCCGCCGCTGACCCGTCCGCGGGGCCGGGCGCGATAGGCGTCCGGCCCCGCTGCGGAACGGTTCCGCGGGGCGCGCACGGGTAAAGGTCCCGGTGTACCCGTGCGATCAAAGAAGGTGTCGAGGACCGTGCCCGAGTTCCCGGACCACCCGCGCCCGGAGCCCCCGGAGGAACCCTCCGGGCGGGAGTACCCCATTGGTGAGCAGGCCCCTGGCGGCTACCACTACCCCGAGGCCCCCGTTCCGCCCCCGCAACCGCCCGCTCCGGCGCCGCCGGACCCGCCGCCCGTTGCGGCCGAGCGGTTCCGCCGCGACAGCCCGGCACGGGTGAAGGCGATCCCCGACATGCGCGGCCGCGGCGGCCACTGGCGGCTCATCACGCTGACAGCGCTGTTCGTCATGTACACCGGCAGCGCAGCCGACTACATCCCTGCCGGGACGCGGGCCTGGGGCCACGTGGTCTTCTGGACAGCGGTCGCCACAGCGGGGCTCGCCACGGCCTACCGCGAGCAGCGCAACGACTGGCCGCCCACGCCCCGCTGGCCCTGGCCCGCGGCCGCCGTGTGCGGCACCGTGGCGGCCGAGCTGCTGGTCGCCACCGTGGCATCGCCGGCGGTGCTGGTGGGGTCGGTCGTGGTGATCGGCCTGGCGCTGTTCGTCGTGATGCTGTTCGGGTGAGAGTTCGACGGTGCCTTCCGGGAGCGCTCGCCTTCTCACTCCGCTCCAACGGCCCCGCAAGTCGGGCCTGCGGCCGTGGGCAGCGCCGCCTCCGCTCGTTCGGCGGCTCGCCGCTCAGGTCGCCTCGGAGTCGAACGGCGGGCGCTTGCCGTTGAGCTGGGAGACCGGGCGGCGGTAGGCGTCGGCCTCGTCGTCGTTGTCGGATTCCCAGAAGTGCTTCTGCACGAAGCGCTTGGGGTTGAGGTCCTGGACGTCGAAGTCCTTGAACTCCGGCCCCAGCCCCTGCTGGATGTCGCTCTTGGCGCTGTCGGCCATGCGGCGCAGCTGCCGCAGGACCCGCCCGAGCTGGGCCGCCGCCTTGGGCAGCTGGTCGGGGCCGAAGATGAGGAGCGCGAGCACACCGAGGACGATGAATTCGCCCGCCCCAATGTTGAACATGCCCCAACCCCTTCGGTGGCCCTCGTGGTGGTCGTCACGGCCACTTAGCAGATTAGCCCCTGGAAGATCCCCCGGGCACAGCGGAGGGGAGGATTTTGCCCGAATCCTCCGTGTACGCAAGGGCGGACGAACCGGAAAAAGGGCGCAGGATCAGCAGGGTCGGCGCCAGGACCGCGGCCCCGAGTGCGATCCCCGTCACGGCCTCGCTCACCCAGTGGTAGTCGAGGAGGACCACCATGGCCGCCACCCCCAGGACCGGCACAGCCGCGGCCGCCAGGGCACGGTGCAGGGCCCGGGGCGACGGGTGCGCCCCGCGGGCCCCGAACACCAGCCAGGCCAGCAACGGGTAGCTCAGCGCCGCGTTGGCCGCGTGCCCCGAGGGGTGGGAGACGAAGCCGTCGTAGGGCCCCGCGGCCAGGCCCGTGCGCACGGCCAGGTACTCGGCGACGTTGGCCAGCCCGGGATCGGCCAGGTCCACCCCGGTGATCGGCGGGGTCCGGCCCACGAAGACCTTCAGCAGCGTGCCCGCCACCGCGAGAGCGGCCAGCCCGGCCCCCGCGGCCAGCAGCGGACGCGGATCGCGCCGCCGGACCAGCGCCCACACCCCCGCGGCCGCCAGCAGCGGGATGGTGACCCACCGCTGGCCCAGCCGCGCCGCCCAGACGGCCGCCGCCTCTGCGGCGCCCCCGGGCCGGTGGCGGTCGGCGAAGGCGTGCACCGGGGCGTCGGCGGCGCTCAGCGGCCCGCCTGCGACGGCGTCGGCGGTGACGAGGGCGAGCACCGCGCACGCCACGGCGAACGCCGCCGCGTGGGCCCAGGGCCGCCGGCCCTGCCCCCGCCGTCCCCCGCGCGGTGCGGTCCTGCCGATCCCCAACCCCTCCGACCGCCCCCACTGTCAGCCCTGTCCGCCGGTGAACCGGGACAGCCTAGTGGCGCACACCGCGTGACCGTAGGCGGACACACCCGCATGGCGCTCCAGGGCCGCCGGTTAGGGTGGTGGCGGCCCGGGCCCAGGCCCGGAAACCGCCGGTACGCCGGGCTTGTGGTCCATCTTGTGGCCCATCGCAGAGGGAGAGGCATTGGCCGAACAGACGACACCGACCCTGCGCGACCACGTCGGCCGGCTGGTCGACGCGCGGTGGTTCCAGAACGCGGTCATCCTGGTGATCGTCCTCAACGGGGTGTCCCTGGGGATGGAGACCTACCAGGACAGGTTCGGCCACCTGGAGGCGTACTTCAGGCTCGCCGAGCATGCGTTCGTCGCTTTCTTCGTCGTCGAGCTGTCCCTCAAGCTGTGGGCGCGCGGCTGGACGTTCTTCCGCGACCCCTGGAACTGGTTCGACCTGATGGTCGTGGGGGTTGCGCTGATCCCGTCGACCAACGGGTTCTCGGTGCTGCGGCTGCTGCGCATCCTGCGCCTGCTCCGGCTGATCAGCGTGGTCCCGCAGATGCGGGGGATCGTCAACGCGCTCTTCCGCTCGCTGCCGGGCCTGGGCGCCGTGATCGGCGTGCTGTTCGTGATCATGTACACGTCGGCGGTCCTGGGCGAGAAGCTGTTCGAGGACATCTCCCCGGAGTACTTCGGCGACCTGGGGACGACGCTCTACACCCTGTTCATGCTCCTGACCACGGAGAACTGGCCGGATATCTCCGATTCGGTCACGGGTGAAGCGCCCTACGCGTGGCTGTACTTCGTCGTTTTCATCGTCATCAGCGCGTTCATCGTGCTCAACCTGATCATCGGGGTGATCGTCACGACGATGGAGGAGGAGTTCGGCGCCGAGCGGTGGGAGGAGGACCAGCAGCTCGAACTGCGCCAGCACGAGGCGGTCCTCATGCGGATCGACGCGCTGGCCGAGCAGGTGGCGCGGCTCAGCGACCAGGTCCGCGAGCTGGGCGGGGTGCCCGGAGGCGGCGCCGGTTCCGAGAAGGAGGCCGCGGGCCGGCCGGAGTGAGCGGGGCGCCGGAAGGCGCCGGGAAGCGAACAGCCCTTCGCTCGCAACCGAGCGAAGGGCCGAGAAAAGAATTCAGGCGACGTCAGAGCCCACGCACGTTGGACGCCTGAGGGCCCTTCGGACCCTGGGTGATCTCGAACTCGACCTGCTGGTCCTCTTCCAGGTTCCGGAAGCCGGTACCCGCGATCGCCGAGTAGTGAACGAACACGTCCGGGCCGCCGCCTTCAACGGCGATGAACCCGAAACCCTTCTCAGAGTTGAACCACTTCACGGTGCCCTGAGCCATCTGCTCTCCCTTTGGGGACTACAACGGAACCGCACCCTGCTGGTCCCGGGTTGCCGAGCGCCCGTCCCCGGGAGTTCCCGCCCAAACGACAAGCGCCCACGTGAAGTTCCGCGAGGCGCCCTAGGCATCCATGGAAACCACATCCGCAACCGGTGCAGAACACTACCAGCCGTATACGGGCGTTGCCGAGCCTTTTCGGGACGAAAATCAGCGGCGGAAAACGGGGCATTCCGATGCGCTGTTCCGGTTGATTTTTCCGCCAATCAGGACTAGTGGATTCGCGGCCATGGGCGTGTCGCGGCGGGCCCATGGCCGCGGCCGGCTCAGCCGGTGGAGGGGCCGCCGTTGCCGTAGATCCAGGTCTCGAACCACATGCGCTGGGCCCATTGGTCATAGGGGATCGTCTCGGCGCTGAGGACGGGGTACAGGTAGGCGAAGTTGGCGATGATGAGCAGCATCACCACGCCGAAGGCGACCCCGCCGACCAGCCGGCGCATGAGCACGTAATCGGGGCTGTCCTCAGCGGGGCCCAGCGCCCGCCCCAGCATCAGCGTGATCGCCAGCGCCAGGAACGGCAGCATCGGCAGCGCGTAGAACACGAACATCGTGCGCTCGGGGTAGGCCAGCCACGGCAGCCAGCCCGCGGCCACCCCGAGCAGCACCGCCCCCGCCCGCCAGTCGCGGTGGGTGATCCACCAGCCGAACATCACCACCAGCGCGAGCAGCGACAGCCACCACACGGCCGGGGTGCCGATGCTCAGCACCGTGCTGGAGCAGCGGTCGGCCCCGCAGGTGGTCTCCTCGCCGTTGTAGTAGAACGCCACGGGGGTGCGCATGATCAGCCATTCCCACGGCGTGGAGGCGTAGTCGTGCGGCTTCGACAGGTCGCTGTGGAAGTTGAGCACCTGCATGTGGTAGTGCGCCAGGCTGATCAGCGCGTTGACCGGCCCCAGGAGCTGGTCGGGCAGCTGCGCCAGCGCCCCCGGCGTGTTCTGCGCCCCCCACTGGCGGTCGTAGCCGCCCGAGGTGGCGAACCAGCCGGTCCACGTGGCCAGGTAGGTGACCGCGGCCACCCCCACCGTCTGGAAGAACGCCGGGACGGCGTCGTAGCCCAGCCAGCGCAGCGCCACCTTGCGCTGTCCCGCGCTGCGCCGCGCGCCGTAGTCCCAGGCGACCGTGAGCAGACCGAACGCCGCCAGGTACCACAGCGCGGACCACTTGGTGCCCATCGCCAGGCCCAGGCAGAGCCCGGCCCCGATGCGCCACCAGCGCATCCCGAGCCACCCGGCGGCCGCCGCCCCGCTCTCGGTGAGCCCCGCCAGCCGGGCCCGTGCCCGGTCGCGGTCGACCACCAGGCAGCCGAACCCCGCGAGGATGAAGAACATCAGGAAGACGTCGACCATCGCGATGCGGCTCAGCGTGAAGTGCAGGCCGTCGAGCGCCATGATCAGCCCCGCCGTGCAGCCGAGCAGCCACGACCGGGTCATCCGCGTGGCGATGCGCACCAGCAGCAGCACCGACAGGGTGCCGAACACGGCCGCGGCCAGCCGCCAGCCCACCGGGCTCACCGCCTCGCCGAACGGCAGCACCCCCCACACCCAGTCGCCGAGCCCGATGAGCCACTTGCTCAGCGGCGGGTGCACCACGAAATCGGCGCCTCCGGTGAAGATGGAGTCGTTGCCGTTGGCGAGCATCGCGTCGGCGTTCTCGATGGTCTCGTGCTCGTAGCCGTAGATCCAGATCGACAGCGCGTTCTTGGCGTAGTAGGTCTCGTCGAAGTAGATCTCCGGCGGGCTGCCGAGCCGGATGAACCGCAGCACCCCCGCGAAGGCGGCCACCAGCACCGCGCCGAGCCAGCCGGCCCAGGCCGGCCCCGGGGTCGGCGGGACCAGGCGGTCGCGGACGGAGGCCGACGAGGTCGGGGGCTGTGCTGGGGCGGCGGGGAGTGCGGTGGTCGTCATCTCGGCTCTTAGAGTTGGTCGGAGATGGGTGGTACGCCGGGCCGTCGGCCGCTGGCGGGGTACAGCCCACCGTAGCGTCTAGGGAACGGGTGGAAAGTGACGGCAGCAGCCACGGAATCCGGCGGATCCGGGACGCTCACGCTCGCGGGGCTGCCTATCGGGCACCGCGACGACGCGCCCCCGCGGCTGCTCGACGCACTGGGCCGCGCGGGGATCATTGCGGCAGAGGATACCCGGAGACTGCGCCAGTTCGCCGCCCGCGTCGGGGTCAGGCTCGGCGGGGAGTCCGGGGCCCGGATCGTCTCCTACCACGACGCCAACGAGACCCGCCGGGCCAAGGAACTCCTGGACGACCTGCTGGCCGGGCACGACGTCCTCGTCGTGACCGACGCCGGCATGCCGGGGGTGTCGGACCCCGGATACCGCCTGGTCAGCGCCGCCGCCGAGGCCGGGGTACGGGTGACCGCCGTTCCCGGCCCGACCGCGGTCACCACGGCGCTCGTGCTCTCGGGGCTGCCCACCGACCGGTTCTGCTTCGAGGGCTTCCCGCCGCGAAAGGGACTCGCCGGCCGCTTCGCCGAACTCGCCGGCGAGCGGCGCACCATGGTGTTCTTCGAGAGCCCGCACCGCCTCGGGGCCACGCTCGCCGCCATGGCCGAGGCGTTCGGACCCGATCGGCGGGCCGCGGTCTGCCGAGAGCTCACCAAGACCTACGAGGAGGTGCGGCGCGGGCCGCTCTCCGATCTCGCCGAGTGGGCGCAGGGCGAGGTGCGCGGCGAGATCACCGTCGTGGTCGCCGGGGCCGCACCCGCCGCCGTCAGCCGGGATCCCGCCGACCTCGCCGCCGCGGTGGCCGACCGCGAGGAGACGGGGGTGCCCCGCAAGCAGGCGGTCCAGGAGATCGCCCGCGAGCTGGGGGTGCCCAAGCGCGAGGTCTACGACGCCGTGCACCGCTGAGCACCCCCCAAGAAGCGCAGCGGGGCGCCGTGGGCGCCCCGCTGCTGTGTTCTTTTGATTCTCTTCGGAGTGGTTACACCACTGCACCGTCCGTCTGCTCGCGGGCGGTGCGCAGCTCCTTGCGCTGCTTGGTCTTCTTCTCCTTGATCACGTGCGGCGGCGGGGTCTTGTCCCACTTCTGCAACCAGATCGCCAGCGGCGAGCCGACGAAGATCGTCGAGAGCATGCCGGAGATCAGGCCCACGAGCATCGCGATGGAGAAGTCGGTCAGCGACGACCCACCGAAGATCGCGAGCGTGGCCAGGATGAAGATCCCCCCGATGGTGGTGTTCACCGTACGCGGCAGGGTGTGCAGGATCGCCGAGTTGGTGATCCTGGGGAACTTCGACTTCGGGTCGTGCGCCCATTCGTCGCGGACCCGGTCGAACACCACCACCGAGTCGTTGACCGAGAAGCCCACCACACTCAGCAGCGCCGCGAGGAACACGCCGTCGATCGGCTTGCCCAGCCAGCAGAACAGGCCGATGACCACGACCAGGTCGAACGCCAGCGCAATGATGGTCGACAGGCCGAAGGACCAGCGGAACCGCCAGGCGAGATAGACCATCTGCAAGGCCAGCGCCGCGGCCAGGGCGATGAGCGCCCGGTTGCGCAGCTCGTCGCCCATGCTCGGGCCGATCAGCTCGTCGGAGACCCGTTCGGCCCCGCCCGCCCGGTCGTCCAGGGCGACCTGGATCTCCTGGGCCTCGGCGTCGGAGATGGGGCCCGTGCGCACCGAGACGTCGCCGTCGCCGGACTCCTGGACGACCGCGGTGCCGAACCCGGCGTCCTCGACCGCCTGCCGCGCCTCGGTCACGCTGATGGACTCCTGGGTCGTGAAGTCCATGACCCGGCCGCCCGTGAACTCCACGCCGAAGTTCGGCGGGCGCACGAACATGCCGAGGACGGCCACGACGACGACGGCGCCGGCGATGCCCAGCCACAGGTTGCCGCGCTTCATCAGGTCGGGGTCGCGCTTGATCAGCCAGGCGCGCACCGAGCTGATCTTGGAGATGCCCGAGATCGCGGGCCGCTTGCGGACGGCCTTGCGGCGCACCGCCCACTCCACGAACACGCGCGCGATGACCAGCGCGGAGACCATGGAGGCCAGCGTGCCCAGCCCCAGCGTGACGCCGAAGCCCTGGACGTTGCCGGAGGCGAAGAAGAACAGCAGCGCCGCGGCGATGAGCGTCGTGATGTTGGTGTCGATGACGGCGCTCCACGCCTTCTGCGACCCCTGGACGAACGCCTTCTGGAGGTTGGGCGGGATGGCCCTGCGGCGGCGCCGCGACAGCACGCCCGCCTCCGCCTGAGCGGACTCCGCCTCGGTGGCGTCGACCAGCCCCGCCGACTTGTTGGCGGCGTAGACCTTCTCCTGGTGCTGGTACTCCTCCCTGGCCCGTTCGAAGATCAGCACGTTGGCGTCGATCGCCATGCCGATCGCGAGCACGAACCCGGCGAGGCCGGGCAGGGTGAGCGTCGCCCCCAGCGCCACCAGCGACGCGTAGGCGATCAGCGTGTAGCACGCCAGGGCCACCGACGCCAGGAAGCCGACCAGGCGGTAGGCCACGCAGATGTAGAGCCCGGTCAGCAGGATGCCGACCGCGCCGGCGATGAAGCTGGCCTGGATCGCGTCCTCACCCAGGGTGGGGCCGACCGTCTGGCGCTGGATCTCCGTGACGGGCAGCGGCAGCGAGCCGCCCTCGATCAGCACGGCCAGCTCCTGGGCGCTCGCCTGGTCGAAGGTCTGGCTGGTGATGGTGGTCTGGCCGCCGGTCTGGCCGACGTCGCAGGCGGTGTCCTGGTTGACCTCGGGCGAGGAGATGATCTGGTCGTCCAGGACGATCGCGATGCGCCGGGTCGGGTCGCCGGGCTGGTTGCAGGCGGCCTGGCCGGTGAGTTGGGCCCAGTTGTCCGTTCCCGCACCGCGGAAACCGACGTTGACCTGCCACTGGGTGTTGGTGGTCTGGTCCAGTACCGCGTCGGCGCTGGAGACCTGGTCGCCCTGGATGGCGGCGGCGCCCAGCTGGAGCTGCTGGCCCTGGTCGTCGGGCAGCGTCAGCTCGACGTCGTCGGGGTTCTCGGCGGGCTGGCCGCCGCCCGCGCCGCCGGGCATCTGGCCCTGGAGCATCTGCTGGAGCTCTTCTTCGGACGGCGTGCCGGAGCCTCCGGAGTCGCCGCCTCCGGAGTCCCCGCCGCTGCCGGAGCCGTCAGCGGGCGCACGCGACTCGTCGGCGGTGGTTCCGGAGCCGCCCGAGGCGTCGGCGGGCGCGTTGGCGCTGTCGCCGGGCATCGGCGCCTGCACCCCGCTGCCCTGCGCCGGCTGGACGCCGAGGACGGGGTGGAAGGTGAGCTGCGCCGTCTGGCCGAGGATCTCGGCCGCCTCGGTGGGGTCCTGGACGCCCGGCAGCTCGACGATGATGCGGTCGGAGCCCGAGCGCGACATCGTCGCCTCGCTCACGCCCAGGCTGTCGATGCGCTGGCGCAGCACCTCGATGACCTGGTCGGTGTTCTCGGCGTTGGCCTCGGTGCCGTCATCGCCGTCCTGGGTCTCCAAGACGATCTGGGTGCCGCCGCTGAGGTCGAGCCCCAGGTGCGGCGGTATGAACCACGCGGCGCCGAATGCGGCGACCACGATGATCAGGGAGATGATGCCGCGCAGCCAGCGTGGCCCCGCTCCCGACTGATTGGACAATGGATCGAACCTCTCACGAAACATTTACCTGCGGGGGTGGCACGTTACGGGTGTGCCGGGGTGACGTCACATACCCGAGGTGAGAGGCGGCGCGCGGCCCAGGGGCAGCCGGAAGGGTTCGGGAAGGTCGGGCGGGGCGGCCGACTCCGGCAGCGGGGCCAGCGCCCACGGGCCGCCGAGGTCGGGCAGGAGCACGGCCGCGGGGCTAAGGCCCACGGCGATGTCGCGTAGAGCCTGCGGCCGGTGGTCGCCGCTCCAGGAGGGCAGCGCGAGCCCGGACGTGCCGGCGTCGCGTGTCGGGTGGGCGACCGCGTGCGGCCCCGGGCCCGCCAGCGCGATGGCGTAGTCGGGTGCGCCGTGGTCCGGTTCGGGGGGTGCCGGCGACAGTGGGGCACCGAACATCAGCAGGACCGCGGTGAGGACAGCGGACAGCACACGGGGGACCATGGTGACCACCGCCTTCGCCTGCCGCCTTCGATGAGGCCGTGAGGGTGCCGGCCCTGCCGGGCCGGGGACGTGTGCGTACACGCCCCGGGCACACCCTACCGACGCGCGCCTAACGCCGTCTTCCCCCGCTTTTGCGCGGCCTGCCGGCCGCCCGCCGCGCGCGGGCGCGCCCGCGGGTACTGCGGCGCGGGCGCACGGCTGTGGAAAACCGTGCGACGCGGGGTGCGGTCGGCTTTAGGCTGGGGGCATGTCGTCGAAACGCCACATCCTGACCGCGGTGGCCTGGCCCTACGCCAACGGGCCGCGCCACATTGGGCACGTATCCGGGTTCGGAGTCCCCTCCGACGTCTTCTCGCGCTTCCAGCGGATGTCCGGCAACCACGTGCTCATGGTCAGCGGCACCGACGAGCACGGCACCCCGGTCCAGGTGCTGGCCGACCAGGAGGGCGTCAGCGCGCGCGAGCTCGCCGACCGCTACAACCGGATCATCGTCGAGGACCTGGTGGCGCTGGGCCTGTCCTACGACCTGTTCACGCGCACCACCACGGGCAACCACTACGACCTGTCGCAGGAGCTGTTCAACGGGCTCTACGAGAACGGCTACATCTTCACCCACACCACCAAGGGCGCGGTGTCGCCGTCCACCGGGCGCACGCTGCCCGACCGCTACATCGAGGGCACCTGCCCCATCTGCGGCTCCGGCGGTGCGCGCGGCGACCAGTGCGACACCTGCGGCAACCAGCTCGACCCGATCGACCTCATCGACCCGGTCTCCAAGGTCAACGGCGAGACCCCCGATTTCGTCGACACCGAGCACTTCATGCTCGACCTGCCCGCCTTCACCGGGGTCCTGGGCGAGTACCTGCGCTCCAAGGCCGGCGACTGGCGGCCCAACGTCCTGAAGTTCGCGCTCAACCTGCTCGACGACCTCCAGCCGCGGGCCATCAGCCGCGACCTCGACTGGGGCGTGCCCATCCCGCTCGAAGGCTGGAGCGAGCAGGCCAACAAGCGCCTGTACGTGTGGTTCGACGCCGTCATCGGCTACCTGTCGGCGGCGGTCGAATGGGCCGCGCGCACCGGCGACGTCGACGCGTGGCGCCAGTGGTGGCAGGGCGACGATGCCGAGTCCTACTACTTCATGGGCAAGGACAACATCGTCTTCCACGCCGAGATCTGGCCCGCCATGCTCATGGGCTACAACGGCGCGGGCGACCGCGGCGGCTCCCCCTCCGCCCTCGGGGCGCTGAACCTGCCCACCGAGGTCGTCTCCAGCGAGTTCCTCACCATGGAGGGGCGCAAGTTCTCCTCCTCGCGCCGGGTCGTGATCTACGTCCGCGACTTCCTGGAGCGCTACTCCGCCGACGCACTGCGCTACTACATCATCGCCGCCGGCCCCGAGACCCAGGACACCGACTTCACCTGGGCGGAGTTCGTCCGCCGCAACAACGACGAGCTCGTGGCCGCCTGGGGCAACCTGGTCAACCGCTCCATCTCCATGGCCGCCAAGAACCTGGGGGAGATCCCCGAGGCCGGGGAGCTCACCGACGACGACCGCCGGGTGCTCGCCGACTCCGCCGCAGCGTTCGCCACCGTGGGCGCCCACCTGGACGGCTGCAAGTTCAAGGCGGGCCTCCAGGAGGCCATGCGCACGGTCGCCGACGCCAACAAGTACATCTCCGACCAGGCACCCTGGGCGTTGAAGAAGACCGACCCCGCGCGGATGGCGACCGTCCTGCACGTCGCGCTCCAGCTGGTCAGCGACGCCAACACGCTGCTCACGCCGTTCCTGCCCGAATCCGCCAACAAGGTGTACGCCATGCTCGGCGGCACGGGGGTCTGGACCGGCATGCCGCGGATCGACGAGGGGCTCGACACCATCGGCGGCGAGGCCCAGCCCACCTCCTACCCGGTCATCACCGGCGACTACGCCGGCAACGCGGCGGTGTGGGCGTCGGTGCCGATCCGCCCGGGCACCCCGCTGTCCGCGCCCACTCCGCTGTTCGCCAAGCTCGACCCGTCGATCGTCGACGAAGAGCTGGCCCGGCTGGAAGAGGCCGCGGCGGGCTGATCCGCAGCCCGCCGCCGCCCCGGGGCTCCGGGGCGGCGGCGCCGACCTCCGACGGCGGACCGCCGCACCCGGCGGTCCGCCTATCCGTGTTCGAGACGTGTTCTAGACGTGCTGGGAGACCACCATGGGCAAGCGAAGCGGCGAGGCGGTGCGCAACCGCAACGCCCAGACCCCGCCGCCGCCCCCGGAGCCGCTGCGGGTGGCGGTGGCCGACAGCCACACCCACATGGACATGCAGACCCCCGATACCGCCGAGATCATCGCCGCCGCCGAGGCGGTGGGGGTCACGCCGCTCATCCAGGTCGGGGTCGACGAGTCGTCGTCGCGCTGGGCCGCGCAGGTCGCCGAGGAGTACCCCACGGTGTGGGCCGCGGTGGCGCTGCACCCCAACGAGGCGCCCCGCATCGTGCACGGCGACGGCGCCGAGGGCGTCGAGGTCGACGACACCGACTGGGCCGGCAAGGTGCGCCCCGCGGGCGGGACGGCCGGCCTCGAGGCCGCGCTCGCCGAGATCGACCGGCTGGCCGCGCTGCCCCAGGTGCGCGCCGTCGGCGAGACCGGGCTCGACTACTTCCGGACCGGCGGCGAAGGTGTGGCCGCCCAGCAGGAGTCGTTCCGGCGCCACATCGACATCGCCAAGCGCCACGGGCGCGCGCTGATGATCCACGACCGCGACGCCCACGACGACGTCCTGCGCATCCTGAAGGAGGAGGGCGCACCGGACACCGTGGTGTTCCACTGCTTCTCCGGCGACGCCGCCATGGCCAGGGTCTGCGCCGAACGCGGCTACACCATGAGCTTCGCCGGCACCGTGACCTTCGCGAGCGCCCAGGGGCTGCGCGAGGCCGCCGCCGTGGCGCCGGCCGACCTGATCCTGGTCGAGACCGACGCCCCGTTCCTCACCCCCAAGCCCTACCGCGGCCGGCCCAACGCCCCCTACCTCATCCCGCACACCCTGCGGGCGGTCGCCGAGGCCAAGGGGATGGACGAGGACACCCTGGCCGAGGCCGTGGCCGCCAACGGGCGCCGGGTGTTCGGCCTGGACTGAGCCCCCCAGGCCGCCCCCGTGGCGCCCGCGCGCGGGCGCGTGCGGTCAGAGCCCGTCCACGCCCCATTCCTTGAGGGTGTCGGCCAGTCCCGGCTCGGGGAAGGCGGGGTCGCGGGTGGCGGCACCGGGGGTGCGGCCGAACCGCGGCGCCGGGCCGGGGTAGAGCCGCTCGCCCGCGCGCACCACCGACCCACGCGCCTTGACGTGGGGGTGCTCGGCGGCCTCGGGCATCGACAGGACCGGCTGCACGCAGGCGTCGGTGCCCTCGAACACCGCCGCCCACGCGTCGCGGGTGCGGGTGCGCAGCACCTCGGCGAAGCGGGCGCGCAGCTCCGGCCACTGCGGCCGGTCCCACTGGCCGGGCAGGTCGGCGCCGTCCAGCCCGAGGCCGTCGAGGAGGGCCGCGTAGAACTGCGGCTCGATGGCGCCCACCGACACGTGCCGGCCGTCGGCGCACTCGTAGACGTCGTACCAGGGAGCGCCGGTGTCGAGGTAGTTGGTGCCGCGCTCGTCGGTCCAGGCGCCGCGCAGGCGGTCCTCGTAGACCATCGACATCAGCAGGGCGCTGCCGTCGACCATCGCCGCGTCCACCACCTGCCCCCGCCCCGAGGACTGGCGCTCCACCAGGGCGCTGAGGATGCCGGTGACGGCGAACATGGTGCCGCCGGCGAAGTCGCCGAGCAGGTTGACCGGCGGCAGCGGGGGGCCGCCCGCGCGGCCGATGCTGTGCAGGGAGCCGTTGAGCGAGATGTAGTTCATGTCGTGGCCGGCGGCCCGTGCGAGCGGGCCCTCCTGGCCCCATCCGGTGACCCGTGCGTAGACCAGGCGCGGGTCGGCGGCGCAGAGGTCGTCGGGGCCCAAGCCCAAGCGCTCCATCACCCCGGGCCGGAACCCCTCCAGCAGGACGTCGGCGGCGGCGGTGAGGCGGCGCGCGGCGGCGGCGCCCTCGTCGGACTTGAGGTCGAGGCCGATGGCCGGGCGGCCGGCGGTCATGTGCGGGCGGTGCCCCCCGGAGGCCGCCGCCTCGACGGCCCCGGGCCGGTCCACCCGGATGACGCTCGCGCCGAGGTCGGCGAGGAGCATGGCGGCCATGGGCCCCGGGCCGATCCCGGTGAACTCCACGACCCGGATTCCGTTGAGCGGCCCCATGGGTGAACCTCCAGGCGCGAAAAGAGCGGACGCAGAACGCGATTCGGTGTTCCATTGTGGGGTCGGCCGGGTGCCGCCGCCACGCGCGGACGGGCCACACCGGGGTGAGGCGCGCGTTCGTCCGCCGAAATCGGGAGATTCGGTCGATCCCAAAGCGCCGAGCGGGCTGGCGTGATATTTTCCGGAGCACCCCCGTTGACAGTGCGGCCCTCCCCTCCGGCCGCCGTCGCGGTTCCCCTGCGGACACCGGCATCCGGTCCGCCCCTGTCTTTCCTCATCCGCATCGCGAAGGTCGAGGCAATCGTGCGCAAGTCCCCGTCAGCTTCCCGTGGTTCGCACCGAGGCGCACACGGCGGCCGAGGAGCACCGCGGCCCGACGCCCCGGCGGGCCCCGGACCCGCCCCCGCAGGCGGCCCCGACGCCGCCGCTGCCGCTGGGAGAGGCCCCGCGCCCCGCCGGGGCCGGCGGCCGCGCAAGTCGGTCCTGCCGCCCGTTCTGCGCTCCCGGGCCGTCGTGATCGGGGCCGCCGCCGCGGCCGTGGTGATCGTCGGCGGCGGGGGCACCGCGTTCGCCATGGACCAGCGGGTCACCCTGGACGTCAACGGCGAGCAGCAGACCGTGCACACCTTCGGGACGACCGTGCAGGACGTCCTTGACACCGCCGGCGTCACCCTGGGTGAGCACGACGCGGTCGCCCCCGAGACCGACGCCGAGGTCGCCCGCGGCGGCAGCGTGCTCGTGCGCACCGCGCGCGAACTGACCCTGGAGATCGACGGCGAGCCGGAGTCCCACTGGGTCACGGCGCTCACCGTCGGCGAGGGGCTCGACCAGCTCGGCATGGGCGGCGAGGCGCTGGAGCTGTCCGTCGACCGCGACGAGGCCATCCCCGAGGAGGGGCTCGCGGTCGAGGCGGCCAGCGCGCTGCGCGTCGTCATCCTGCGCGACCGCGTGCGCATGGAGGCCGACACCACCGCCGACACCGTCGAGCAGGTGCTCGCCGACAACGGCATCACGCCCGGCGAGCACGACATCGTCGAACCCGAGCTCGACACCGAGCCCACGGACGGCATGGTCATCGACGTCACCGAGCTGCTGAGCGAGCCCACCACCGAAGAGGTGCCGATCGAGGCCGAGACCGAGGAGCGCGAGAACCCCGACCTGCCGGAGGGCGAGGAGAACGTCGTCCAGGAGCCCGAGGACGGCGTCCAGGAGGTCACCACCGCCATGGTCATGCGCGAGGGCGAGGAGACCGAGTACGTCATCAAGGAAGAGGTCATCAAGGAGGCCGTCGACGGCATCACCGAGATCGGCACCAAGGTGGAGGACGCGGCGAGCGGAGAGGCCTCCAGCCTGAACTGGGCGGCGCTCGCCGAGTGCGAGTCCGGCGGCGACCCCACGGCGGTCAACAGCGCCGGCGGCTACTACGGCCTCTACCAGTTCTCCATGGCCACCTGGCAGTCGGCCGGCGGCAGCGGATCCCCCGCCGAGGCCAGCGCCGACGAGCAGACCATGCGCGCCCAGAAGCTCTACGACATGGTCAATGGCAACTGGCAGGGCCAGTGGCCCGAGTGCGGCGTCCACCTCTTCGACTGATTCCGCCACGCGGCCGGAGCGAACGAACGGCTCCGGCCGCATGGGGCCACCGCACGAAGGGCGGGCCGGGGCACCGCCCCGGCCCGCCTGCGTTTCCGGCCCCGGCCGGGGCTTCGTCGTTCGCCTGGCAAAATGTGCGGGTGACCCAATCCGATCCCGCCGGCGCCCCGGCTTCCGCCCCCGCGCGTCTGCTGACACCGGCCGACGTGCGCCGCCTCGCCGACCGGCTCGGTGTCCGGCCGACCAAGACCCTCGGCCAGAACTTCGTGACCGACGCCGGGACGGTCCGCCGTATCGTGCGCGTCGCCGGGGTGGGGCCCGACGACGTCGTGCTGGAGGTGGGGCCCGGCCTCGGGTCGCTCACCCTCGCGCTGCTCCCGCACGCGCACCGGGTCACCGCCGTCGAGATCGACCCGCGGCTCGCCGCGGCGCTGCCCGGCACCGTTGCCGAGCACGCCCCCGGCCTCGCCGGCCGGCTGGAGGTCGTCACCGCCGATGCCATGCGCATCACCGAGCTGCCGGGGCCGCCGCCCACCGCGCTCGTGGCCAACCTCCCCTACAACGTCGCCGTCCCGGTGGTGCTGCACCTGCTGGAGCTGCTGCCCTCGCTGGAGAGGGGCCTGGTGATGGTGCAGGCCGAGGTCGCCGACCGCCTCGCCGCCCGCCCGGGCGGGCGCACCTACGGGGTGCCGTCGGCCAAGGCCGCCTGGTACGCCGACGTGCGGCGCGCCGGTTCGGTCGGCCGCAATGTCTTCTGGCCCGCCCCGAATGTGGATTCCGGCCTCGTGGAGCTGCGCCGCCGCCCGGCGCCCAGCGCCTCCGCCTCACGTGCCGAGGTGTTCGCCGTCATCGACGCGGCGTTCGCCCAGCGCCGCAAGACCCTCCGGGCCGCCCTCGCCGGCTGGGCGGGCTCACCGGCGGCCGCGGAGTCCCTGCTGCGCGCCGCCGGGGTCGACCCCGCCATGCGCGGCGAGGCGCTCGACATCGCGGCGTTCGCCAGGATCGCCGAGCAGAAGCGCTGAGAACGGGCGGACCGCCCCCGGAGGGGGCGGGCACGATGCCCCAGGCGACGTCAGCCGACCTTTTCGACGTCGGCGATGTCGATCGTGGCGGCGTCGCCCTGTTCGCGACTGTTCAGCATGAGCTCGCCGCGCTCGGCGATGCTCTCGTTGGGGATGAGGAAGGTCAGCCTGCCCTCGGCCCTTTCGCCCGCCTTGATGGGCTGCCACAGGTCCTCGTCGGCTTCGCCGCCCAAGGGCTCCGATGCGGGGTAGATCTGGTCGGGTCCCCTTAGGCGCTGCCAGTCGGCTTCCAAGTCGATCTGCTCGCCGGAGGTGTTGCGCACGCTGACCGCGAAGATGCAGTAGGTGCCGCCGGTGGGGGTGGACCGGTCCGGGACGTCCAGCGTGCACTCGTACTCGCGCACGTTGAACTCCATCCGGCCGTCGCTGCCCGCACCGGGTTCCGGGGCCTCACTGGACTCACTGGGATCCGGGCCGGCCGCGGAGTCGGAGCCCTGGCCGTCCTGGTCCTGCTGCCCGGCGCCGGCCGGGTCCTCGGCGCCGGCACCCGCCCACCCCGGCCAGCTCAGCCGGTTGAGGCCCAGCAGGGTCAGCACGGTGAACAGCAGCAGCACCAGCACCGCGGCGATCACGGCCGTGATCGCGACCCACCGCATGCGCCGCTTGGCCGGCTGCACAGGACGGTGCGGCGGCGGTGGGACCGGCGGCACGTAGGGCTGGGAGTGGGGCCGGGTGGCCGTCGGGGGGTGCTCCTGCGGGACCTGGGGGATCGGCCCGGTCTGCTGCGGCGACGCCACCGGGAACTGCCCGGTCTGGTGCACCGGGTGCTGGGCGACGCCGCCCGGCCGCTGCATCGGCTGGCTCATGTTCGCCGGCATCGGGGCGTGCTGCGGCGCGGGATAGGGGGGCGGCGGGGGACCGGGAGGGCCCTGCGGCGGCGGCCCGGGCCTGCTGATCCCCGGCATGTTCTGGTGCGGGTTGGGCGGCGGCGGGCCCATCGGCGGCATGGGCGGCATCGGCGGGAGGTTGTTGGGCCGCCAGGTCTGGGTCAGCCGCGCGCTGACGAAGTCGTTGCCGGCGCTGCTGGGGTCCTCGCCGCCGGCGAGCTCCAGGAGCAGGTCCTGGGCCTTGGGCCGGCGGTCGGGCTCCTTGGCGAGGGCCTTGGCCACGAGCCGGTCCAGCGGGCTGTCGAGGTCGCCCAGCTGCGGCTCGGCGAAGAGCACCCGCTTGCCCAGCGTCATGGCGTCGCCGTTGCCGAAGGGGTGCGCGCCGTTGCCCGCGAACGCCACCAGGCAGCCCCACGCGAAGATGTCGGCCGCGGTGGTGACCTTCTCCTCCAGCAGCTGCTCGGGCGCCATCCACCCCGGGCTGCCCATGACGATGCCGGTCTGGGTGTGGTTGGTCATCGTGTTCATCGCACGCGCGATGCCGAAGTCGATGACCCGCGGCCCCGAGAGCGACAGCAGCACGTTGGCGGGCTTGAGGTCGCGGTGCACGAGCCCCGCCCGGTGGATCGCGGCGAGTGCCGCGGCCACGCCCAGCGCGAAACCGTGCAGGGTGCTGGAGTCGAGCGGCCCCTGCTCGGCGATGTGCTCCGCGAGCGCGGTCCCCGCGATGTACTCGGTGACCATGTAGGGCCGGTTCTCGAAGGTGCCGTGGTCGAGGACCTTGGCGGTGCAGAACGACGCCACGCGGCGGGCGTTCTCCATCTCATCGTGGAAACGCGCCCGGGTGGCCTCGTCGAAGGCCAGCTCAGGGCGGATCACCTTGATCGCGACCTGGGCATCCTTGTCAGGGGTACGGCCCAGGTAGACCGTCCCCATCCCTCCACTTCCCAGACGCCCGGCCACGACGTAGGGACCGATGGTCGCCGGATCTCCGGCGGCCAGCGGTTCCAGGTTCTTTGGGAGCCCATCCGACGGCAAGCGACCCTCCCCGACGGTGTCCAAACTCCGTCTGGCCCCCAAGGTAGCGGGGATTGTGCCCTGATACCCACCCGTGCAGGCCACAGTGCCCTGTTCGGGGCGGCCGCGACGTGCGACAGGGGGTGTGATCGGTAGCGGAACGCCCACCATGATGGGTGAAACGCGTGGACCGCACAAGCGTCCCATTGCGGGGATGTGGGCTCACGTGGGTGGGGGTTCCTTTACGATCTAGGACTCGTGACCGCTATGACCGCCGTAACCGTACGGGTACCCGCGAAGGTGAACCTTCAGCTGGCGGTGGGGCCTGTGCGCGGAGATGGATACCACGATCTGGTCAATGTGTTCCACGCAGTTGCGCTGTTCGACGAGGTTACCGTTCGTGAGGCGCGCCCGCGCGCAGAGCGCCCCCTCGTCGGGCTGAGCGTCTCGGGGGATCTCGGCCCGCACCTCGCCCGCGTCCCGCTCGACGACACCAACCTTGCGGCGCGCGCCGCGCGTCTCGTGGCACGTGAGACGCCTGCCGCCGCGCCGGTCGACCTGCACCTGCACAAGCGGATCCCCGTCGCCGGGGGGATGGCGGGCGGCAGCGCCGACGCCGCCGGTGCGCTTGTGGCATGCAACACATTCTGGTCCGCGGGCCTCTCCCAGGGCGATCTGCTGGCGCTCGCCGCCGAACTGGGCAGTGACGTCGCGTTCCCCCTCGTGGGCGGGACCGCCGTGGGCACCGGCCGCGGCGAGGTGCTCACCCCCGTCGACAGCCCCGGCCGCTACCACTGGGTCTTCGCCCTCGCGGAGGGCGGGCTGTCCACACCCGACGTGTTCGCCGAATACGACCGGCTGCGCCCCGGCGCCCCGGCGCCCGAAGGCGACCCGGAGCTGATGGCGGCGCTGGCCGCGGGCGACGCCGCGCGCCTGGGCGCGGCTCTCTCCAACGACCTGGAGCCGGCGGCGGTGTCCCTGCGGCCCGATCTGGCCGGGGTCCTGGACACCGGGCGCGCCGCGGGCGCGCTGGGGGCCCTCGTCTCGGGGTCGGGTCCCACCTGCGCGTTCCTCGCCGCGTCGGCAGCGGGGGCGGTGGAGATCGCCGCCGTGCTCGACGCATCGGGGCGGTGCGCGGCCACCGTCACGACCGAGGGGCACGCAGGACGCGCTGAGGTCGTGGCCCCCGTGGCGGGGCGCTGACCGCATCCCGGGGTTCGCCCCTGCTCAGACCCCGCCCTCGCGCGCGGGCTTGAGCAGCGGGGCGCCCGGCCCCTGCGCCGCCAGGACGTCGTCCTGGTTCTGGAGGTTGCACGACTTCAGCGACAGGCAGCCGCACCCGATGCACTCCCCGAGCCGGTCGCGCAGCCGCTGGAGCGCGTCGATGCGGGTGTCCAGCTCGGTCCGCCACTGCTCCGACAGGCGGGCCCAGTCGGCGACGGTGGGCGTGCGGCCGTCGGGCAGGGTGCGCAGCGCCTCGTGGATCTGCGTGAGCGTCAGCCCCACCCGCTGCGCGGCGGAGATGAACGCCAGCCGGCGCAGCGTGTTGCGGTGGTAGCGGCGCTGGTTGCCCGCGGAGCGTTCGGCCGTGATCAGCCCGCGCTCCTCGTAGAAGCGCAGGGTGGTCGGCGGCACGCCGCTGCGGTCGGCGAGCTGGCCGATACTCAGGCGGACCGGCAGGTGGGACACGTCACATCCTCCAATGCGGCCGGGCGGGATCGCGCGGTTGACCTCTAGTTAACTCGAAGTCCGAGACTGGGCGCATGTCCACGACGACGCTTTCCCGGTACGCCGACCTCCCGGCCCTCATCGGACTCATGACCGGCGACGAGAAGCACCAGGCGGCGGCCGAGTCGACACTCGACGCGCTGTGGGTGCTCTACGACCGCGTCCTCGACATCACCCCCGAGACCGCCGACCACCCCGACCGCGACCGGTTCCTGCTCTCCAAGGGACACGGCCCGGCCGCCTACTACGCCGTCCTCGCCGCCAAGGGGTTCCTCGACGTCCGCACGCTGCGCCGGTGGGCGGAGTTCGACTCGCCCCTGGGCCACCACCCCGACCGCGTCCTCGTCCCCGGCGCCGAGATCGGCAGCGGCTCGCTCGGGCACGGGCTCGGCCTCGGCGTCGGCGTGCACCTGGGCCTGCGCGCGCAAGGCCGCACCACGCCGCGCGTGTTCGTCCTCGTCGGCGACGCCGAACTCGACGAGGGCAGCAACCACGAGGCCATCGCCGTCGCCGGCCGGCTCGGGCTGGACGGCCTCACGGCGATCGTCATCGACAACCGGTCGGCCACCCACGGCTGGCCCGGCGGCATCACCGAGCGGTTCGCACGCGAGGGCTGGGCCGCCCGTTCCGTCAGCGGGCGCGACCACACCTCGCTGTACGAGGCGCTGACCCTGCCCCACCGCGGCCGCCCGCTCGCGGTCGTCGCCCGCGTGAACCCGAAGGGATGAAGGCCATGACCATCGCCGTACCGGAGCACACGCACGTCGTCGACCAGCCGATGCGCGACGCCTTCGTGGCGACCGTGACCGCCGCGCTCGACACCGACCCCCGCCTGGCCGTCGTCCTGGCCGACATCTCGGCCGACCGGTTCACCGAGGCCGCCGCCCGCCACCCCGGCCGGGTCGTCAACGTCGGCATCCGCGAGCAGCTGCTCATCGGCGTCGCCGGAGGGCTGGCGCTCACGGGCATGCGCCCGATCGCGCACACCTTCGCGCCCTTCCTCATCGAGCGCCCCTTCGAACAGGTCAAGCTGGACCTGGGGCACCAGGACATGGGCGCCGTCCTGGTCAGCAGCGGCGCCTCCTACGACGGCGCGGGCTACGGGCGCACCCACATGGCGCCCGGCGACGTCGCCCTCCTCGACACCCTCCCCGGCTGGACCGTGCACGTCCCCGGGCACGCCACCGAGGCCGAGCGGCTGCTGAAGGCCGCCTTGCGCGGCGACGATCGGGTCTACGTGCGGCTGACCGAGCGGGGCAACGCAGCGGCGCGGCCCGTCGGCGAGGGCCTGGTCGCGGTCCGTTCCGGCTCGGGGCGCTCCAGCGGGGTGGTGGTGGCGGTCGGGCCGATGCTGGACCGGGTGCTCGCCGCCACCGAGGGCCTGGACGTCACGGTCGCCTACGCCGCCACCGTCCGGCCCTTCGACCACGCGGGGCTCAACCGGCTGGTGGCCGCAGCGGGGCAGGCCGACGTCCTCGTGGTCGAGCCCTACCTGGCGGGCACCTCGGCGCACGAGGTCGCCGCGGCGCTCGCCGACCGCCGCCACCGCCAGCGGTCGCTGGGGGTGGGTCGCGAGACCGAGCTGCGCGCCTACGGCGACCCCGCCGACCACGACCGCGCCTACGGCCTGGACACGGCGGGCATCGCGGCGGCGGCCCGGGAGTTCTTCCTGGTCTGACGCCCCGGCGAGACACGAAGTGGCGCCGTGAGCAGGGGGCCGGCGCCGCGGTGCGGGTGCCGCGGAGGACGGCCGCGGCACCGGGCCGGGCCGCGCCGGAGCGGAGCCGCCCGGCGCCGGGTGGTCCGGCCCGCCTCCCACGGCGGCGACAATGGATTCAAGATGAATCTGATCAACCTTCAGGACGTGTGCCTCGCCTACGGCCCCCTGGTCCTGCTCGACCGCGTCTCGCTCGGCGTCGACGAGGGCGACCGCATCGGGGTGGTGGGCCGCAACGGCGGCGGCAAGTCCACCCTCGTGTCCGTGATCGCCGCCCTCACCGAACCCGACTCCGGCCGGGTGATCCACGGGCGCGGCCTGCGCGTGGGCTTCCTGCACCAGCGCGACACCTTCCCCGAGGACACCGTCGGCGACTTCGTGCTCGGCGAGCGCGCCGAGCACGAGTGGGCCGGCGACGCCCGCGTCCGCGATGTCCTGCGCGGGCTGCTCAGTGGGTGGAGCCTGACCACCCCCATGTCCGCGCTGTCGGGCGGGGAGCGCCGCCGCGCTACCCTCGCCCGGCTGCTCATCGAGACCCACGACGTCATCGTCCTGGACGAGCCGACCAACCACCTCGACATCGAGGCCATCGCCTGGCTCGCCGAGCACGTGCGCGGACGCCGCGAAGCCCTGGTGGTCGTCACCCACGACCGGTGGTTCCTGGACGCGGTGACCACCCATACCTGGGAGGTCGTCGACGGCCGGGTGGAGCGCTACGAGGGCGGCTACGCCGCCTACGTGCTGGCCAAGGCCGAGCGGCAGCGGCTCGCCGCGGCCGCCGAGGAGCGCCGCCAGAACCTGATGCGCAAGGAGCTGGCCTGGCTGCGCCGCGGCCCGCCCGCGCGGACGTCCAAGCCGAAGTTCCGGATCGAGGCGGCCAACTCCCTCATCGCCGACGAGCCCCCGGTGCGCGACACCGTGGAGCTGGTGCGGTTCGCCAGCGCGCGCCTCGGCAAGACCGTCATCGACGTCAAGGACCTGGTGCTCATCGCGGGCGACCAGGTGCTCGTCGACGGCGTCACCTGGCAGCTGGGCCCGGGCGACCGGATCGGCCTGGTGGGGGTCAACGGCTCGGGCAAGACCACACTGCTGCGGGCCCTCGCCGGGGAGCGGGAGCCCGACGGCGGGTTCGTCCGCCGCGGCAAGACCGTCAGCCTCGCGCACCTGTCGCAGAACCTGGAGGAGCTGCCCGCCGACCGGCGCCCCCTGGAGGCGGTGGAGGAGGTCCGCAAGTACGTCACCATCGGGCGCAAGGAATACTCCGCCAGCCAGATGCTGGAGCGCTTCGGGTTCCGCGGCGAGCGGCAGTGGACCCCGATCGGCGACCTGTCGGGGGGTGAGCGGCGCCGCCTCCAGCTGCTGCGGCTGCTGATGGACGAGCCGAACGTCCTCCTCCTCGACGAGCCCACCAACGACCTCGACATCGAGACCCTGACCGAGCTGGAGGACCTGCTCGACGGCTGGCCGGGGTCGCTGGTGCTGGTCAGCCATGACCGGTACTTCCTGGAGCGCATCACCGACCGTGTGCTGGCGCTGATGGGCGACACGTCGCTGCGGTTCCTGCCGGGCGGCATCGACGAGTACCTGGCCCGAAGAGCCGAGTCCGCCGAGACGGGCACGGTCCCGGTGACGGGGGAATCGGCCGCCGAGCCGGAGTCGGCGGCCAGGCCGTCGGTGTCGGCGGCGGACCGCCGCGCGGCCCAGAAGGAGATGCAGCGCACCGAACGCCGCATGGACCGCATCAGCGCCCGGGAGACCGAACTCCACGCGCTGATGGCAGAGGCCGCCGACGACTACACCCGGCTGGCCGACCTGGACGCGGAACTGAAGACCCTCCAGGCGGAGAAGTCGGACCTGGAGGAAGCCTGGCTCGCGGCGGCGGAGCAGCTGGGGGAGTAGGACGTAGCCCGTGGGTCCGGGCGAGAGCCCGGACCCACCATTGATCAGGTCGTGAGGCCGAGCTCGCTCAGGCTCTTGGCGGTCACAGCGCGGGCAAGCCACTCTTCCAGCCGGTCTTCATCGCCACAAGCCCTGATTTCATCGAGGGCGACATCGGAGACTTCGACCCCGCGGCGGACGAGGATTCGGATAATCCCATCAGCCACTCCTCTGCAATAGTGCTTCCGGGCGAAGTCGGTCCGATAACGCGTCAGCCGGATCATGGATCAACCCCTCTCCCGGTCAGGCATCGAGGTCCAGATCATCGATGCTCGTGGCGATGATGGCTTGCCGGAGCCAAACGTCGAGAAGGTACGTGTCCTTGCAGTCCATGATGCGATCGCGCGTGGCCTCGGGGACCTCGATACCACGCTCGGTGAGGACGGCGATGATGCTCTTAGCCTCGCCCCTGGCCTCACCCAGAGCCTGGCCCAGGGCTACGCCCTGGGTTTCTCCTTCGGCCCTTCCGCGGTTGTAGTGCCGCGACGCATAGCTGGGGCCGGGAATGCGGATCTGCGTGCCGTCCAAGATGTCCTCCAGTTGCTTGCGGGTGTACTCGGGAAGGCCGGCGATCAGGAAATTAGTGTAGCTGTCCTCTACCTCGACATCATCGATGCTCTCAAGGCACTTGATGAAGGCGTCAAGGGGTGACGACAGCGTCGGCGCGAAGTTCTGTCGGTACGGCGTCACCGAGGTCGCCGGAGTCGAGTCGCGCCTCGTTGTAGGGGGGCATGTCGCCCCCGACGTCCCGCGCAGGCCTGGGTGCCAGGTCGGGCCTGCTCTGGAATAGTTGAATGAGCCATTCATGCTCAATAGTCGGCATGAGTGGAAGCTATCGGGGAAATGAATCCACGATGGCGGATCCAAGGTCTTTCGTGGGAATCCACCGTCAGTGGGTATTTGGGTCGACCCTATTCATCCAATGGGGACAATATCGACCGCAACAACGACGCCAAAGCCGTCCTGTTTTCCGCCGAAACGCCAGAAAGAAGAGATTCCTCGTACGTCAGCAGATCCGCCAGCGCCGCATCCACCCGCTCTCTCCCCTCGTCGGAGAGGCGCACCAGTACGCCCCGCTTGTCCGCCGGGTCGGGGCGGCGGCGGACGAGGCCGGCGGCTGCCAGGCGGTCGATGCGGTTGGTCATGGTGCCCGATGTGACCAGGGTGGCGCGCAGGAGGCGGCCGGGGCTGAGTTCGTAGGGCGGGCCCGAGCGGCGGAGTTCGGCCAGGACGTCGAACTCCCACGGCTCAAGGGCGTGGTCGGTGAACACCGTCCGGCGGGCGCGGTCGAGGTGGCGGGCCAGCCGGGAGACCCGGCTGAGGACCTGGAGTGGTTCGACGTCGAGGTCCGGGCGTTCCGCACGCCACGCCTCGACCAGACCGTCAACCTCGTCGCGCATACCCGCAGTTTATCTCTTGATATCAAGATAGTCGCGCTGTCCCGGCGGCCACCGGAACGCCATCGGGACGGGTGTCCTCCCGTCCCGATGGTAGCGGTCACTCGCCCCGGCGCCGGGGCGACGGCGGGGCGCTGTCGAGGCGGGGCCGCGCTTCCAGGTTGGACAGGCCGTTCCAGGCCAGGTTCACCAGGTGCGCGGCCACGACGTCGCGCTTGGGCTTGCGGACCTCCAGCCACCACTGGCCGGTCAGCGCCACCATGCCCACCAGCGACTGCGCGTACAGCGGGGCGAGCTTGGGGTCGTACCCCCGCTCCCGGAATTCCTCGGCCAGGATGTGCTCGACCTGGGTCGCGATGTCGCTGATCAGGCTGGCGAAGCTGCCCGTGCCCGAGGCCGCGTGGGAGTCGCGGGCCAGGATGCGGAACCCCTGGCTGCTCTCCTCCACGTAGCGGAGCAGGGCCGACGCCGCGTTCTCGATCTTGCCGCGGGCGTGGTCGGCGGTCAGGGACTCGCCGACCATGCCCAGCAGCTTCTGCATCTCACGGTCCACGACGACGGCGTAGATGCCTTCTTTGCCGCCGAAGTGCTCGTAGACGACGGGCTTGGAGACGCCGGCGCGCGCCGCGATCTCCTCGACGGAGGTGGCATCGAAGCCGCGCTCGGCGAAGAGCTCCCGACCGATGTCGAGGAGCTGTTCCCGGCGCTCCTTGCCGGTCATGCGCTTCCTACGCGACCGGCTCTTCTGCTCGCTTCCGGCTCCCATGATGGCCACTCACCCTAGTACCTCGATCGGCGCTATCACCGAGCTGCTCCTGCTTGAGACCCGGCCTCAGGCGCTGACGCGCTTGGCCGCGAGGCGCTCGGCGTTGGGCCAGCGGACCTTGGTCGCCCAGCCCAGCTTCTCGAACGCCCAGATGACGCGCGCGGAAATATCGATCTGGCCCTTGAGCACGCCGTGGCGCGCGCACGTGGGGTCGGCGTGGTGCAGGTTGTGCCAGGACTCCCCGAAGGAGGGGATGGCCAGCCACCACACGTTGCGCGATCGGTCGCGGACCTCGAAGTTCTCCTCGCCGATGGTGTGGCAGATGGAGTTGATGGACCAGGTGACGTGGTGCAGCAGCGCGACGCGGACCAGCCCGGCCCAGAAGAACGCGGTGAGGGCGCCCCACCAGGACATCGTGACGAGCCCGCCGATGAGGGCCGGGCCCCCCAGGCTGAAGACCACCAGCGGCACGAACAGCTTGTCGACCAGCCGGATGTCCTTGTCCTTGAGCAGGTCGGGGGCGAACCGCTTGGGCGAGGTCTTCTCCTCGTCGAGGTAGAGCCAGGCCATGTGCGCGTAGTAGAGGCCCTTGGCGACCGAGCGCCAGTCGTCGCCGAAGCGCCACGGGGAGTGCGGGTCGCCCTCGGCGTCGGCGTACTTGTGGTGGCGGCGGTGGTCGGCGACCCACTTGATGACGCTGCCCTGGATGGCCAGGCTTCCGGCGACCCCGAGCGCGATGCGCAGCCCCCGGTTGGCCTTGAAGGATCCGTGGGTGAAGTAGCGGTGGTAGCCGACCGTGATGCCCAGGCCGCTGATGAGGTAGAAGACGGCGCCGATGGCGACGTCGGTGATGGTCAGGCCCCATCCCCAGGCGACCGGCACGGCCGCGGCCAGCGCCAGGAGGGGGATGAAGACGAACGCGAAGACGGTGTAGCGCTCTGCCTTGCCCCGGCCCTCGGGATCCAGCTCGGGTTCGGGGGTGCGCTTGGTCGCGGAGTCGAGCCCGATCTCGGGTACTGCGGTCATATCCCCACCTCGTCAAGGACGGCCGTGCGACAGGAGGGGTGTGGACGCGCGGGGTCCCGCTTCCGCCACCCGACCGCTCGGCGGTCGCCGTAACTTATACCTACGTAACCGTAACCTACGCTGACGTAGGTTTGGCAAGTGCCCCGGCGACCTTCCCGCCCCGCCTTCCCGCCCGGCCCCCCGCCCGGCGCGCGCGTCCGCAATCGAGATGACCAATCCGGCCGGACGGGCTATCGTTGCCACCGACGGGCCGGAGATCCGGGAGGCCGCGCCGAAGGCGCGTTCGACCCCCGGGCGACCGTCCGATCCCGGGTGATGTAATCGGCAGCATCGCTGACTTTGACTCAGTTCGTCCAGGTTCGAGCCCTGGCCCGGGAGCTCCACTCCGACCGCTCCGACCGCGGCACACCCTCCGCCGCACCCGTCGACGGGCCGGCCCCGGCCTTCCCGCGCGGCCCGTTCCGGCGCGCCGCGCCCGCCGCCCCGGCGCCCGGTTTCCCCGCGCTTTCCCCGATATCCACGGCGACCCCCGCCACGTGCACGACCGCGCCGTCCGTCCGGGATAGGCACATGTATCCTTCCCATGTCGGCGCCGGGAGGCGACGTCCGCGCCTGCCCTCGACGCCCTGCGCCGCGCCGTGCACGGGCCCGTTCCGTGGCCCGCACCGCGCCGGCGCGAGCACACAACCTTGTCTATGCGTACAGTCATCCGCCAGCGACATGAGGAGTCTCCGCCCGTGAGCGTGAGCCGCCCGGCTGCCGTCATCGTCCTCGCAGCGGGCGAGGGCACCCGAATGAAGTCCCGGCGTCCCAAGGTCCTGCACGAGATCTGCGGCCGCAGCATGCTGGGCCACGTCCTCGCCGCCGCCGCCGAGTCCGGCCCCGAACGCACCGTCGTCGTGGTCGGGCACGGCCGCGAACAGGTGACGTCGCACCTCAAGGACACCGCTCCCGGTGTCACCACCGCGCTCCAGGACCGGCAGAACGGCACCGGCCACGCCGTGCGCATGGCGGTCGAGGAGTTGCAGGCCCAGGGCGTCGCCCTGTCGGGGACCGTCCTGCTCACCTACGGCGACACCCCGCTGCTGCGCGGCGAGACCCTGACCGGGCTGATCGCCGCGCACGAGTCCGCGGGCAACGCCGTCACGGTGCTGTCGGCCCGGGTGCCCGACCCCACTGGCTACGGCAGGGTCGTCCGCGACGCCTCCGGCGCGTTCACCGCGATCGTCGAGCACGCCGACGCCACCGAGGACCAGCGGGCGGTCGACGAGATCAACTCCGGCATGTACGCCTTCGACGGCGCCCTGCTGGCCGACGTCGTCACCCGGCTGTCCACCGACAACGCCAAGGGCGAGGAGTACATCACCGACGCCGTGGCGATCCTGCGCGGCGACGGCCACCGGGTCGACGCCGCGCTCGCCGGCGACTGGGTCGAGATCCAGGGCGTCAACGACCGCGTGCAGCTCGCCGAGGCCCGCCGCCTGCTCAACGACCGGCTGCTCACCGTGCACATGCGCGAGGGCGTCACCGTGGTCGACCCCGCCACCACCTGGGTCGACGCCGACGTCCGGATCGGCCGCGACGCCGTCATCGAACCCCAGACCCAGCTCCAGGGGGGCACCGCCATCGGGGAGGGCGCCCACGTCGGCCCCGGTGCGCTGCTGCGCGACACCACGGTGGGCGACGACGCCGTCGTGCGCCACGTGGTCGCCACGGAGGCCGAGATCGGCCCCGGCGCCACCGTCGGCCCCTACGCCTACCTGCGCCCCGGCGCGGTGCTGGGCGAGCGCGTCAAGATCGGCACATTCGTCGAGGTGAAGAACTCCACCCTCGGCGAGGGCACCAAGGTTCCCCATCTGACCTACGTCGGCGACGCCGACATCGGCGTCGGCGTCAACATCGGCGCGTCGTCGGTGTTCGTCAACTACGACGGCGTCACCAAGAGCCGCACCACCATCGGAGACCACGCCCGCACCGGCAGCGACAACATGTTCGTCGCGCCCGTGAACGTCGGCGACGGCGCCTACACCGGCGCCGGAACCGTGGTCCGCGAAGACGTCCCACCCGGTGCGCTGGCGGTCCCAGCGGTCGGCCAGCGCAACATCGACGGGTGGGTCGAGCGTAAGCGCCCCGGAACCCCCGCGGCCGAGGCCGCCGAGCGGGCCTCCCGGGGCGAACAGCGGCAGCAAGGCGAATGACTGTGTCTGTGGGGGATCTGAAAGTGACCGGCATGAAGGCCGCGGGTCAGAAGAAGCTCATGCTCTTCTCCGGGCGTACCCACCCGGAGCTGGCCAAGGAAGTGGCCGAACAGCTGGGGATCGACGTGGCGCCGACGAGGTTCCAGGACTTCGCCAACGGCGAGATCTTCGTGCGCTACCTGGAGTCCGTCCGCGGATGCGACGCGTTCGTGCTGCAATGCCACTCCAGCCCGATCAACGAGTCGGTCATGGAGCAGCTGATCATGGTGGACGCGCTCAAGAGAGCGTCCGCGAAGCGCATCACCGTGGTGACCCCGTTCCTGGCCTATGCCCGCCAGGACAAGAAGCACCGGGGCCGCGAGCCGATCTCGGCGCGGCTGATGACCGACCTCTTCGGTACCGCGGGGGCCAACCGCCTCATGGCGGTCGACCTGCACACCGACCAGATCCAGGGGTTCTTCGACGGCCCGGTCGACCACCTGTTCGCGCTCCCGCTGCTGGCCGACTACGTGCGCTCCCGGGTCGCCGGCGAGCAGTTCACGGTGGTATCGCCCGACGCCGGGCGCGTGCGCACCGCCGACCGGTGGGCCGACCGCCTGGGGGCGCCGCTGGCGATCATCCACAAGCGGCGCGACCCCGATGTCGCCAACGAGGTCAAGGTGCACGAGGTCGTCGGTGACGTCGAAGGCCGCACCTGCATCCTGGTCGACGACATGATCGACACCGGGGGCACGATCGTGAAGGCGGCCGACGCCCTGTTCGACCAGGGGGCCAGCGACGTGATCGCGGCGGCCACGCACGGGGTGCTCTCCGGGCCGGCGGCCGAGCGGTTGCAGAACTCCCGGATCTCCGAGGTCGTCATCACCAACTCCCTCCCCATTCCCGCGGAGCGCGACTTCGACAAGCTCACCCAGCTGTCCATCGCCCCCTTGGTGGCCCGCGCCATCAGCGAGGTCTTCAGCGACGGCTCGGTCACCAGCCTCTTCGAGCAGTGAGCCCCGGCGGGGCGGGGGCGTGCGGCCCCTGCCCCGCGCGTATGTCGTGAGTCGTCGGCGGAGCCAGTAGACTTGATCGGGTGTCCCCGTGTCCGCGGGATCGCGTGCCTGCGTCGCCTCCCCCCGAGGCGGTGGGCGCGGCCCGGGCCCGGCGCGGTCGTGTATTCCCCGCCTCGCGGGTGGTTCCGCACCGTTGCTTTTCCCGTCCATGCGGGAGCGTTTCGTAGAAGTCGTGTTCCCCGTTCTGCGGGGATGATCCCGAGGAGTTTTGTCGTGTCCGAGGTACGCATCGCTGCCGAGCCGCGCACGGAATTCGGCAAGGGCGCCGCACGGCGCGCCCGCCGCGCGGGTAAGGTGCCGGCCGTCCTCTACGGCCACGGCACCGAGCCTCGCCACATCACGCTTCCGGGCCATGACCTCATGCTGGCCCTGAAGACCCCCAACGTGCTGCTGCGGGTCGACGGCATCGGCGGCGCCGACAACCTCGCGCTGCCCAAGAGCGTCCAGCGCGACGCCATCAAGGGCTTCCTCGAGCACGTCGACCTGCTCGTGGTCAAGAAGGGCGAGAAGGTCACCGTGGAGATCCCGGTGACCCTGGCCGGCGACGTCGCCTCGGGCGGCGTCCTCAACCAGGAGCTGGTCCAGGTCGAGGTCGAGACCGAGGCCACCCACATTCCCGAGGGTGTGGAGTTCAGCGTCGAGGGCCTCGAGGCCGGCGCCCAGGTCACCGCCGGCGACCTGAAGCTGCCGTCGGGCACCGCCCTGGTGACCGACCCCGAGTCCATCGTCCTCATCGTCTCCGCCCCGCGCGCCGAGGTCGAGGAAGAGGCCGCCGAAGGTGCCGCCGAGGAAGAGGCGGGCGCCGAGGCCGCCGAGGCCGCGGCCGAAGAGTCCGAGTGACCGGTCGCTGATACGAACGGATCCGGTGCACCGATGCGTGGTCTCCTCAAGCGCTGGCTGGGAGGCCGCGCGTCCGTGTTTTCAGGTGTCCGGGGACCCGGCGCCGCGCCGGAACCCGGTGACGACGGGAGCGAGGACGTGGCCTCCGAGGGCGCGCAGCGGTGGCTCGTGGTGGGCCTGGGCAACCCCGGGCCGGGCTACGCCGGCAACCGCCACAACATCGGCTTCATGGTGGTCGAGGCGCTGGCCGCGCGCCGCGGCGAGCGCTGGAAGGCGCACAAGACCCGCGCCGAGGTCGCCGAGGCCAGGTTCGACGGCGTCCCCGTCGTGCTGGCCAAGCCGCGCACCTACATGAACCTGTCGGGCGGGCCGGTGGCCGGCCTGGCCGGGTTCTACAAGGTGCCGATGGACCGCATCCTCGTCGTCCACGACGAACTGGACATCCCCTACGGCGCGCTGCGGCTCAAGCGCGGCGGCGGGGCCGGCGGCCACAACGGCCTGCGGTCGATCACGTCGTCGCTCACGGCCCCCGACTACCTGCGCGTGCGCGTGGGCATCGGCCGCCCGCCGGGCCGTATGGACGCCGCGGCGTACGTGCTAAAGGACTTCTCCTCGGTCGAGCGCAAGGAGCTCGACCTCAACATCGAGCGCGCCGCCGACGCCGTCGAGACCGTCCTCTCCGATGGCCTGGACCGGGCGCAGAACATCTACCACACCGCGCAGTAGCAGGTCACCGGCCTGAGAGGCGGACCCTCGCACCCCCGCATGCCCGATTCGATGGGGTTCGCCGCGGTGCGTCCCCCCGGACCCGCCGCAATGTCGGGCTTTTTCTCGCTACGGGCCGTGACGTCACGCGACGAAACGGATCCTTTTGGTTACTGTGACGTCGTCAGTTCGCATTCCGCGTCCCATGACCCCTTTGGCCGAACCGGTGCCGCGCCGTGCCCGTGTGCCGTCATGCCCGCTTGCCCGGCGGCGGCGCCCCGATGCGGTCGCCGGGCGGGGGCGCCCGGACGCCGATGGGTGGGGGTTCATGGCCGTCTTAGGCAGGGCCGGGGCCGGGAGCGAGGCCGTAGCCGGGGCCGGTGCCCGGAACGGCGCCGGCGCCACGCCGGGGTGGGTACGGGCCTACGGGCGGGCCGTGGTCGGGCTCGACACCGGGGCCGCCGCCGTGGCGGGCCTGCTCGCTCTGGAAGCGCGGTTCCCCGGCCTGGACGCTCAAGTCGTCCTGCCCTACCTGGTGCTCTCCGCGGCGCTGCCCGTGCTGTGGGTGCTGTTCATCGCGGTGGCGGGCGGCTACGGGCGCCGGTTCATCGGCGTGGGCACCGAGGAGTTCCGCCGGGTGGCGGCCGCGGGCGTGGTCCTGATCGCCGCGGTCACGATCTCGGCCTACGCGACCCGGACCGACGTCGCGCGCGGCTACGTGCTCGTCGCACTGCCCACGATGATCGTCCTCAGCCTGGCCCTGCGCTACGCCTGGCGCAAGCGGCTGCACCGCCGCCGCAGCCTGGGGGAGTGCATGCGCGGGGTGGTCGTGGTCGGCCACCGGGAGAGCGCGCGCGACCTGATCCGCCAGTTCCGCGGGGAGCCCTACCACGGGATGCGGGTCATCGGGGTGTGCCTGCCGGCGCACCAGTGGAGCACCGCGGGGGAGCGGGTCGACGGCTGCCCGGTGCTGGGCGACTTCGCCGGGGCCGCCGACGCCGCGGCGCTGGCGGGCGCCGACACGGTCGCGGTGCTGTCCTGCCCGGAGATGGACGGGGCGGAGCTGCGCCGGCTGGCCTGGCGGCTGGAGAAAAGCGGAACGGACCTGACCGTCGCCCCGGCGCTGCTGGACGTGGCGGGCCCGCGGACCACGATCCGGGCGGTCGCGGGGCTGCCGCTGCTGCACGTGGAGCACCCCGAGCTCGCCGGCCTGCGCCGGGTGGTGAAGGGGCTCGTGGACCGGGCGGCGGCGGGCACGGCGCTGCTGCTGCTCGCTCCGCTGTTCCTTGCGCTGGCGCTGCTCATCCGCGGCGGCGACGGCGGCCCGGCGCTGTTCCGCCAGACCCGGGTGGGAAAGGACGGAACCGAGTTCGAGCTGTACAAATTCCGTACCATGGTGGTCGGGGCGGAGGCGCTGAAGACGGCGCTGCGCCCTGCGGACGACCACCACTGCGGTGTGCTGTTCAAGATGCGCGCCGACCCCCGGATCACCCCGGTCGGGGGATGGCTGCGCCGGTACTCCCTCGACGAGCTGCCGCAGCTCGTCAACGTCCTCCGGGGTGAGATGTCGCTGGTGGGCCCGCGGCCGCCGCTGCCCGACGAAGTCGCGCGCTATGGCCGCGACGTCCGGCGCAGACTGGTGGTGAAACCGGGTATGACGGGGCTGTGGCAGGTCAGCGGGCGCTCCGACCTCTCGTGGGAGGAGTCCGTCCGCCTGGACCTGAGGTACGTGGAAAACTGGTCGCTGACCTTGGACGTCCAGATCCTGTGGAAGACATGGTCAGCGGTGATCCGTGGAGCGGGAGCATACTGAGGCCGGTGAGCAGTATCCGAAACGATCATGAAGTGGCGCGCGATCTCGCGACCGAGGCGGGACAGCAGTTGCTCCGCCTCCGGGCGCGCCACGGGTTCGACGAGCCCGAGGTGCTGCGCACCCTGGGGGACCGGACGTCGCACGAGTTCCTGTTCTCCGCGCTGGGGCGGCTGCGCCCCAGCGACGCCGTCCTCTCCGAGGAGGGCATCGACGACAAGGCGCGGCTGAGCGCGCGGAGAGTGTGGATCATCGACCCGCTCGACGGCACCCGCGAGTTCGCCGAGGCCGGGCGGACCGACTGGGCCGTGCACGTCGCGCTGTGGGAGAACGGCGACCTCGTCGCCGGTGCGGTGGCGCTGCCCGCCCAGGGCAGCACCCTGTCGACCGTCGACCCCCCGTGGCTGCCCGATGAGCGCCCCGCCGACCAGCGGCTGCGCATCACCACCAGCCGCACCCGGCCGCCGGACTTCGTGCAGCGCCTGGCCAACCAGCTCGGGGCCGAGGTCGTCCCCATGGGCTCGGCGGGCGCGAAGATCTGCGCCGTGCTGCTCGGCATCGCCGACATCTACGTGCACGCGGGCGGCCAGTACGAGTGGGACAACGCCGCCCCGGTCGCGGTCGCGCGCGCCGCCGGCCTGCACGCTTCCCGCATCGACGGCAGTATCCCGACCTACAACGGAGCCGATCCGTCACTGCCCGATATCCTTGTATGCCGACCGGAATTGTCGGGTACGTTGTTGGCGAGCATCCGTGATGTCACGGATCGGGATGGCACGGGCCCACACGTGGGCGGCTGACCGTCGGGCACGACGGAGCGGCCGTGCGGCGCGATGCGGCCCATGATCGTGAGGCGGGTTCATGAGTCAGGCCGGAGGTACGGCGCTCGGGAGGTACCGGCTGTCGCAGCTGGACCACTTAGAGGCCGAAGCGATCTTCATCATGCGCGAGGTGGCCGCCGAGTTCGAGCGGCCGGTGCTGCTCTTCTCGGGCGGCAAGGACTCCATCGTCATGCTGCGCCTCGCCGAGAAGGCGTTCTGGCCGGGGCGCGTCCCCTTCCCGGTCATGCACGTCGACACCGGGCACAACTTCCCCGAGGTCATGGACTTCCGCGACCGCCGCGTGGCCGAGGCCGGCGTCGAGCTGATCGTCGCCTCCGTGCAGGAGCAGATCGACGCCGGCAAGGTCACCGAGCCCACCGGCCGCTGGGCCAGCCGCAACCGCCTCCAGACCGCCGCCCTGCTGGAGGCCATCGAGGACCACCGGTTCGACGCCGCCTTCGGCGGGGCCCGCCGCGACGAGGAGAAGGCCCGCGCCAAGGAGCGCGTGTTCTCCTTCCGCGACGAGTTCGGCCAGTGGGACCCCAAGGCCCAGCGCCCCGAGCTGTGGAACGTCTTCAACACCCGCACGAACATGGGCGAGCACATCAGGGTGTTCCCGATCTCCAACTGGACCGAGCTGGACGTGTGGGGCTACATCGCCCGCGAGGGCCTGGAGCTGCCCTCGATCTACCACTCCCACCAGCGGCGGGTCTTCGAGCGCGACGGCATCCTGCTCTCCGACAGCGACTTCGTCACCCGCGCCGACGACGAACCGCTCTTCGAGGCCACCGTCCGCTACCGCACGGTCGGCGACATGACCTGCACCGGCGCCGTGCGCTCCTCGGCCGTGGAGCTGCACGAGATCATGGCCGAGATCGCGGCCACGCGGATCACCGAGCGGGGCGAGACCCGCGCCGACGACCGCACCAGCGAGGCCGCCATGGAGGACCGCAAGCGCGAGGGCTACTTCTAAGCAGGCCGCGGGACGACCCCTGAGACTTTGGAACGCGTGACATGAGTACTGACATCCTGCGGTTCGCCACGGCCGGCTCCGTCGACGACGGCAAGAGCACCCTGATCGGCCGCCTGCTCTTCGACTCCAAATCGATCTTCGAGGACCAGCTCGACGCCGTCGAGCGCACCAGCCGCGGACGCGGCGAGGAGCAGACCAACCTGGCGCTGCTCACCGACGGCCTGCGCGCCGAGCGCGAGCAGGGCATCACCATCGACGTGGCCTACCGCTACTTCGCCACGCCGCGCCGGACCTTCATCATCGCCGACACCCCCGGACACATCCAGTACACGCGCAACATGGTCACCGGCGCCTCGACGTCGGACCTGGCGATCATCCTGGTCGACGCGCGCAAGGGGCTCCAGGAGCAGAGCCGCCGGCACGCGTTCCTGACCACGCTCCTCCAGGTGCCGCACCTGGTGCTGGCCGTGAACAAGATGGACCTCGTCGACTACTCCCAGGAGCGGTTCGAGGAGATCCAGCGGGAGTTCTCGGCGTTCGCCACCAAGCTCGACGTCGCCGACCTCACGTTCATCCCCATCTCGGCGCTGCACGGGGACAACGTGGTCGACCGGTCGCTGAACATGCCCTGGTACGAGGGGCCGTCGCTGCTGCACCACCTGGAGAACGTGCACATCGCCTCCGACCGCAACCTCATCGACGTGCGGTTCCCGGTGCAGTACGTGGTGCGCCCGCACCGCGCCGACGACCCCGATCTGCACGACTACCGCGGCTACGCCGGCCAGGTCGCCGGGGGCGTCCTGAAGCCGGGCGACGAGGTCGTGCACCTGCCCTCCGGGCTGACCACGCGGATCGCGCGCATCGTCACCGCCGACGGCGAGGTCGGCGAGGCGTTCCCGCCCATGTCGGTCACGCTGCTGCTGGAGGACGACATCGACATCTCGCGGGGCGACATGATCTGCCGGCCCAACAACCGGCCGACGGTCTCGCAGGACATCGACGCGATGGTCTGCTGGATGTCGGAGAGCCGGCGGCTGACCCCCCGGTCCAAGCTGATCCTCAAGCACACCACGCGCACGGCCAAGGTGCTGGTGCGCGACCTGATGTACCGGATCGACGTCAACACCCTGCACCGCGACGAGGACGCCGCCGACCTGTCGCTGAACGAGATCGGCCGCGTATCGCTGCGGTCAACCCAGCCGCTGTTCGCCGACGAGTACAAGCGCAACCGCCTCACCGGGGGCTTCATCCTCATCGACGAGAGCACCAACGCCACCGTCGGCGCGGGGATGATCGTCAGCGCCGACTGAGCACCCTGGTGTGCGCCGCCGTGCGCCGTCCGGGCCCGGTCCGCGGGCTCCGGGCGGCGCACGGTCGCTGCGGTGGGTGACGGCGCGCGGGATTTCGGACGCGCCGAGCAGGGATTTCGTCACCGGCTGTATTAGCGTGAGTCGTCGTGGACGACTTTCGGCTGCTCTTCGTCGGCGGCATCGGCCGGTCCGGTTCGACGCTCATCGAGCGCCTGCTCGGCGAGCTGCCGGGGGTGTGCTCGGTCGGCGAGGTCGTGCACATGTGGCGGCGCGCGCTGGTCGACGACGAGCCCTGCGGCTGCGGGGTGCCGTTTCGCGCGTGCGGGTTCTGGGGCGAGGTCGGGGAGTCGGCGTTCGGCGGCTGGGACCGGGTCGACCCCCGCGCTGTCCTCGCGCTGAAGGACGCCGTCGACCGCACGCGGTTCGTCCCGCGGCTGCTGGGTGGGCGTCCGCCGGCCGCCCTCGCTGATCGCCTCGACGCCTACACCGCGCTCTACGACCGCCTCTACACCGCCATCGCGCGCGTCAGCGGCTGCCGGGTCGTGGTCGACGC
Organism: Nocardiopsis sediminis; assembly: GCF_042650565.1. NCBI lineage: Bacteria > Bacillati > Actinomycetota > Actinomycetes > Streptosporangiales > Nocardiopsidaceae > Nocardiopsis > Nocardiopsis sediminis. Next base: position 308,065 of record NZ_JBHSBH010000003.1, read on the forward strand.
CAGCAAGCACGCGTCGCTGGCGGTGTGCCTGCGGCACCGCTACGGTCCGCGCCTGCGCCTGCTCCACGTGGTGCGCGACCCCCGGGCGGTCGCCTACGCGTGGGGGAAGCGGATCCCCCGGCCCGACGCCACGGCCACCAGTCCCGAGCAGGAGATGGCGCGCTACTCGCCGGCCCGCGCCGCGGTGCAGTGGACCGCCCAGAACGCGGTGCTGGCGGCGCTGCGCCGAACGGGTACGGAGACGCTCCGGGTCCGCTACGAGGACTTCGCGGCCGACCCGGCGGCGGCGTTCAGCGGCATCGCGGAGTTCGCGGGCCATAGTGGGGCGGGGCCGGGGCCGTTCGGCCCCGACGGCGCGGTCCACCTGTCGCCGACGCATACGGTGTCGGGCAACCCCATGCGGTTCACGACGGGGCCGGTGCGGGTCCGCGCCGACACGGCTTGGCGGGCCGGGCTGGCGCCGGGGGACCGGGCGGTGGTCTCGGCGATCACCCTGCCGACCCGGTGGCGGTTCGGCTACTAAGGCCAATAGGTGGTAACGCGACGCGCCGATACACATTACTTAGAGTAACTGAATAGCTTCATCTGGTAGCTAATGGGGCATGGGTGAACAGTATCGGGCCAGGCACGGCGAACCGACCGAGGTGAGAGGCGGTGCGACGTCCCGGATCGCCGGGCGCCGCGCCGCACGGCGCCGGACGATCCGGGCGGCCGGGGTGCTGGTGGCGCTGGCGGTGGCCGTGGCCACCGCCGTACCGGCGGTCCGCGACGCCATCGGCGAGGAGGGGGCGGCACCCGCGGGCCCGGAGGACCCGGAGCCAGGGTCATCGTCCCCGGCCGGGGCGCCGGGGGACGTGTCGTCTCCGCCCGCGGAGGGCGGGGCGCCGGAGCCCTCGGGAGCCCCGGAGCCGGAACCCGGCCAGGGCGCCCCCCACACCGACGCCGCAGTCGGCGCCGAGGAGTCCCCGCCGGGGGAGGAGGAGACCGGATCCTCCGGCCGCCCTGACCTGGCGGAGTGGCTTTCGGAGTGGTTCCCCGGGCTGGCACCGGAGCAGGAGGAAGGGCAGGACCAGGAGCAGAACGAGGAACAAGAGCCGGAGCCGGACGCCGGCCCGTCCGGAGGACCGGCCTCGTCGCCCTCCCCACCCGACGATCCCGCACCGGCCGGCCCGGGATCGGGACCCGGCGGGGCCGACTGCGAGGTCAGCCGCATCCTGGAGCCCACCTGCGGCGTGTGGTGGGGGGCCAGCCCGTGGCAGAACGACCCCGCCCCGCTGGAGGAGGCGGCCGGACGGCCCATGGACATCGTCTACACCTGGCACGGCGTCGACCAGACCAACATTCCCAACAAGCGGGAACGTCGGCTCGCCGCAGAGGGCCGCTTCATCCACGCCAACATCGAGGCCCGCGCGTTCGAGCGCAGCGGCCGCCCGGACCTGGACTACCGCGACATCATCGCCGGTGAGTACGACGACGCGCTCACCGCACAGGCCCGCGGGATCGCCGACCTGGGCTCCCCGATGTTCGTCACCTTCGACCACGAGGCCGACGCCCAGAAGCGCTACAACCGGCGCGGCACCCCGGAGGAGTTCGTGGGGGCCTGGCGGCACATCGTCGACCTGTACCGGCGCAACGGGGCCGACAATGCGGTCTTCGTGTGGAACGTGACCGGCTGGCCGGGCAACCTGGACCGGCTGCCGTCCCTGTGGCCGGGCAACGACCACGTCGACTGGATCTCGTGGGAGGCCTACAACATGACCGGCTGCGAGCTCCAGCCGGGCTGGGACCACGTGGCGTCGTTCGAAGAGGCGATGGCGCCCGCGTACAGGTGGATCCAGAACGAGGGCCCGAAGCACGGCATCGACCCGGGAAAGCCGGTGATGATCGGCGAGATGGGCACCGTCCCCATCGCCGACGACCCGCGCGCGACCGCGCAGTGGTACGCCGACATCCCGGAGGCCCTGCGCGGATACGAGCGCGTCCGCGCGGTCAAGCTGTGGGACGGCACGACGGCTCCGACCTGCGACTTCCGGGTACTGAAGGACGAACACGCCCTCCGCGGCTTCGCCAAGGCGGGTCGTGACCCTTACGTCAACATCCCGGACCCGGCCCGCGAGGCGATAGCCGACGCGGTGAAGCGCGCCCGCCGGGCCCGCGCGGAGCACAGCGGGCAGAACTGACGTCCCACACACCGATGGCCCGGACGTCGCGCCGGGCCATCGTGGGATGCGGGGCAGGCGCTCAGAGCTCGCCGGCCTTCGCCACTTCCAGGAAGGCGGAGAACTCGCTTCGGGAGAACAGCAGGTGGCCCGCTTCGGGGCGCTGACTGTCGCGCACAGCGGAGAAATCCGGGCCACCGGCGACCTCGACGCAGTCCTGCCCCCAGGCGCTGCTGTAGCTGGACTTGCGGAAGGTCAGTGGAGAGTCAGGCATGTGGTCCTCTACTCACGGGTTTGCAGAAGCGATTGCATCCATGCCAGCGAGTCCCCGACCGACATGGCCGATGCGTGCACATGGTCGTAGGTCATCTCGAAATGCTCAAGCACCCGAGGATCCTCGGGGAACAGCGTTGACATCGGGTGTTCTAGATATAGCGCCGATGGGTCCGTTGCGAAGTCGATAATGACGAAACTTCCGTCCATCGCCGGGTGAGGGCCGACCGAGTTCGGCATCACCTGGATACGCAGGGACGGCCGTTGGACGTCGATGAGGTGTCGGATCTGCTCTTCCAGCAGGTCGGGAGGGATCTTCCAGAAAGCCGCCTCGTCGATGATGGCCCAGAGACGGGGCGCGTCCGACCGGGAAAGGATGTGCTGCCGCATCATCCTGGCCTCAACTCGCCTGGCCACCTCCTCCTCGGAGTAGCCTCCGCTGCGGACGACCGCGCGGGCGTACGACTCCGTTTGGAGAAGGCCGGGGATGTAGAACCCTTGAACAGTGCGGATGCGACTGGCCTCGGTCTCCAAGTCCACCAGCGTTCCCGCTCCCAGGACATCGCGATAGCCGATCCACCAACCGGTCTTCGTCGCGTCGCGCGCGAGTGTGCGGTACGCCTCCCGCTGTTCGGGATCGTCGACCCCGTAGACGTCGAGCAGGGTTTGAACGTCCGCATCGCGGACTTTGAGGATCTTCTGCGTCTCGATCCGCGTGATCTTGGATTCGAACCACGGCCGGTCCGGCGACAGCTCCTTGGCGCGTGTGGCGGCGGCTTTCGCGGTCATCCGGGCTTCTTCGCGTAGTCGAAGCAGTTGCCGGGCGAGTCGGCGGCGTCGAAGTGTGGGACTGGCGGCCAACGGATCGAGGCTCCTCCTGTGCAGCGTTCGCTGGCCAGATCCTACGCTCCGCGACGAATTATCAGACATTGGACGCATCCATCGCATGTGACCATCGCTGTCGATCGTTATTGTCGCATGCTTTCCAAAACGCATCTTGCGTTATTGGTCGCTGTGCGCAACCATGGCATCACTGGAGAACCTGCCGGGTTCCCCCTCCCGGCTTCACCCGAAGGGGTTCACATGCGATTTCTGTTGATGCTCCTCACGCGGTGGCGGGTGCCGCAGTCGCACGGGCGGCACTGCCGGTGCTGCGCGTTCGCGCGGTGGTGGAACTGCCCGCGCTGCGCGCGGACCTTCCTGGAGCCCCGGCCGGACTACCGGTGCCCGGGCGAACGCAAGCCCCCGGTGCTGACCCCGGCGCCCCGGCACGCCAAGGACGTCGGCGTGACTTTCGGCGACGGCCTGGACGACCTCCGGGCCGAACTCAGCCCGCTCCTGCGCGAACTCGTCGCCACCGGAGGTGCCCGGTGAACGCGACCATCTCCCCGCGCACCCGCCGCGCCCCCGGCCTGCGCCGCGTGCACCGCCTCGACGGCGTGCCCGAGGCCGCCTCCGTGGCCCGCGACATCGTCACCCTCGACCTCGGCCGGCGCCACCCCTACCTCTACAACGCCCGCCTCGTCGCCTCCGAGCTGGTGACGAATGCGGTGACCCACACCAGCTCGGGCCTGCCGGGCGGGTTCCTGACCCTCTACATCGAGGCCACCGCCCAGACCGCCCGCATCGAGGTCGCCGACGCCGGCCCGCTCCCGGGCGCCCGCACGCGCCCCCGCCTCACCCGCCCCGGCGCCGACAGCGAACACGGCCGCGGCCTGGCCCTGGTCGCCGCCTACGCCGACGACTGGGGCACCCACACCCACCCCGACGGCAACCGCACGGTCTGGGCTCTGTGGAGGGCGGCGGCGTGATCGAACTCCACGACGGCCCCCTCGACGGCACCCGCATCAGCACCGACCTCGCCCGCCTGGTCGCCCACTTCAACCTCGGCGGCATCGACCTACCCCTGGCCGACTTCCTCGGCCCCCACACCCAGGGCATCGCCACCTACGCCCCCAACGAACAGGGCAGATGGCTCTACCGCGGAACAGTCCTCACCTGACCACCAGGACCGCCGCGCGCCAGGGCACGGGATCTCCCCCTCTCAGCCCCAGCGCGGCACCCCGGTCGAGTCCGTCAGCGCGTTTCGCGCTGACGGACTCGACCGGCCGGCGACGTGACGCCGGAAAGAGGCCGTGACGGCGGGGCAATGCACTCGCATTACGGCGATCAGCCTCATATCCTGACCTGTCCACCCCCGGACCCACACGCACCCTCTCACCATGGAATGTCCACCCTGGGTGCTACGGTCATGACTGCGAATCATCCCCCCAAGCTGCCCGTATCCCCCATCTGAGGAAGCCTCACTGTGTCCGCGTCCCCCGCCCTGCCCACCCAGCTCAAGACCGCCCGGGTGCTGCTGTTCATCACAGCCGGGCTCGCGTTCATGCTGTTCTTCGTCCTGATCGTCGCCGACGCCGACCAGACGACCCTCTACCTCGGGTTCTTCGCCTATCTCGGGCAAGGCGCGATCGCACTCACCCTGGGGCTACTGCTGGCCCGCGGCGGTACCTGGGTGCTGTGGGCGACCTACGCCTACACCGGGCTCGTGCTGCTGTGGAGCCTGCTCACCCTGCTGGGCGGAGACCCCGCTGGAATCACCCAGATGCTCCTGCCCGGGCTCGTGCTCTTCCTGATCACCCGCCCCGCCTCCCGCGCCCACCTGCGCCGCGTACGCCCAGCCGCCTGACCTGCCCCTCGCTTCTCCCCCCGCCCTTCGGTCTCCCCCCAGGTGATACCCCTTGCTGCGCAGAATCCATGACCCCGAGCGAGGCGCCAACTTCGTCGAATACGGCGCCGTGATCTTGCTCGTGGCGGCGATCACGACCACAGTGATCGGCTCCGGCATCACCGGGCGCGTCACCGGAATGATCGAGGGCGCCATCGACTCCGTCGGAGCCGAAGGCGACGGTTCGGCCCCGCAGGCCGACGGCGAGGCCCCGGTCGGCAGCGGCGATGAGGACAGCACGGACACCGAATCCGCCAACGACGACGAGGGCGGGGACGGCCCGCTGGACTTCATGCCCGCCTTCGACGCCGACCTCGGCCCCGGGAGCGGGGGTGAAGGTTCGTTCGTGCCTCTGGGCTTGGACAACCTCCTCGCCGGCCCCGGAGCGGGCGGGCTCACCCACGCCTACTCCACGGGCTCCTTCCGGGACGATGTCGCCGGTTTGGTCGATGACGCGCTGGAGTCCCAGGCACGCGCCACCCGTGAGGGTCTGCAAATGGCTGAGGAGACCATCCGCGGCCCTGTGGAACTCGCCCAGGACGCGTGGAATGACCCGATCGGAACCGCCCAACGCGGTCTGCAGGGCATTGGAGACTCCGCCGTCGCCAAGTGGGATCGAGCCCGGGAAGCTGTCGATGAAAGTGTGAACATCGCCTGGCAGGGCTTTCGTGACGGCGACTACCTCGGTGGCGCCTTCGGAGGCGCGCTCCGTGCCGGGCAATGGTTTGCCGGTGAACGCGGCCGGGCGCTGATCGGCGGCGAATCCGTCGAGCACTTCGAGAACGGCGAATTCGTCGAAGGCGCCGTTCGGGGTGCGGGAGAGGTGGGCTCCCTCTTCGTGGGCGGACCAGCGGGTCGGGTGCTGCGTGACATCCCCGATCTCTTCCGCCCGCGCCCTGATCACGATTCGGGTCCGAACCATCTGGCCGAGGGGCAACGGGAGGGCGAGAGCGGCGACGGCGATAGCGAAGGCCAGGGACGCGAGGAGGACAGGGACCGGGACGGCACCGCCTGCCCCACCGGCAACAGCTTCGTCCCCGGAACGGCGGTCCTGCTGGCCGACGGCACGAGCGTGCCCATCGAGGACGTCGCCGTGGGCGACGAAGTCCTGGCCTTCGACCCCCTGACCGGCGAAGAGGGCCCGCGCGAGGTCACCGACACCATCACCGGCGACGGTCAGAAGACCCTGGTCACCCTCACCATCGACACGGGCGACGGCACGACCGAGACCATCACCGCCACCGACGAACACCCCTTCTGGACCCCCGAACAGGCCCAGTGGGTCGACGCCATCGACCTGGAACCGGAAACCTGGCTCCGCACCTCCACCGGCACCTGGGCCCAAGTCACCGCCGTCGAGGTCGACACGGCCGAGAATCAGCAGGTCCACAACCTCACCGTCGCTGACCTGCATACCTACTACGTCGCATTCGGAGACGAATCGGAAATTCTCGTTCACAACGAGAATCCATGCACGCCACTCTCAAGCGAGGGGACCGACGAACTCCGCGAGCAATGGGCCAGTTCCGGACAGACTATTCGCCAGATCCAGAACGTTGCCGTGGCCAGCGTCGAGGTTGACGGACGAAGCCCGACCCAGTTGGTCGGCGTCAGCGGTGGGAACCGAAAGACTCCCGATGGAACGGTTCCAGTCCCAGATGACGCCGACCGGAAATTTGAGACGGTCGATCCAGAGGATCCTCAGACGGTGCGTCCTATCGACTCCGAAGTGAAGATCCTGGAGAATATTGCAGCGGACATCACCCCACAGTCCACGGGGAGGATTGAACTCTATTCAGAAAGAGCTCCCTGTGGTTCATGTTCGCATGTCTTCACGCAATTCTCTGATATGTATCCAAATATTCAACTCGTCGTACGCGCTGAAGACGGTGGAGTATTCTATGAATCCGGATGACCAGATGGCCAGGGTGCGAGACAAGTTGATCTCGACATCGGTGGGATCTGACTCCATCGAAGGATGCACCGAAGAAGAGCTAGCCGATATCATTGCGATGAATTCCACATTCTCGCCGCCTGGCGCATATGTGGCCTTCATGAGGTGCATGGGGAAGAAAGCTGGTCGGCTCTTGCGTGGAACCGACGTCTTCTATCCAGGCTGTCTTGATGCCTTCGAGGTTGGAGTGGAAGTCTTCCCTGGAGGGCAGATTAGAGAGATTTTTCTCTTTGGTCATCATCAAGGGTATCAATTTTATTATTTCAAACCGAATGATCAGCATGTCTATCTGCGTACAGAAGATGATGATGGCTTAACGGATTCCATTTTGGCATCTTCTTTCTGTGAATTCATTTCCAAGCGGGTTGATCGCATGGTCAATCGATCTCAGTCGTCAAGTAATTAAATGCTGAACGTCATCCACGTGGGGATGATTGAGGTCGGAGTGTCGAGTGGCGAGGCTCGGGGTGGCCGTCCTCGTCGTGATAGTTTTCTTCATATTGGTCGCGAGGAGGTGGAGGATCAAGTAATGAGGTACGAGGAGCCCAGTCAAGCCTTGCCTTTGGGGATCACGGATGCAATCACGCGGAACGATCTTCCATTGATTCGTGAATCAATTATTAGTCTTTCTCTGGCTGGAGTGTATCCCGCGTGGACGCAGGATCGCATATTTGAGCTGATGGATAATGGCGATAAGGGGGTCGTCATATCAGCTATTATCAGCTTAGGGCACCTTGCTCGGACCAGCGGAAGAATTGATGAGGTTCGGGCGAGGTGGATGCTTGATCGTGTGGGTGAGAAATTTGATGTACAGGGTTACATTGAAAATGCTCTAGATGACATTGAGATGTTCGCTAGCGGGAAATGATCCAGCCTGGTGCGGCTATTAGGCGATCAAATTGACTCGGATGATCGCGCGTCAAATCCCTCTGCCCCTTTGGTGGAGGGTGCGGGTCACCAAACCCGCTGGTAGGCCGCAGGCCACCGCTAGCGCCAGGTGGGCGCGAGCCTCGGTGGGGCGGGTCCGCAGGGTGGCGATTGCCCACTCCAAGGCGGCGCGCCTTCGGCCTGCTGCTGCTTCCGCGAAAGCTATTTGGCCGGTGATCCTGGCGTGGCCCCGTGGGATCAGGCGGAACTCGGGGTACTGGTCTAGCAGCCAGCGCAACGCGGTCGAGATGGTCTGCCAGCGGCCGGTGAAATACGACTGCCGGTGCCACAGCACGCGCACCTCTGCCTCTGGGATGTTGCGGATCGGGGCCCGTCGGGCCATGCGCAGGAGGAGTTCGTAGTCCTCCCCGTAGCTGCCCGGGATCTCCTCGCTGACCGGGCCGCAGCCATCCACCAGGGCGCTGCGGCGGATCAGGAATGTCGAGGGGTGTAGCTCGGTCAGCCGGGAACGCAGTAGGTCGGCGAAGGTGATGGTGGTGCGCTTGAGGACCCGGCGGACCTCGGTGCGGTCGTAGGCGACGTTGATGCCGCAGCACACCATCTCGGTCTCGGGCTCGGCGCGTACCACCTCGACCTGGGCGCGGAGTTTGGCCGGCAGCCAGGTGTCGTCGTCGTCGCAGAAGGCGACCAGGTCGCTGGTCGCCGCGAGGATTCCGGTGTTGCGCGCGCCCGCCAGCCCCGGGCTGAGCGTGTTGCCCATGACCCGCACCGGACGGTCGCCGCTGTCGTGGGCGAGCGAGTGGTCGGGCCGGTCGTTGTCGTAGACGACCAGGCTGGTGATCGTGCCCTGGTACTCCTGCGCGGCGATGGAGCGCAGGGTGCGGCGCAGGAGCTCGGACCGGTCGCCGCGGGTCGGGACCACGACGGTGACGTCGGGCCAGCGCTGGCCGAAGGGCAGCGGGGTCGGCGGGGGGATCCGCCAGTCCGCTGCGGGCTGGGGGACGAGCAGGTCGATCAGCCGCCCCGCCTCGCGGGCGACGGCTTCGGCGCCCTCCTCCGCCCCCGGCCCGAGGCGGAACTCCCCGGGATGGTCGAGCGCCTTGTCGAGGGCGGCGGCGAACTGCTGGTGGCTGGCGCAGGAGAGCACCCGTTCGGACGCGTCGAGCCGGGCGACGAAGCGGATCTGGTGGTCGTCGACGTGTTCCCCCAGCTCGGGGTCGCGCGCGACCGTGATCGGCAGGTGCCCCAGGCGCCGGGCCTCGGTCACGGTGGCCGGTCCGCCGTGGGTCACCACGGCCGCGGCCTCGGTCATGGCGGCGCGCAGGTCCGGGCCGTCGAGGAAGGCCTCGCCGTCGGCGTGTTCCGGGGCCTCGGCGGATCCGTGCTGGACGAGGACCCGGACGTCGGGGCGGTCGGCCGCGTAGGCGTCGGCCCAGCCGACGAGCCGGGTGAAGGGGTGGTGGTCGGTGCCGACGGTGACCAGGATGAGCGGCCGCCCGTCCGTGGACCCAGGGGTGTCGGTGGTGGTGGCGGTGCCCGAAGTCTCCGCGGCCTTGGCGGCGGGGTCCGGAGCGGCCGCTTCTCCGGTGGTTTCGGTGACGACGGGCGCCTTGTCGCCGTCGGCGGGTTCGGTGGTGTTCCCCGGGCCTGTGTGGTCGGTGGTGGACGGGTCGGGTGTGTCGGTCACAGCAGAGGCCCCACGGTGATGGCGGTCGGCAGGAATGAGCGCTGTTCCTCCCATTGGGCGAGGAACAGCCGGGTGAAGGGGCGGCACAGCCGGGCGGTCAGGGTCGGGGTGTCGATCCGGTCGTAGACCTCGATGTAGACGGTCGGGATCCGGAGCAGCCACGCCAGGACGAAGAACGGCAGCGCGACCCCCGCCCCGGTGGTGACCACCACCGCCGGGCGCAGCCGGGCCAGTGTGCGCGCCGCGAGTGCGGTGTTGCGCAGCAGGTTGCCGAGGTGCCGGGTCGTGGGGCGGTGCGCCCAGCGCACGTCCTCGTCGTCGAGGAGCGCCGTCGCGTCGTGGGTCCGGAAGGTCACCCACACGCGTTCGCGCCCTTGCCACCAGGGGCGAAGCGACCACAACTGGGCGAGGTGCCCCCCGCTGGAGGCGATGAGCAGGACCGGGGCCGTGAACATGCGGTCATCGTTTCACAACACATAGTGATTTCCTGGTTGCGAACGGTGATGTCCCGGAAATCGTGGGCAGCGAAAAATGCCTTCCGTCCCGTGGTCAGGTCCGGCGGCCCTGAGCGGTGGAGCCGCCCGCTCGCGTCAATCGGGGGTGACGGCGTGCCGGACGCACTCGCGGAGCAGGGTGCGGCGGCGTTCGTGTGCGTCGGAGGGCTCCTGGTCGCTCGCCGCATAGACGTTGCTGACCGGGGACCAGGCCATGGACATGGCGATGACCATGGCCATCACGTCGAACGGGTCGCCCTGGCGCACCCGCCCGGCCGCCTGGGCCTCGGCGATCGCCCGCAGCTTGCGGTCGTCGTAGCGGTCGTGGTCCGGAATGAGGTGGCCGGTCGGCCGGCGTTCCAGTCGCGCCCAGGTGGCCAGCCTGATGAGGTCAGGGCGGCGAAGGTACTCGTCGTAGAGGCGTACCGCCCAGTCTGCGAGGTCGGCGGCATCGATCGGGACGACATTGGTGATCCGCTCCAGCGAGCCGAAGAAGATCGCGTCGAAGAGCTGCTCTTTGTTGCCGAAGTAGGCGTAGAGCTGAGCCTTGTTGGTGCGGGCGCCGGTCACGATCCGCTCGATGCGCGCCCCGGCGATGCCGTACTCGGCGAATTCCCGGGTCGCCACATCGAGGATGCGCTGGTAGGTCGCTGCTCCGCGCGAGGTCAGGGGCTGGTCCGCCATGCTCACGACCCTAACAGACAGAACGGTTGGTTTGCTTCCTCGGCGAAAGTGCTTAAGATCAAATAGACCGAACAGTCTGTTTAAGGAGTGGGACATGCGGACGACGACCGGCTGGCAGGTGGACGGCGCGACGGCGACGCTGCGGCGCGCGAGGTTCGAGCGTCGTGATCTGCGCCCCGACGATCTCGCGGTCCGGGTCGACTACTGCGGTGTCTGCCACACCGATGCGCACGCCATCGGCGCCCACGACGGCGGATCCGGGGTCCCCCTGGTGCCAGGGCACGAGTTCACCGGCGTGGTGACCGAGACCGGGCCCGCGGTCACCCGCTTCACCGCCGGCGACCACGTGGCGGTCGGCAACATCGTCGATTCGTGCGGCGAGTGCCCCATGTGCCGGGCCGGACAGGAGAACTTCTGCCACGCCTTCCCGACCCTGACCTACGGCGGCACCGACCGCCACGACGGATCGCCCACCCTGGGCGGGTACTCCCGCGAGTACATCGTCCGCGACAAGTTCGCCTACCCGCTTCCCGCCGGTCTGGACCCGGCCGCCGCCGCGCCGCTGCTGTGCGCCGGTGTCACCGTCTGGGAGCCCCTGCACGCCCTGGGGGCGGGTCCCGGCAGCCGCGTCGGCGTGGTGGGGCTGGGCGGCCTGGGACATCTGGCGGTCAAGATGGCCGTGGCGCTCGGCGCCACGACATCGGTCATCAGCCGTTCACCCGGCAAGGCCGGCGACGCACGGAGTCTCGGCGCCCACGAGTTCATCCTGTCCACGGACCCCGAGCAGGTGGCCGACGCCCGTGACCGGTTCGACGTCGTCATCGACACCGTCTCCGCGCCGCACGACCTCGGCCCCTATCTGCGGCTGGTCGCCATGGACGGCACCTTGAGCCACCTCGGCCACCTCGGGCCGGTCACGGTGGAGACCATGGACCTGCTCGTGGGGCGTAAGAGCCTCAGCTCCGCTGGCAGCGGCGGCCGTCCCGCGACCGCCGCCATGCTGGCCTTCTGCGCCGGCAAGGGCATCACCGCCGAAATCGAGCTGCTCCCCTCGGCGCAGGTGAACGAGGCCCTCGCCCGCCTCCGCCGCAACGACGTCCACTACCGTTTCGTGCTCGACATGTCCGACCTGAGCTGAGCCGGCGGGCGGACCAACCCGTCCAGGCGCAGAAGGCCGCGGAGCCGCCACAGCGTGGCGAGGTGGCCCGCGCCCCCCACCGCCAGCGCGACCGACAACGACACCGGCCCGTCCCCCAAGGACGCCGTGCAGGCCATCGGCACCGCGCCGAACCACACCAGGCACACCCCGATGGCGATGCACCACCCCCTCCCGAAGGGGTGCAGCCCCAGGCTCCGCGACAGCTGGGCCACGGGCAGGGCGTTGCGCACGGCGATGGCCGCCGCCCACGCGAGCGCCGCGCCGAGCGCCCCCCACGACGGGATCAGCGCCAGGCACAGCGCGACGTTCACCAGCAGGGCGAGCACGTTGTTCACCAGGTTCCAGCCGGTCCGCCCCGCCATGGCCAGCACGGCGTCGCCCATGCCCATGGCGGCCGCGCCCAGCTGCGCCACCGCGACCACGACCAGCACACCCGCGCCCTGTTCGTAGCCCGCCCCGAAGAGCCCCATCACCAGCGGGGCGTGGACGATCGCCGTCAGGAACAGCGGCCATGTCAGGCAGATCAGCCACGCGGTGCTCGCCCGGTACAGCGCGCCCGCGCCCCGGCGGTCGTCCACCGCCAGGAGTTCGGCCAGGCGCGGCTGCGCGGCGAACTGGAGCGCCTGCGCGCCGAACTGCCCCACCACCGGCAGCCGGGTGGCGGCGGTGAACACGGCCGCCGCCGCCCCGCCCTGCAACGCGGCGACGAGGACGATCCCGCTGCGCTGGATGCCGAGCTGGGCGATGGTGGCGACCGAGCGGGGCAGGCTGAACGCCCAGAACGCAGCGGGGGTGACCGGCCCCGCTGCCGCGTCGTCCGGGGGCGCGTCGGCGGATTGCGCAGCATCGCGTACGATCCGGCGCAGCCAGAACCAGGCGACGATCGCGGCGGGCAGGTACGGCCCCGCCCACGCGACCATCAGCAGCCCCGCGCCGCCGGTGAGCGCCACGCCCCCCACCAGCGCCAGCTGTGCGAGGGGCCGGCCCACCCGCCCCACGAGCACGGTCGCGCCCATGTCGCGCAGGCCGCGGGTCGCCGCCAGAGCGGCGTCGGTGACCACTGCGAACGGCAGGAACACCGCGAGCATCCGGACGTAGGAGCCCGCCTCGTCGGCGCCGATGAACCGTGCGATGTCGTCCGCGCACGCCACCAGGGCCGCGGCGGCGGCGACGGACACCGCCACGACGGGCCCGAACACCTGCCGCAGCAGGTGCGGTATCCGTCCCGCGCCCCCAAGCGCCCGCAGCCGTGCCACGAAGTACACCAGCCCGGTGGACGCCCCGAGGTCGGCGACCGCCGCGGCGATGAGGAACACGGAGGTCGCGGAGAACAGCAGCCCGGCCGTGTCCTGGGGGAAGGCCCGGGCGAGCAGCACGATCAGCCCGGTGTTCAGGGCGGCGCCGGCCACCGCGCCCGCCACGTTCAGCGCCCCGCCGCGCGCGACGCGGGACAGCTCCGCGTCCCCGCCGTCGGCCGGAGGGCTCACGCGCGCCACGAGGGTGTACGGCCCCACCACTCGGCGAGCCGCCGGTCGGCGTCCGCGAAGTGCGAGCGGAGCCGTTCGCGCAGGGCCTCGGGCATGGGGGAGCTGCGCGGCCGGGCGTTGTGCCGCTCGACCCCGATCCCGTCTGCGCGGGCGATCCCGAGGAAGTCGGTGATCCCGGCGAACACCGGCTCCGGGTCGGCGAAGAACTCCTCGCTCTCGACCACGTGCAGCCGGTCCCGCCCGATGTGCTTCTCCAGCCGTTGGAGCTGGTCGGCGTAGTGCCCGCGGCGCAGGTAGGCGTGGTGCCGGTGATGGTGGGAGCGGGCTGCGGGGTCGGCGCGCAGCAGCTCCTCCGCGCCGGCCAGGCGCTCGTCCTCCAGCTCCAGCGCCCGTCCGAAGGGCTCGGTCTCGAAGCCGCGGGCCAGTTCGTGGGCGTGCGCGGAGTAGGCGCGCTCGACCGGGTCGCGCAGCAGCACGATGACCCGCACACCAGGGAGATCGCGGGCGATGCGCTCGGCGGCGAGGGGGTGGAAGAGGTAGTACGGGCTGGACTCGCCCACGGCCACCCGCCCGCGTGCGCGCAGCGTCGCGGCCAGCGGGAAGTGTGCCCTGTACCAGTCCAGGCCGCGCGGGTAGCCGGTGTCGAAGTAGTGCACCCCCTTGCGCAGGGTCGGGCCCGCCACCTGCGGGTGCCGGACCAGCGCCTTGAACAGCGAGGTCGTGCCGCAGCGCTGGCCCCCGGCGATGAGGAACGTGGGCAGCGCGCGCCCCCGCCGGGTGGCCTGGCCCACCGCGTCCGGGAGCACGCGCAGCGCCGGATGCAGCGACCGCGGCAGCAGCCGCCCGGCCGCCGATGTGACCGACGACGGGATCGACATGGGACCCTCCGTGAGTTGTCAGGCGGCCCGGGAGGGACCGCGCCGGGAACGGCGGTCAGGCAGGGCTCCTGGCCGCGTGGGCGGCGCGGTGGCCCAGCCCGGCGAGAGCGGGGAGCAGCCAGTCCGACACCGCGGCCAGGTGCCCGCCGGCCTCCTCCTGCCGGTCGTGCAGGTAGCGGGCCGCGAGGTCGACGAGGTACAGCGCCATCACCGTGGACGCCGTGCCGGGCGCCAGCCCCGCCCCCGCCATCAAGGGGTCGCGCAGGAGCCGGGCCCCGGAGTCGAGCCAGCGGCGCACCCCCGGGTGCACCCCGCTCTGCACGCACTCGTTCAGCTCGTAGTGCAGCGCGTCGAACCCCACCGGGACCCCGAACTCCAGCCGCTCCCAGTCCCACACGAACGCCCGGCGCGCCGTGCCCGCGACGTTCCACCGGGTGAGGTCGCCGTGCCAGGCGCCGAAGGGCAGCCGCACATCGGGGAGCCGGTCAAGCGCGGCCCGCAGAGCGGGCACCTCCGGGCGGTCCCCCAGGTCGTCGATCCGCTCGGCGAGGGCCCGCCGGTAGGGGCTGCCGGACAGCGGGAGGTGCCGGACCGGGGCGAGTTCGCTGATCTGCACCACGCAGCGCAGCAGCTGGCGCCGTGTGGGGCGGTCGGTCTGGTCGCCCACCGGCAGCGCCTCCTGCACCAGCAGCGGGTGGCCGTTCCACTCCTGGGCGTGCAGCAGCCGGGGCACCGTGACGTCGCGCATCCGGGCGCCGGAGATCCGGCGTAGCGCCCGGGTCTCGGCCTTGACCAGGCGCGACGTGAGGTCGTTCACCCCGATCTTGGCGTAGCCGACCGTACGTCCGCCCGGTGTGAGCAGGAGCAGGACCGGCTTGCGGTTGGCCCGCGGCGGGCCGACGTGGATCGCGATGACGACCTCCCGGTCCAGCGCCGACGACAGCGCCTGCTCGATGGCGCTCGCCGTCGCCACGTGCAGCCGGTCGCGCAGCAGCATCGGGGCCAGCCCGCTGGCGAACGCCGTCGTCAGCAGGGCGGCGCGCAGGCGCGCGCGCACGGAATGGCGCTGGGCGAAAGCGGAGATCCCGCGCGCGGCGGCGAACCGGTCGGCCACCGGCAGGATCACCCGCGGATGGTGGGCGGAGGGGACCGGCAGGTAGGCGCGGAGCCCCGCCTCGTCGGTGTCGAGGGCGGACTCACCGAGGGGGAGGGAGGCCGCGCCGCCGCGCCCGAGGCGTCCGCCACTGGGCCAGAGGACCTGCGCGAGCCCGGCGAGATAGGTGGCGTCGTCGGCCGTCACGGGGCACCTCCTCCCGCCGTCACGGCCGGAGAACGTCCCTCGGCGGCGCGCCGCCACAGGAGCGCGACCGCGACCATCGAGACCGCCAGCGGCCCCGCCAGCGCGACATAGAACGACATGTACCAGAAGAGCAGCAGGAGGATCAGCAGGCAGGCCGCCCCCACCGGCGAGGTGTCCCGCCGGAACCGCCACGCGATCTGCGCGAAGAACGCCACGAACAGGGCCGTCCCCACCCAGCCGTTGGCTATCAGCAGCAGCTGGAGCTGCCCGTTGTTGCCGATGGTGTGGTTGCCGCAGCCCGGGCACTCGGGGGTGCTGCCGACGGCGATGGACGCCGAGCTGCCGAGCATGTCGCGGGTCGTCCCCCAGCCCACGACCGGCGACGCGTTGGCCGCCTCGACCGCCGCGATGCTGGCGGCGGCCCGGCCGTCGTCGCTGTGCGGGTGGTCGGCCCGCTCCTGGACGACCGCCGCGAGCGGGGACATCAGCGCCGCGATGGCGATCACCGCGAGCCCCGCGCTGCACAGCGCGACGGCGGCGACCCGCCCCCGGCGCGCGAGGCACACCAGCAGGAACACCACCGACAGCGCGAGCCCCACCCACAGCGCCCGGTTCAGCGAGTAGACGACGGGAACCGCGGCGGCGGCCACCGCGGCGACGGCCGCACACCGCGTCGCCGCGCCGCCCCGCGCGATCCAGGCGACGGCCAGCCAGATCAGCAGCAGAGAGAGCATGTTGCCCCAGGTGTTCGTGTACTCCCAGGGCGCCTTGGGCCGGGCGGACTCGTACCCGAGCACGTCCATGATCTGCGCGGACGCGGGATGCACGAGCGCCTGCACGTAGGGGTCGGCCGCGACCCCGGCGGGCAGCAGCATCTCAACGGGCGACGTGAACTCGAACTGGGGCGCCACCAGCCCGAGAAACCCGCCACCGATCGTCGCCACACACAACACCGCCAGCACCCGGCCGACGTCCAGGTCCCCCAGCGCCCGCCGGGTCTTGGTGGCCGGGCGAGTGGGATCGGGGCGGCCGGGGGTGTTGCCGATATAGAGCAGCAGGACGGTGAGCGACAGGTAGGTCAGGACGCGCATCATGGCGCCGGCCGGACCGCCGCTCTCGGGGAGGGTGCCGGGCGGGGTGAGGCCGGTGAATGCGAGGCCGGCCACCGACCAGACGAGGAACAGCCCCCAGAGCCAGAACCCCGGGGGCAGCCGCAGGCCGGCCGTACGGTGGCGGCGGACGAGGTCCGCCGCCATGGGGACCGCGAAGATCCAGAAGGCGAACTGCCCCAGCCCCAGCGCCCACCACAGCGGGTATCCGCCGAACAGCCAGAGAACGGGCCAGCCGGGGCGGCCGCCGGAAGGCCGACTCGCCTGACCTGATCGAGCGATCCGATCCGGCCGGTCGACCAGGCTCGAATGGCCGGGGTGCGGCGGCCGTCCAGGACCGCGCCTTGCCGGACCGGGACGGCCGGGATGTGCCTGCGGTTCGGGGAGGCCAACGGCGTCGCCTTGGCCGGGCCGCCGCTGCCCGACGAGGTGTCCGGATGGCTTGTGCGATCCGGGGTGTTCCGTGTGGGTGGGTTCCTCGGGGCGGTCCGGGGAGTGCCGGGGCGCGGCGGCCGTTTCGCCGCCGGCCCCGGTCGCACCGTGACTGGTCAACGGTGCAGCGACAGGTCGGACCCGGTGGTGCCGCCGTCACCGTCGGCGCCCTGGTCGTCCGTGCCGTCAGGAGTGTCCGTCGCGGCCGTGCCCGCGTCAGGTGCCCGGCCGTTCTCCCCGGATTTGGCCGTCCTGCGCGCTGCGCCGTTCGACTTCGCTGCGTTCTTCGTGGTGTTCGCGGCGGCCGTGTCCGTTGCCGGCGCGGCCGCGGCGGTCTCGCGCTGGTCGTCCGCGTTATCGGAAGCGCCCGCCCCGGCTCGTCCCGGCGTCGCCGCCTGGCCGTTCGCCCCGGGTTTGCCCGCCGCGCGGGCCGCCTTGTTCGTCCCTGTCGTCCCCTGCGCGCCGCCTTCGACGGTCGTGCCCGTCGACTCCTTGGCCGCGGCGGTACCACTGCCGGCCGGGTTATCCCGGGCGGTCCCGCTCGCGGTGGCGGCCTCGGCGGATGTGCCGCGGCCGCGGGTGGAGCGGGGCGCTCGCTTGGTGGTGGCCTTGGTGCTCCGTCCGCCCTTACGGGCCGGGGTGCTCTTGGGGCTCGCGGGCGCCTTCTCAGCGGCCCCTCCGGCGTCGGTGCTCGTGGCCGATGTCGCCTGCCCGGCGTCGTCGCTCGCTTCCGTGGCCGGGTCCGTTGCCGACGACGGTGGCATCGAGCTGGTGCTCGTCGCGATACCGGGTTCGGCGGGTGTGTCGGGATCCGCCGCGGCCGTGTCGGAGGAGACGTCGTCCACGGGCACGGTCACGGTGAGCCCTCCGGACTCTGCCGTGGCGGCGGCGGTGGCGTAGCGTTTCGCGTTGCCCGCAGCGGACGGGGACGCCGACTCCTCCGCCGAATCGGTGCCCGTACCGTCGGCCGCCGTGGCGGCGCCCGCATCGTTCGTTGTCGCCGCGGGTGCCGTGGTCTGTGCCTCCGCTTCCGCGGCCTGGCCCGTGTCCGCGGGCATGGGCGCGGCCTCGTCGGCGGCGCCTGTGCCACGGTCGGCACCCTCGGACGCCGCGCCCTCCTCGGGGGCGCCGGTGCCCGACGGCTTCGCCGTGGCGGCGCTGCCAGCCTGCGGCTTGGGGGCGATCACCGGTTGCGGCCCCACCCGGGCGGGCACGACGGCGATGCCGGTGACCTCGGTGCCCATGGTCGCCAGGCCGTCCACGGCGGCGATGAGCTCGGCGGCGCGTGTGCGGCCGAGCTCGACCGTGGCCAGCACTCCGTCGGCCGCCGCCGCGACGGCCTGGGCGTCGGCGCGCTCGGAGGTGGGGGCGGTCGCGATGATCACGAACCGGGCCCGGCCGCGCAGGCGATGGACCAGGTCCACCATGGCCCCCCGCTGGAGCAGGTCCGCTGCGCCGTGTCCGCCGTGGCGCAGGACCCGGAGCCCGGGCAGGCCCTCGGGGCGGCACTCCAGCAGCGTGGGGTCCTCCCCGTCGGCCAGTGCCTCGGCGAGGCCGGGGCCATCGGGCAGGTCGACCAGCCCGGCGGCGGGCCCGCTGTTCTCGCGCGCGACCTTGGCCGACCTGGTCCCGCGGGTACGGCGCGTGCCCGAACGGGGCGGAGCTCCGCCCCGTTCGGCCTTGCGTCCTCCGGCACGTCGTCCGGCGTCCCGTCCCCCCGCGAGGGCGGCGGTTCCCTCGCCGTCCGCACCCTCGACGGGAGCGGTGCCCTCTGGGGAGGCGGTGGAGTCGTCGTCCACCGTGAACTCCGCCGCCTCACGCGGGTCCGCGCAGACCAAGAGGACGTCGGCGTCGATGCGGGCGAACGCCGCGGCGAGGTTGGCCGCGGCGACCATGCCCGCGTCGCCGTCCGATGTGCCCGATACCAGGAGCACGTGGTCTCCCGGCCCCATTCGGGCGGACAGGGTGTGGGCGACCCCGTTGATGTGCTGGCCGGCGGGGCCCGACGCCGGTACCAGGCCGACCCCGCGGGTGGCGCGGCCGTCGTCGGTGAGGTCGAGCAGCATCGGGGCGCGCGTGGCGCGCCGGATGTCGCGGAGGCAGTGCAGCCGGCCGTCGCCGCGGTCGTCCGCGACCGCCAGCGCCAGCCCCGCCAGCAGCCCGAGGAGCGCGCCGCCCGTCAGCCACACGGCCGGGACCGGCGACGACGGGGCGTCGGGCGTCGTCGCCGCGGTGATGATCTCCCCCGGGACGACCGAGTCGCGCAGGGCCGCGAGCGGGTTGATCTCGCCGTTGAGGTCGGCGATCTCGGTCTGCACCGCCTCCAGGCGCGACTCGGCGCGGATCCGTTCGGCGCCGCTGCCGTCGTCGGCGGTCTCCGCGAGGTCCTCCATCTCGCCGTAACGGGCGTCGACCTCCTTGCGCAGGGCGTCGAGGCGACGGTCGACCTGGGACTCGACCTCGGCCGTGCGGTGGGCGAGGTAGGCGTCGGCGAACGCCTCGGCGCCCTGGCGCGCGCTGTCGGGACCGATGGCGCTGTAGCCGATCTCCAGGACGCTGCTATTGGGCGGGACGGTGACCGACACGCGCTCCCGCAGGTCGGCGGCCGACGCCCCGGTGCCCATCAGCTCGGCCGCAGCGGCGGCGACCTGGGCCGAGCGCGCCACCTGGGCTTCGGTGTCGAGGTTGACCTCGCCGTTGGTGCGCCCGGACCGCTCGCCGGTCAGTTCGGCGATCCCCGTGGGCCGGACCTGCACCGACGAGGTGCCGGTGTAGGTCTCGGGGGCGACGAGCAGCGCGACCGCGGCGGCGGCCAGGCCGGCCAGCGTCCCCGCGGCGATGGTGCGCCATCTGCGGCGGAGGAGGGCCGCGTAGTCTCTGAGGTCCGGTCCGGGGTCGGCGGAGTCCATTCGGCGGGCATCCTTTCGGCGGCGGCCACGGCACACAAGGTGACCACTACTCTAAGCAGTTCTATGAATACTAAGAGTAGTCGTTTTGGTCGTCCGGGAGGTTTACCGTGAACGGTGATTCGCCCCGGCCGCGCCCGCCGGCCCCCGAACGCGAAAAGGGCACCGGCCGCACGGCCGGTGCCCCCTGATGCCCTGGCGGTGCGGGTCCCGGGACCCGCACCGGCGGCGGTCAGCCCGCTGCCGCGCCCCGGCGTGCGGGCTCGAACAGCGACTCGACGAGGTCGGCGCACCACTTCAGCAGCTCGGTGTCGCGCAGCGGCTTGCCGCCCAGGCCCCCCGCCTTGGGGACCGGCACGAGCAGTGTCTTTGCCGCTTCTTTGTAGATCGCCTTGGGGTGCAGTCGGCGCAGCCGCAGCTGCTGCGACTCGCGCAGCTCCACCGGGCCGAACCGGATCTGCGAGCCCTGGAGCACGACATCGGACAGCCCCGCGCTCTTGGCCAGCACCCGGAACCGCGCGACCGCCAGGAGGTTGTCGACCTCGCGCGGCGGCGGGCCGAACCGGTCGACCAGCTCATCGCGCGCCGCGGCGATGTCGGAGTCGTCGGCGACGCTCGCGATCCGCTTGTAGGACTGGAGCCGCAGCCGCTCGCCCGGCACGTAGCCGTGCGGGATGTGGGCGTCGATGGGCAGCTCGACCTTGGTCTCGGTCTCCTCGACGGCTCCGGGGTCGCCCTTGAGCTCGCGCACGGCCTCGCCCACCATGCGGACGTAGAGGTCGAAGCCCACACCGGCGATGCTGCCGGACTGCTCGGCGCCGAGGATGTTGCCCGCGCCGCGGATCTCCAGGTCCTTCATGGCGACGTACATGCCCGCGCCGGTCTCGGTGTGCTGGGCGACGGTGGCCAGGCGCTCGTGTGCGGTCTCGGTCAGCGGTTTCTCGGGCGGGTACAGGAAGTAGGCGTAGGCGCGCTCGCGCCCGCGGCCCACCCGCCCGCGCAGCTGGTGCAGCTGTGACAGGCCGTAGGTGTCGGCGCGGTCGACGATCAGCGTGTTGGCGTTGGGGACGTCCAGGCCGGATTCCACGATGGTCGTGGAGACCAGGACGTCGAAGTTCTTCTCCCAGAAGTCGACCATCACGCGTTCGAGCTGCTGCTCGTTCATCTGGCCGTGGGCATAGGCCACCCGCGCCTCGGGCACCAGCCGGCTCAGCGTGGCCGCGACCTTGTCGATCGACGCCACCCGGTTGTGCACGAAGAACACCTGGCCCTCGCGCATCAGCTCGCGCCGCACGGCCGCCGCGATCTGCTTCTCCTCATAGGGGCCGACGAAGGTCAGCACCGGGTGCCGCTCCTCGGGCGGGGTGAGGATGGTGGTCATCTCGCGGATGCCGGTGAGGCCCATCTCCAGGGTCCGCGGGATCGGCGTCGCCGACATCGACAACACGTCGACCTGCGTGCGCAGACGCTTGAGCGCCTCTTTGTGCTCGACCCCGAACCGCTGCTCCTCGTCGATGATGACCAGGCCCAGG
Organism: Nocardiopsis sediminis; assembly: GCF_042650565.1. Taxonomy (NCBI): domain Bacteria; kingdom Bacillati; phylum Actinomycetota; class Actinomycetes; order Streptosporangiales; family Nocardiopsidaceae; genus Nocardiopsis; species Nocardiopsis sediminis. The sequence continues at coordinate 329,735 of NZ_JBHSBH010000003.1, forward strand.
TTCTTGAACCGGGTCTCGCTGGAGAGCAGCCGGTGCGTGCCGATCACGATGTCGATCTCGCCGCTGCGCAGGCCGCCCCGGGTGACCTCGACCTCGCCGTCGGTCTGGAACCGCGACATCGGCCGCACCGTCACCGGGAACGACGCGTAGCGCTCGCTGAAGGTCGACAGGTGCTGCTGGACCAGCAGCGTGGTGGGCACCAGCAGCGCCACCTGCTTGCCGTCCTGCACCGCCTTGAACGCCGCGCGCACCGCGACCTCGGTCTTGCCGTAGCCGACATCGCCGCAGATCAGCCGGTCCATGGGGAGCGGCTTCTCCATGTCGCGCTTGACCTCTTCGATGGCGGCCAGCTGGTCGGGGGTCTCGACGTAGGGGAAGGCGTCCTCGAGCTCCCGCTGCCACGGCGTATCGGACGCGAACGCGTGGCCGGGGCTGGCCTGGCGGGCGGAGTACAGGCGGATGAGGTCGCCCGCGATCTCGCGGACCACCTTGCGCGCCCGGCTCTTGGCCTTCGACCAGTCGGCGCCGCCCATGCGCGACAGCGTGGGCGCCTCGCCGCCGACGTAGCGGGTGACCTCGTCGAGCTGGTCGGTGGGGACGAACAGGCGGTCGCCCGGCTGCCCGCGCTTGGACGCCGCGTACTCGATCACCAGGTACTCGCGGGTGGCACCCTGGATGCTGCGGCTGACCATCTCGATGTAGCGGCCGACCCCGTGCTGCTCGTGCACGACGTAGTCGCCCGGCTTGAGCTGCAACGGGTCGACGGTGCCGCGGCGCCGGCTCGGCATCTTGCGCATGTCGCGGGTCGAGGACTTCTGCCCCACGAGGTCGGTCTCGGTGAGCACCACCAGGCGCACCGACCGCCAGACGAACCCGTGCTCGATCAGCCCGGTGGTGACCGTGGCCACCGCGCGCTCGGGCGGGGCGGCCAGATCGGGGCGCAGCTGCGCCCCCAGCCCGGCGTCGCGCAGCATGGACACCAGGCGCTCGGCCGGACCGTGGCCCGGGGTGAGCAGCACGACGCTCCATTCGTCGTGCAGCCACGACTTGACGTCGGCGAGCGCGCGTTCGGTGTCGCCGCGGTAGGCGTCGGAGGACGCCGCACCCAGCTCGACGGAGCCGGAGGCGTCGTCGTCGGCGGCGGGGTCGCCGGACTCGAACGGGCTGATGCTCCACCACGGCAGGCTCAGCGCATCGGCGTCGGAGCGCACCTCGGCGATGGACTTGTAGGCGGACGCGCCGAGGTCGATAGGGGCCTCGCCGCCCGAGGCGGCGTTGATCCAGGACGCGTCGAGGAACTCCTGGCTGGTGGCCTGGAGCTCGATGGCCCGGGTGCGGATGCGCTCGGGGTCGCAGCCCACGATGTGCGCGCCCTCGGGCAGGTACCCGAACAGCGGCTCCATGCGGTCGGCCAGGACCGGGGCGAACGCCTCCATGCCCTCGACCGCGATGCCCTCGGCCAGCTTGTCGAGGACGTCGGCCAGCGACGGGTGCTCGCGGGCGAGGTCACGCGCGCGCTCGCGCACCTGCGGGGTCAGCAGCAGCTCGCGGCAGGGGGGCGCGAACAGCCCGGATTCGGCGTGGCCGCCGATGGACCGCTGGTCGGCGACCTGGAAGTACCGGATCTCCTCGACCTGGTCGCCCCAGAACTCCAGCCGGAGCGGATGCTCCTCGGTGGGCGGGAAGACGTCGAGGATCCCGCCGCGCACGGCGAGGTCGCCGCGCTTCTCGACGAGGTCGACCCGGGCGTACCCGGCGTCGATCAGCGACTGGACGACCTGGTCGAGCGGGGCGTCGTCGCCCGGGCGGATCCGCACCGGGGTGAGGTCGCCCAGCCCGGCGACCAGCGGCTGCAACACGGCGCGCACCGGCGCGACGACCACCCGCAGCGGCGCGGTCAGCGGGTCGGAGGGGTCGGGGTGGGCGAGCCGTCGCAGCACCGCCAGCCGCTGGCCGACGGTGTCGGAGCGCGGCGAGAGCCGCTCGTGCGGCAGGGTCTCCCACGCCGGGAACAGCGCCGCCGTGTGTTCGGGGAGCAGCGACCCGAGGGCTTCGGCGAGGTCGGAGGCCTCGCGCTCGGTCGCCGTGATCGCCAGCACCGGGCGGTCGGCGCCCACCGGCGCCTCGGCGGCCAGCGCCGCGATGAGGAACGGCCGCAGCGACGGCGGCGCGACGAGATCGAGACGGGGATCGTGGCCGCTGCGCGCGGTCGCGATCGTTTCCTTGAGTGCGGGGTCGTCGGCGACGACCGCGAGAAGTCCAGAGAGGCTCATATCACCAGATCAGGGCGTTTGTCAGTGGTACCGGTGGTGCAGCGGCCTGCGGCAATCGGGCGGGGTGGCCCGTCCGGACGCCGCAGGGGGCGCCGGAACGCGGTCTCCTGCGTCGTCGCCCGCAACTCCCTTGTCCGTGTTCTCCGCTCGCTCGCCGCCGGGCGCGGAGCGTGTCCGCGGGGTCTCCGGGCGGAGACCGCCGGGGCGTCATCCGAGGTCCGGTGGTTTTCCCAGGTATCGGTGGCGTGTGGTCGGCACGGCGGCGCGTGTCCGGGTACCCAGACTATGCGCCGGACCGCCCGCCGGGGCACTCCGTCCACAAGTGGGATCCGCGACCCGCCCCCGCCCGTGTGACGCCCGCCCCGCCCGGTACGGCCGTGCCCCGGCGCTGGCCGGAGTCGGCGGATACCGGACACCTGACGGTTCGACCACTTTGCGCAACGCTGGAGCCGCCCGTCGTGTTCCCGTGGCCGGATCCGGCCGCGCCTCAACGCGTCCCGGGCCGGACGATCGCCCGCACGGCCTTGAGGGGCCGCGCCGCCCCGTAGTGAACAGGGCACATACGCTGTGCGATGTGCCTGACCACATACGAACGGTGAGAGCAGGTGGGCAAAAGCGTGGAGGTCCGGTTGAGCGTGGGTGAGAGCGGGCACGGCGGGGGACCGGCGGCACCGGTGTTCGCGCCGGATCCGGTGGGGCTGGCGCACTTGGAGGCGATCCTGAGCGGGGCCTACCCGCTCGCCGGCTTCATGACCGCGGCGGAGGCCGCATCGGTGGCCGGGCACGGCCGGCTGCCCGATGGAACCCCGTGGCCGGTCCCGGTCACCCTTGCGGTCCCCGCTGGACTGGCCGATGCCGCGCGCCTCGTCCTCACCGACCCCGAGGGCGCGCCCCTGGCCGAGCTGACCGTCAGCGAGCGCTGGTGGTCCGGCCCCGGCGGACCTGGGACGGAGGGCTCCAGCGGGGAAGAATCCGCAGGCCCCGGCACCCCCGACCCGCACGGCGCCCTCGACCGGCGCGGCCCCGCCGACGGCCACGGCGGCCCCGGCCACCGGCTGGCCGGGGAGGTCCGCTTCATCCGGCCCTCGATGTACGGCTCCCTGCGCCACCTGCGCCGGGTCCCGGCCGATGTCCGCGCCCGCCGCGAGGCCGGCGGTGCGCCCGACCGCCCGCTGCTGGCCGTGGTGACCGGGCGCCCCCTGCACCACCGCGCTCTGCACCAGATCCGCGCCGCGGCCGACCGGATCGGCGGCGGGCGCCGCGCCGAGGTGCTGGTGATCATCGACGCCCCCTTCGACGGCGAGGGCATGGCCCCGGCGATCCTGGCCGCCGAACCGCTGCTGCCCGCCCGCACCCGTTTCGCGGTCGCGACCCTGCCCCCCGCTGACCCCGCCCTCCCCGAGGACCGCGCCGACCTGCTCGCCGCGCACGTCGCCCGCTCCTACGGCGCCACCCACGTCCTCATCGACCGCGACCCCGACGCCCGCTCCGCGCCCGCGCCCGCCGGCCCGCCCATCCCCGTCCTGCACCCGGGCGACTGGCGCTACGACACCGGCGAGGAGCTATGGCTGCCCGCCGAGCGCGTCGATCCCGCCCACGCACGCACCGAGCCCGGCGACGCCGAGGTCGAGGAATCGCTCGCCCTCGGCCGCGAGCTGCCGGCCTGGTTCACGCCCGCCCGGGTCGCCGCCGAGCTGGCGCGGCTGCGGCCGGCCCGCACCCGGCGCGGCCTCACCGTGTTCTTCACCGGCCTGTCCGGATCGGGCAAGTCCACGGTCGCCCGAGGGGTCTCCGAGGCGGTGCGCCGCTCCGGACGCACGGTCACCCTCCTCGACGGCGACGTCGTGCGGCGCATGCTCTCCTCCGGGCTCACCTTCTCCCGCGCCGACCGCGACCTCAACATCCGCCGCATCGGCTTCGTCGCCGCCGAGATCACCCGGCACGGCGGCGTCGCGATCTGCGCACCCATCGCCCCCTACGCCGTCACCCGCGCCGAGGTCCGGGCGATGGTGGAGGACGCCGGCGACTTCTTCCTCGTGCACGTGGCCACCCCGCTGGAGGTGTGCGAGGCCCGCGACCGCAAGGGCCTCTACGCCAAAGCCCGAGCGGGGGAGATCCCGGAGTTCACCGGCGTCTCCGACCCCTACGAGGAGCCCACCGACGCCGACCTCGTGCTGCACACTGAGGGCAGGTCCGTTGCGGAGTCGGTGGCCGAGGCGGTCGCCGCCCTGCGCACCGGCGGCTGGCTGCCCACGGACCGCCCGTGACCCGCACGCACGGCCGAACCACCCACCACCGAGAAGGCACGGTCCACCTGATGAGCGACGCCCCGCCCGCGCCCGGGCACCGGCTGCCCGCCCTGGTCGAGGTCATGGACGTCCTGCGGCGCGAATGCCTCTGGGACGCCGGCCAGACCCACGAGTCCCTGGCCAAGTACCTCATCGAGGAGGCCTACGAGACGCTGGAGACCATCGAGCAGGGCGACTACGCGCTGCTCCGCGAGGAGCTGGGCGACGTCCTACTCCAGGTGGTCTTCCACGCCCGCGTGGCGGCCGAGCGCGGGGCCGACGGCTTCACCATCGACGACGTCGCCGACGCCATCATCGACAAGCTCATACGGCGCCACCCGCACGTCTTCGCCGGAACGGAGGTCTCCGGCGCCGACGACGTGCGCGCCAACTGGGAGACCATCAAGGCCGCCGAACGCGCTGGCAAGGGCCGGGGCGACGCCTCCGTGCTCGACGGTGTCCCGTTCGGCCAGCCCGCCGCCCTGCTCGCCTACGAGCTCCAGAAGCGGGCGGAGCGCAACGGCGTCCCGGCCGACCTGATCGGCGACGACGGCGGCCCCGGCGGCACCCTGTTCGCCGCCGTCGACGCCGATCGCAGCGCCGGCGCCGACCCCGAGATGGACCTGCGGGCCGCCGCGCGCCGGTTCGACGAGCGGGTGCGCGCCGCCGAGGCCGCCGCCCGCGCCGAGGGCCGCGACCCGCGCGGACTCACCCCTGAGGAGTGGCGCGGGTATTGGAGCTGACCTCCCCGTTACGGCCGTTCTCCGCGGCCCGCGTGTGGGCGCCGCTCAGCCGCATCGTGACGGTCGCGTGCTCCGCGGGCGTGGGAAGGGGGAGTACCGCCGGGCGCCGTGCGCTGTCGCTGACGCGCAGCCACAGCCCCAGCCCGATCCAGTTGGCGATCAGCGATGACCCGCCCGCTGCCAGGAACGGCGTGGTCAGCCCGGTGAGCGGGATGAGCCGGGTGACCCCGCCGAGGACGACGAAGACCTGGAAGGCCAGCAGGAACGCGAACCCGGTGAGCATCAGCTTGGTGAACACGTCCCGGGAGCCCAAAGCGATCCGGAAGCCCCGCTCGGCGAGGAGCAGCAGGGACAGGATCACCGCCACCAGACCGGTGAGCCCCAGCTTCTCGCCGATCGAGATGAGGATCAGGTCGCTGTCGGAGGCGAAGATCTCCGAGGCGCGCCCCTGCCCGAAGCCCGTCCCGAACAGGCCGCCGTCGGCCAGCGCGAACAGCCCCTGGACCAGCTGGTAGCTGCCCCCGTGCTCGGTGTAGACATCGGGCCCGAACGGGTCCAGCCAGATCGCGACCCGCTGGCGGACGTGCCAGAACATCAGGTAGGCGGCGGTGGCGCCCACGGAGAACATCGCCAGGCCGATCCCGACCCAGGACTTGCGCCCGGTGGCGGTGTAGAGCATGGCCAGGAACACGCTGAACAGCACCAGCGACGTGCCCAGGTCGCGGGTCCCGACCAGGAGCAGGATCGCCACCCCCCAGGCGGCGGTCATCGGCCCCAGGTCGCGCATGCGGGGCAGGCTGAAGATCTTCACCCGGCCCAGGCGCAGTTGGCGGGCGGCGGTCCCCAGCACTTCCCGCTTGAGGCCGAGGTAGGCGGCGAGGAAGACGATCAGCAGGATGCTGGCGAACTCCGAAGGCTGGACCGTGAAGTCGCCGATGCCGATCCACCGCCGCGCGCCGAACACCTCGATCCCGATCACCGGCAGCATGGGCAGCAGGATCAGGACCAGGCCCCCGGCAGCGGCGAGGTAGGGGTAGCGCTGCAACCGCTGCGGCCGGCGCACCACCAGCAGCACCGCGCAGCACAGCACCGTGCCGATCACGGTCCAGGCGAGCTGCCGGTCGGCTTCGTTGGTGTCGGTGCCGCGGACGTGGTGCAGGCCCCAGATGACCGTCAGGCCGACGCCGTTGAGCAGGGTGGCGAGGGGCAGCGGCAGCGGATCGGCCCAGGGGGCGACCAGGCGCAGCGTGACGTGGAGGCCGAGGGCGGCCGCGGAGACCACCCCCACGTAGAGCGGGAACCGCTCCGGCACCCGGCCGTCGATCTGGAGGCCGGCCATGGCCAGGCACAGGGCGAACGCGCCCAGCGCCGTGAGGACCAGGACCAGCTCGACGGTGCGCCGCCGGGCCGGACGGAGGGCTCCGTCGCGGGGTCCGGGTCTGGCCATTCCGCCTCGCAGTGGGTGGTCCTGGTGTGTTCCGCTTCGGCCGCGGTACCGCGCGGTTGGGGTGAGGGGAGCGGGGCACGGGTGCTGCGATGGCGGCGCATGGCGCCGGGGGCGGATGAACTGAGCTAAACCGAACTATAGGCGAGCGGTGGCGATACGTCCCGCAGCCCCGGCCGCACCGCGCGCCCGGGCGGACCGGACGGACCCGCGCATCCCGGCCGCCGTATCCCGAGCGCACCCGAGAGGCCGACAGTCCGGTACCCGTCCCGTTCGCGGGTGCGACCGGATGAGTGCAGGCTGTGGACTAGACCAATTTCGGGTGAAGGGTGGAGACTGGGCGGCGGCCGGGTCGCTAGGCTCGGGTGCGGCCCGCGGCCCACGCGCGGGACCGCGCCGCGCGACCAGCGGCCGTGCACCCCGCTCGCGTACGCGCGCAGGGGGATCCGACGCGAAATGAAGGAGTACAACGTTGTCGTCGATCGAGGCAGTGCAGGCGCGGGAGATCCTCGACTCCCGCGGTAACCCGACGGTCGAGGTCGAGATCACGCTCGACGACGGGATCGTCGCCCGGGCGGCGGTGCCCAGCGGGGCGTCGACCGGCCGCTTCGAGGCCGTCGAGCTGCGCGACGGCGGGGACCGCTACGGCGGCAAGGGCGTCGAGAAGGCCGTGACCGCCGTCAACGACGAGGTCGCCGACGAGCTCCTCGGCTTCGGCCCCGAAGAGCAGCGGCTCATCGACCGCGCGCTCATCGACCTCGACGGCACCCCCGACAAGTCCCGGATCGGCGCCAACGCCATCCTGGGCTCCTCCCTGGCCGTCGCCAAGGCCGCTGCGGAGTCCGCCGGACTCCCGCTGTTCCGCTACATCGGCGGACCCAACGCGCACATCCTGCCCGTGCCGATGATGAACATCCTCAACGGCGGTGCGCACGCCGACACCAACGTCGACATCCAGGAATTCATGATCGCGCCGATCGGCGCCCCCGGGTTCCGCGAGGCCGTCCGCTGGGGCGCCGAGGTCTACCACGCGCTCAAGGCCGTCCTGAAGGCCCACGGTCTGGCCACCGGCGTCGGCGACGAAGGCGGGTTCGCGCCCGACCTGGAGAGCAACCGCGCCGCCCTCGACCTCATCCTCGAAGCGATCCAGAAGGCCGGCTACACCCCCGGCCGCGACATCGCCCTGGCCCTGGACGTCGCCGCCAGCGAGTTCCACTCCGAGGGCGTGTACCGGTTCGAGGGCACCTCCCGCACGTCGGAGGAGATGGCCGCCTACTACGGCGAGCTGGTCGACGCCTACCCGCTGGTCTCCATCGAGGACCCCCTCGACGAGGACGACTGGGAGGGCTGGACCAAGCTGACGGCCGCCATCGGCTCGCGCGTGCAGATCGTCGGCGACGACCTGTTCGTCACCAACCCCGAGCGGCTCCACCGCGGCATCAAGGAGGGCGCCGCCAACTCGCTGCTGGTCAAGGTCAACCAGATCGGCTCGCTCACCGAGACCCTCGACGCGGTCTCGCTGGCCCAGCGCAGCGGCTACACCGCGATGATCTCGCACCGCTCCGGCGAGACCGAGGACACCACCATCGCCGACATCGCCGTGGCCACCAACGCCGGCCAGATCAAGACCGGTGCCCCCGCGCGCAGCGAGCGCGTCGCGAAGTACAACCAGCTGCTGCGGATCGAGGAGGAGCTCGACGACGCCGCCGTCTACGCCGGCGTGTCGGCCTTCCCCCGCTTCGCCGTGCGGGACTAGGCTCGTCCGATATGTCCAAGGTGCCAGAGGAGCCGGACGGGCGCCGCGGTGAGCGGGCCCGTCGCGCGCGCGGCAGCGCGCCGGGACCCCGCCGCACAGCGGGATCCCCGGCCTCTGGCGCCCAGGGGCGCACCGGGTCCCCGGCCAAGCCGGCGAAGCCGGGGAAGGCCTCCACCGCAGGGCCCTCCGCGAAGAGCGGCGGAAAGGGCGCGGCCGGTACCGGCGCCGGTGGCGCACCGTCCCGGCCCGCGGCCACGGGCGGCAAGGGCGGCAAGCCCGCCAAGAACAGCACGTCGGGGAAGGCCGCGAAGGCCGCGGCCGGAAGAACGGGAACGGGCCCGCAGGCGGACGGTTCCGGCGCATCCGCGGGCGCCGCGACGGCCGGGAGCGCCCGGCCCGCTGGCAGGGCGGCCAAGGGCGCGGTCGCCAAACCCCAGGTCGCCAAGGCCCCGGCCGGCACGTCCCCGGCCGCCAAGCCCCCGGTCTCCTCCGGAGCGGGCGGCCGCTCCGCCCCCCGCTCCTCCGCGTCCCCCGCCCCACCGCGCACCCGCCCCGCGCTGACCAGCCGCGCCGCCATCCTCGCCGTCGTGATCTGCGTGATCGCGCTCAGCCTGGCCTACCCGCTGCGCGAATACATCGCCCAGCGCGCCGAGATCGCCCAGCTCCGCGACGAGCAGACCCGCGCCCAGGAGAGCGTCGCCGAGCTGACGGAGCGCCGCGACCAGCTCAACGACCCCACCTACATCGAGCGCGAGGCCCGCACCCGGCTGCACTACCAGTACCCGGGGGAGCGCGCCTACGTCGTCATCACCGGCGACGAGGAGGAGAGCGCCGACACCGAGCAGGGCACGCCCGAGCCCTGGTTCACCCGCCTGTGGAAGTCGGTCAAGGCCGCCGACGCGCTGGTCCCCGCGGACGACGGGATCCCCGACGCCCAGCCCCCCGCGCGCTGAGCCCGGAGCGGGTGCCATGCCGTGGGCGACCTCGGTCGTCCGTGACATCCGTCACCGGTGGGACGGCGGCGAACGGGGCAGCGGACACGGCGGGTAGCCGCGTGGCCGGCGGACGGCACCGGGCCGCCCCTGCCCCGAGCGTCCCCCGTCGCGCCGATCGAGAGGAGCCCCGGCGTGGATGAGGTACCCGAGCCCCTGGACCACTTCGTCCTGGCGACCCCCGATCTCGACGCCACCGTGGCCGAGTTCGCCCGCCGCACCGGGGTGGAGCCCGCCCCCGGCGGTGCCCACCCCGGGCTGGGCACCCGCAACCACCTGATCGGGCTTGGCGGCATCCGCTACCTGGAGATCATCGGCCCCGACCCGGACCAGCCCGATCCCGATGAGCCCCGCCCCTTCGGCATCGACGGCCTGCCCGAGGCCCGGACGGTCACCTGGGCGGTGCGCACCGCCGACCTCGACGCCACGGTGGCCCGCGCCCGGGCGCTGGGACACGACCCCGGGGAGATCCGGCCCATGCGCCGCCGCACTCAGGAGGGCCACGAGCTGAGCTGGCGGCTCACCCGCGTCGGGGCGGCCCACCCGTCGGGGGTGGTGCCGTTCCTGATCGACTGGGGCGACTCCGCCCACCCCACGAGCAGTGACCTGCCCACCGTCCGGCTGCTCGGGATGGAGGCGCACGTCCCCGACCCCGCCGCGATCCGCCCGCTGCTGGGCGCCATCGGCGTCGGCCTCGATCCGCGTCCCGGGCCCGAGCGGATCTCCTTCGCGGTGGACACGCCCAACGGGGAGGTCGTGTTCGACTGATCCCGGTGCGCCGACGTGCCCCACCTGCGCGCGGATGCGCCGGGCTCCGGCACGGAGGCGGCCGGGCAGCGGCTACGCTGAGGGCGCCATGACTTCCACCGATCGTGCCGGGCGGACCGCCTCCGGCGAGACCGTCTCCGACGAGGACACCGCCGCCGTCGAACTCCAGCTGGGCCGGGCGCCGCGCGGGCTGCGGGCCGTCGCGCACCGGTGCCCCTGCGGGCTCCCCGATGTCGTGCGGACCGCGCCGCGCCTGGAGGACGGTACCCCGTTCCCCACCCTCTACTACCTGACCTGCCCCCGTGCGGCCTCGGCCATCGGCACGCTCGAAGCCGACGGCCTGATGCGCCGGATGCAGGACCGCTTGGCGGACGACCCGGAGCTGCGCGCCGCCTATGCGAAGGCCCACGCGTCCTACATCGCCGAGCGCGACGACCAGGCGCGGGCCGACGGCATGGAGCCGCTGCCCGAGGGGATGCAGAGCGCCGGGGGGATGCCGGAGCGCGTCAAGTGCCTGCACGCCCTTGTGGGGCACGAGCTGGCCGCGCCCGGGACCAACCCCTTCGGCCGCGAGGCGCTGGACGTGCTGCCCGAGTGGTGGGCCAAGGGGCCGTGCGTCTGCGCGGGGGCGCAGGACGCCCGTAACAGCAAGGAAGAGAACGAGGCGAAGTGACCACTGTGGCGGCCGTCGACTGCGGCACCAACTCCATCCGGCTGCTCATCTCCAGCGTGCTGGCGCAGGACGACGACGAAGTGCAGCTGCTCGACGTCGAGCGCCGCATGGAGATCGTGCGGCTGGGCCAGGGCGTGGACCGCACGGGCGAGTTCGCGCCTGAGGCGCTGGAGCGGACGTTCGAGGCCCTGCGCGGCTTCGCCGAGCTGATGCGCGAGCACGGGGTCGACCTCGGGCCGGACACCGTGCGGATGGTCGCGACCAGCGCCACCCGCGATGCCGCCAACCGGCAGGTGTTCATCGACGGCGTCCGCGAGATCCTGGGCGTCGAGCCCGAGGTCATCTCGGGCGACGAGGAGGCCGAGCTCTCCTTCATCGGCGCGACCGCCGAACTGGAGTCCGACGGCGACGGTGAAGCCGGCGCCGCCGACCCGTCCGCCTCCCGCGGCGCCGACCTGACCGACTCCCGCAGCGCCGATCTGCCCGATTCCCACGGCGTTATCGCCCCCGACCCCGATGGCGACGGCCCGGCGTTCCCGCTGCCGTTCCTCGTGGTCGACATCGGCGGCGGCTCGACCGAGTTCGTCCTGGGCTACGCCGATGACGACGGCGAGGGCGTGGTGCGCGCTGCGCGCTCGGTGGACATCGGGTGCGTGCGGATGTCCGAGCGGCACTTCACCGCCGACCCGCCGACCGCCGAGCAGGTCGCGGCCGCGATCGCCGACGTCGACGCGGCGCTGGACGAGGCCGCCGCCGTCGTGCCGCTGGAGGAGGCGGCGACCGTCGTCTGCGTCGCCGGCACCGCCACCACGGTGGCGGGCATCGCCGCCGACCTGCGCGAGTACGACCCCGAGATCCTGCACCACATGCGGGTCTCGGCCGAGCGGACCCACACCATCGCCGAGGAGCTGCTGGCGATGGACCGCGACCGCCGCGCCGCCCTCGGCGTCATGCACCCCGGCCGGGTCGACGTGATCGCAGCGGGGGCCCTGATCCTGGACCGCGTTGTGGCCCGCATCGGCGCCAAGGAGTTCGTCGCGAGCGAGCACGACATCCTCGACGGCATCGCCTGGAGCCTGAGCCTGGGGGAGCCGCCGGAAGAGCAGGGGTGACCTGCTACGTTGCTCTGCGGTGGCGGTGGTCGGCCGCCGGTGTGGCACGTGAGACGCGTCACCCGCGGAACAGCACGTGAAAGCGTTCACAAGGCCTCTGACCTGCAAAGACGTGACCAACGTCGGGTTTGTGGTGGTCTAAACCTTATCCGGCTGTCGCTTCCTTGACGGAAGGTGCTTGTGAAAGAATGCACAAGCAGGCGGAGGAGGGTGGACTTCACCCGAGACCGAAGAAGCGACAGCCTTTCCGTCGAAAGCCGACAGGAACATGCGAGTCAACGACGACTTACCGATCTTTGCGCCCCTCGTGGACGTGGAACGGGAACTAAGGGCGGATATGCGATGACCGAGAGCAGGAACTACCGGCTGGTGCACGGCGGTGGCGACGAAGCGGAGATCCCGCACGTACTCATCGTCGGCGGCGGGTACCTCGGGATGTACACCGCGAAGCGGCTGGAGAAGAAGCTGGGGACGGGCGAGGCCCGCATCACCGTCGTCGACCCCAACTCCTACATGACCTACCAGCCCTTCCTGCCCGAGATCGCTGCCGGCAGCATCTCCCCGCGCAACGTCGTCGTCCCGCTGCGCAAGGCGTTCAACCGCGTGCGCGTCCTCAACGGCCACGTGGTCCGCATCGACCACGCCGACCGCAAGGTCGACTTCGAGCCGCACGTCGGTGAGCCCCGCTCCATCGCCTACGACTACATCGTCATGGCGGCCGGGGCCGTCTCGCGCACCCTGCCCATCCCGGGGCTGGCTGAGAACGGCATCGGCATCAAGACGGTCGAAGAGGCCGCCTACCTGCGCAACCACGTCCTGGAGCAGCTGAACATCGCCGACTCCACCGACGACCCCGAGGTCCGCCGCAAGGCGCTGAACTTCGTCTTCGTGGGCGGCGGCTTCGCCGGCGCCGAGGCGATCGCCGAGCTCGAGGACCTCGCTCGCGACGCCACCCGCATCTACCCGTCGATCGGCGTCGACGACCTGCACTTCTACCTCATCGAGGCGGCCGACCGCATCCTGCCCGAGGTGGGCGCGGAGGTCGGCGAGAAGGCGCTGAACCAGCTCAAGCGGCGCGGGATCGACGTGCGCCTCTCCACCTTCCTGGAGTCGGCCACCGACCAGCGCATCAAGCTCAGCGACGGCGCGGAGTTCGACGCCGGGACCCTGGTGTGGACCGCCGGCGTGAAGCCGAGCCCGGTCGTGCAGGCCAGCGACCTCCCGCTGGGCCCCAAGGGCCACGTGGACACCAACGAGTTCCTCATGGTCAACGGTGCCGAGAACGCGTTCGCCGGCGGCGACAACGCCCAGGTCCCCGACGGCAACGGCGGGTTCTACCCGCCGAACGCGCAGAACGCCGTCCGCCAGGCGCCGGTCCTGGCCGACAACGTGATCGCGGCGCTGCGGGGCGCCAAGCCCACCGCCTACGTGCACAAGAACCTCGGCGCGGTGGCCGGCCTGGGCCTGCACAAGGGCGCGGCCCAGCTGTTCGGCAAGGTCAAGCTGACCGGGCGGCTCGCGTGGTACGCGCACCGCGCCTACCACCTCTACGCGGTCCCCACCTTCAACCGCAAGATGCGGGTCCTGGCCGACTGGACGCTCGGGTTCCTGTTCCGCCGCGACTTCGCGGCGCTCTCGGAGATGGACGAGCCGCGCCAGGCGTTCGAGGACGCCAGCAGCGCCAAGGTCGAGAACGGCCAGCTCCTGCGGCGCGTGGGTTAAGGACCGGCAGCGACCAAGGAAACGGTCGGGCACCTTCGGGTGGCCGGCCGTTTCGTCTGTTGACAGGCCGAAGCGGTGCGAAACGATCTGAAACGTCCATGGCCGGTATGATGGTCCCGCCCTCGTAGCCCAATGGTAGAGGCAGGCCCCCTAAAAGGGTCACAAGTGTCGGTTCGAGTCCGACCGGGGGTACGTACCACAGGGAGCCGCTCCCGTACCACCGGTTCCGGACTCTGTGGCGTAACGCTGTGCACGCCGTGGCCTACCGTGGGCGACCTCAGGTCGACGCGGTCGCGCGAGGCGGGCGGCCGCTCAGTACCCGCCGTGCTCCGTCAGGAGCTGGAGGTGGGCGAAGAGCCGCTGGCGGGGGTCCGACAGATCGATCCCGCTCACCGATTCGGCCCGGCGTACCCGGTAGCGCAGGGTGTTGGGGTGGATGTGCAGCCGCCGGGCGGCCGCGCGCACGTCGCCGAACGCGTCCAGGTAGGCCACCAGCGACGCCACCAGCTCCGACCCCGCCGCGGCGTCGTGGTCCACCAGCCGGGTGACCCGCGGGTCGCGCAGGGTCGGGGTGGCGCGCAGGTGCGCCAGGGTCTCGCTGATCAGGACGTCGGCGCGGACATCGGAGATCGTCGCGACGTCGCGCTCCAGGTCGCGGCCCATCGCGTCCAGGATCCGGTCGGCCTCGGCCCGCGACCCCGCGATCCCGGCGAGCGACTCCACCGGCGACCCGACCGCCCCCTGCACCGCCGCCCCCAGGATCTGCCGGGCGGCCTCCACGGTCTTGCGTGTCAGGGCGAGGACCGACGCTTCGGCGTCGGCGCCCGCCGGGCGCGGCCCCGCGACCGCCGGCCCCGGCCGGTGGGCCAGATCGGGCAGGAGCACGTACACCCGGCCGCCGAGCGCGGTGACCAGGGAGGTGCGCCGGTAGGCGGCGGTGTGCACGGAGATCAGGTCGATCATCCGGCGCCGCTTCAGCGCCCGCTCCGAGCGGCCGCGCTCCTCCGCCGCCCCGCCCCGGCCACCGGCCGGCGACAGCGAGAACGCCACGACCAGCGCCGGGCGGGCCGGCGTCACCTCGATCGAGTCGGCCAGTGCCGCCGCCTCGATCCGCCCCTCCAGCAGGCTCGACAGCAGGTCCTCGCGTAGCCGCAGCCCCACGGTCATCTCGGTGCGGTGCCGGAGCAGGTGCAGCGCGGTCATCCGCGCGGCGCCGAGCAGCGCCTCCTCGGAGTTGGCGGTGAAGGGCTCGGCCCCCTCCTGGACCCAGATCGTGCCCAGCGGCTGCGACCCGGCGTGGATCCCCACCGCCAGCCGGCGGCGGATCCCCAGCTCGGGGTGCTCGTCGATGCGGACGACCTCCTCGCCCGCGCGCAGCCGCGAGAACACCCCCCAGTCCCGCAGCAGCGACAGGTACTGCTCGGGCCCGCGGCGCCCCAGGACCGACAGGCGGCGCAGCTCGTCGACCTCCTCGCCGCTGGAGTAGGCGAGCACCCGGCTGGCGGAGTCCTCGATGCTGACCAGCCCGCCCGTCAGCGTGGCGATGGTCTGGGCCAGGGAGAACAGGTCGCCGGAGGAGTCGCCGAAGTCGGCGTCGGCGGTGAGCCGGGCGTCATCCAGCACACTGCGGCACAGCGACTGCACCTGGTCCCACCGCACATCGGGGCGCACCGCCAGCAGCGCGACCCCCGCCGCACCGGCCGCCGCCCGCAGGTCGGCGTCATCGGCCACCTGCGCGGAGCCCCCCGGCTTGACCACGACCGCCGACGCGCCCCGGCGGGCGGCGGTGCGCAGCAGGTGGCGGGCGGTCCCGCCGCGGGCCCCGATCAGCAGCACGAGGTCGCCCGGCTCGGCCTCCGGCTCGTCCTCGGGGTCGGCGATCACGACATTGTCCACCCGCACATCGATCCCCGCGGGCGCCGCGAGGACGTCCACCACCGAATCGCCGATGGCGAGCAGCAGCCGGCGCAGCGGAACGCCGGTCGCGGGGCCGGGCCCGCCGGAGTCGGCGGACGGCGGGGTGGAACCAAGGGAGACATCCATGACCTCCCAGTTTGTCGCATCGGCCAACCGCCTGCCAAGAAGAGTGGCCGGGCCCACAAGGCGCCCCCCGCGCCGCCGCTCGTACGTTGGGGCTCCGACCAGGCGCGGACCGCGCCACCCACCCACCACCCCCACCACCCCACGAGGAGGTGCCCATGGACGCCGTGACGAGCGTTCCCGCCCCGGTGAACGAGCCCGTGCTCACCTACGCACCCGGCAGCGCGGAGCGGGCCGAGCTGGCCGAGTGCCTCGACGCGCTCGCCAAAGAGCCCGCCGAGCTGACGATGACCATCGGCGGCGAGCGCCGCATGGGCGGCGGCGACCGCATCGACGTCGTCCAGCCGCACCGGCACGCCGCCGTCCTGGGCACCCTCGGCAACGCGACACGCGACGACGCCCGCGCCGCGGTCGCCGCCGCCCGGCGCGCCGCACCGGGGTGGCGCGCCCTGCCCTTCGAGGAGCGCGCCGCCGTCATCCTGCGCGCCGCCGACCTGCTGGCCGGGCCCTGGCGCCAGACCCTCAACGCCGCGACCATGCTCGGCCAGTCCAAGACCGCGATCCAGGCCGAGATCGACGCCGCCTGCGAGCTGATCGACTTCTGGCGGTTCAACGTCTCCTACGCCCGCAAACTGATGGCGGAGCAGCCCTACAGCCCCGCGGGCCAGTGGAACCGGCTGGAGCAGCGGCCGCTGGAAGGCTTCGTCTACGCGATCACCCCGTTCAACTTCACCGCGATCGCCGGGAACCTGCCCACCGCCCCCGCACTCATGGGCAACGTCGTCGTCTGGAAGCCCTCGCCCACCCAGCAGTTCGCGGCCCACCTGACCATGCGCCTGCTGGAGGAGGCCGGGCTCCCCCCGGGCGTCATCAACATGGTCACCGGCGACGGCCTCGCGGTCTCCGACGTCGCCCTGAACGAACCCGACCTGGCCGGCGTGCACTTCACCGGCTCCACCCGCACCTTCCAGCACCTGTGGCGCTCGGTCGGCGAGAACATCGCGAACTACCGGTCCTACCCGCGCATCGTCGGCGAGACCGGCGGCAAGGACTTCATCGTCGCCCACGCCTCGGCCGACCCCGATGTGGTGCGCACCGCGATCGTGCGCGGCGCCTTCGAATACCAGGGGCAGAAGTGCTCGGCCGCCTCGCGGGCGTTCGTCGCCCGCTCGGTGTGGGAGCGGCTCCGCGACGACCTCGCCGCCGAGGTCGAGGCGCTGAGCGTCGGCGACGTCACCGACTTCACCAACTTCATGGGCGCCGTCATCGACCGCCGCGCCTACGACCGGCTCGCGGCCGTGCTCGGCGCCGCGCGCGCCGACGACACGCTGACGGTCCTGGCCGGCGGCGAGTGCGACGACTCCCAGGGCTACTTCGTCCGCCCCACGGTCCTGGTCGGCACCGACCCCGGGCACGAGGTGTTCCGCACCGAGTACTTCGGCCCGCTCATCGCCGTGCACGTGTACGAGGACGGCGACTACGACCGCGTCCTCAAGGCCGTCGACGAGGGGTCGGCCTACGCGCTCACCGGAGCGGTCATCGCCACCGACCGCCGGGCCGTGGCAGCGGCGCACGACGCGCTGCGCTTCGCCGCCGGGAACTTCTACGTCAACGACAAGCCGACCGGCTCGGTCGTGGGCCAGCAGCCCTTCGGCGGCGCCCGCGCCTCCGGCACCAACGACAAGGCGGGCAGCGCGCAGAACCTCGCCCGCTGGGCCAGCCCGCGGTCGATCAAGGAGACCTTCGTCCCCCCGACCTCCTCCGCCCACCCCCACCAGGGCTGACGGGAGCGCCGTCCCGGCCCCGCCCGGCGGGCCGGGGCGGCGCGGCCCGCCCGCCGGCCCGCGCCGCGCCGCCGGGACCATCGACGGCCGGATTCTCTGAGCGCTGGGCTTCGCCTCCGTTGCGGGCGGGATCCTGAGGGCTTCGCGAAGGCATCCCACCCTCCACTGCTGCTCGGCCCAGCCGCTCGCCGCCCACGAAACGCGAGGTGAACCATGCTTCGTACCCCATTGCTGATCGCGGCACGCTCCACCGCCTGCCGGAACCTGGTCGAGCGCACCCCGGTCACCCGGGGTCTGGTGGCCCGGTTCGTCGCCGGCTCCACGCTGGAGCAGGCGCTGCCCGCGGTCCGCGAGCTGACCCGCACCCGCCTGGTCACCCTGGACCACCTGGGGGAGGACGTCGCCGACGCCGCTCAGGCGCAGGCCACCGTCGCGGCCTACGGCCGGCTGCTCACCGAACTGGACGCTGCGGGGCTGGCCGGGCGCGCGGAGGTCTCGGTCAAGCTGTCGGCCGTGGGGCAGTCGCTGCCCGCCGACGGTGAGAAGATCGCGCTCGACAACGCCCGGCGCATCTGCGAGGCCGCGGCGGCAGCGGGCACCACGGTCACCCTGGACATGGAGGACCACACCACCACCGACTCCACCCTGTCCGTCCTGCGGGAGCTGCGGGTGGACTTCCCGTGGGTGGGCGCCGTCCTCCAGGCCTACCTGCGCCGCACCGAGGCCGACTGCCGCGACCTGAGCGGCGCCGGGTCGCGGGTGCGGCTGTGCAAGGGCGCCTACGACGAGCCGGCGTCGGTCGCCCACCGCGAGAAAGCCGAGGTCGACCGCGCCTACATCCGCTGCCTGCGGATCCTCATGCGCGGCCAGGGCTACCCGATGGTCGCCACGCACGACCCGCGGATCGTCGCCATCGCCGGCCGGCTCGCCGAAGACAGCGGACGCGCCCCCGGTGACCACGAGTACCAGATGCTCTACGGCATCCGCGATGCCGAGCAGCGGCGGCTGGCGGCCGAGGGGGAGCGGATGCGCGTCTACGTGCCCTACGGCGACGAGTGGTACGGCTACTTCATGCGGCGCCTGGCCGAGCGCCCCGCCAACATCGCCTTCTTCCTCCGGTCGCTGGCCACGCGGGGCTGAGGGGCGTACCGGTCGGGGCGGCCGGGTCCGGGTGTCCGGGTGCCCTGAACGGCCCGGTGTCCGGTCGTCCCCCCGGATGACCGGGGGAGGGGAGCCGGCCGTCCACGGGCGACCACGGGAGGCGGCGGCCGTCCACAGGCGACCGGACGAGGGGTTCGCGGCGGCCCCCCGGGGAATCGACACCACAGGGGGAGCCGTTCCCCGCTGTCAGCCGGTCCCCGGGGCCTGCGCAGGTCACCGATGAGTCCGACCCGTGATCTGCCGTGGGAACCCGTGCGCGGACCCGTGCGTTACGTTGAGGGCAGATACGTCACGCCCTGGAAAGGCTTGCGAAGTCATGCGGATGAGGAGTTCCAACCCCGTACTCAAACGGGCGATGAGGTCCGGCCAAGCCGGGTACGGCCAGTCGTACCAGACGCCGTACGGCCAGGGCGGACAGTACCAGCAGGGCTACGGCTACCAGCAGCCGTACGGCCAGCCCTACCCCCAGCAGGGCTACGGCCAGCAGGGCTACGCGGGCTACCCGCAGCCCGGCCAGCAGCCCTACGGCCAGCCCCCCATGGCCCCCGCCGCCGGCGGCGCCATGACCATCGACGACGTCGTCATACGCAGCGGTATGACGATCGGCATGGTCGTCCTGACCGCCGTCGTCAACTTCTTCCTGTACACGTCCAACCCCGGGCTCGCCCTCGGCCTGACCTTCGTCGGGGCGATCGGCGCGCTGATCATGGGCCTGGTCATCGGGTTCACGCAGTCCACCAACGCCGCGCTGATCCTGGTCTACGCGGCCCTCGAAGGCCTGTTCGTCGGCGGCATCAGCCGCGTGTTCGAGGTGTCGGCGGGCGCAGCGCCGGGCGCGCTGGTGACCCAGGCGGTCTTCGGCACGATCTTCGCGTTCGGCACCATGCTCGCGCTGTACCGGCTGCGCATCATCCGGGTGACCAACACCTTCGTCAAGGTCGTCTCCGTCGCGCTCGTCGCGGCGCTGGTGATGCTGCTCGCCAACTTCGTGCTCGGCTTCTTCATCCCCGGTGGCCTGGGCCTGCGCGAGGCCGGCCCGCTGGGCATCGCGGTCTCCCTGCTGATGATCGTGATCGCCTGCGCCACCCTCGCCATCGAGTTCCGCGGCATCGAGGACGGTATCGCCGCCGGCGTGCCGAACAAGCTGGCGTGGCAGTTCGCCTTCGGGCTGACGGTGTCGCTGGTGTGGCTCTACATCGAGATGCTGCGCCTGGTCTGGATGATCCAGTCGTTCTTCAGTGAATGACCCTGGAGCACCGCTCCGACCGCCGAGCGCCCCGTCCGGAAGATCCGGGCGGGGCGCTCGCCTGTTCCACCGGTGTCGGCGGTGGTGTGCGGTTGCGGGCGTTCAACGTCTTTGCTGCGGAATGAGGGACCGGTTGCGCCGCCGGCGGTTGTACTCCTGCACGATCGCCTGGGCGTAGCCGTGGCTGAGGTTGTACTCGTCGGCCAGCCAGTTGGCGCGTTCCGAGCAGCGGGTGAGTCCCGGTCCCATCTCCAGGGTGTCGAACCACTCGTGGAGTTCGCGACCGGTGACGGTCGGAATGCGGGCGATGAGCAGCGCGTGTGTCTCCGGCGAGTGGGTCACCGACATAGGCACCTCCGAAAGAGCGCGTGCACTTACCAGCGACCCTGCAACAGGAAGACGGCGACGACAAGCCCCCGGGGCTTACCTTTTACCAAGTTCCCGGGTCGACTCAGCTCAGCCGCTCGTGTTTCCGGGAGCGCTGAGCCTCGCCTCCGTTGCGGGCGGGATACCGGTGGGGCTTCGCGTCGGGTCTCCCGCCCTCCACTGCGACTCAGCTCAGCCGCTCGAACACAGTAGCCATCCCCTGCCCCCCACCTACACACATCGTTTCCAGGCCGAAGGTCTTGTCGTGGAATTGGAGCCCGTTGAGGAGCGTCGTGGTGATGCGGGCCCCCGTCATGCCGAACGGGTGGCCGACGGCGATCGCGCCCCCGTTGACGTTCAGCTGGGTGTCGATGTCGATCCCCAGGTCGTCCGCCGACGGCAGGACCTGCGCCGCGAAGGCCTCGTTGATCTCGACCAGGTCGATGTCGGTGATGCTCATGTTCGCGCGGGCCAGCGCCTGCCGTGACGCCTGGACCGGGCCGAGCCCCATGATCTCCGGGGACAGCGCGCCGACCCCGGTCGACACGATCCGGGCGAGCGGGGTCAGCCCCAGCTCGGCCGCCTTGGTGTCGCTCATGATGACAACGGCGGCGGCGCCGTCGTTGAGCGGGCAGCAGTTGCCCGCAGTGATCGTGCCGTCGGGCCGGAACACCGGCTGGAGCTGTGACACCTTCTCGTAGGTGGTGCCGCGGCGGGGGCCGTCGTCGGTGCTCGCGACGGTGCCGTCGGGCAGCGTCACCGGGGTGATCTCGCGTTCCCAGAACCCGTTGTCGAGCGACTTCTCGGCGAGGTTCTGCGAGCGCACGCCGAACTCGTCCTGGTGCCGGCGCGAGACCCCGCGCAGCTGGACCACGTTCTCCGCGGTCTGCCCCATGGCGATGTAGACGTCGGGGACGTCGCCGTCGTCGCGCGGGTCGACCCAGATCGGGGCGGCCCCCTCCGCGCGCTTCGCCGTGCGCAGCTCCGCCCCCTCGAAGAACGGGCTCTTGGTGTCGGGCAGCGAGTCGCTGTTGCCCTTCGTGAACCGGCTGACCACCTCGACCCCGGCGGAGACGAAGACGTCGCCCTCCCCGGCCTTGATCGCGTGGTAGGCCATGCGGGTGGTCTGCAACGACGACGAGCAGTAGCGGGTCACGGTCGCGCCGGGGACCGTGTCGAGTCCGAGCCGGACCGCCACCACCCGTGCCAGGTTGTAACCCTGTTCGCCGCCGGGCAGGCCGCAGCCGAGCAGCAGGTCGTCGATCGTTGTCGGGTCGAGCGCGGGCACCTTGGCCAGTGCGGCGGAGATGATCTGCGCGGCCAGGTCGTCGGGCCGGATGTCCTTGAGCGATCCCTTGAAGGCGCGCCCGATGGGCGAACGGGCGGTGGCGACGATGACGGCTTCAGGCATGCGCGCGGCCCTTCCATGAGGGGTGGATCGACAGACCAGGCGGTCGGTCGGGTGGTTACTCGCACGTTAACCTGTCGGGCCCGTTCCGCTCACCTCCGGGGTCGCATTGCCCGGATTGCCCGGGTCGGGGGTGTCGGCCGGGACGGCGGCGGGCGTCGCGGCCGGGGCCCCGGGGCCTCCGGCGTCCGCGGCGTCGGCGGCGACCGTGGCGTCGGCGCCGCCCTCGTCCGGGGCGGTCCGCGGGCGGCGCCGCATGAGCGTGGCCCAGCGCCCCCGCGGCCCGCGCGCCCGGCCGGCGACGCGGGCGCCGCTGACCTCCGTGCCGGGGCGCTCGGCCGCCTCCACGGCCGCGCGGTCGACGGGCAGCACGCCGTCGCGGCGGCCGAGGGCCGGCGCGGCCTCGGGCTCCGGCAGCAGGCCCAGCGCCGCGCAGGCCGACGGCAGGACCGCGGCGGCGGCGTGGGCGTAGCCGCGCGCCGATGGGTGGAAGCGGTCCGGGCCGAACAGCTCGTCGGGGTGGGCCAGGAAGTCGTCGGAGAGCAGCCCGCCCAGCGACACCGTCCGCCCGCCCGCCTCGACCACCCCGATCGTCTGGGCGGCGGCGAGCTGCCGGGAGGCGCGGCGGGCGACGTAGCGCAGCGGCTGGCCGATCGGCTGCACGGTGCCGAGGTCGGGGCAGGTGCCCACGACAACGGCCGCGCCCAGGGCGGACAGTTCGCGCACGACGTCCTGGAGGTGGCGCACGGAGTCGGCGGGGCGGATGCGGTGGATGACGTCGTTGCCGCCGATGAAGATGACGGCGAGGTCGACCCGGTGGCCGCGCACCTTGGCCATCTGGTCGGCGAGGTCGCGCGAGGTCGCCCCCACGCGGGCCAGCCGGCGCAGCCGCACCGGGCGGTCGGCGACCGCCGACAGGCCCGCCGCCAGCAGCGCGCCGGGCGTGTTCAGGGCGTCGGTCACCGCGTAGCCGGCGGCCGTGGAGTCGCCCATCATCACGAACCGGATCGGCGGGGCGTCGCCGGTGCCGTAGACGCCGTCGGCGCGCGGGGGCTTCCACTCGGTGGTGCCGACGGTCCGGTGGGCCTGGAGCGCCTGGAGGTAGAGCAGTCCGATCGTGCTGGCCCCGAGGAGGGTGATACCGCCTCCGCCGAACGCCGTCGCGGTGGCGATCCTCCGGGCCCGTGCGGCTCGCAGCACCATGGTCCCCGCCTCCCGACTTCAGCGGCGTGGTCGACTTCGTCCTTCCCGGCGGGCCCGCGGGGGTTGGGCGCCGCCCCGGCCGGGGGCCGGACTCCGTCAGGCCCCTCACTAGCTGATCTACCCGCGGGTAACCGTCTTGTCAACGACCGCCGTCGGGGTGGCGTTCCCTCGACGCCGGGAGGCCGTGCGCGCGGCGCCGGCCGGGTGCCCGGAGCGCGCCGACCGACGGTGTGGCCGAGTTCCGCAACAGGCGTGTGGGCAGCGCCGACACCGCGTTACAGTCGGGGGACACGGGCCCGACCGGCCTGTGCGCGGCGCGATCGGCCGTGACCGGACAGGGCGGTCCGCGCGATCCGCGGCCGCCGGACGCAAGGACACAAAGGGGGCTCCGCGGATGCGGGTGCACAACTCATTGATCGAGCTGGTCGGCGACACCCCGCTGCTGCGGCTGAACAAGGTGACGGCGGGCCTGGCCCCCACCGTCCTCGCCAAGGTCGAGTACTTCAACCCCGGCGGGTCGGTCAAGGACCGCATCGCCCTGCGCATGGTCGAGGACGCCGAGAAGCGCGGGCTGCTCAAGCCGGGCGGCACCATCGTCGAGCCCACCTCCGGCAACACCGGTGTGGGGCTGGCGATCGTCGCCGCCGACAAGGGCTACCGCTGCGTGTTCGTCTGCCCCGACAAGGTCGGCACCGACAAGCTCGCCGTGCTGCGCGCCTACGGCGCCGAGGTCGTCGTCTGCCCCACGACCGTCGCCCCCGACCACCCCGACTCCTACTACTCGGTCTCCGACCGGCTGGCGTCGAGCATCCCGGGCGCCTGGAAGCCCGACCAGTACACCAACCAGAACAACCCGGAGTCGCACTACCAGACCACCGGCCCGGAGATCTGGGAGCAGACCGAGGGGCGCGTCACGCACTTCGTCGCGGGTATCGGGACCGGCGGCACCATCACCGGTGCCGGGCGCTACCTGAAGGAGGCCTCCGGCGGTGCGGTGAAGGTCATCGGGGCCGACCCCGAGGGGTCGGTGTACTCCGGCGGCACCGGGCGCCCCTACCTGGTCGAGGGGGTGGGCGAGGACATCTGGCCCGAGACCTACGACCCCGCCGTCTGCGACGAGGTCATCGCGGTCAGCGACAAGGAGTCGTTCCTCATGACCCGCCAGCTGGCCAAGGACGAGACGCTGCTCGTGGGCGGCTCCTGCGGGCTGGCCGTCGTGGCGGCGCTGCGCGTGGCGGCCACCGCGGGGCCCGACGACGTCATCGTCGTCCTGCTCCCCGACGGCGGGCGCGGCTACCTCGGCAAGATCTTCAACGACGAGTGGATGGCCGACTACGGCTTCCTCGCCACCGAGACCGAGGAGGCCACGGCCGGCGATGTCCTCCGGGGCAAGGGCCGCGACCTGCCGGAGTTCGTGCACATCCACCCGCACGAGACCGTGGGGACGGCCGTGGCGATCATGCGCGAGTACGGGGTCTCCCAGCTGCCGGTCATGAAGGAGGAGCCGCCGGTGATGGCGGCCGAGGTGGTGGGCTCCATCGCCGAGCGCGACATGCTCGACGCGCTGTTCAACGCCCGCGCCCAGCTCGACGACCCGGTGGAGAGCCGGATGAGCCCCCCGCTGCCCGTCGTGGGCTCCGGCGAGCCCGTAAGCCGCTGCGTGCAGCTGCTGGAGTCGTCGGGGGCGGTCGTGGTCCTGATGGACGGCAAGCCGGCGGGCGTCCTCACCCGGCAGGACCTCCTGGCGCACCTCTCGGGCTGACACCGGGGCGGGGCGCGGTGCGCTGCGGGGTGCGTGCAGCGCGCACCGCACGGGCGCCGCGCCCCGCCCCGGCACCGTCCCGGCCGCCGCGGGATACTGTTCTCCCCTGGTGATTACCGGCGAGTACCGGACGGTGGATGTGGGGATGCGCGTTTCGCGGCTGATGTCCTGGATGGTGCGCGGCGTGTGGTCGTGGGCACGGCGCAACGCCGACATCCGCGCCGGGACCCGCGCGGCCCGCAGGTTCGCCGCCTTCGGGCCGGGGACCTCCATCGCGTTCCCCCCGGCGACCGTCTTCGGCGAGCCCTGGATCGAGCTGGGGGCGCACACCCTGCTGGGCGCCGACATCACCCTGACCGCGGGGATGGTGCCGGGGCTGGACCTGGGGGAGGAGCCGCTGATCCGGGTCGGCGGCGGCTGCACGATCGGGCGCGGCTCGCACATCGTCGCGCACCGGTCGATCGAACTCGGCGACGACGTCTTCACCGGCCCCTACGTCTACATCACCGACCAGAACCACGTGTACAGCGACCCCGAGGTCCCGGTCGGCCGCCAGTGGCCGGCCGACCGGCCGGTGCGCATCGGGCCGGGCACGTGGATCGGCGCGAACGCCGTCATCCTGCCGGGGGCGCGGCTGGGCCGCAACTGCGTGGTGGCGGCCGGCTCGGTGGTCCGAGCGGGGGAGTACCCCGACCACAGCGTCATCGCCGGTGTCCCGGGCCGGGTCGTACGCGGCTACGACAGCGAGGAGGGCTGGGTCCCGCCCCTCAGCGCGGGCGACGCCACCCCGGCCCGGGGCCGGGAGCAGGTCTGACGCCTTCCCGGCCGTGAAGGCCGGGAGCCCCGCCGTGCGGCGGAGGCGGGTCAGCCGGCAGGGGGACGAGCCGCGGCCGAGCGGGTGAGCAGCAGCGCGCCGCCCGCCCACACGACGTCGCCCACGGTCATGACCAGCCGCGACAGCGCGGCGACGATCAGCGCGGAGCCCGGATCGATCAGCGGCGCCAGGGCGACGACCAGCACCAGTTCGCGCACCCCGAGCCCGGCGGGGGCGATCACCACCAGCACGCCCAGCGTCCACGCCAGCGCGTAGGCGCCCGCGGACACCGCCAGCGCCCCCGGCCCGCGGGCACCGTCGTCGACGCCCACGACGAGCAGCCAGATCTGGAGGGACAGCGGCACCCACGCCGCCACCGACCAGCCCACGGCGGCGGCCATGCCGCGCCCGCTGATGCGCTCCAGCTCCTCGTCGGGGACCGTGCGGGAGCGCCGGGCCAGGCGCAGCGCCGTGTGGATCACCGGGGTGAGCACCCGCGGGTGCAGGGCGGCGAGCAGGACCGGGGCGACGGCCAGCGCCCACCACCACTGGCGCGCGGCGTCTGCGGAGGTGAACGGCAGGGTCGCGGCGGCGACGGCGAGGTTCACCGCGAGGGTGACGGCCACCGCCAGGACGGTGGCGGTGATCCCGCGCTGCCGCGCCACCTCGTGGTCGCGGGCCAGCTCGACCTGGGCGACGAAGGCCCACACCGAGCCGGGCAGGTACTTGCCGAGCTGGCCGACGAACATCACCCGCGCCGCCGTCGGCAGGGACAGTGGCGACCCGAGGTCGGCGAGGATCGCGCGCCAGGCGAGCATCTGCGCCCCGAGCCCGGCGAGCGCCGCACCCACCGACCCCGCCACGACCCACGGCGACAGCGCGCTCAGCGCCTCGCGCGCCTCGCTCCACCTGCTGTGCAGCGCATACCCGGCGCACCCCAGCACCACCAGGACGACGACCAGCCGCACCCATCGATCGGCACGCAGACGGCTCAGCACCCCGCCAGCGTAGTGCCGCCGGGGGCCCGCCTCCGCACCCGCGCGCGGTCGTCAGGCGCTCCCGTCCGCGGGCGGGTCCCAGGCGAAGGCGGCCCCGGCCCCGCGCATGAGCAAGGAGGAGGGGAGGGCGGCGCCGACGGTGTCGCGAAGGGCGGCCGCGGTGCGGCTGCGGGTCTGCATGATCCGCCCGATCCGCCCGGAGGTGCGCGCCATCCGCTCGGTGCGGGGGCGGCGGGCGGCGTCGTAGTC
Source organism: Nocardiopsis sediminis (assembly GCF_042650565.1). Taxonomy (NCBI): domain Bacteria; kingdom Bacillati; phylum Actinomycetota; class Actinomycetes; order Streptosporangiales; family Nocardiopsidaceae; genus Nocardiopsis; species Nocardiopsis sediminis. Next base: position 356,537 of record NZ_JBHSBH010000003.1, read on the forward strand.
CGCGAGGCCGCGGGCGGTGCCCGATCGGTCGATGGCCGCGGCGAGCACGACGGCGTCCTCGATCGCCAGGCAGGCGCCTTGGCCGATGTCGGGGGTGACCGCGTGGGCGGCGTCGCCCAGCAGTGCCACGCGGCCGCGGACGAACCCGGGCAGGCGCTCGCGCAGGTAGTAGACGTCGTGGCGCATCAGGGCGTCCTCAGGGGTGGCGGCCAGTAGCGCGGGGACCGGATCGTGCCAGTCCCGGAAGCGCGCGGCGAGCCGGCCGAGGCCGTGCTCCAGGACGGCGTGCTCGGGGACGCTCTCGCAGGCGAACCAGTAGACGCGGCCGTCGTCGATCGCGGCGACGCCGAATCGGGCGCCCCGGCCCCAGGTCTCGGACAGCACGGGCGGTATCCGCAGGGGGGCGGCCCGCTCTGCGGGGACGAGGCCGCGCCAGACCGTGTATCCGGCGTAGTCCGGGCCGGGGTACTCGGGGAACAGGCTCGCGCGCAGCCCGCTGCGCACGCCGTCGGCGGCCACGACCAGGTCCACCGTCACCGAGATCGGGCCCTGAGGGGTGTGGAAGCCGACGGTCGCCCCGTCCTCCGCGGTGGTGATCCGGTCGGCGCGGTGGCCGGTGTGCAGGGTGTCCGGGTCCAGGCCGGCGGTCAGCAGGCGGTGCAGCTCGGCCCGGTGCAGGGCGTAGAACGGGGCGCCGTAGCGCCGCTCGATGTCCGAGCCGGAGATGCCGGCCAGGCGGATGCCCCGCCTCCGCCGGATCTCCAGGCCGTCCTGGCGCCGGCCGCGGTCTCTCAGGGCGGCACCCAGACCGAGGTGGTCGAGGGCCTTGACGGCATTGGGCGCGATGCCCACGCCCGCTCCGACCGGCCCGATGGCGGGCGCCTGCTCGTAGACCGACACCTGCCACCCGATGCGCCGCAGGGCATGGGCGGCGACCAGCCCGCCGATGCCCGCGCCGACGATGACCGCCGTGTTCGACATAACGCACCCCGATCTCGAGAATGAATCAAACGGTCGTTTCAAACGATCGTTTAAAACGAAGGCTATAGCATGCATGGCGGTTCCACTCACGGAGCGAGCGGTGGCAATGACGGGGACGGCACACAGGAGGCGGCGATGTCCGGACGGGGTTCCGCTCCCGCGGCGCAGGTGGCGCAGGATCGGGCGTCCACGCGGGAGCGGCTGGTCGAATCGGCCGTGCGGATGTTCGGCGAACGCGGCATCGAGGCCACCTCGATGCGGGCCCTCACCGAAGCCGCCGGGACCAACATCGCCGCCGTCAACTACCACTTCGGGTCGAAGGAGGGCCTGCTGCGCGCGGCCGTCGACCAGACCATGCGGGCCGTCAACGACGAGCGCGGACGGCGGCTGGACGAACTCGAAGCGGCGTCGCCGCGGCCGGCCGTCCCCGACCTGGTGCGGGCGTTCGTCGAGCCCGGCGCCGGGTTGGCGCTGACCCACGGCGCGCGAGGGCCCGATGTCGCGCGCTTCATCGGCCGCATCATCGGCGAGCCCGACCCGCGCGTCCGGCGGATCTTCGCCGAACAGGTCGGCCCGGTCGAGGGCCGCTACCTCGCCGCGCTCGGCCGCGCCCTCCCGGACCTCGGCGACGACGGTGTCCGCTTCGCCTACACCAGCATGCTCGGCCTCCTCGCCACCTACCAGTCGGGCGCCTTCGCCCCACCGGACCGGCCCCTGAACGAGGGCGGGAGGGAGGCTGCGGCGGAATCGGAAACGGAATGGCTCGTGGCATTCGTCACCGGGGGCATTCTGGCGATCCTCGTGGATACGGGGAGGTGGCTGGCATGATGAAGGACATCGGCAGGAGCAGAAGGGCCAATTCCGTTGTCCCCCATCGCTTGGCGGAAGAGTTCTTACAGCGCAAGCCAGAGCAACTGCGTGGAAGTGGCATGTGGCGCCGCCGCCTCCGCCATCCGTGACACGAAGCACCGGGACCTCGCCACCCTCGCCTTCCCCTCACCCGAGTGGTCGGCGTTCATCGAGGCCGTCAAGACCGGAGACTGGCCGAGCCGACCGGCGCGGAGGCGCGAATGACGGGCCGCGATGTGGATCGCCGCGGAATTCGTTCGGAGATCTCGGGCACGTCCCGCGATGTCGTTCAGGCGGGGAGCGTGAGTGGCGGGGTCCATTTCCATGATCACCACGGAAATGGACCGAGAAGCCCGCGTCCGCGGCAGCTGCCCCTCGAAGTCCGGGGCTTCGTCAACCGCACCGCAGAACTCGCCGAACTCAATGCGGTCCTGACCGACGAAAACGAGGACGGCGGCGACCGCGCCGTCAGCGTCTGCGTCATCGCCGGCACGGCAGGAGTCGGCAAGACGGCCCTGGCCCTGCGCTGGACCCACCAGATCCAGGAGCGCTTCCCCGACGGCCAGCTCTACATCAACCTGCGGGGCTACGACCCCGGGGCCCCGGTCGGCGCCTACGACGCCCTGCGCCGGTTCCTCATCGCGCTCGGCATCGCCGGCGATGAGGTACCGAACAACACCGATGACGCCGCGGCCCTGTACCGGTCCCTGCTCGCCGACCGGCGGATGCTCGTCCTGCTGGACAACGCCAACGCGGTCGCCCAAGTGCGTCCACTGCTACCTGGCAACTCCCGATGCCTCGTGGTCGTCACCAGCCGGGGACGCCTGTCCGGCCTGGCCGTTCACGACGGTGCGCACCGCATCACGCTGGGCACCCTGCCGGACCCCGATGCCGTGGCGCTTGTTCGCGCCGTCACCGCGGGGTTCCGGAGCGCCGACGATGACGAGAAGCTCAGCGAACTGGCCCGGCTCTGCGCCCGGCTGCCGCTGGCCCTGCGCATCGCCGCCGAACGCGCCGTGACCCGTCCGCACACGGGGCTGGACGAGCTGATCGCCGACCTGCGCGACGAATCCGCCCTCTGGGACACCCTCGATACCGGCGACGAAGAAGAATCCGGGGCGGTGCGCTCAGTGTTCTCCTGGTCCTACCGCGCACTGCCCGACGATGCGGCGCGCATGTTCCGGCTGCTGGGCCTGCACCCGGGCGCGGATTTCGGCATCGCGGCCGCAGCCGCCCTGGCCGGAATCAGCGTCCGGCGGGCCCGCCACCTCTTGGACGTCCTGGTCGGCGCACACGTGCTGGAGCAGACCGCCCCCGACCGGTTCGAGTTCCACGACCTGCTGCGCGCCTTCGCGTCCGACCAAGCCCGCCAAGAAGAGCCCAGAGGCGGGCAGGAGGCGGCTCTGCGACGCCTGCTCGACTGGTACCTGCACACCGCCGACGCCGCGCAGGCACTGGTCAACCCCGGTGAGGAGCGCGTGGCACTCGACCCGCCCGCCGAGGGGGTCTCGCCGCCGGCGTTCTCCGAATACGACCAGGCGGTGGACTGGTCCGAACGCGAGAACACGAACTTCCTTCCAGTGGTCCGTGCGGCAGAGAAGGCCGGATTCGACCGCCACGCTTGGCAGATCCCCGTAGTCCTGTGGAACGCCCGGGGGCCGTACACGATCGTCTCGCCTCGACGACGCCGAGGCCTACGTCACGCAGGCGATGGCCGCCTTCGAAGAGTTCGGCGACGTTCACTGGCAGGCCCTGCTCCGGTCCAACCTCGCCGAGATCCACAACCGGCAAGGGCGGCTCCCGCAGGCACACGAGGAGATCCGCCGGAGCCTCGCTGATCATCGGCGGCAGGACGAGCCCGCGTCCGTGGGAAATGCGTTGCAGATCCTCAGTGCCGTTCTGCTCGATCTCGGGGAGGCCGACGATGCGCTTCTCGCGGCCACCGAGGCGGTGAAGATCGCCGAGGATCTCCGCGACAAGCTGGTGGAGGGCTACTGGCTGCTATGGCTGGGAAACGCCCAGCAGGCCCTCGGCCGGTTCGGTGATGCTCTGACCTCGTACCAGCGGTCGGCAACGCTCCACCGGCGGTTGGGCCACCGCAGCCGCGAGGCGCTGGCGTGGCACGGCGCCGGCGAGACCTACCGGCACATGGGCCGCCCCGCCGAAGCCGCCGATTTCCATCGCCGAGCCGCCGCGGTCCACGGTGAACTCGGTGACTCCTGGAACAAGGCGATCTCGCTGGACGGGCTGGCCGAGGCGCTGTCGGACGAACGCCCCGACGAAGCCCGGCGCCACTGGACCGAGGCTCTCCGGCTACTCGCGGACTTCGGCGACCCGCGAGCGGTGCGGACCCGGGAACACATCGAAGGCCGGCTGACGGAGCCCGGCTGACGGCTGCCGCCCGCCGGCCCGCGATGCTGCTCTCCGCGGGGTGTGTCAAAGGCTGCAACGGGCGTCGGCGGGCGGGGATTCGAGGTCGAGGAGATACGCTTCGACCACGTCATCGACGCACGTGCTGCCGCCGAGGAGGTAGGCGCCGTGCTGCTTGCCGTCGACCGTGAGCAGGCTGGCGTCGAGAGCTCGCGCCATCGCGATGCCGCCCTCGTGCGGCGTGGCCGGATCGCCGGTGACCGACACGACGAGCGTCTCCGGGAGGCCTTCGACATCGGCGAGCCAGGGCTCGTCGCGTGTGGGCGGCGCGGGCCACGCCTCACATTCGCTGCGGTAGTCCCCCGTGGTGAACACGTCGAGGTCGAACATGGGCGCGACCTCCCCGATCTCGCGTGCGAGCGCGGTCTGTTCCTCCGGCGTCAGACGGGGCGAGTCCATGCAGCGCACAGCGATGTTCGTATCGAGGTCCAAGCCGTAGGCGCCGTCAGCCCCGCGGGCGTAGAACGCGTCGCGCAGGGCGAGCATCTCGTCGGCGTTGCCTGCCTCCAGCGCGGTCAGGGCGGAGATGATCTCGGGCCAGTTCGCTTCGGAGTACAGTCCAACGCCGATGCCGAGGTAGACGTCCCAGACGCTGACCTCCCGGCCGTCCGAGGCCGTCGCCGGTGTCTCGATGAGCGGCTGGACGATCTCGTGCAGGCGATCGTTCGCAGCCGCGGGGTCGGGGCCGAGAACGCAGTCGGGCGATTCCGCGCAGAGGGCGGCGAGGTCGTCGAACCGTGCCTGGAGGCCGGTGAATTGGGAGATGCGGAACTCGCTCGCTGTCAGGTCGGGTGCGACGGCGCCGTCGAGCACGATCGCACGGACCTTCTCCGGGTAGGTCGCGGCGTACATTGCGCCGAGCTCGGTGCCGTAGCTGTAGCCGAGGTAGGTGAGCTTCTCGTCGCCGAGCACCTCGCGCATGATGTCCATGTCGCGCACGACGTTCGTCGACCCGGCGTTGGCGAGGTTCTCGACGCCGCCGGAGCCTTCGGTGCAGCGCTCTGCGAGCTCGGCCGCCTCCTCGGCGCTCGTGACGTCGTAGACCGCGCCGAACCGCGGCGCGTCGCCCGCGTCGTACTCCTCGTCGGTGTAGCAGTCGAGAGCGGGGGTCGACGACCCGATCCCGCGCGGGTCGAAGCCGACGATGTCGAAGCGCTCGGCGACGGGGCTTTCCTGCCACAGTGGCAGCAAGGACGCCACGAGGCCGGTGCCGGATCCTCCGGGTCCGCCCGGGTCGATCAGCAGCGAGCCCTCGGCCTCACCCGTCGCGGGCAGGCGCAGGAGCGCGACCTGGGCCTTCTCGCCCTCCGGCTCGTCGTAGTCGAGCGGAACCTCGACCGAGGCGCACTCGAGCACCGGGTTCGCGAACAGCTCGGCGTCCGCCGCGCTCGTCGCGGTGTCTTCGCATCCGGCCCAGTCGAGATCTTGCTCCAGGTAGGCGCCGAGGTCCGCATCCGCGCCGGCGTTCGATGCAGGGGAAGCGGGCGCGCATCCGGCGAGCAGTAGGAGTACAGCCGTGGCGGCCGCGGCGCGCACGGCCGACACGTGATCGACATCGAAACCGGACGGAGCACCGCCACGAAGTTTATTTAGCATTCTCATGCTAGAGAATGTAGCACGCGCATGCCAAAAAAATGACTAGGATGGTGTCATGCCGAAGAGAGTCGACCCGGATGTCCGCCGAGAACAGGTCGCCGACGCCGTGATCGACGAGATCGCCGCGCATGGGGTCCGCTCGGTGACCCTCGGCCGGATCGCCGCACGCACCGGCCTGGCCATCGGGAGCATCCGGCACTACTTCGGCGACACCATCCGCGAGGTCATGCGCTTCACGCTGGGCGTCCTCATGCAGCGCGCCGCGCGCCGCGACGCGACGATGTCCGACGACCCGCTGACACGGATCGTGGATGTGTTCACCTTCGCCGCGCCGACCAGCGAGCAGGAGCACCGTGAGAACATCGCCCTCGTCGAATACCGTGTCATGGCGCGCACGGACCCGGAGCTTGCGGCCGACATCGCCGCGACGTCCCTCGCGGCTGAAGAGGTGATCCGCTCGCTGCTGCGCGAGGCGCTGGCCGACCGCGCTATCGAGGAGGAGGCGCTGCACCGCGAGGCGCTCCTGCTGCTCGCCCTGATCGAGGGCTTCTCGTTCAGTTCGGCGCTGTCCTCCACCCCGTTGCACGAGACGGACGTCCGTGCCGTCGTGACGGCGACCGTGCAACGCCTGCGCGACGCCTATCCGCCTTCCGAAAAGGCCGTCGAGGGAGCGGCTGGAGCTGCTGAGGCCGCCGGGGAGTCACGGAGCCACGGCTAGCACGTCATCGGCACAGCGCTCATGCATGAGCGCGACCTGGGTGAGGTGGTCATACCCCGTCCAGGAACTCCTCGATCAGGCGGGCGACCAGGGCCGGGTGGGTCAGGTGCATCGCATGCGGGGCGTCGACGCCGGTCACTGTCGCCCGGTCGCCGCGGGGGGCCAGTTCGTAGGCCGTCTGAGCGGCCAGGACCTCGGTGTAGCGCGCCGGAGCGCCCGGTGGGGTGGGGATCGGCTGGCTGGACAGCAGGGACAGGGCCGGGACGATCAGGCGGGGCTGGGTCCAGGAGGAGCGGTACTCGCCGTAGGACTCGACGAGGGCGCGTACCGCCCGCGGGCCCGGGCGGGGGGAGACCAGGCCGTCGCCCATCAGGCTCCCCCGCAGGGCCGACGCCTCCAGCGTTTCGCCGGGGAGGCCGAGGGGGCCCGTGCGCTGGGCCTTGAGGAGCTGCTCGAAGGAGTCCAGCGGCATCGGGGACATCAGGGCGGTCAGCTGCTCGACCATGTAGTCGTGGGCGGTCCGGGCCGGGCCCTCGGCCTCGGCCGGGGACAGGCCCATCGGGCCGGCGATCTCCTCGGCGCGCGGGCGGCCCTGGACCTCGATGCCGACCACGGCGGTGAGGTCGGACCGGCGCGCGCCGCACATCAGCGCGACCACCCCGCCCAGCCCGTGGCCGGCCACCACCGGGTGCTCCAGCCCGAAGTGGCCGATCACCCGGATCAGGTCGTCCACGCACGCGTCGAGCGACCACGCGCCGTCGGCGGAGAGGCCGTGGCCGCGCAGGTCCACCGTGTACACCGCGTGGTGACCGGCACCGGCGGCTCCGTCGCGCCCCGCCAGCAGGGCCGCGACGGGCTCCCAGTCCTCCAGGGTGCGGCCGAGGCCGTGCAGCAGGACCACCGGGACCCCGCTGCCCTCCCGCACGCGCACCGCGAGCGAGGGCGCCCCCTCCAGGCGCGTCTCCCACGGCTGCGACGCCGATGTCGGACCTGCCGCCGTCCCGGTCTCCGGCATGGACGATCCCTCCGCTCCGGACCGACGCCATCGTCGGCCCATGACCAGCACGCTAGAGCCCTGCGCTTCCGTTCGCCTGACATATCGCTGATCCGCCGATGCCGGACCCCGATGATGCGCTCGCGGCCCGGACCGAAATGCCGCACGACGCCGATGTGCTCGTGGCGGGACCGATGGAGCCGGACGACGACACCTGTGCTCCCATCGCCGGTCCGCTGTAGCCGGACGACGCCGATTGTCCCCGCCGCCGGTCCGCTGCCTTAAGGTGATGCGCGTGGGAATGCCTGACGTCGTCGCCTTCGCCGGTCACCGGGTCCATGTCTGCCGTGCCCGCGAAGCGGGGACCCTGCTGGAGTGGCTCGGCCGGGATCTCAGCGGGCAGGTGGTGCTCGACGTCGCCGGTGGTGACGGCTACTGGGCGGCCCAGGCCCGGCGGCGGGGCGCCCGCGCGGTCTCGCTCGACCTCGCGCGCGCCAAGATGCTGCGTGGCGCCCGGCTCCGCGACGCCCCTGCTCTGATCGAGGGCGACGCGCTGCGCCTGCCGATGCGCGACTCCTCCGTCGACAAGGTGCTGTCGATCTGCGCGATCGAGCACTTCGACGACGGCCCGGCCTCGCTGCGCGAGATGGCGCGGATGCTGCGGCCAGGGGGCGAGCTGGTGATGTCGGCCGACTGCCTGTCGCGCCGCGACGAGTGGCCGGAGCTGTTCGCCGCCCACGCCGAGCGCTACCACGTCAAACGGACCTACACCCACGAGTCGCTGGGCGCGCTGCTGGCCGACTGCGGCCTGGAGGTGCAGGAGCACTCCTACCAGTTCCGCAGCCGTTCCGCCGAGCGCACCTACCTGACGATCTCGGCCCGCGGCGGCCGGGTCGGCTTCAACGCCGCGGCCCCGCTCATCCCCTTCATCGCCGCCGGCGACGCCCGCCGCCCCAACACCCGCGGCAGCATCGTCCTCCTGCGCGCCCGAAAGACCGGCTGACGACCTCCCCGGCGGTGCCTCCTGCCCCGCTCTCCGGCCTCAGCCGGCGGCCGACTCCACGGCCGCCAGGAAGTCGGCCGATTCCGCCTCGGCGAGGCAGCCGGCCTCAAGGCGGTCGTAGAGCGCGCCGAGGCGGGTGACGTCGTCGTGGGCGAGGAGGACGCGGCCGGTCGCGCCGTCCGCGTGGGCGACCTCGGGCAGGGGGCCGTCGAGCGCGATCAGGCTGAACCCGCCGTCGGTGACCGGGTCCGCGTAGGCGCCGGCGTCGAAGGGCAGCACCCGGATGCGGATGTTGTCGCGCTCGCCCGATGCGCGCAGGTGGGCGAGCTGGTCGCGCATGGCGGCGGGGCCGCCGGCCGGGCGGCGCAGGGCGGCCTCGTCGAGGAGGACGTCGAGCCGAGCGGGGGAGTCGCCCTCCAAGACGGCCTGGCGCTTCATGCGCACCTCGACCCAGCGTTCGACCTGGCGGTCCGGGGCGCCGGGCGCCCCTGCGGCGATGACGGCGCGCGCGTAGGCCTCGGTCTGCAACAGCGCGGTGACCGCCAGGGGGCTGAAGACCCGGATCCGCTCGGCCCGGTCCTCCAGCCAGATGCGGTCGCCGGTCGCGGGGCTGATGTCGGCGCGATAGCGCTCCCACCATCCGGCGGCGGCGGGGTCCTCGGCGAGGCGGAGCAGCGCCGAGCGCTGGAGCGCCCCCTCGACGTGGTAGAAGTCCAGGAGGGCCGCGACGTCGGCCGGGGCGATGGGCAGGGCGCCGGATTCGAACCGGCTCACCGTCGAGGCGCTGCGTTCGAGGAATCGCGCGGTCTCCCGGAGGGGCAGGCGGTTGCTCTCGCGCAGGTCCCGGAGCATCCCGCCCAGCCACTGCGCGCGCAGTGCCGGGCTCCGTGTCGCGGCCAAGGACCCCTCCCCGTCGAAAGCAGGGCAAAATTGCCGGAAGTCTTGCACCACCGATCGATGACTGCCACTCTAGCAACGCGTAAGTGATCGTTTACGAGGAGTCATGTCCTCCGGTGCGGTTATCTTTGCCGCGCGCACGAAGAACGGCCCCCGGCACGTGGGTTCAGCACGTGCCAAGGGCCTGGCCCAACTCTCCTGAGGAAGCAGGGAGTCGACCCATGACCCAAGTTATCCCGCGACCGACGCTCGTGCAGCCCGGCTGGGGGTGGGGCCCCGCCGCCGATGTCGTGGCCCTGCCAGGTACGCCCGAATCACCCGGCCAGCTCCGGACCTGGGTGGCCGAGCGGCTGCGCACGTGCGGACGCCCGTATGCCCAGCGTGAGGACCTCGCCGATGCGTTGCGGCTGGTGGCCAGCGAGCTCGCCTCCAACGCCATCGCCCACTCGGCGTCGGGGCAGGAGGGTGCGTACTTCATCACCACCGTCCACTTCCCCCACGACACCATCGGCCTGCGGGTCATGGACCAGGGGCCGCACCCCGAGCGCCCGACCCGCCCCCAGGAGCCGCCGCACATCCTCTCCGACGCCGACCTGCTCACCGCCGAGCACGGCCGCGGGTTGGCGCTGATCGCCGTGCACTCGCGCCGCTACGGCTGGACGGAGCCGCCCGGGCACCCGGTGCACTCGGTGTGGGTGGAGCTCGAACTCGACCCCGAAGAGGCGGCCTGAGCCCTTCAGGGGGAACGGACCGCCCCTCCGGGGCCCGACCCGTGTGAGCTTCACCATCCGCGCCCGGCCGCCACGCGCCGGGCGCGGTTTTCGTGTGCCCTGATGGCCGGGTGCGTTCCGGGATGACCGCATCCGGCCATGATTACGCGCAGATGAACTACTAACGAGAACCTTACCCACAGGCGGTACATATGACGGAAAGATGAGATTTCTCCGGGGAAGATGTACCGATTCGTCGCCTTATCGTGGGGGACGGATGGGACGGCCCGCGCTCAACGCGCCGGCCCGTCCGGGCGAGGGCCGCGGCGGTCCTCTGCGGCACATTCACCCGGTGGCATGGGGGGCACGTGCAGGCGGAGCTGAGTCGGATCGACAGTGGAGACGTGCTGGAGCTGCGGCTCCGCGATACCGGTGAGGCCGGTATCGATCGCGCGGAGGACGCGGTGCTGGAGCTGCGCCGCGACGACGCACCCGGTCCGGCGGTGCACGTCACAGGGCGGGTCGTCGGCGAGGGCCGGGTCCGCGCCGACTTAGGCGAGGTGCCCCTCGACGACGGCACCTGGGACGTCCTGTGGATCGGCGGCGACGGCCGACCCCGGCCGCTGGCCACCACCGACCCCGGGTTCAGCATGGCCGACCGTGTCGCCTACCTGAGGACCCCGCGCCGCCGCGAGCTCCGCGCCCTGCGCGACCCCCGCGGCCGGCTGCGGCTGCGCGCCCGCACCGTCGCCCCCTACGCCGAGGTCTCCTGGGTGGAGGTCGGGACCGACACCGTCCGCGTATCGGGGATGCCCGCCTACGGCCCGCGCGCCGGCACCGGGCCGGCGCGGCTGGTCGCCCGCCAGCGCGAGCGCAGCGGGACCATCACCGCCCCCGCCGACCTCACCGACGGCGCGTTCCGCACCGAGATCCCCCTCGAACCCCTCAGCCGCCACCACGACCCCGGGCGTCCCCACAACGAGTGGGACCTCTGGCTCGCCCTCCCCGGCGGCGGCGAACTGCGGCTGGCCGCCCGCGCCGACGACATCGTCGGCAAGAAGAAGAAGGTCGTCTACCCGGACACCCTCCTGGGAGGGGTGCGCATCCGGCCGTACTACACGGTCGACGACGACCTGTCCCTCCTGGCGACCCTCGCGGGGCACGAATGAAGATCGCGATCCTCATCGCCAACGCCTACGGCATGGGCGGCACCATCCGTACCGTCTTCAACCTCGCCGGCGGGCTGGCGGCCCGGCACGAGGTGGAGGTCGTCAGCCTCGATCAGCACCGCGAGGCGCCGTTCTTCCCGCCGCCCCCGGGCGTGCGCCTGGTCCCGCTCGTTCCCAAGGACGAGCCGGACCCCGCGCCCGAAGCCGCGGGCCGGCTGGAGCGGCGGCGCAGACAGCGGCGCGCCGCCGTCGTCCCCGGCAGCGAGGCCCGGCGCAACCCCGTCTACGATGACCACCGCCTCAGAGCGGTGCGCGACTACCTCCGGCGCAGCGACGCCGACGTCGTCATGGGCACCCGCCCGGGGATCAACCTGTTGATCGCCCGCTGGGCGCCGTCGCGCATGCTGCGCATCGGCCAGGAGCACATCCACCTCGAGGGCCACGCCGCCGACGTGCGCGCGGCGATCCGCACCGCCTACCCGCGCCTGGACGGTGTGGTGGTCCTCACCGAGGCCGACCGCGCCGCCTACGCCGGGTTCCTCGGCATGTCCGGCGGCCGGCTGCGGGCCATGCCCAATTCGCTGCCCTCCGGCGCCTATCCCCGTTCCACCCAGGACAACCCCATCATCGTGGCCGCCGGCCGGATGTCGCCGATCAAGCAGTACCCCAAGCTGCTCGACGCGTTCGCGCTGGTCGTCGAGCGGCACCCGGAGTGGCGGCTGCGGATCTACGGCGGCGGCAAGAAGGACGAGCGGCTCCGCGAGAAGATCACCGGCATGGGGCTGAGCAACCAGGTCGCGCTGATGGGCCGCACCAAGGACCTCACCGGCGAGCTCGCCAAGGCGTCGCTGCTGGCCGTCAGCTCGCGCACCGAGGGCTTCGGGATGACCATCATCGAGGGGTTCTCGGTGGGCGTCCCCGCGGTCAGCTTCGACTGCCCCCACGGCCCCCGCGAGATCATCGACCACGGCCGCAACGGCCTGCTGGTGCCCCACCAGGACGTCGCGGCGCTGGGCGCGGGGCTGCTGCGGCTGGTCGAGGACCGCGACGAGCGGCTGCGGATGGCGGAGGCGGCCGTGGCGTCGGCCGCCGACTACGACGTCACCGCGATCACCCGGCGCTGGGAGGAGCTGCTGGAGGAGCGCACGGCCGCCAAGCGGCGCGGCCTGCGGTGGCGGCCCGCACCGGGCTAGGCCCGGCGCGCCGCGCGGGGCCCGGCCGGTGACCGGCGGTCGGCCGCCACGTATCGTGCGCCCTATGACAGCTGCTGGAGACGGGGCCCTTGAACCGGCCCCCGCGCCGTCGGCGATGCGGCGCGCGCTGGCGCGCGCCCGCGACGGCAAGCCCCTGGACGCCTCCGAGGCCGAAGTGCTGCTCCACGCGCGCGGCGACGACCTCACCGCCCTCTTCACCCACGCCGGCCGGGTCCGCGACGCCGGGCTCGCGGCTGCCGGCCGCCCCGGTGTGATCACCTACAGCCGCAAGGTGTTCGTGCCCATCACCCGGCTGTGCCGGGACCGTTGCCACTACTGCACTTTCGCGACCGCACCCGCCCACCTGCCCGCGCCCTTCCTCACCCCCGACGAGATCCTGGACATCGCGCGCAAGGGCGCCGCGCTGGGCTGCAAGGAGGCCCTGTTCACGCTCGGCGACCGCCCCGAGGACCGGTGGCCGCAGGCGGCGGAGTGGCTGGACGCCCACGGCTACGACGACACCCTCTCCTACGTGCGCGCCATGGCGATCCTGGTCTTGGAAGAGACCGGCCTGCTGCCGCACCTCAACCCCGGAGTGCTGGGCTGGTCGGACCTCCAGCGGCTCAAGCCGGTGGCGCCCTCCATGGGCATGATGCTGGAGACCACCTCCGAGCGGCTGTTCACCGAACGCGGCCAGGCCCACTACGGCAGCCCCGACAAGGACCCGGCGGTCCGGCTGCGGACGCTGGAGGACGCCGGGCGCAGCAGCGTCCCGTTCACCACGGGCATCCTCATCGGGATCGGGGAGACCCTGGCCGAGCGCGCCGACTCGATGTTCGCGATGCGCCGCATCGCCCGCGAGTACGGCTCCATCCAAGAGGTCATCGTGCAGAACTTCCGGGCCAAACCCGGCACGGCGATGATGAACCGCCCCGACGCCGACCTCACCGACCTCGCCGCAACCATCGCCGTCACGCGGCTGGTCATGGGGCCCGGCATGCGGGTGCAGGCGCCGCCCAACCTGATCGCCGGCGAGTACGCGCTCATGGTGCGCGCGGGCATCGACGACTGGGGCGGGGTCTCCCCGCTCACCCCCGACCACGTCAACCCCGAGCGCCCGTGGCCGCACATCGACGCGCTCGCCGAGCAGACCGCCGCGGAGGGGTTCGAGCTGCGCGAGCGCCTGACCGCCTACCCGCCCTACGTGCTCCAGGGCGAACCGTGGCTGGACCCGCGGATCATGGGCCACGTCGCGGCGCTCGCCGACCCGCGCACCGGGCTGGCCCGCGAGGACGCGGTGGTCGAGGGGCGCCCGTGGCAGGAGCCCGAGCCGCAGCTGACGGCGGCGGGCCGCACCGACCTGCACACCGGGATCGACACCGACGGCCGCTCGGCCGACCGCCGCGGCGACTTCGACGCCGTCTACGGCGACTGGGACCGCCTGCGCGAACGGGTGCCCGCCCCCGAGACCGGCACCGGGGCGCCGCACCGCTTCGACCGCGACATCGGCGCCGCCCTGCGGCGGGCCGAGGCCGACCCGGCCGGGCTCACCGACGACGAGGCCCTGGCCCTGCTGCACGCCGACGGCCCCGAGCTGGAGGAGCTGGCCCGCCTGGCCGACGCGCTGCGGCGCGACGCCGTGGGCGACGACGTCACCTTCGTCGTCACCCGGAACATCAACTTCACCAATGTCTGCTACACCGGGTGCCGGTTCTGCGCGTTCGCCCAGCGCCGCACCGACGCCGACGCCTACACGCTCTCGCTGGACCAAGTGGCCGACCGCGCCGCCGAGGCGTGGGAGGCTGGCGCGGGGGAGGTGTGCATGCAGGGCGGCATCCACCCGGACCTGCCCGGCACCGCCTACTTCGACATCGCGCGCGCGGTCAAGCAGCGCGTCCCGGGCATGCACGTGCACGCGTTCAGCCCGATGGAGGTCGTCAACGGGGCCTCACGGACGAACCTGCCGGTCCGTGAGTGGCTGGTGCGCGCCCGCGAGGCCGGGCTCGACTCCATCCCCGGCACCGCCGCCGAGATTCTCGACGACGACGTCCGCTGGGTGCTGACCAAGGGCAAGCTGCCCGCCGCGGACTGGGTCGAAGTGATCACCACCGCCCACGACCTGGGCATCCCCACCACGTCGACGATGATGTACGGCCACGTCGACACCCCGCGGCACTGGGTGGCCCACATCAAGCTGCTGCGCTCGCTCCAGGAGCGCTCGGTCGAGCGCAACGGGCGGCCGGGGTTCACCGAGTTCGTGCCCCTGCCGTTCGTGCACACCGGGGCCCCGATCTACCTCGCGGGCCTGGCGCGCAGCGGGCCGACCGTGCGGGAGAACCGGGCGGTGCACGCGCTGGCGCGGCTGCTGCTGCACGGGCACATCGACAACATCCAGTGCTCGTGGGTGAAGCTGGCCGAGGACACCTGCCGGGAACTGCTCCAGGGCGGCGTCAACGACGTCGGCGGCACATTGATGGAGGAGACCATCAGCCGCATGGCGGGCTCGGCCAACGGGTCGTTCAAGACCATCGGCGACATCCGCGCCCTGGTCGCCCCGACCGGGCGGCCGCTCCGCCAGCGCACCACGCTCTACGGCGAGGTGGCGGCGGATCGGCGCGCGGTGGCCGAGGCCAGCGGCGGCGTCGCCGAGGGGATCCGCCGCACACGCCTGCCGCTGGTGTGACGACGGCTCCCCGCTGAGGAATGGAGGCCGCCCGGCCGGCGGGTGCACGCGCCGGCCGGGCGGCGGTCAACGGGCGTCGACGAGCCCGAGGCCGAGGCAGGGCTCAGGTGCCGAGCCGTGCTCCGACCTCGTTGGCGAAGGCGTAGCCGTTGGTGGCGTCCCAGTTGATCGACCACGTCATGGCCCCGCCGATGGGCCCGTAGGGCTGCTCGGGGGTGAAGGAGCCGCAGCCGCTCCCCGATTCGAGGCAGTCCAGGGCGGCCACGACGTTGGCCGGGGACTGGTGGCCGCCGCCTGCGGCGGCGGGCGTCGCGGGCACGCCCAGGCCGACCTGGTCGGGGCGCAGGTCCAGCTCCAGCTGGATGCAGGCCTGGGCGGTGAGGAAGTCGACCGTCCCCTGGCTGTAGACCTGGCCGTCGCAGCCCAGCATCGACCCGGAGTTGTAGTACTGCATGTTGATGATGGTGAGGATGTCGGGGATCGCTTCGGCCAGCTGGTAGTAGCCGTAGGTCGGCGCCTGGAAGTCGATGGTCTGCGGCGCCATCGTGATCATGAGCTCCGGCCCGGCCTGCTCGGAGAGCGCGCGCAGCGCCTCCTCCATGTACTGGGCGTTGATGCCGTGTTCGAGGTCGATGTCGACACCGTCGAACCCGTACTCGTTCATCAGCTCGTAGGTGGTGCGCGCGAAGTTCGCGGCCTGCTCGGAGTTGGAGACGTCGACGTGGCCGCGCTCGCCGCCCACCGAGATGACGACCTTGCGCCCCTGCGCCTGCGCGGCGGCGATGTCGTCCTTGAACTGCTGCTCGGTGTAGCCGCCCAGCTCGTCGCTGGCCAGGTTGAAGGTGATGCCGCCGGGGGTGTCGGCGAGGTTGTCGGCGAAGGCGACGGCGATCAGGTTGTAGGCCTCGGGGACGTCGCTGATCGGCAGGGTCGTGGACCCGTTGTCGAAGTTGTGCCAGTAGCCGGTGAGCCACGGGCCCTCGGCCGCGGAGGCCGCGGGGGCGTCGTCGCCGGAACCGGGTTCGGCGGAGGCGGGCAGCGCCGCCGACGTCAGCCCGGCGACCATCGTCAGGATGGCGGCCAGGGCGAGCGGGAGTCTGCGTCGTGCGTGAGCCTGCACGGGGGGTGCTCCTTCGATCCGTTCGTCCGTTGTGGGGGTGCGGGTGGCCCCCGGCCGCGCGCTGCCGGGGTGCCCGTGGGGGCCGGATCCGGCCGGGCTCGAATTGTTAAGAAACCTAAGAGAAGCGCCCCGTGGCGTCAACAGAATCGATAGGAAAGTTTGCAATTATGTGAGCGGCGTCCGCCCGTTTCACACCGGCCGGGGTCCGGACATGGCGACGGCGCGGACCGGGGAGGGATGGTCCGCGCCGTCGTGTCAGTCGGCCCCGCTCGGGGCTCAGGCCGCGCCCGCGGTCTCCTTGTCCGCGGGTCCGGCCGCCGCCCGCGCGGCGCGCGCTCCGCGGACCTTGTTGACGGCCACGATGACGCCGATGGCCACCAGCAGGCCGTAGATGCCCAGCGTGATCCCGCTGTCGAAGAGCGCGCCCACGTCGCCCTGGCTCACCGCCAGCGCGCGGCGCAGCTCCGACTCCGCCACCGGCCCCAGGATGACCGCGATCAGCACGGGCGCCAGCGGGATGCCGTAGCGCCGCATCATCAGCCCGACCAGGCCTAGCAGCAGCATCAGCCACAGGTCGACCATCGACGAGGCCGCGGCGTACACCCCCAGCGCAGAGAACACCGTGATCCCGGCGTACAGGTAGGGCTTGGGGATCAGCAGCAGCTTGGCCCACTGCGGGGCGAAGAACAGGTTGAGGATGAACAGCATGATGCTGCCGATGAAGAGGCTGGCCAGCAGCGTCCACACGAGGTCGCCGTTGCGCTCGAACAGCAGCGGGCCCGGCTGCATGCCGTACTGCTGGAAGGCCGCCAGCATGATGGCCGCCGTCGCCGAGGTGGGCAGGCCCAGCCCCAGCAGCGCGCCCATTGCGGTGCCGGCGGTGGCGCTGCCCGCCGCCTCCGGGGCGGCGACGCCCTCGATGGCGCCCTTGCCGAACTCGTCGGGGCCCTTGCCCAGGCGGGCGCGCCGCGCGGCCAGCCGCTTCTCGCTGCCGTAGGCGAGGAAGGTGGGGATCTCCGAGCCGCCCGACGGGATCACGCCGAAGGGCAGCCCGAACGCCGTGCCCCGCAGCCACGCCGGGATCGTCCGGCGCAGGTCGGCGCCCTTGAGCCACGGGGTGCCGGTGTTGCGTGCCGGGCTCATGGGGGCGTCGGGCGTGTGCATCCTCCCGGCGACGTGCAGCACCTCGCCGATGGCCAGCAGGGCGACCGTCACGGTGATGATGCTGAAGCCCTCGAAGAGCTGCGGGACGCCGAGGGTGAACCGTTCGGCCCCGCTGAGGGTGTCGATACCCACCACCGAGATCGTCAGGCCGATGCCCAGCGCGATCAGGCCGCGCACCATCGATTCCGACACGACGGCCGATGTGGCGATGAAGGCGAACACGGCCAGCGCGAAGTACTCCGCCGGACCGAATTGCAGCGCCAGCTCGATGATCGCGGGCGAGAAGAACACCACCACGGTGGTCGACAGGATGGCGCCCATGAACGCCCCGATCGCCGCGGTCGCAAGGGCCTGCGGCGCGCGCCCGCGCAGCGCCATCTTGTGGCCCTCGAACGTTGTCGCGATCGCCGAGCTCTGGCCCGGGGTGTTCATCAGGATCGCGGCGGTGGAGTCGCCGAAGAGCCCGCCGTAGTAGACGCCGGCGAACATGATGAACGCGCCGACGGGGTCGAGCGAGAAGGTGACGGGCAGCAGCAGCGCCACGGCCATGGAGGAGCCGAGGCCGGGCAGCACCCCCACGGCGGTGCCCAGGAGCACGCCGAGGAGCGCCCAGAGCAGGTTCTCAGGGGTCAGCGCGGCGCCGAACCCGGTCAGGAGGTGGTCGAGCGCTTCCATTTAGAGGATGCCTCCGAGGATTCCGGCCGGCAGGTTGAGGCCGAGGCCGCCGACGAATGCGAGCTGGATGAACGAGGAGAACACCAGGGAGATGACGGTGTCGAAGAGGTAGCGCCGGCTGCCCATGGCGTAGGAGACCCCGAAGAAGAGCAGCGCCGCCGAGAGGAGCCAGCCGACGGGCTGCAACAGCAGGGCGAAGACGACGATCGAGGCCACGACGATGCCCACCGTGCGCCAGTCGAGGCCGATCTCGCCCGCGGGGGCGGTGGCGGCCGTCGCGGCGGCCTCGCCGTTCCCCTCCGCGCCGGCCGGCTCCTGCGCCTGCGCAGGCTCTGCCGCGCCGCGCCGGGGGTGCCGGATGACCTCGACGGCCAGCGCCAGCCCCGCGACGAACATGAAGACCGTGACGATGGTGGGGAAGAATCGCGGCCCGGGCGGCTCGGTCCCCGGCGGGACGGGCATGGTGGCGGTCTGGACGGCCAGGAACGCCGCGATGCCGATCACCAGGGCGGCGACCAGGAGTTCGCTGCGCCCCCGCCACCAGGACGGCGCGGGCCCGGGGGCCGGGGCGGCCGGCGGTGCGCCGGCCGCGGTGGTGTCGGAGGTTCCGGTGGTCATCAGGACAGCCCCAGTTCTTCGGTGATGGCGGTGACGCGCTCGATCTCGGACGCCAGGAAGGTGTCGAACTCCTCGCCGGTCTGGAAGGTGTCGTCCCAGCGGTTGCGCTCCAACGTGTCCTCCCATTCCGGTGTGTCGTGCATCTCGGTGACGATCTCGGTCAGCTCGGCGCGCTCTTCGTCGGTGATCCCGGGCGGTGCCATGACCCCGCGCCAGTTCGGCAGGACCGCGTCGATGTCCTGCTCGGCGAGGGTCGGGGCGTCGATCCCGTCGATGCGTTCGTGGGCGGAGACCCCGAGCACGCGGACGTTGCCCGCCTCGATCTGGTCGCTGAACTCGTTGTAGCCGCTGATGCCGACGTCGAGGGTGCCGGACAGCAGCGAGGTCAGCGCCTCGCCGCCCCCCGGGAAGGGGATGTAGTTGACGTCCTCGGCGTTGGCCCCGACGTCACGCGCGATCATGCCGCCGAGCAGGTGGTCGGTGCCGCCCAGCGAGCCGCCGCCGATGGCCACCGCGCCGGTGTCCTCGCGCAGCGCCGCCGCCAGGTCGTCCATGTCCTGGTAAGGGGAGTCGTTGGGGACCACGACGACCTCGTAGTCGTCGGCGAGGCGGGCGATCGGGGTGACGTCCTCCATGGTGTGGGAGGAGTTGTTGACGACGATGGCGCCGATCATCACCGTCCCGGTGGTCATCAGGGTGTTGGTGCTGCCCTCCTGGCGCACCGTCTGGGCGAGCCCGATCGTGCCGCCCGCCCCGGGGACGTTGAGCACCTGGGTGTTGGCCACGATTGAGTTCTCGCGGAAGGCGTTCTGCGACTCGCGCGCCACCAGGTCCCAGCCGCCGCCGGGGGCGGCGGGCACGATCAGGTTCAGGCGGGAATGCGCGTCGGTCGCGCTCTCGTCGCCGGAGGCGGCGTTGACCACCGCGGCGCCGATGACGGCGGCCGCCGCGGCCGCGCCGACGACGCGCAGGATCCGCTGTCTGCTCATTCGGTCGCTCTTTCCGTGGTCGAGGTCCATCGCCGGGGTCCACCGTGCGGACCGCGTAGTCCGCCGATGGCCGGGTCGCCGCGGTCCGGTATGTGCTGGGGACCGCACATGCCAGTGACGCAGGTCGCATCCGTCCCGATTTCGCGAGCATGACGCATCCGTTGCCGCGGGGTAAACCTTTTGGTCCTTTTGATCATCAAGATCCTTGTGTTCGCTGGCGTTATGCGGGCATCGCCGGGGGCGTCCCCGCGACCCCCGGTCGCTGCGGTGACGCCGGTGCGCGGGCCGTGCGCGGTGCCGTCCGGGGTGGTTTCCGGGCGTTCGCGGCCTATGGTCATGTGGTCCATTGAGTGGTAAGAATGGTTCACCTGACGGACCATGAAGGGTGATGTTTTGGCGACCGAGAGTGACGCCGACCCCGGCGTGCGCAGCGTCCTGCGCGCGCTGGACCTCCTCGCGCTCTTCGACGAGCACAACCAGCGCCGCACCATCCGCGAGCTCACCGACGCCAGCGGGCTGGCCAAGACCACCGTGCTGCGGCTCGTGGGCACGCTGGAGCACCGCGGCCTGCTGTGGACCCGTCCCGACGGCCGCATCGCCGTCGGGCCCGGCCTGCTGCGCTGGGCCGGGCTGGCCCGTACCGCCTGGCGGGTGCCCGAGGTGGTCCGCCAGGTCATGCGCGAGCTGGTCGCCGAGACCGCCGAGACCGCGCACCTGTACGTGCGCAGCGACGCCGCGCGCGTCTGCGTCGCCCAGGAGGAGGGGCCGCACGCGCTGCGGCACATCGTCAACGTCGGCGACGAGTTCCCGCTGTGGGCCGGCGCGGCCGCGAAGGTCCTGCTCGCCGACGGCGACGACGCCCTGTTCCGCCGGGTGGCCGCGGCCTCCCCGCACGGCGCCCGGCACGCCGAGTCCCTGCGCGAGCAGGCCGGCCGCGCCCGCGGCGACGGCCACGCCGTCAGCCACGGCGAGCGCGAGACCGGCGTCTCCGGTGTCGCCGCGCCCGTCCTCGACAGCGCCGGCCGGGTCCAGGCGGCGATCGCCCTGGGCGGGCCCACCGCCCGCTTCACCCCCGAGGCGGTGACCGAGTTCACCGCCGCCACCGTGCGCGCGGGGCGCCGGATCTCCGACATCGGGCTCGACCACGGAGACCGGTCATGACCGCCCCCGAGGGCACGGACGGCGGCCTGCTGGCCGGGGTGCGGGTGCTCGACCTCACCAACGTCCTGGCCGGGCCCTTCGCCGGCTACCAGTTCGCCCTGATGGGCGCCGACGTCGTCAAGGTCGAGGTGCCCGGCTCCGGCGACCTCGCCCGCCGCCTCGGCTCCGACGCCGCGCTCAACGGCGAGCTGCTCGGCGCGTCCTTCCTCGCCCAGAACGCCGCCAAGCGCTCCCTCACCCTCGACCTCAAGGACGAGCGGGGCCGCGACATCCTCACCCGGCTGATCGCAGGCGCCGACGTGCTCCTGGAGAACTTCCGCCCCGGGGTCCTGGAGCGGCTCGGGTTCGGCGCCGAGCGGCTGCGCGAGATCAACCCCGGCCTGGTGTACTGCGCCGTGTCCGGCTTCGGCGCCACCGGCCCCATGCGCGACCGCCCCGCCTACGACCAGGTCATCCAGGGGCTCTCGGGGATGATGAGCATCACCGGGACCGCGGAGTCCGCCCCGCTGCGCGCCGGGTACCCGGTCGCCGACACCCTCGGCGGTATGGCCGCCGCCTTTGCGGTGTGCGCGGCACTGGTGCGCCGCCGCACCACCGGCGAGGGCGCCCACCTGGACGTCTCCATGCTGGAGACCGCCGTCACCGCCATGGGCTGGGCGGTCTCCAACCACCTCATCGCCGGCGCGGTGCCCCAGCCCATGGGCAACGAGAACTTCACGGCGGCGCCCTCGGGCACCTTCCGCACCGGCGAGGGCGAGCTGAACATCGCCGCCAACAAGCAGGAGCAGTTCGAGACGCTCTGCCGCGAGGTGGGCCGCCCCGAGCTGGTCGAGGACCCCCGGTTCGCCGGGCGCGAGGAGCGCAAGGCCCACCGCGAACAGCTGCGGGACGAACTGGAGGCGGGGCTGGCCCGGCGCACCGCGCTGGAGTGGGAGGAGCGGCTGTCGGCCGTGGGGGTGCCCGCTGCGCGCGTCCTCGCGGTCCCCGACGTCCTCGCCCTGGACCAGGTGGCCGAACGCGAGCTCGTCCACGACCTGGACTTCCCCGCCCACCCTGAGCGGACCCTGCGGGTGCTGGGCAACGGAGTCCGGGTCGACGGCCGCCCCGCCGCCCCCGCCGCGCCCCCGCCGCGCCTGGGCGAGCACACCCGCGAGGTGCTGGCCGGACTCGGGTTCGGCGACGACGAGATCGACGAGCTGCACAAGGACGGAGTGGTATGAGCACGGGCGACAACGGCGCAACGGCACCCGCGGGCGGGGCGGGCGACACCGTCCCCCGCGCCCAGGTCGAAGGGTGGTGGGACACCGCCATCACCCGCATCGCGCCCGGCGAGATCGAGCTGCGCGGCTACCCGGTCGAGCGGCTGATCGGCGCCGCCTCCTTCGTCGACACCGTGTGGCTGATGCTCCGCGGCGACCTGCCCGACCCCCACAGCGCCGCGCTGCTGGAGGCCGCCCTCGTCTCCGCGGTCGACCACGGGCCGCAGGCGCCCTCCATCGCCGCCGCGCGCATGGCCGCCACCTGCGGAACCGGGCTCAACAACGCGGTCGCCACCGGGGTCAACCTCCTCGGCGACGTGCACGGCGGCGCCGGGCAGCAGTGCATGGAGGTGCTGGCCGGCCTGGTCGAGCGGGCGCGGGCGGGGGAGGACCCCCGGGAGGCGGCGCGGGCCGTTGTCGCCGAGCACCGCGCCGCACGCCGCCACGTGCCCGGGTTCGGCCACCGCTTCCACCCGCGCGACCCACGGCGCGACCCGCTGCTGGGCCTGGTCGCCGAGGCGGCCGAGGCCGGCCGGGTCGCCGGCGACCACCTCGCGGCGGCCCTGGCCCTGGAGGCCGCGCTCGCCGAGGGGCGCGAGCGGCCGGTGCCGATGAACATCGACGGCGCGACCGCGGTCGTCTACTCCGAGCTGGGGTTCGCCCCCGAGCTGGGCCGGGGGCTGTTCGTGCTGTCGCGCTCGGTGGGGATCCTCGCCCACGCATGGGAGGAGCGTCAGGCGGGCACGCGGATCAAGGGGCCCATCCCGCGCCCGCTGCTCGCCGCCTACAGCGGGCCGCCCACCCGCGAGGTGCCGCCCCGCTCGCGGTGAGCGCCCATCGGGTGCGCCCCTGGCCGGTCAGATGTGGAAGGGCATGTGCAGCCAGGGGCTCTGCGGGTGGGACATCATCGTCTGGTGCACCGCCAGCGGGGTGGTGTACCACGAGCCGAATTCGCCTTCGTCGAAGTGCAGGCAGCGGCCCAGGATGTAGCCGGCCGAGAAGTCGGCCCACGACGCGTGGTGCCGGCGCGCCTGCTCGCTCGCCCGGGTCGCGAACCACTGCATGGTCGGGGGGTCGGTGTACTCGCACTGGATGCCCCACCGCGCCATGTTCGCGGCCCGGCCGTAGTCCCAGGCGCCGATCCCGCTGACGAACCCCCCGGGCGGCAGCAGGCCGTCGGCGGTGAACCGCTTCTCGTAGTCGAGGATCATCCCCATGAGCCCCAGCAGCTGCTGGTAGCCGTTGTCGGTGATCCCCTCCTGCCGGCACCAGGCGGAGAACGCGTCGCGCCAGGTGCGGGCGTCGATGGGCTGCCGGTACTGCTGTGCGAGCTGCGTGCGCATGCCGAGCAGGAGTGCGGCGGTGCTGTTGCTGCTGCGGTCGCTGAGCAGGGTCTCGGCGGTGGAGCGCCAGTCCTCGGCGGAATCGATGCCCCAGTCCCGCTTGAGCATCTTGCGCTTCTGCTTGGGCTTGGTGCAGCACGTGCAGCCCTGGTTCGGCGAGTTCCACGCCACGCCGGCGTTGACGGCGATGTGCACCGCGCAGGCCAGGGCGTGGGCGAGCGGCCCGTGGAAGGGCCCCTGCGGATCGGCGATCAGGTCCGGCTGTCGGTTGCCACGCACGCGCTCTCCCCCGGGAACTGCCGCACCGCCGGACGGACCGGGCGCCCGGGGCGGAATGGTCGGATGCGGAGGAGGGTACCCGAAGGGGGCCACCGGGCAGACCAGCCGTATTCGCGTGGGGTTCAGGCAGAGTGCGGCCGGTGCGGCTCGCGCACGTCGAGCTCTCGTTGGAGGGTCTGGAACGCCTCGTGCCCGATGTCGCCGCCGCGGTAGAGCCGGTTCAGCGCCTCGCGCTCGGCCCGGCTGATCTCGTGCCGCAGGAACGCCGCGCCGCGGACCCGCCGCTTGGCCTCCGGACGCTGCTCGGGGCCTGCCTCCAGCAGCGCCCGCGACTGCTTGACCCGCAGCTTGTGCATCTGCCGGTAGGTCTCGGCCGCCTGCTCGTCGACCATCGCATCCGACAGCAGCTCGTCGATGCGGGTGAGCGCGGCCCGGCCCATGGCGACCTCCGCCGCCGCGATCTCCGAGCGCAGCCCGTGCTCCTGGGGCACCCCGAGGCGGCGCAGCAGCAGGGGCAGCGTGGTCCCCTGCCCGACCAGGGTGGCCAGCACCACGGCGGCGGCCAGGAAGATCAGCACGTTGCGGTCGGTGAACTCGGCGCTGCCGATGGTCAGCGGCAGTGACAGCGCGATGGCCAGCGAGATCGCCCCCCGCATCCCGCTCCACCCGATGATGATCCGCTCGCGCACCGGCCCGGGGTCCATCCGCAGCCGCCCCGGCAGGTAGCGGGTCACCGGCGCCACCCACACCTGCCAGACCAGCCGCACCAGCACCGACACCGCGATCACCGCGATCGCGCTCAGCACCAGCTGCGCCGGCGCCAGCCCGCGGACCCCGCTCAGCACCTCGTGCAGTTGCAGGCCCAGCAGGACGAACAGCACCGACTCCAGGAGCATCACCAGGCCCTGCCACACGATGGTGCCGGTGACCCGCACGCGCGGTGGCAGGATGCCCTCGCCGCGGGTGCCCAGGTAGAACCCGGCCACCACGGCCGACAGCACCCCGGAGAACCCCATCAGCTCCGCGGGGATGTAGGCGATGAACGG
The DNA here is from genome assembly GCF_042650565.1 of Nocardiopsis sediminis. Classification (NCBI taxonomy): domain Bacteria; kingdom Bacillati; phylum Actinomycetota; class Actinomycetes; order Streptosporangiales; family Nocardiopsidaceae; genus Nocardiopsis; species Nocardiopsis sediminis. Next base: position 381,414 of record NZ_JBHSBH010000003.1, read on the forward strand.
GGTCACCAGGGTGATCACCAGCTGGGTGTTGCCGTCGCGCAGCCGCCTGCGCGACCAGGTGACCAGCACGGCGATCACGGCCCCGTAGGCGAGCCCGCCCGCGACCACCTTGACCAGCTCCAGCACGCCGGCCGCGGGGGTCAGCGGGGTGACCATGGCGGTGACGGCCAGGCTGAACAGGGTCAGCGCCACGCCGTCGTTGATCAGGCTCTCACCTTCGAGCACGGTGAGCACCCGGCGCGGCGCCCCCACCCGCTTGAGCACCGCCGAGGAGGCGACGGCGTCGGTGGGGGCCACCGCCGCGCCCAGCGCGATCGCCGCCGGCCACGCGGTCTCGGGCAGCATCAGCCAGGTGACCCCCGCGATCGCGAACGCGCTGACCAGGGTCATGCCCACCGCCAGGGCGATGATCGGGCGGGCCTCGGTGCGCATCTCCCGCGGCGCCGAGAAGAACGCCGCGTTGTAGATCAGCGGCGGCAGGAACACCAGCAGCACGACCTCGGGGGAGATGTGGATCTGCCGCATCCCGGGCAGGAAGCTGATCGCGAACCCCAGCGCGACCAGGACGATCGCGTCCGGCACGCGCAGCCGGCCGGACACCAGCCGGCCCACCAGCACCGTGAGCACCACCAGCAGCCCGGCCAGGATGTAGGCATCGTGGGCCATCGCGTCGTTCCCCCCGTCGCAGGGGCGCTACCCCGTCCCCGCCGCTTAAGCGCGCCCGTTGTCAGCGCACCTCGATGAACTCCTCGGGCTTGCGCGGCGGGCGCTCGCGCGGGGGCGCCGCCGCATGCCCGACCGCGACCGACCCCATGGGCTGCCAGTCCTCCGGCAGCCGCAGGACGCGGCGGACGACATCGGGGCAGAACATGGTGGAGGACACCCAGGCCGAGCCCAGCCCCTCCATGGCCAGCCCGACCAGCAGGTTCTGCACGCCGGCGCCCATGGCGACCAGGAACATCGACCGCTCGGCGCCGGCCCGGCGCTCGTCGGGGTAGGGGTGCAGGCCGTCGGCGACCAGGCACGGCACCACCAGGTACGGTGCGGCGCGCAGCACGTCGCCGCGGCGGGTGCGCTTGGCGATGGACTCCTCGGAGAAGCCGTCGCGGCGCAGGTCGGCCACCCAGGCGGCGAGCATCTCGTCGAGCAGCCGGGTGCGGACGTCGGCGGACTCCACCAGAACGAACCGCCACGGGGTCGTGTGGTGGGGGGCGGGCGCGGTGATCGCGGCGGCGACGGCGCGGCGCACAGCCTCGGGGTCGACGGGTTCATCGGTGAACTCGCGGACGGTGCGCCGCGCCGCCACGACGTCGCGGGACCCGTAGCGGAACAGGTCCTCGTCCGCCGGGCGGACCAGCTCCGCGGCCCCCGCGCCGTCCTCGTCGGTCACCAGGTGGCCCAGCCCGCGCAGGATCGCAACGGGGGTGCCGGTGGCCTTGCCCTTGACCAGTTCCCCCGCCGAGGCGATCTCGTCGCCGACCGCGTTCAGGCTGGCGTTGAGCTCGTTGCCGTGGGAGTCGGTGGTGCCGCGAAGGTCCTGGAGCGCAACGATCCCGGCGGCCCCGATCGCGATGTCGGTCTGGCCCTGCCGCCAGGGGCGGCCGAACGTGTCACTGATCACGACCCCGACGCGCACGCCCAGCCGCTCCCGCAGCCCCGCGCGCAGGGCGCGCGCCGAGGCGTCGGGGTCAACGGGCAGCAGCAGCACCTTGCCGGGCGCGACGTTGGAGGCGTCGACCCCGGCGGCCGCCATGACCAGGCCGGTGCGGGTCTGCACGATGCGGATGTCGCCGCGGCGGGCGACCACGCGCTCGGTCTCGGCGTCGATGGCGGCCTCGCGGTCCATCTCGCGGATGCGGCCCTCGGCCTTGCTCACGATCTTCGAGGTCACGATGAGGATGTCGCCGTCGCGCACCTCGGTGGCGCCGGCGATCAGCTCAGCCAGGTCGTCGCCCGGCCCGATCTCCGGCAGCCCGGTGACCCCCTGCACGCTCAGGTGCGCGCTCATACGGTGTGTCCCTTCAGCTCCGCCGCGAGGTCCAGTGCGGCGCGTGCGATGTCCGCGGTGGCGCCGATGTCGCTCATGTACAGCGGGCGGGAGCGCACCTCGATGCCCTCGGCCTGCACGCCGTCGTCGGCCTCGTCGACGAGCCAGCCGTCGAGCAGATCAGCGCCGTAGTGCGCGGCGACCGCGCCCGCACTGGTCTCCACGCCGATCGCGGTGAGGCACGCGTCGGCCATGCCGCGCACCGGGGCCCCGCCGATGATGGGGGAGACCCCCACGACTGTGGTGCCGGCCATGGCCTCGCGGATACCGGGGACGCCGAGGATCGACCCGATGCTGACCACCGGGTTGGACGGCGGGAACAGCACGACGTCGGCGCTTTCGATCGCCTCCAGCACCCCGGGCGCCGGAGCGGCGTCCTCGGCGCCCACGCTCACGATCCGCTGCGCGGGCAGCGCCGCGCGGTGGCGCACCCACCACTCCTGGAAGTGGATGGCGCGGGGGCCGCCGCCGTCGTCGACCACCACGTGGGTCTCGACCCGGTCGTCGGTCATCGGCAGCAGGTGCACGCCCGGCCGCCACCGGTCGCACAGCGCCTGGGTGATGGCCGACAGCGGGTACCCGGCCGCCATCATCTGCGCGCGCACGATGTGCGTGGCGACGTCGCGGTCGCCCAGCCCGAACCAGGTGGGCTGCATGCCGTAGGCGGCCAGCTCCTCCTTGACGGTGAAGGTCTCCTCCGCCCGCCCCCAGCCCTGGGACTCGTTGATCCCGCCGCCGAGCGTGTACATGACGGTGTCCAGGTCCGGACAGACCCGCAGGCCGAAGAGGGTGATGTCGTCACCGGTGTTGCCGATGACGGTGATGGTCGTTTCGCCTCCGTCGGAGCCCGCCCGGATCCCGAGCGCCTCCTTCAGGCCGCGCAGGAACCGCGCGCCTCCGATGCCGCCAGCCGGCACGACTATCCGCATGGGCTCAAGTCTGGCAGGCTGTGCAGGTATATGTGCCGTGTGCCCGCGGTCCGCGGGGCGGCGCCCCGGCGCTCCGACGCCCCCGCGTCGATCGAGCCGCGCCGCGCAGCCGGTCCCCGGCCGTCTTCACCCGCTTCACACCCGATTCCACGACCGACCGACGATATGCCAAGCTTCCCCCGACGCGACGGCGAAGCAGCGGAGGCGAACCTCTCTTGAACATCGAACCACTGAACCGCCTGCGGCTGCCCGCCGCCTGGGCGCTGCTGGGCGCCGTGGGCGCGCAGTTCCTCGGCGGGCTGATCGACGTATTCGGCACGGTCGGCGGCGGCTCGGTCGCCCAGAACTTCGCGCGCGACGGTGCGGGACACTTTTTCAGCCCGGTGCTCATCGCGCTGATCCTCGCCGCGGTCGTCCTGGTCATCACGGCTCCGCAGCGCTCGTCCGTCAACTTCCCGGTCGTGCTGATCGGGCTGGTCCTGACCGGCCTCGCCGCGCTGCTGGCCTTCGTCACCCTGATCATGGGGTTCGTCGCCGGCAGCGAGCTCAACCAGGCCGTCAGCGGGGTCGCCGGGATGTTCTCCGTCGCCGGCCAGCTCGCGGTCGTGGTCTTCGCCGGGCTCTTCCAGCTCCGGGTCCTCGGCGACCAGAACCTGGTGCCGCGGTCGGCGCCCGTGCCCGTGGGCCAGCAGCCGTTCGCCCCCCACACCGGCGCACAGCAGTCCTTCGCCGCCCAGCAGCCCGGCCAGGGGTACGGCCACACCGGTTCGCAGGCCGCCTATCAGCCGGACTGGGGCGCCCAGCAGCAGGCACAGCAGGGCTACGCCGATCCCACGCAGACCGGGCAGCACCAGCAGCAGGCCTATGCCGATCCCGCGCAGGCGCAGCAGGCTTACGCGGATCCCACTCAGTCCGGGCAGCACCAGCAAGCACAGCAGGCCTACGCCGACCCCACGCAGACCGGGCAGCACCAGCAGCAGGCCTACGCCGATCCCACCCAGACCGGCCAGCCGTCGGGCTACACCTACACCGACCCCGCGCAGCAGGCCCAGCAGCAGGGGCAGGGCTACCCCCAGGGCTGGGACCCCTACCGCCAGCCCAGTGGCGCCCAGGAGCCCTACCAGCAGGGTTACAGCCCCACCGGCGGCCAGCAGGCCTACGGCGGCGCCACGGGGGGCCAGCAGGCGGCCGCCTACGGCCAGGAGTGGCAGCCGGCACCGGAAGCACAGCAGGCGCAGGCCGGCTATGACCCGTACGCAGCCCAGCAGCAGGCGCAGGCCGGCTACGACCCCTACGCCGCTCAGCAGCAGGCCCAGCAGGCCTACGGCGCCGCCTACGACCCCGGCCAGGGGCAGCCGGCCGCTGAGCAGCGCCCCGACACGCCCACCGAGCAGTTCCGCGCGACCGAGGTCCCGCCGGCCGCCGACACCCCGCAGCAGACCGGCGGCCAGTACGGTGCGGGCGCGGGCTACGGAAGCGAGGCCTACGGCTCTGACCAGCACGGACAGTCGGGATCGACCCCGTCCGGCGGCCAGCAGGGCTGGTACCGCGACGACGACCGCCGCTGACTCCGCGCACCTCGGAGGCCCTTTGCACACCGGGGATAAATGCGTGGTAATCCGCTGAACCGGCGCGGGCCGGCGACCGTTGGCCGTTTGTTACGTGATATTCAGGGGATTACCACGCAACGCGCTTGACGAATCGTGAGTCGCGCGCGTGTAATTTCAAGGTGTGATTCACCCTCCCGGGGGTCGAATGGGAGGGTCATCTAGGGGGGCAATAGGAGGTGCGCATGAGCGAGGTCATCCCGCTGGCGCACGGCTCGGACGAAGATCTGGGCTGGCAGGAACGCGCCTTGTGTGCGCAGACCGATCCCGAGGCGTTCTTCCCCGAGAAGGGCGGCTCCACGCGGGAGGCGAAGAAGGTCTGCCTGTCATGCGAGGTACGAGCGGAGTGCCTGGAATACGCGCTGGAGCACGATGAGCGCTTCGGCATCTGGGGGGGACTCTCCGAGCGCGAGCGCCGGCGGTTGAAGAAAGCCGCCGGTCAGGATTTCGATTTCCTGGCCGACATGCTGTAACCGCGCGCGATGCAGCGTCGCGTCCCGGGGGCCCGGCCCCCGGGACGCGCTTTTTTATGCGGTCTTTACCGCCCGACCGATATACGCCTTCCGGTCGGTGATGTCCCCTCTTCTCCCCGAACCCGCCGCCGGGTGGCGTAAGGTGATCTGCCGACGGCGTGCGACCCCCGCCGACGCCCGACCCCACTCAACGAACCCTTCGAGAGCGAACCCCAGCCGTGCTACCCCTGGACACCGCTCGCCACATCGTCACGGCCGTGGTCGTCACCCATGACGGCGCCCGATGGCTGCCGGAGACGCTGGAGGCGGTCCGCGAGCAATCGCGCCCGGTACAGCGCGTCATCGGAGTCGATACCGGAAGCCGCGACCGCAGCGGCGAGATCCTCGCCGAGTTCATCGCGCCCGACGCGATCACGACCCTGCCCCGCACCACCGGCTTCGGCGACTCCGTGCGCGCCGGGCTCGACCTTCCGCGCGCCCGCGCGGCCTTCCCCGGTGCCGCGCCCGGCGCCATCGAGTGGATCTGGCTCATCCACGACGACTGCACCCCCGACCCCGACGCCCTCCACCACCTCCTGCTCGCCGCCGACGACGACCCCCGCGCCGTCGTCCTCGGCCCCAAGCTGCGCGACTGGTTCGACCGGCGGCTGCTCATCGAGGCCGGCGTCACGATCGACGGCGCCGGCCGCCGCGAGACCGGGCTGGAACCGCGTGAGTTCGACCACGGCCAGCACGACGGCGCCCGCCAGGTCCTCGCCGTCTCCAGCGCCGGGATGCTCGTACGTCGCGACATCTGGGACGAGCTCGACGGCTTCGACCGCGGCCTGCCGATCTTCCGCGACGACATCGACTTCTGCTGGCGCGTGGGCGGCGCCGGGCACCGCGTGCGGCTCGTCACCGACGCCGTGGCCTACCACGCCGAGGCCGCCGCCCGCCGGCGCCGGCGCATCAGCGCCGCCTCCGACCACCCGCGCCGGCTCGACCGCCGCAACGCCATGTACGTGCTGCTGGCCAACCTGCCCTTCGGCGGGATGGTGGCCTCCTACGCGCGCAACTCGGTCGCGTCGTTCCTGCGCGTGCTGATGTACATCGTGGCCAAGCAGCCGGCCAACGCGTTCGACGAGGCCGTCGCCATCACCTCGGTCTACGTGATGCCCGTGCGGCTGATGCGCGCCCGGTTCCGGCGCCGCCGCGACCGGCGGCGCACCTACAGCGCGATCCGGCCCTTCATGGCGCACGGCGTGGCCATGCGCCAGTTCACCGACATGGCCGCCAACGTGCTGTCGGGGTCCTCGCGCGCGCTGGACACCCCGGGCCGCCACCAGGCGGTCCTGGTCGCGCCGCGGTCCGAAGAGGACGACCCGCTGCGCGACGACCAGACGCTCCTGCGGCGCGCCCTCAACCAGCCCGGGGTGCTGCTGGTGGTCGCCCTGACCGCCATCACCCTCATCGCCGAGCGCTCGCTGCTGTTCGGCGACGGCCTCGCGGGCGGCGCGCTGGCCCCGGTCCGGGGCGGCGTCGGCGACCTGTGGGACCTCTACCTGGCCGGGCACCCCGACACCGGGGCCGGCTCGGGCGGGGCGGCGCCCCCCTACGTGGCGCTGCTCGCCCTGCTGTCGACCCTCACCTTCGGCGAGCCGTGGCTGGCGGTCACGATCATCCTGCTGGGCTGCGTGCCGCTCGCCGGGTTCACCGCCTACCTCCTGGCCCGCCGCGTCCTGCACTTCCGCCCCGCCCAGCTGTGGATGGCCGGCTCCTACGCGCTGCTGCCCATGGCCACCGGCGCCGTCGCGCAGGGCCGGCTGGGCACCGCGCTGGTCCACGCGCTCCTGCCGGTGCTGGGCATCCTGCTCACCCGGCTGCTCGTCCTGCCCCCGCGCCAGTCCCGGCGCAGCGCGTGGGCGCTCGCGCTGTTCCTTGCGATCGGCACCGCGTTCGTCCCCCTGCTGTGGCTGCTCGCCCTGGTCACCGGTGCGCTGGTGGCCGCGGCGTTCGGGCACGTGGGCCGCCGCCTTTACATCAGCGTCGGCATCGCCCTGGGGGTGCCGCTGCTCCTGCTGCTGCCGTGGTCGGCGCAGCTGTTCGTGCACCCCTCCATGTGGCTGCTCGAGGCCGGGCTGCACCGCCCCGAGCTGTCGGCGCCCGCCCCCAGCGCCGAGGAGCTGCTGATGCTCTCCCCGGGCGGCCCCGGCGGGCCCCCGGTCTGGGTCACCGGCGGGTTCATCGCCGCCGCCCTGTGCGCCCTGCTGCTCCTGCGCCGGCGGATGCTCGTGGCGGTCGGCTGGAGCACCGCCCTCTTCGGCATCCTCGTCGCGATCGTCATGAGCCGCATCGTGGTCGAGCCCTACTTCGGGGGCCCGGCCGCCCCCGCCTGGCCCGGGGTGGCGCTGGCCTTCGCCGCCACCGCCATGCTGCTGTCGGCCGCCACCACCGCGCAGTCCTTCGGGCTGATGTGGAGCCTGGGCGGCGCGCGCCGCGCGTTCGCCGCCGGGGCCGCCGCGCTCGCGCTGACCACGCCGCTCGCCGCGGCGGGGGTGTGGATGTGGGAGGGCGCCGACGGCCCTCTGTCGGGCGACGCCCCGCCCAGCGTCCCCGCGTTCCTCACCGACATCAGCGACGACGGCACCGGTGCGCGTGCGCTGGTGGTCTCGCCCGTGGACGACGGCACCGTCCGCTACAGCGTCCTGCGCGGCAGCGAGCCCCGCATCGGCGAGGAGCAGGTGCCCGTCGACCCCGCCGTGGGCGCCGGGCTCGACCGGACCGTGGCCGGGCTCGTGGGCGGGCGCGGCGGCGACGAGGCCGGCACCCTCGCGGGCTACGGGATCGGCTACGTCCTGGTCCCCCGGCCCGAGACCGGCACCGAATCCGACGTCACCATCGTCGACACCTTCGACGGCGTCCCCGGACTGTCCCGGGCGCTGCTGACCTCGGAATTCGCCCTGTGGCGGCTCGACGAGCCCGCCGGCCGGCTCCGGATCACCGGCGGCGGCGACGCCCCCGTGGTCCTGGCGGCGCCGGCCGGCGAGGGCACGGCCGACATCCCCGCGGGCGGCGACGGCCGCACGCTCGTCCTCGCCGAGCCCGCCGCATCGGGGTGGACCGCCACCCTCGACGGCACCGAGCTCACGGCCGAGCCCACGCGCTCGGGGCTGCTCGCCTACGAGCTGCCCGCCTCGGGCGGCCGGCTGGAGCTGGCGCGCGGCGACGCCGTGCGCGGCGTGTGGCTGGCCGCGCAGGGCACGCTGCTGGCCCTGACCGTCATCATGGCGCTGCCCGGTGTGCGCACCGAGGAGGACATCCGCGAGCAGGAGGCGCAGCCGGTGCCCCGGCCGAGGGGGCCGCGCGGGATCGCCGCGCGGCTGCGCTCCACCGGTGAGCGCGCGATCCGCAACGGACCCACCCGGCACGGCCGCCGCACCCGCGGCTCCCGGCGCAAGAGGATGTGGAAGAAGCCGTGAAGCTCATCGTCGAAAGCCGCTTCGCCCTGCTGGGGCTGGTCATGGTCGCGCTCACCGCGCTGTTCGGGGTCGCCTTCGTGACCGGCGCAGTGGGGGCCGAGCCCGGCGCCGCCGGGCGCGAGCCCGTCGTGTCGGAGGTGGCCTCCGCCCTGCGGGTGTGCCCGCCGCCGCAGGGCGGCGGACGCGAGAGCGAGCTCGTCGCCTTCGCCACCGGCGGCGACGGCGAGGGCACGCTGACCGCAACGGAGAACAGCGAGGGCGCCACCGACCTGGGGGCGTCGGACACACCCGGCCGGCCGCTGGCCCTCGACACCGGCGACGCCGACCGCCACACCGTGGTCCGGGCCGAGGGGGCCTTCGCGGCCGGGCTGGACGTCGCCCAGACCACGATCGGCGCCGACGACGACTACGCCACCGCGGTGCGCTGCGCCGAACCGGGCATCAGCACCTGGTACGCCGCACCGGGCGGCGACGAACTCGACGGGCTGCGGCTGCTGCTGGCCAACGTCGACGACCACGCCGCCACCGTCAACGTCGACCTCTACGCCACCGACGGCCCGGCGTACTCCAACGACACCCGCGGGATCTCCGTGGGCGCCCACGACGAGGCCGAGGTCGACCTCGGCGAGCTGATCGCGTCGACCGGCGCCGTCGCCGTGCACGTGCGCACCGGCTCCGGGCGGATCGCGTCGTCGCTGTTCGCCGAGCGCACCGACGAGGGCGCCGACTGGGTGCCGCCCACCGCCGCCCCCGCGCAGCGCCACGTCATCGCGGGCGTGCCCGCGGGCAGCGGCGAGCGGACCCTCATCGTCGCGGCCCCGGGCGACGATCCGGCCACGGCGACGCTGCGGGTGCTGACCCCCGGCGGCGAGGCCGAGGGCGAGTCCGTGGCCGAGCTGAGCGTCCCGCCCGCGGCGTCGGCGACCCGCGCCGTGCAGGACGCGCTGGGCGAAGAGGCGGGCACGATCGTGGTCGAAGCCGACCGGCCGGTGGTGGTCGGGGCGGCGATGGACCGCGCAAACGGCTCCGACACCGCCTACGCCGCCGCCGTTGACCCGCTCACCGGGCCGCTGGACCGCACGGGGGTCGTGCCGGGCCCGCCCGCGGGAACCGGCGCGGACCTGGTGCTGGGCGCCGCCGGGGACGCGGTCGATGCCGTGGTCACCCCGTATGCGGCCAACGGCAGGGCGGGCGAGCCGGTGGGTGTCGAGATCGAGGCCGGGCACACCGTTGTGCCGGAGCTGGGGGCGGCCGGGAACGCCGCCGCGCTGGTGGTCGAGGCCCGCGAGGGATCCGGGCCGGTTCACGCGGGCTACGTGCTGACCCAGGGCTCGGGCGGCGGGCGCGCCACGGCCGCCCTGCCGGTGCCGCCGGCCCCGGCGCAGATCCTGCTCCCGCACGTGGACGACAGCCTCACGAGCGTGGTGCGGTGAGCCCGGCCCGGGGGCCGGGCGCGGCCTCAGGTTTCGGGGTCGACGGTCTCGGGCTCCAGGCCCAGCAGGTTGGCGACCTCTTCGACCACGGTGTCGTACACCAGTAGGGCCATCTCCTCGGGGTCCTTGGTGCGGATCTCCACGGGTCTGCGGTAGACGATGATCCGCGCCTGCCCGGCGCCCGCGGACTCCAGGCGGGAGAACGGGATGCCGTCGTCGGCGGTCACCCCGGCGGGGACCCGGGGGACGTCCTCGACCAGGAATTCGACATTGGCGAGCTCGCGCGCCCAGACCCGCTCCAGGCGCTCGACGGCGTCGAGCACGAGGTCGTCGAAGATCTGAGCCCGGCTGCGGGCAATGGGAACCTCAGGCGGCGCCAGGGGGCCGCGGAGGCCCCGGCCCCGGCGGTCTCGACGTCGAACTCGATCGGCTTGAGCCCTGTTAAAGTGCACTCGTCGCACCCTTCGAGACTATGCCATCCGCGGGTTTCGCGCAGCCCCGGCGCGAGGAACGGCCGAGCCGCCGCCACCGGGCGTGAGCGGACACATCGGGTCGATGCTGGCGCCGGGCCGGTGAAGGGCATAAAGTCAGTGCCCGTGAGCGTTGTCCGACGCTGCTCGCGTACCGCGTGCAGACAGCCAGCAGTCTTCACGCTCACCTATGTCTACGCCGATTCCACGGCGGTCCTGGGCCCCCTGGCGGCCTACGTCGAACCCCACTGCTACGACCTCTGCGCCATGCACGCCGAGCGCCTGACCGCGCCCCGCGGCTGGGAGGTCGTGCGGCTGCCCGCCGACAACACCGGCGGCGGCCCCGGCAGCGACGATCTCGAGGCGCTCGCCAACGCCGTGCGCGAGGCCGCCCGGCCGCCCGCCGTCGACCGCCCCGTGGGCCAAGGCGTCGAGACCCACCGGCGGGGCCATCTGCGGGTCGTCAAGTCCGAGCCCCCGCAGCGCGCCGACCGCCCCTCGGCCCGGCCGTCGCGCGACGCCTGAACCCCCGTGTTGCTAGTTTGGTCCTGCGCGGGCGGCGACCTGCCGTGCCCCCATCCCGCCGGCCCGCCGGTCCCGACCCCGAACCGATCCGGAGCAGCTTGTGGGTGACCTCGGTCAGATCTTCAAGGCCTACGACATCCGGGGGGTGGTCCCCGAGACCCTCGACCCCGGCATCGCCCGCGCCATCGGCGCCGCCTTCGCCCGGGTCGCCGGGGCGGCGCCCGAGGGCCCCGGAAAGATCGTCGTCGCCCACGACATGCGCCCCTCCTCGCCGGAGCTGACCGCGGCCTTCGCCGACGGAGCCGCCGCGCAGGGGGTCGACGTCGTCCTGGCCGGGCTGGGCTCCACCGATCTGCTCTACTTCGCCTCGGGCACGCTCGGCCTGCCCGGTGCGATGTTCACCGCCAGCCACAACCCCGCCCAGTACAACGGCATCAAGATGTGCCGCGACGGCGCCGCCCCCATCAGCGCCGACACCGGGCTCGACGACATCCGCCGCCTCGCCGAGGAGGGCGTGCCCGGCCACGACGGCCCCCGCGGCACCATCACGGAGCAGGACCTGCTCGCCGCCTACGCCGCGCACCTGCGGTCCCTGGTCGACCTGTCCGGCATCCGCCCGCTGACCGCCGTGGTCGACGCCGGCAACGGCATGGGCGGCTACACCGTGCCCGCGGTCCTGGGCGACACGCTGCTCGACGCGCTGCCGCTGGAGGTCGTGCCGCTCTTCTTCGAGCTCGACGGCACCTTCCCCAACCACCCCGCCAACCCCCTCGACCCCGACAACCTCGTGGACCTCCAGGCCAAGGTCCGCGAGACCGGGGCCGACATCGGGCTGGCCTTCGACGGCGACGCCGACCGCTGCTTCGTCGTCGACGAGCGCGGCGAGCCCGTGCCGCCCTCGGCCATCACCGCCCTGGTCGCGGTGCAGGAGCTGGCCAAGGAGCCCGGCGCCGCCATCATCCACAACCTCATCACCTCCACCGCGGTCCCCGAGATCGTCCGCGAGCACGGCGGCCGCCCGCTGCGCACGCGGGTGGGCCACTCCTTCATCAAGGCGTCCATGGCCGAGACCGGGGCGATCTTCGGCGGCGAGCACTCCGCCCACTACTACTTCCGCGATTTCTGGCGGGCCGACACCGGGATGCTCGCGGCGATGCACGTCCTGGCGGTCCTGGGCGGCGACCCGCGCCCGCTGTCGGAGATCACCGCCGAGTACACGCGCTACGCAGCCTCGGGCGAGATCAACTCCGAGGTCGCCGACCAGGCGGGCCGCGCGGCGGCCGTCGAGGCCGCCTACGCCCCGCTCGACGGCGTCACCGTCGACCACCTCGACGGCCTGACCGTGTCCTTCGCCGACGGCGGATGGTTCAATCTGAGGGCGTCCAACACCGAGCCCCTGCTCCGGCTCAACGTCGAGGCCCCCGACACCGCCACCATGGCCCGGCTCCGCGACGACGTCCTCGCCATCGTCCGCGCCTGACCACACCCGCCCCACCGCACCCCACCGCACCACCGAGACGTGAAGAGACCAACATGAGCGCGAAGATCGACGACTGGCTGCTGGAGATCCTGGCCTGCCCCAAGAGCAAGGCCCCTCTGCGGCTCGACGAAGAGGCCGGCGAGCTGGTCTGCGACGAGAGCGGCCTGGCCTACCCCATCCGCGACGGCATCCCCGTCCTGCTCGTCGACGAGGCCCGGTCCATCGCCTGATCGCGAGGACCGCCATGGCCCTGCCGTTCGACGAGAGCCGGCTCGACACCCCGGGTGCGGGCGCCGGCCTGCTGCGTGCCGCCGCATCGGCGGCCGCGCGCGTGCGGTCGGCGCATTCGGCCGCCCGCGAGGCCGACCTGCGCACCCTGGCCGACGACGGCCGGCCCCGCTCCATCGTCGTCGTGGGCTCGGGCGCCGCGGCGTTCGCCGGTGACGTCCTCGACGCCGTCCTGGGCACCGGCTGCCCCATCCCCATCACGACCGCGCGCGAGGACCGGCTGCCCGGGTGGGTGGCGGGCCACGACCTCGTGGTGGCGGTCGCGTCCACATCCGGCCACGCCGCCGACGGCACCGCGCGTACCGCGCGGGTGGCCGCCGAAGCGGTGCGCCGCGGCTGCCGGTTCCTGGCCGTCGGCCCCGCGGGCGGGCCGCTGGAACCCCTGGCCGACCAGGCGCGCGCCCCCCGCATCGCGCTCCCGGCCGCCGACGATCCCCTGGACCTGGCCTGGGGGCAGGCCACCGCCGTGCTCGCGGCGGCAGGCGCCGCCGGGCTGGCGGCGCCCTCGGATGCGGCGGTCGAGGCCGCGGCGGTGCGGCTGGAGGCGGTGGCCGGGCGCTGCCGGCCCGATGCGCCGGTGGGGGACAACCCCGCCAAGGACCTCGCCGCCGACCTTGCAGGGACGCTGCCGCTGGTGTGGGGGGCGACCCCGGTCACCGCGGCGGCCGCGCGCCACTTCGCCTCCCGTTGCGCGGCGATCGCCGGATATCCTGCCCTGTACGGTCGTCTGCCCGATGTGCTGCACGGCCCGATCGCGGTCGTCGGCGGACCCTTCGGCGGCAGCGAGCCCCGCTCCATCTTCGACGACCCGATCGAGGACGGCGGGACCCCGCTCCGGCTGGTCCTCATGCGCGACCCCGACGAGCCCCCGGAGG
>NZ_JBHSBH010000003.1:395010-459706 GCF_042650565.1 Nocardiopsis sediminis
CGCCGACACCGAGGCCGCCGCCGATACCGCGCGGGCACACGGTGTCGCCGTGAGTGAGGCCGCGGCAGAGGAAGGGCACTCATGGGAACGCCTGGCCGGTTTGATCGCTCTAACGGATTACGTCACTGTGTACCTAGCCGTCGCGTATGGCGTTGAGCCGCTTACCCATACCCTGGTCGTGCGCTAGTCCCGCCCACGACCCCGTTCTGGAGGAGATCGATGCCACCCGGTCCCGAGTCGCTGTCGCCGAGCGATCCCACCGCTTTCGGCAACTACAGCGTGGTCGGACGCCTGGGAAAGGGCGGCCAGGGCGTCGTCTACCTCGGTCGTGACAGCGACGGCGAGGAATACGCGATCAAGGTCCTCAACGACCAGTGGTCGCAGGACGACGACCTGCGCAAGCGCTTCGAGAAGGAGGTCCGGGCGGCGCAGAAGGTCGCGTCGTTCTGCACCTCGGCGATCCACGAGGCCAACCTCGACCAGGACCCGCCCTACGTCGTCAGCGAGTACGTGCCCGGGCCCTCGCTGCAAGAGGCCGTCGCCACCAACGGCCCGCACAAGGGGGCCGCGCTCCAGCGGCTGGCGGTCTCCACCGCGACCGCGCTGGTGGCGATCCACCAGGCGGGCATCGTCCACCGCGACTTCAAGCCCGGCAACGTGCTGCTGGGGCCCGACGGCCCCCGCGTGATCGACTTCGGCATCGCCCGCGTGGTCGACGGCACCGCCACCATGACCAACTCGATCGTCGGCACCCCCTCCTACATGGCCCCCGAGCAGATCGAGGGCCAGGGGATCACCGACAAGGTCGACATCTTCGCGTGGGGCTGCGTCATGGCCTACGCGTCCACCGGCAACACCCCCTTCGGCTCCGACAGCGTGCCCGCGGTCGTGCACCGCGTCGTGAGCGCGCCGCCCAACCTCGAGGGGATGTCGGGGCCGCTGCTGACCATCGTGCAGCAGTGCCTGGACAAGGACCCCTCGCGGCGCCCCACGGCGCAGTCGCTGCTGCTGCGGCTGCTCGGCCACGACGACACCTCCACCGGCCCCTCCACCGCCGAGGCCGTGCGCCAGGGCGAGCGGATCGCCGAGGCGGGCGCCCCCAGCGGCCCGCAGGCCCCGCACTACGGGCCCCCGGCCCCGAGCGGCCCTCAGGCCCCCTACCCCTACGGCCCGGGCGGAGCGATGAACCGCCCGCCCACAGGCCCGCAGCAGGGCGCGTTCCCGCCGCAACCCCCGATGGCCCCGCAGCCGCCGCGGCCCGGCCCCGCGCCCACCGGGGGCCACCCCGGCATGGGCCCGCGCCCGCCCGTGGCGGGCCCCAACACCATGGGGCCGGCCACCATGGGGCCCAACTCGATGTACGGCGGCCCCGGTGTCCCGCAGCGGCCCCAGCCGATGCGGCCCGCCAAGCCGCCGGTCCAGGAGGACCCGCTGCTCGCCCAGGGCTGGCTGGTCCCGGCGGTGCTGATCGCCATCATCATCCTGCTGCTGCTGCTCGTCCTGGTCTCCTTGAGCAGCTGACCCGCATCAGGCCAGCGCGCTGGTCAGGTGGCCGATGGTGCGGGTCACCGCCTCGTCGACGAACGCCTCCACCTGCGGCCAGCGCTCGTCGGCGCAGTCGGTGGGGATGAGCGTCACGCAGTCGGTGCACGCCGGGTCGAGCACGTCGGCCGCTCCGGTGCCGGTCGTCAGCCACGCGTCGGCGGTCACCGCGAGCACGCCGGTGGGCGGCGTGCCCACGTCGTGCACGCTCACCAGCAGCCGCAGTACCCCGCCGGTCAGGTCCAGGTGCGCCGAGGACCACCAGCAGCCCGGCCCCGGGGTGAACAGCGCGCGGGCGGCCGCGGAGTCGCAGTGCTCGCGCGCGGAGCCGCCGCCGGTCGTGCCCGCGGTGACCTCGGCGCGCGCCCCCGGCTCCAGTTCGCGCAGGACCATGCTCAGGGAGTCGCACCGGTTGCGCAGGTGGTCCAGGATCCGCCGGTGCAGGGCGGTGGCCAGCGACAACGGGCCGGGCCGCACATCAGTGGGGCGCGCGGGGCGGCTGAGCTCGCAGCGCAGCGCCGCGGACTCCAGTTCGGCGAACATGTGCACCGCCTGTGTCAGCGGGTCCTCGGCGGGCCCGAACGCCTCGGCCGCCCGCTGCGGCTCGGCCAGCCGGTGGTCGAGCGCCGGCGGCGGGTAGCCCGAGCGCATGAGCGACAGCGACGCCAGGGCCCACGGCAGCGGGCGCAGGCGGGGCTCGGGCCCGGCGGGCAGCGGGTGCTGGGGGGCCGAGGTGTGCTCGGCGCCGCGCAGCCCCTCGATACAGGTGGTGAAGGCGTGCGCGGCGCGGATGACGGGGTGGGTCTCCACGGCCGCCGCAGCGGCCAGGACCTCGCCGAAGCCCTCGGGGCGGGGGAGGGGCGGGTCGAGGTCGGGCAGCCGGCCGGCCAGGTCGTCCAGGTACTCGGGCGAGAGCCGCTGCCCGTCGCGCACCTCGGCGGCGACGGCGACGAGGGTGGCGGTGTCGGCCCAGCCGCCCGCGGGCTCGGCGCCGTGCCCGGCGGCGAGGTGCAGTTCCCGGACGTGGCGCCGCAGCAGCTCGTCGCGCGCTTCGTCGAGCCGGTCCGCGGCCTGATGCCGGCGCCGCGCGATCGCCACCTCCCGCAGCCGGCCGAGGTCGGCGAGCCGCCTCCGCACGGAATCGGGAAAACGGTCCAGGGCGAGATCACCACCGTGTCGGATGTCCACGGTCATCACCGTGTCCAGCGGGAGTGCGGATAAAACCCGGCTCGGCCCGCTCCATTGCGGATTGCCGGAAATCCGCGGAAGCGCGGGCCCATAGGGCCGGCGCGCGTTTGCGCAGGTGACATAGTCTGACAGGGGTCCCGGGCCGGCGGCCGCCGGGGCCGTGCGGTCCCGCTGCGGCGGATGCGGCCGCGAGCCCCTGGTCCCCGAGGGCGTGTCCCAGGGTTCAACCCCGGTACCCCTTCCCGTAACGCTGGTGGGGGAGCATGGCCCGGCGATGGCCGCGGTGCCGTTCCCCGTGCCCTCATGTGTGCCGTGCGGCGGTTCGCCGTTCCCGCTCCGCGGCCCGCACCGCGCGCGCCGCGCCCCGTTCGAAAAGCCCGGAAGTGAGGTGGCCGCCTCCGTGGAGTCCGCCATGACCGCAGCCCCTGCCGCGACGGCGAGGCCCCCCGGCCCCTCCCCGGCGTCCCCGGGCTCCGCCGCGCCGGGCCACCGCCCCGAGATCCAGGGGCTGCGGGCGGTCGCCGTGCTGCTCGTGGCCGTCTACCACATCTGGCTCGGCCGGGTCTCGGGCGGCGTCGACGTCTTCCTGATGCTGACCGGGTTCCTCATCACCGGCTCCCTGGTGCGCATGGTGGAGCGGCGCGGCCGGGTCGACGCGGTCGCGTTCCTGACCCGGCTGGCCAAGCGGCTCCTCCCCGGCCTGGCGGTCGTCCTGGGCGCCGTCCTCGTCGCCACCTACCTGTTCCTGCCGGCCGACCGCTGGCGCGACACCATCGCCGAGGTCATCGCCTCGGCCCTCTACTTCGAGAACTGGCGGCTGGCCCTCGACTCGGTCGACTACCTGGCGCAGGACACCGAGTCCAGCCCGGTGCAGCATGTGTGGTCGCTGTCCATCCAGGGCCAGTTCTACCTGGTCTGGGTGGTGCTGATGGCCGCGGTCGCGTGGGTCGCGGCACGCCGAGGGTGGCCGGTGCGCCGGGTGGCGCTGGGCGGGCTGGCGGCGGTGTTCACCGTGTCGCTGGGGTACTCGGTGGTCACCACGGCGACCCAGCAGCAGTGGGCCTACTTCGACACCGGCACCCGGCTGTGGGAATTCGCCCTCGGCGGGATCCTGGCGCTGGCCCTGCCCTACCTGCGCCTGCCGCGGGTGCTGCGCACCCTGCTGGGCTGGGCGGGGCTGGCCGCGCTGGTCTCCTGCGGCCTCCTGCTCCAGGTCTCCACCATGTTCCCCGGCTACATCGCGCTGTGGCCGACCCTCGCCGCCGCGCTGGTGATCGTCGCGGGCACCACCGGGTCGCCCATCGGCGCCGACCGGCTGCTCTCCTGGAAGCCCTTGCACTACATCGGGGACATCTCCTACGCGCTGTACCTGTGGCACTGGCCGGTGCTCGTCTGCTACCTGGCGGTCACCGACCGCACCACGCCCAGCCTCCTCGGCGGCGGCTACATCCTCGCCCTGTCCCTGGTGCTGGCCGCCGCCACGACCCGGCTCACCGACGGCGGCGCCGACCTGCTCGCCCGCGGCCGCGGCACGCCCGTGCGGTCGCTCGCCGTGGGGCTGGCGTTCCTGCTGCCGGTGCTCATGGGCGCCGGGGCGTGGACGGCGAAGCTGGACGCCGACCAGCGCGAGCGCGAGGCGTTCATCGCCGACCCCGCGAACTACCCCGGGGCCGCCGTCCTCGCCGACGGCGCCACCGGCGCGGCCGCCCGCGAGCTGCCCGTCGCCCCGCAGCCGGCGGAGGCGGCCGACGACGTCCCCTCCACCTACGCCGACGGCTGCAACCAGGGCATCGACTCCTCCGAAGTGCTCACCTGCACCTTCGGCTCCGACACCCCCGAGCGCACGATCGCGCTGGTGGGCGGCTCGCACGCGGCGCACTGGTACCCGGCGCTGGAGCGGATCGCGGAGTCCGCCGACTGGCGGATCGTCAACATCATCAAGGGCGCCTGCCTGTTCACCGACCTGGAGCAGACCTACAAGGGCAACCCCTACACCGCCTGCGCCGACTGGAACGACGGGGTCATGGCCGAGCTGGAGGAGTTGCGCCCCGACGCGGTGTTCACCACCGCCACCAGCAGCAGCATCGACACCGAGGCCGGGTTCGGCGGGGAGGTCGTGGTCGACGGCTACCTCGACCGCTGGCGGGAACTGGGCGACATGGGGATCGACGTGATCGCGGTCCGCGACACCCCGCGGCTGGGCTTCGACACCGCCGAGTGCGTGGCCACCAAGGGCGCCGCCGAGTGCTCGGGCACGCGCGCGGAGTCGATGGCCGCGACCTCCCCGCTGGAGGGGCTGGCGGGCGTGCCCGCCAACGTCTCCCTGCTCGACCTCAACGACCTGGTATGCCCGGACGAGCAGTGCCCGGCGGTGGTCGGCAACGTGCTGGTCTACTGGGACGGCAGCCACTTCACCACCACCTATATGCGCACCCTCGCCCCGGCACTGGAGGAGCGCATCCGCGCATCGACCGGCTGGTGACCCGGGCGCCCGGGGCGCCCGGTCCGCCTACCGGCGCCCGCGTTCGCGCTGCTGGAGCAGGCGCAGCGCCTTCTGCTTCTCGAAGTCCATGGCGCGGGCCGGGGGCGGCGCCAGGCGGCCCAGCCGCTCGCCGTAGGCGCGGACGCGGCTGAGGGTCTCGGGCTCGGCCAGCATGCGCAGGGCGAACGCCAGCGCCGCCGGGGTGATGTCGTAGGCGCGCTCCAGCTCCAGCCCGGCCGCCACCGTGCGCAGGTCGGCCTCTGAGAACCGCCGGTGGCGGTGGCCCCGGCCGGTGGGCTGCTCCTTTGTGGGCGGCAGCAGCCCCAGCGCCTCGCGGTAGCGCAGCATCCGCGGACTGGTCCCCAGCCGCTCGGCGGCGGCGGAGATGGGGCTCCGCGGGGGAGTGGGGGACGGGGAGCGCACGCCATCGGCCATGCCCGGACCCTACCGGAGAAAACGACAGCGGCGCCGGAATCTGACAAAGCACCGTCAATTTCGGTCCGATCGCGGTGCCGCGGGCGATACCCCGCCCGTAGACTCGGGGCGCATCCACCCAGGAGGAGAACAGACGCATGTCCTTCGACTTCAAAGTCGCCGACCTGTCACTGGCCGAGTTCGGACGCAAGGAGATCCGGCTCGCCGAGCACGAGATGCCGGGACTCATGGCGACCCGCCGCGAGTTCGGGGCCACGCAGCCGCTCAAGGGCGCCAAGATCATGGGCTCGCTGCACATGACCGTGCAGACGGCCGTCCTCATCGAGACCCTGGTCGCCCTCGGCGCCGAGGTCCGCTGGGTCAGCTGCAACATCTTCTCCACTCAGGACCACGCGGCCGCGGCGGTCGTCGTCGGCCCCGAGGGCACCCCCGAGGACCCCCAGGGCGTCCCGGTCTACGCCTGGAAGGGCGAGACCCTGGAGGAGTACTGGTGGTGCACCGAGCAGGCGCTCACCTGGCCGGGCGGTGAAGGCCCGAACATGATCCTCGACGACGGCGGCGACGCCACCCTGCTCGTGCACAAGGGCGCCGAGTACGAGAAGGCGGGGGCGGTCCCCGACCCCTCCACCGCCGACAGCGAGGAGTTCGAGGTCGTCCTCAAGCTCCTGGGGGCGAGCTTCGCCGCCGACCCCGGCAAGTGGACCCAGATCGCGGCCCGCATCAAGGGCGTGACCGAGGAGACCACCACCGGCGTGCACCGCCTCTACGAGATGCACCGCGACGGCAAGCTGGCGTTCCCCGCCATCAACGTCAACGACTCCGTCACCAAGAGCAAGTTCGACAACAAGTACGGCATCCGCCACTCGCTGCCCGACGGCATCATGCGCGCCACCGACGTCCTCATCGGCGGCAAGGTCGCGGTCATCTGCGGCTACGGCGACGTCGGCAAGGGCTCGGCCGAGGCCCTGCGCGGCCAGGGCGCGCGGGTCGTCGTCACCGAGATCGACCCCATCAACGCCCTCCAGGCCGCCATGGACGGCTTCCAGGTGGTGCGGCTCGACGACGTCGTCGACACCGGCGACATCTTCATCACCACCACCGGCAACTTCAACATCATCACCGCCGATGACATGTCGCGGATGAAGCACCAGGCGATCGTCGGCAACGTCGGCCACTTCGACAACGAGATCGACATGGCGGGCCTCGCCAAGATCCCGGGCATCGTCAAGACCGAGATCAAGCCGCAGGTGCACGAGTGGCGCTTCCCCGACGGCCACACCATCCTGGTGCTGTCCGAGGGTCGCCTGCTCAACCTGGGCAACGCCACCGGCCACCCCAGCTTCGTGATGTCCAACAGCTTCACCAACCAGGTCATCGCGCAGATCGAGCTGTTCACCAAGACCGCCGAGTACCCCACCGGCGTCTACGTCCTGCCCAAGATCCTCGACGAGAAGGTCGCCCGGCTGCACCTCGACGCGCTCGGGGTCAGGCTCACCGAGCTGACCAAGGAGCAGGCCGCCTACATCGGCGTCGACGTGGCCGGCCCCTACAAGCCCGACCACTACCGCTACTAGGGCCCGCGGAACCCGCCCGATGGCACTGCCGCCGTACGACGTCGCGGACCTCGGCCTCGCGCAGGCCGGGGTCCGCCGCGTGGAGTGGGCCGAGCGCGCCATGCCCGCGCTGCGCCGCGTGCACGACCGCTTCGCCGCCGAACGCCCACTCACGGGCCTGCGCATCGCCGCGTGCATGCACGTCACCGCCGAGACCGCGAACATCCTGCGCGCACTGCGCGCGGGCGGCGCCGAGATCGCCCTCGCCGCCTCCAACCCGGTGTCGACCCAGGACGACACCGCCGCGGCCCTCGTCTCCGAGTACGGAGTCGCGGTCTTCGCCCGCGCCGGCATGGACCCCGCCACCTACGACCGCAACCTCGCCGCGGTCCTGGATCAGCGCCCGCACATCCTCCTCGACGACGGCTGCGACCTCGTCAACCTCGCCCACCTGGAGCGGCCCGACCTGCTCGCCGACACCATCGGCGGCTGCGAGCAGACCACCACCGGGGTCATCCGGCTGCGCCGCATGAGCGCCGACGGCGCGCTCAAGGTGCCCATGGTCGCCGTCAACGACACCGCCACCAAGCGGATGTTCGACAACCGCTACGGCACCGGGCAGTCCACGATCGACGGCATCATGCGGGCCACCAACACCATGCTCGCCGGGCGGACCATGGTCGTGGCCGGGTTCGGCTACTGCGGCCGCGGCCTGGCCGAGCGCGCCCGGGGCATGGGCGCCCGGGTCATCGTCACCGAGGTCGACCCGGTCAAGGCGCTCGACGCCGTCATGCAGGGCTACACGGTGCTGCCCATGGACGAGGCCGCGCCCATCGGCGACATCCTCGTCACGGTCACCGGCAACCGCGACGTCGTGCGCGCCGGGCACCTGGCGTCGCTCAAGGACGGCGCGGTGCTCGCCAACTCCGGGCACTTCGACGTCGAGATCGACTTGCCCGCCCTGGAGGCGCTGGCGGTGGAGGTCCGCCGCGAGGTCCGGCCGCAGGCCGACGAGTACGTGCTCGCCGACGGACGGCGCATCGTCCTGCTCGCAGAGGGGCGCCTGGTCAACCTCGGCGCCGCCGAGGGGCACCCCGCCGCGGTCATGGACATGTCCTTCTCCGTGCAGGCGCTCACGGTCGCCTGGATCGCCGAGCGCCACGCGGACCTCGGCCCCGGCGTGCACGAGGTGCCCCGGGAGATCGACACCGAGGTCGCCCGGCTCGAACTGGAGGCGCTGGGCGTGGGGATCGACCGGCTCACCACCGACCAGGAGGACTACCTGAACTCCTGGCGGGCCTGAGACGGCGAGCGGGATCGCCGGAAGGCGCCTGCGAGGCCGGCCTCAGCCGGACCGCGGGCCCTCCTGAGCGGCCGGTATCGGCGCCCGGCGGGCCATCTTGGCCTCCTCGCGGCGGCGGCGCTCGGCCAGCACCGCCGACAGGTACTCCGGCGGCGACACCCCGGGCGGCGGGGGCGGGCTCACCGACTGCGCCACGAGGTCGGCGATGCGCATCCCCATGTCGTGGCGGGCACCGTCGGCGAGCTCGTCATAGCGCAGCAGGTACTGGCGGGCCGTCGCCGCGGTCTCGGGGCTGAGCCGGGACAGCTCGGCGCTCTGCGCCCACGCGGCCATCCGCGGCGGCATCTCGATGGTCTCATCGCGCCGCGAACCGGCGCGCTCCTGCACCACCAGGGTGGCGGCCATGAAGTCGCCGATCCGCCGGCCGTCGCGGTCGATCAGCGAGGACACGAGGGCGACGACGGTGAACCCCCAGATCTCGATCACCGCGGCCAGCGACCGCGCCAGCGCTTGGCGGAACCGCACGGGAGAGCCGTCGACGCCGACCACCCGCAGGCCCAGCGCCAGCTTGCCCAGCGAGCGGCCCCGCGACAGCGTCTCGAAGGCGGTGGGATAGCCGACGAGGACCAGCACCGTCATGGTGAGCGAGATCGCCGCGGTGGCCGCGGCGTCCAGGCCCGCGCCGACGCGCGAGACCAGGACGAACGACAGGACCATGGCGGACACCTGCACCAGCGCGTCGACGAAGAAGGCCACCATCCGCGTGGCGAACCCCGCCGGGCGCAGGTCGAGCACCACGGCGTCGCCCGTCACCAGGGACGCCTGTCCGAACCCTTCCGTACCGCCGGGAATCGCCACCGTTCTCCCGCCTCCCGATCAATGTCGTCCGATTCCAGTCTGTCACCCGCCGGGCGGTGCCCGGGTAGAGTCCGAGGCGTGGAACTCGACGTCTTCGCCGCCGCGCACCGACCCGACTGGGACCGCCTGGAGCGGCTCGTGCG
Source organism: Nocardiopsis sediminis (assembly GCF_042650565.1). Classification (NCBI taxonomy): domain Bacteria; kingdom Bacillati; phylum Actinomycetota; class Actinomycetes; order Streptosporangiales; family Nocardiopsidaceae; genus Nocardiopsis; species Nocardiopsis sediminis. Next base: position 404,515 of record NZ_JBHSBH010000003.1, read on the forward strand.
CCGGCGCGGCAGGCTCACGGGGGCCGAGACCGACGAGCTCGTCGAGCTGTACCAGCGCGTGTCCACCCACCTGTCCGTGGTCCGCTCCTCCGGGCAGGACCCCGTTCTCACGGGGTGGCTGTCCGGGCTGGTGGCGCGGGCCCGCGCCGCGGTCACCGGCGCCCACGAGCCCGCCTGGCGCGACATCCTGACCTTCTTCACCCGCTCGTTCCCGGCCGTCCTCTACCGGCTGCGCCGGTGGTGGATCACGGCGTCGCTGGGGACGGTGGCGTTCTCCACCGCCATCGGCGTCTGGATCGCGACCGACCCGGCGGTGCAGAGCGCCATGGGGACCCCCGATTCCATCCGCGCCTACGTCGAGAACGACTTCGCCAACTACTACGTCGAGCATCCGGGGGCGTCGTTCGCCGCGCAGGTGTGGACCAACAACGCCTGGGCCGCGGCCCAGGCGCTCGTGTTCGGGGTGTTCCTCTGCCTGCCGGCCGTCTACGTCCTGGCGATGAACGGCGCCAACCTGGGGGCGGCCGGCGGCCTGATGTTCGCCCACGGCAAGGGCGACGTCTTCCTCGGGCTGATCCTGCCGCACGGCCTGCTGGAGCTGACCGCGGTGTTCGCGGCCGCCGGGGTCGGCCTCAAGCTCGGCTGGACCCTCATCGCACCCGGCCCCCGCCCCCGCCTCCAGGCCCTCGGTGAGGAGGCCCGCCCCGCCATCGGGGTGGCGCTCGGCCTGGTGCTGGTCCTGTTCATATCGGGCCTGATCGAGGGGTTCGTGACCGGCTGGGTCCACACCACCTGGCTGCGGATCGGCATCGGGGTCGTGGCCGAGGTCCTGTTCCTCACCTACGTCTACACCCTCGGCCGTCGCGCCCACCGCGAGGGCGAGACCGGCGACATCACCACCCGCCCCCAGACGGCCCCGGTGGCGGGGTAGCCGGGGCGGCCGTCACCTTCCGAGAAGGTCGCGGATCGCCTGCACAACGGCGTCGGGGCGGCGCCAGTGCAGGGTGACGTGCCCGGCGCCGTCGACGGGGCGGTTCTCGCCGTGGGGGACCGATGCTGCGAGGTGCGTGTAGAGCCGCAGCTTCCCGTCGATCTCCTCGCGGAGGAGCGATTCGGGTGTGCCCGCAGACACGGCCTTCTTGAAGTCGTCGATGCCGGTGGAGGCGAGGATGATCAGCGGGACATCGGGCATCGGTCCCGCGTGGCGCATCTCGTCATAGAGCGCCTCGACGTTCTGCGCCTCCTGGGCGCCGACCCGCAGCCAGTCCGGGCCCACGTGGCGGTCGATGAGCGGCTCCCGGATCCCCTCGGGCCAGTCGCCGATCTCCTGCGCGAACAGGCCGCGATACATCCGGACCAGTTCCCCGGGCAGTTCGTCCGGCAGCTCCTGATCGGGGTCCCACGACTCCCACTGCTCGACCAGTTCCCGGGGCATGTGGGCGTTGTAGTCCTCGTGCGCCGGATCCAGCAGGACCAGGCCGGAGACCTCGCCGGGGAAGCGCACCGAGTAGTGGCGGGCGTAGAGGCCGCCGAGGGAGTGGCCCACCAGCAGGTAGGGGGCGGGCACACCGGCGGCCCGCAGGACCTCGCGCAGCTCGTCGGTCACCTCGGCCGAGGTGCGCGGCAACTCCACTCGGTCGCTCCACCCCGTTCCGGCGCGGTCGTAGACGACACTCGTGGTGAACTCGGCGGCCAGCGCCTGGACGTTCCAGTAGTCGAGGCCGGCCGTGCCGCCTCCTGGCAGGAACACCACCGACGGGCTCCCGTCGCCGGACCGGTGCAGCAGCAGGCGCCGGCCGCCCACCTCGTAGTACCGCCCCAGGGGCGGTGCCGCCCCGGCCGTCGTGGCGGGGCGGTCGTGCGTCGTCGGCGGGCTACCTCCAGATCCCGCTGTGGCTCAGCCGGGACGAACTCTCCGAGCTGGTGGCGGAGATGCGCGCGGTGATCGCGTCCCGGATGGACAACGAGCCCGCGCCGGACCGCCGCCTGCACCTGCTGAGCCCGATCCTGTTCCCCATCGAGGAACGGCCAGGGGCGGATTCCGGGTGACGCGGTGCGCGGCCCTGGTCTAGCCTGCGGGCATGTGCCGGTACGCGATCTCCTACAAGTGCCACTTCGTGTGCCTCACCTGCCGGGTGGCGTTCAAGCAGGCGGAGCACGGTGCGTCCGGGCACCGGTGCCCCCAGTGCCGGACGCCGATGATCGACGCCGGCCCCGACCTGGCGGTGCCGCCGCGGCGCGACACCCGGGCGTGGCGGGCCCTTGAGGCCACGCTGCGGGCCGGGATCACCTTCCACTCCTGCGGCTGCGGCGGCCCGGGCTACCGGCCGAAATCGTGGCCCGAGGTGCGCGAACGCCGCGAGGCGGCCCGGCGGATGGGCATGACCGAGTGCACCGCCCTCAGGCGCCCCGAGCCGTGGGAAGTGGCCGGCCGGGAGGGCGGGCGGCCATGACCCGCTATGACATCAAGCGCGACCTCAAGCGGCTCTACTCGCCGAGGAACACCGACTGGGCGCTGGTCGACGTGCCCGCGCAGCGGTTCATCGCCGTCGACGGCCACGGCGACCCCAACACCAGCGCCGACTACGCCCGCGCGGTCCAGGCGCTCTACGCCGTCGCCTACACCGCCAAGTTCGCCGGTAAGAAGGACCTCGGCAGGGACTTCGTCGTCGGACCGCTCGAAGGGCTGTGGTGGGCCGACGACCCGGAGGTGTTCCTCACCCGCGAGAAGGGCGCCTGGCACTGGCGGATGCTCATCAGCCTGCCCGGCTGGATCACCGACGACCGCGTCGAGGAGGCGAAGCGGACCGCACTGGCGAAGAAGGGCCTGCCCACGATCGCCGAGGTCCGCTGCGAGACGCTGAACGAGGGCACCTGCGCCCAGCTCCTGCACATCGGACCCTACGACGACGAAGGCCCCGCCCTCGCCCGGCTCCACCACGAGTACCTCGCGGCCAACGGCCTGCGGATGTCCGGGCACCACCACGAGATCTACCTCGGCGACCCCCGTCGCGCCGATCCCGCCAAGCTCAGGACCGTCCTCCGGCAGCCCGTCCGGCCGGCGAACTGACGGGACTCCCGCTGTGCAGAGCTGCCCCGCCGGGTCGCCGCTCCGACCGCGGACGACCCGGCGGGGCCCCGGGGAGGGTTCTAGACGGGCGTGGCCTCCAGCACGGAGACGGCCGACGCGGACGGTGTCACGTCGGCGAGCTTCAGGCCCGCGCGCTCGAACAGGGCGGCGAACTCGTCGGCGCTGCGCTCCCGCCCGGTCAGCAGCGCCATCATGTTCAGGTCCATCATCGGTGCCAGCCCCGGCGTGCCGACCTCCCCGACGAGCAGCTCCATCACCAGGACGCGGCCGCCGGGTTCGAGCGATTCCCGGCAGTTGCGCAGGATGCGCACGCAGGCGTCGTCGTCCCAGTCGTGCAGGACGAACTTCAGCAGGTGCACATCCCCGGACGGCACCTTGTCGAAGAAGTCGCCGCCGACGAAGGTGAACCGGTCCGCGACGCCCAGGTGCGCGGCGGAGGCGTCGGCATCGACGCCGACGTGCGGGAGGTCCAGCACGATCCCGGCGAGACTTGGATGCTTCTGCATGAGGGTCTGGACGAGGTTCCCGCCGGCGCCGCCGACGTCCACGGCGGTCGTGGCGCCCTTGAGGTCGATCACGTCGACCAGATGGTGGGCCAGGTTCCGTGTCATCGCGGTCATGGCGCCGGTGAACACCTCGGCCTCGCCGGGCTCACCGGAGAGCCAGTCGAAGAACGGCGCGCCGAGAGCGGCCTCCGCCTGGGTGGAGCCGGCCCGGATCGTATCGGCCAGCCGTCCCCACGGCAGCCAGTGCGATTCGGCGCCGCCCCATAGCGCCAGGTCGCGCAGGGAGCCGGGGTTGTCGGTGCGCAGGGTGTCGAGGAGGGACGTGGCGGTGAACCGTCTCCCGTCCGTCGAGCCGACCAGGCCGAGGGAGGCGCACGCGCGCAGAAAGCGGAACGTATGACCGGCGTCCAGCGACTCGGCCTCGGCGACCTGGGCGGCGGTGGCGCCGTCCGGGTACAGGTGGTCGGCGAGGCGCAGCTCGGCCGCGGTCCGGACGACCTGGGTGACCCAGTACCCCGTCATCATCTGGATCATCCGTCCGGTGTCGTCCCCCGGCGGTTCCGCTGAACCGGCCGCGACGAAACGGTGCTCGAACAGTGTCATCTGGTGCTCTCCTCCGATTGCGGACGCGTCGGCGAGGCAACAGTCGACACCATGCCGTAACGGCACAGGCAAATCGGAACGCCCGGGACCTAGCGCTTGCGGCGCAGAGTCGCGTAGAGGGCCGCGCCCGTCGCGGCGATCGCGCATCCGGCATGGACGGCGATGGTGCCGGCGGGGACCGCCAGGATGGCGGAGAGGAGGAGGGTGACCGCCACCGCGGCCAGTGGGCCGGTCGCCGCGGTGACGGCTGCGCCCCGGCGTTCCATTCCCGCCGAGTCGCGGGCGAGCAGCGCGCCCAGCCAGACCGCCGCCGCGACGACCGCGACCATGCCCAGCAGGGCGACGACCCCGGCGGTCTGGACGGCACCGGCCGACGGCGGCTCTTCTCCCGGGATGCGCGGCGCCAGGTCGCCGGCGGCCATCCCCGTCAGCAGGTAGCCCGCGAGCGTCACCACCCAGCTCCCGGCGACGATGGCCGCGACCCATCCGGCGCGCCTCATGGCTCCTCCACCCTTCCGTCTCCTCGCTCCCGGATCCCCGTGCGCCCCTGTCCCCGCGTCACTCGCGCTGGGACACGCACGCCGGGAACTCCACGAACCCGCGGGTGCCGCCGGGGCGCGGGGCGCCGAGGTACTCGGCCTCCACCGTGTCCGCCTCGGAGGACTCGACGGTGACCTTGGCCCCCAGGCCCAGGCCGAGGGCCACCCGTCCGCCGAAGGTGTCGGAGTCTATCGTCCGCACCTGGGTGGTGTTGGCGACCGTCGCCTGCTCGTACATCAGCCGCTCGAAGTCGCTCGCCCCCGGCGGCGGCTCGTTGAGCAGGGACTCGCCGTCGTCGAAGAGCTGGCTGAAGGCCAGCGCCGGAATCCCGGTCGCCCCCTCCTCGCGCAGGTACTCCTCGGCGATCGCCTGCTCTTCGGGGGTGTCCAGGGTGATGGTGGTGCGGGTCTCCTGGAGTGTGGTGTCGCCGTCCCTGCCCTTCAGGCCGCCCTTGCCGGTGCGCCCGCGCCCGCCGAGGCGGTCCTTGCTGATCAGGGTGTCCTCGACCGTGGTGGTGTAGACGATCTCGACCGGGCGCCCCTCGGAGTCGCGCATGACCCGCATCCCGCCCGTCCAGTTCGTCAGGTTCTCGGACCCGGCACCGGCGATCTCCGTGCCGACGCCCAGTTGCCCGTCGAACTGGTAGGCGGTACCGGTGAGCACGTTGTCGGGGTCGCGACGGTCGGTGCGGACGGCGACCTGCCCGCCCAGCCGGAACTTGCCGTTGATGCCGGTGCCGACGTCGAAGTACTGCTCGCCCTGGGAGGTCTTCACACCCGCTCCGGTCTCCGCGTTGGCGCCCGCCTCCAGGCGCAGGGTCGCGGTGGTGATGCCCGGGTCGGGGATCTCGGGGGGCGGGTTGAGCCAGTAGTAGAGGCCCATGCCCGGGTTGCGGGACATCGACTCCATGGCCTGCTGGTTCTCGATGATGTCGTCCTTGAAGGACATGGCCTGCTCGCGGTCGTCGAAGATCCAGGTGTCGCCGACCCCGGCCCTGAGGTAGGCGCCGATCTTGGCCTCGGCGCCGAGCTGGACGTTGTCGCCGCCCTCGCCCCTGACCTGGAACGCCTTGCCCTCGACGCCGAGTTCGAAGTTGTGCGGCATCAGGGTGAGCCGGTAGGTGCCGTCGGCCATCTGCTGTTCCATGAACGCGTATTCGTCGCCGAATTTGAAGATGCCGATGTACATGGAGTACCCGGCGCGTTCCTGGAGCTGGTAGACCTCGCAGCGGGGCGGGACGAAGTCCTCGTCGCGCGGGGTGTCGGCCTGATCGCCGCCGGGGGGAGGGCAGTCGCCCTGCGTCGTGACCTTGCAGATGGCGTAGTCGATGTAGTCGGATATCCGCTGCGGAATGGATGTGAGGAGTAGTGCGCCGATAATGGCGGCGATGAGTAGGATCACCGCTGCGAATTCCGTGGCCGAGGCCCCGCGCTCGCCGCGCGGAATCCGGTCGCCGAGGCCCACCGCTTCCCCCTGATCCCCTGAACCCGCGGGTTCTGCCGCCCGTGCAAACGGTTCGACAGTACGTGCAGGTCAGAACGGCGAGTAGGCCCACGGGTGACGGTGGTTCTGGGCCCGGAGTGGGCCCGCGCGGTGTGGTCTACGAGGCTTTCAGCAATCGCTTTCCGGCGATCGTCCCAGCTCACATGTGGTGAATGGCGAAAAGAGCGGCAAGGGAAGGGCCCAAGCGAATTGGGCCCTCGTCACCTTCCGTTCGCTTTGGGGTGTATGTCCCGTCGGATCCCATTGCTCAAGACCTCACCGCCTGTTCGCATGGTGCCGGACCGTCCAGGGCGGGGTCGGGGCCGAGGGCGGTCCGGCGGGGAGGCGCGGTTCCTGCTTCCCCCTCCGAAGGCAGGATCGCGCGTGGTAGGTGTGCCGGAGTTCCGGTCAGGCCACGGAGGTCCCGGCGGGGCGGCAGGTGAGGGTGAAGCCGACTCCCGTGCGGGGGTGGGGGAGCGGGCCCCAGGTGTCGGCAATGTAGTCGATGAGGGTGATGCCGCGCCCGTGCTGCGCCATGGGGGTGAGGGGGCGAATGAAAGGCAGTGTCCCGCCGGCGGGACATCCTTCGTCGTCGACCTCGATGGTGATGCGGTGGGTGTCGATCTTCAACGTGACCTTGAAGACGCCCCCGCGGCCGCTCGCCGTGTAGCGGATCGCGTTCGTCGTCGCCTCTGAGACGAGGAGAACGGCGGAGGCGATCGTGTCGTCGGGGATCTCGAAGCCCTCGTGGGCGGAGAGGACGTCATCCGTCCATTCCCGCACCTTCCGAATCTGGTCGGACCATCCGGGGAACCGGCGCTCGTATTCCACTGCCATCACCGCCCCTCGAATCGGAACAGATACGGACGAATTCGGCGCGACCGGGGTCGCTGGAAAACGCCCGAAGGGGATTTCATGCCGTTAGTCTTCATGGATGTGGTCCTCCCTGGTCTCGACAGGTTGAGGGCTGCGGTCCTGGTCGGCGCCCTACGCCGACCAGGACCACTTGCGTAGTTCGCGGGTGTGGTCGACCTGGTCACATGTTCGTGCGCCGTCAAGTGGTTGAGGGCGCCACAGGGCCCACGAGATCGTTCCTCGTTTCGCTGCTGAGCAGCTTGGGACAACGATGATCCGCCAATAGGACTCCGTGCCAGTGGATCCACAGAAGAGTTAGGAATATTCAGTTTCGATGGCGAGGGGTCATCATCATGTGGTGTGATTTGAGGGACGGTCAGAATTTGTGGAGGAACCATGGCTCGTCAAGTCAACCCTCTATGGCAGAAGATCGGATCTGAGCTGCGGAAACGTCGGCGTGCGGCGAGTCTGTCCCAAGACCGCGTCGCTGCCGAGGTCAGAGTGTCGTCGTCGCTCGTCTCCTATTGGGAGAAGGGGACGCGGACGCCGCAGCTTGACCACTGCAAGGAATTGGATGCCCTCTTCAAGACGTCAGGCGTCTTCCAGAGATTGTGGACGCGGGACAACAACAGCCACGGAATGTACCCCGAGGGCATCCAGGGCGGCATCGACCTTGAACGCACGGCGCGTGAGTTGCGGGAGTTCCACGGAACGCTCGTTCCGGGATTGGCGCAGACCCCTCGCTACGCTCGGGCGATCTTCCAGGCCATGCGTCCGTGGGTAGATTCGACCACGCTCGATGGCATGGTCGAATTGAGGATGAAGAGGCAGGAGATCCTCAAATCTCCGGATCGGCCGCTGCTGTCGATCGTGTTGGACGAGACCGTGATCCGCCGTGTTCTTGGGGATGTATCGATTGCAAAGGAACAGCTCGAACATCTGCTTCGACTGGCTGACGATGGCATAATCCGGCTTCAGGTGATGCCCCAGGATTTGCTGTTGCCGCCTGGTCTTTCAGGACCATTCCGGGTGTTCGTCTTCTCGGATCGACCGGTCGCCGTGTCCGTAGAGCACATGCTGGATGATCTGATCCTGGACGATGCCGACCAGATTCGCGAATGTGTCATGATGTTCGGAGTGATCCAGGCGGAGGCTCTTTCGACTAAGGCAAGCTATGACCTGGTCCGGAAAGTTCAGGGAGAGTTGGGATGACGACGAGCTGCGGGTGGCACAAGTCAAGCTACAGCGGTGGCAACAACAACAACTGTGTCGAGGTTGCCGAGGGCCGCACCACCCTTGTGCGTGACACCCAGCACCCGAATCTCGCGACTCTGGCCTTCCCAGCCGTCGAATGGCGGGCCCTCCTCGCTGACATCGACTTCCTGTAACGCCTGGCCGGCCTCCGCCCCTCTCGGGCGGAGGCCGGATCCGACCATCAGGCGTAGAGGAACATGAAGTACAGGATCACCGAGGCCAGGATGAGCGCCGCCACCGACGCCGCCACGATCTTGGGGACGCTGTAGGGGCGGTCGCCCTGGATCTCTCCTGAGCAGCCGTTGACGAGGACCTGGTACGACTTCCCGTGGTACACGTAGCTGCCCGTCCACACAGGTAGCAGCATCAGCTTGCACGTCACCTTGTCGTACCGGGTGTCGACCGCCTCCACCCGCTGGACGTCGCCGCCGATGTCGCGGCGGCAGTCGCGCTCGATGACCGACGCCATCACCGACTTCGCCTTCTCGAACCCGTACTCGGGCTCGACGTCGTAGCGCAGGGTCTCGTGGCCCGTGAGGTAGTCGGGCTGGAAGGCCGCCGCCGACTTCAGTGGCCACGGCTGGAGCGCGTGCAGGCGGGCGGCGTCCACCGGGCCCCGGTCGATGCCGGTGACCAGGACGTCGTCGAACCGCCGCGACACCTGCCCCCGCACACCGGACCAGCGCGTCTTGCGCACGCGCTGCCTCTTCCCGTTCCGGTGCTCGGTCGTGTAGTAGTAGCGGCCCCTCTGCCCCTTGTACTTCGACGCGGTCGCGGCGTCGAACGTCCAGTGCGGCAGGAACGTGCTCCGCATCGACTCCGCGTCGGCCACCTTCTTGAGGCCGCCCGGGGCGAACCAGCGCGCCCCCGTCCACTTGCGCAGCGAGGCGCGCGCCCCATTGCGGTCGAGGCCGAAGGCGAGGATCGCCTCCGGCACGACCTGCGGATCGTTGGAGGTGTCGGCGACCAGCGGGGCGGAGCAGAACTGGCACACCCGCGAGAGCGCGCCGCCCTGCACGTGCGCCCCGCAGCGGTGGCAGTTGAAGTGGTGCGCGGCCAGCTCCTGGGCGGGGCGGCGCGGCTTGGAGATCACCTTCTCGAAGGAGTGCTCACGGACCTTGCGGGCGGCCGGGCGCAGCTCCTGCCGGTGGCCGCAGTAGGGGCAGCTCAGGCTCGACGTGCCGGGCGCGTACTGGAGGTGCGCCCCGCAGCCGGCGCAGGGCAGCGAAGGGCGGGACGCCGCGGGGGGACCCGCAGGAGGGTGGGACTGGGACATGGTGGCCTCACGGAAAAACCGAACGGGTGGGAAACGGCACGCCGAATCCATGCGGAGCGCAACGGGCGGCCGTGGGGGCGCCGGCCGTCGCGGTGCGGGCCCGGTGGACGAGGGCGCGGCCGGGCCCGCTGCGACAGGTGATGAGGGCCGATCCGCCCGGGGAACGCGAACCCTCGGACGACGGCCCTGGACGGGGGACGGCTACGAGGGCGGCAGCGGCGGCGGGACCTCGCCGAAGAGGCGGGCGATCTCGGGCACCTCGCGGGCGGGCGCCCACTGCTCCATCCCGGTCCGCCACACCAGCGTCTCGGGGGTCAGCGTCCCCTCACCGACCCGGTGGGGCAGCGAGGCCTCGTCGAACGGGCCGAGCCGCTGCCCGCCCGCTCCGAGGTACCACTGCGTCTGCTGCGGCAGCGGGGGAGGCCCCGCCGCCTGCCCCTGCGGCGCCTGAGGCGGCCCCGCGTGCCGCCCCTGTGGTGGCTGGCCCCCTGCCTGGGCGCCGAGGTTGGCGGCCATCTGCTGGCCGGCGGCGAACCCCATGCCCAGCCCCAGCCCCTCGCCGGCGCCGCCGCCCGGGTTCTGCGCGGCGTCCTCGATCGCGTTGGCGGTCTGGAACCGCCCGTACTGGTCGAGGTCGCCGACGATCGCCATCTGCGAGCGCTTGTCGATGGCCTCCTCCACCTCGGGCGGCAGGGAGACGTTCTCGATGATGAAGCGGGGGATCTGGATGCCGACGTCGGCGAGGTCGGCGCTGAGCACGTTGGCCAGGCGCTCGCCGATCACGTGCTGGTTGGCGGCGAGGTCGAGAACGGGGGTGGTGCCCGCGGCCGTTCCCAGGGCGCTGCCGAGCCGGCCCACGATCTGCTGGCGCAGGTACTCCTCAACCTCTTCGGTGCGGAACTGCGGGTCGGTGCCCGCCAGCTCGCGGATCAGGCTCGCCGGGTCGACCACCCGGGCGGCGTAGCCGCCGAAGGCGCGCAGCCGCACCATCCCGAATTCGGGGTCGCGCACGAGGACGGGGTTCTGGGTGCCCCACTTCATGTCGGTGAACTGGCGGCTGGAGACGAAGTAGACCTCGGCCTTGAACGGCGAGTCGAAGCCGTACTTCCACCCCTTCAGCGTGGACAGGACCGGCAGGTTCTGGGTGGCCAGGGTGTAGGTGCCGGGCGGGAAGACGTCGGCGATGGTGCCCTCGTTGACGAAGACGGCCATCTGCGACTCGCGCACGACGAGCTTGGCGCCCATTTTGATCTCGTTGTCGTGGCGGGGGAACCGCCAGACGATGGTGTCGCGGCTGTCGTCCAGCCATTCGACGATGTCGATGAATTCATCGCGGATCGCATCGAACAGTCCCACACGCGCTCCCTACGCTCGCCCCTCCGGGTGACCCGGCACCCGCCCTCCGCGGGTGCCCGTGCGGTCGGCGTCCGCACCGGGTCACCTTGGCTTCGACCGGGGAGGCGCCGACGCGGTTCCGCCCCCATCAGGGTGTATGTCGAATCGAAACCCGGCAATGCTCGCGTACGGCGCGCTGTGTCCGCATTCGGACACGCCGGAGCGTGTGGCGCCCCGTTATGTCCGGAGCCGGCCGCGGATCCCGAAGCGCCGCGGCCACGACCGCGCTAGAGCCGCCCCTGGGCCTTGAGCGCGATGTAGGCGTCGGCCAGAGCCGGGGCGATGTGCTCGGGGTCGGCGTCGACGACCTCGACGCCGTGGCGCCGCAGCTCCGCCGTGATCCGGCGGCGCTCGCCGAGGGTGCGTTCGGCCGCGGCGGCGGCGTACACGCCGCGGGCGCTGCCCCGCTCGGCCGCCATCTCGGTGACGCGGGGGTCGCCCACGGCCGCCACCATCAGCAGGTGGCGGGCGGTCAGCGCGGGCAGCAGCGGGAGCAGGCCGGCCTCCATGGCGGTGGCGTTGAGGTCGGTGAACAGCACCACGAGCTGTCGGCTGCGGCTGTGCCCGCCCAGGATGGTCGACACCAGCCCCGCCGGATCGGACTCCACCAGCTCCGCCTCCAGCGGCGCCATCGCCTGCACCAGCGCCGGGATGCGGCTGCCCCGCCCGTGCGTGCGCACCTGTGCGCGCACCCGGCGGTCGTAGGCCAGCAGGTCCACCCGGTCCCCGGCCTTGGCGGCCAGCGCCGCCAGCAGCAGCGCGGCGTCCATGGCGTGGTCGAGCCGCGGGGTGTCGCCGACCCGCCCCGCCGACGTGCGCCCGGTGTCGAGCACCAGCAGGATGCGGCGGTCGCGCTCGGGTCGCCAGGTGCGCACCACCACGCCCTCGCGGCGCGCGGTGGCCCGCCAGTCGATCGAGCGGACGTCGTCGCCCGGCACGTACTCGCGCAGCGAGTCGAACTCGCTGCCCTGCCCGCGCACCAGGGCGCTGTGCTGACCGTCGAGCTCGCGCAGCCGCGAGAGCTTGCCGGGCAGGTGGCGGCGGCTGTGGAACGGCGGCAGCGCCCGGACGCTCCACGGCACCGTGTGGGTGCACTGGCGCGCGGCCAGCCCCAGCGGGCCCAGGCTGCGCACGGTCACCGCGGCGGCGTGCTGGTCGCCCCGCCGCTGCGGGGTCAGCGCGGTCTCCAGGCGGCGGCGCTCCCCGGCGGGGACGGCGACGGTGTGGGCGCGCGGCAGGGCGTCGGCGCTGGGGGCCCACGCGTCGCGCACCAGGCCGCGCAGCGCGCGCCGCCCCGGGTTGCCGACGAACAGCGCCACGCGGGCGGTCTCACCGAGCCGGATCGAGGTGTCGCCCTCGCGCTCCAGGGTGACCCGGCGCGGGCTGGGCGCGAGTGCGGCGTCGGTCAGGATCGCCGCCGCGAGGACCGCGAGCACGGTCCACGCCACCGCTGTGGCCGCCGACCCGGAGAGCAGCACCACCAGCATGCCCGCGAACGCCGCGAGTACCGCCCGGCCCGTGATCGCCATGCCCTGCCGTCCGTCCTGGTCTTCCTGGTCCTGTCGAGTGTGCGGATCGGGCCCGCGGCCCGCCCTGTCCCGGATGGGGTCAGCGCGGGACCGCCACCGAGGCGAGCACGCCGTCCAGGACGCCGTCGGTGCTGGCCCCCTCCAGCTCCGCCTCCGGGCGGAGCGCGATGCGGTGCCGCAGTGTCGCCTTGGCCAGCGCCTTCACGTCGTCGGGGGTGACGTAGTCGCGCCCCGACAGCCACGCCCACGCGCGGCTGGTGCGCAGCAGCGCGGTCGCGCCGCGCGGCGACGCCCCCAGCTGGAGCGACGGCGAGTGGCGGGTGGCCCGGCAGATGTCCACGATGTAGCCCAGCACCTCGGGCGCCACCCGGGTGGCGCCCACGGCCTCACGGGCCGCGCGCAGGTCCTCGGCGCCCGCCACCGGGCGGACCCCGGCGGCGGCGAGGTCCCCAGGGTCGAACCCGGCCGCGTGCCGCGACAGCATGCCGACCTCGTCCTGGCGCTCGGGCAGCGGGACGACCAGTTTGAGCAGGAACCGGTCGAGCTGGGCCTCGGGCAGCGGGTAGGTGCCCTCGTACTCCACGGGGTTCTGCGTGGCGGCCACCACGAACGGGTCGGGCAGCGCCGTGGGCCGGCCGTCGACGGTCACCTGCCGCTCCTCCATGGCCTCCAGCAGCGCCGCCTGCGTCTTGGGCGGGGTGCGGTTGATCTCGTCGGCCAGGAACAGGTTGGTGAAGACCGGGCCCTCGTGGAACTCGAACCGCGCGGTGCGGGCGTCGTAGACCATCGACCCGGTGACGTCGCCGGGCATCAGGTCCGGGGTGAACTGCACCCGCTTGTGGTCCAGGGCCAGAGCGGCGGAGACGGCCCGGACGAGCAGCGTCTTGGCGACGCCGGGCACCCCCTCCATCAGGACGTGGCCGCGGCACAGCAGCGCCACGACCAGCCCGGTGACGGTCTCGTGCTGGCCGACGACGGCCTTGGCGACCTCGTCGCGCAGCGCGGTCAGCGCGGCTCGGGCCTGCTCCGGGGCGGGCCCCTGCTCGGTGAAGGCGGTCACGTCGGCACTACCTCTTTCGCGTTCTCCGTTGTGCTGGTTCGTGGTGGGGGCTGCGGGGATGCGGGGACCCGTTGGCGGCCGGGGCGGCCCGGCGCCCGTGCCCTCACCGCAGGCGGCCCTCAAGGCGGTCGAGGTCGTCGGCGAGCCGCACCAGCCCGTCGTCGTCCGCAGTGTAGGCATCGGCACCGGTGCCCTCGCGCGGACCGTACAGCAGGGCGCGCAGCGCCGCGGGGTCGCCGCCCGTGCGCCGGGCCACCGCGTCGACGACCGTGTCGGGCGCGGCGTCGGGGCCCAGGCCCAGCGCCGGCCGCACCCGGCCGATCAGGCCGTCGCGCAGGGCGGCGCCGGCCCGGTCGCGGGCGCGGTGGGCGGCGTAGAGCCCGGCCCGCCCTTCCGTGGTCTCCGAGGCGCGGACCACGACCGGCAGCCGCTCGGTGACCAGCGGGCCCAGCCGCCGGCCCTGCCAGAGGGCGAGCAGCAGCAGGGCGGCGCCCAGCGGCAGCACCGCGTAGCGCAGCGACAGCGGCAGCAGCTCAACCAGGGTCGCCTGCCCCTCGGGGACGGCGACATCGGGGAGCAGCCAGACGACGTCGCGGCCGTCGACGAGGTTCAGGGCGAGGGCCGCGTTGCCCTCGTCGGCGAGGTACTGGTTGGTCAGCGGGTTCGGGGTGCCGATCACCGTCGTCGTGGCGCCGGAGTCGTTGGTGACCCGGACCAGCGCGTCGCCGCCCCTGCCGTCCCCGCCGCCGAGGTCGCCGTCGTCGGTGCCCGGGTAGCAGCCGGTGCCGCCGGGCGCCGTGTACAGCTCGCCGCCGAGGTCGGCGGGGCCGGCGGCGCGCGCGGCGGGCAGGTCGCAGCGGGGGGCGAACGCGTCGGCGTCGGCGCGGGCGGCCACCTCGACACCGGGGGCCAGCGCGTCCAGGGCCGGGCCGGTGGGCTGGACGAGCAGCCGGTCGCCGGGGGCCTGGGCGAGGTCGTCGAGCTGGCCGGCGCTGAGCCGGTGGGAGAGCGCCACGACGAGGACGGAGTCGTCGGTGAGGGCGCCGGCGGCGGTCGCGGCGTCGCGGGCGACGGTGACCTCGGCGCCCTCGCCCTCCAGCACCTGGACCAGGGCGCGCGCGCCCTCGGGGTTGGGGCCTTCGGGTTCGAGGACCCCCTCGGGCGGGCGCTGGGCGCCGATCGAGACCACTACGGCAACGGCCGCCAGGCCCAGGAAGGCGGCAACGGGCCCGCGGGCGCGCCGCCACAGGTCGGCAGGGCGCGGCGAGGCGGGGGCGGTACCGCCCGGGGGCGCGGGCGCCGGGACAGCGGGGGCGGAGGCGGCCATCAGGGGCCCACCGCCGTGTGCACGGGGCTGCTGTCGCGCAGCAGCCGGTCGAGGTCGCGCAGGAGCCGGTCGTCGTCGGCGGTGGCGGGGCGCTGGCCGTAGGCGATGTCGTTGAACGCGCGGGCGGCGGCCGCCAGCCCCTCGCGCCCGGCGGGCAGCGCCGCCGACGCCTCGGCGGCCAGTTCGGTCGCGGTCCGCCCGGGACGCGGGGCGACGATGGTGCGGTCCTCCAGGTCGCGGGTGATGGCGCGCAGGCGCTCGCGCACCGCGGGCCCGTACTCGCCCGCTGCGGCGTGCCGGTCGGCGGCCGCGCGGTGGTCGTCGGCGGTGCGGGCGGCCCCGGCGTCGATGACGGCGCCGGTGAACCGCGTGCGCCGGGCGGGCCGCATATAGACGACCAGGGCGATCAGCAGTAGCGCGAGCAGGACGAGGATGGGGCCGAGGACCCACCAGCCGCCGGGGACGGACTGGTCGGCGAGGCGGATGAGGTCCTGGAGCCGCTCCATGGCCCAGGCGTAGAGCCGGTCGAGCAGGCCGGGCTCGGACTCGCCGTAGATGGGGTCGCGCAGCTCCTCGCGGGCCAGGCGGGCCCCTTCGTCGCGGCCCGTCACACCGGCGCCCCGGGGACGGCGCCGGCGGGCCCGGGCGGCTGCGGGTATCCGGCCTGCTGGGGATACCCGGGCCCGGGCGGCGGCCCGGCGGGCGCCGGCGGCTCGGGAAGGTAGATCTCGGGCCCGGCGTCGGCGCCGGACTGCGCCGCGGCCTGGAGCCGGAGGTCCAGCCCCTCGCGGCGCATGCGCAGGTCGACGTAGAGCAGCGTGGTCACGCCGGTGACGAAGGGGTTGGTGATCGTCCCGGCGACCATGGACCCCAGGAAGATCGCCGCCGCATAGATGGTGTCGGCGACGAAGCGGTTCTCGACGACGCCGGCCACCGCGGCGATGACCGAGAACGGGCCGGAGAGCACGCTCGCCACCATGTTGCCGAGGAACGAGGACAGCAGCAGGATCCCGAACACGCGCCACCAGCCGCGCCGGGTGAGCCGCCAGGACCGGGCCAGCGAGCCTCCGGGGCCGACGCGTTCGAGGACCGTGACGGGCATGGCGAGGCTGGTCCGGACGTAGATCCAGACGTTGACGGCGGCCCAGGCGAGGACGCCGAGGAGGCCCGCGACGATGCAGATCCAGATGTCCACCCCGGCCACGCCCAGGCCGACCGCGCCGGCGACCACGCCGAAGAGGAGGGCGAACGAGGCCACACCGAGCAGGAGCAGCAGGAGGGCGACGCCGAGGACCGCGCCCAGCCGGGGCCGCACGGCGGCCCACGCCTCGCCGGCGGAGAGCCTGCGGCCGAGCACGGCGAGGCCGACCACGGCGGCGAGGAGGCCGGTGAGGACCGCGGTCCCCACGAAGCTGAGGATGGCCCCGCCGAACTGCGCGACCAGGGTGAAGGGCGACATGGGGAAGTCGACTTCGTCGAGGGGGGACTCCTCCAGCCACACCGTGTAGTCGCTGATGAAGGACCCCGCGCCGATGGCGGGCAGCAGGCTGGCCAGGGCCACGATGATCGCGGTCATCCCCAGGGTGACCTTGGGGTTGTTGCGGATGTAGCCGAAGGCGCCGTTGAAGATGTCGCCGAGGGCGAGCGGGCGCAGGGCGACGATCCCCGGGCGCGGGGCCGCCGGGGGCCCATAGCCCGGCGGGGCGCCGTAGGGGGGCTGGCCGTACTGCCCGTAGCCGGGGTGGGGGCCGTGGCCGGGGGGCGCGTAGCCCGCAGGCCCGCCCGCTCCGGGAGGCGCGTAGCCCGGGGGCGGAAGGGGCGGCGCGAACGCCGGACCCGTGCCTTGGGCCGGTGCCTGTCCCTCCGCCGGCGGGTATCCCTGCTGTCCGAAATCCGGGCCCGGCCCGTACCCCTGGCCCTGGTCGTGGCCAGGGCCGCCGGCCGCTCCACCGGGCGCGACCCACCCCGGGGATGACGCCGGGGGCTCCGGCGCCCCGCCGCCGGGGGCCGCCCACGACGACGGCGCTGGGCCGGGGGCGGGGTCGCCGCCCGCGCCCGGCTCCGGCTCCGGCGACCGGTCCGGGTCGCGCCGTGCCTGGCCGTCGTCCTGCGTCATCGCTCCTCCGTGGTGCGTCTGCTCGGGCCCGTTCGGATCCCACGCTATTCGAGATCAACCTACTGGCGGGCGTTGCGGTCCTGCGCCCGCATTTGGTCCCGTATCAGGCCACCGATTGCGTACGTTCCTTTTGTATGCTTTCGGATATCGACCGACCGCGTCGCGTGCACAGAGTGATCAATCTGCTCTGGACGGGCGACGACCCAGGCGGCAGTCTGTCCCAGGGGACCTGGCCAGGGAGGACGGCTCCGCCGCCGCGGCGGTCCGGTGGCTCACACGGGGGGCGGCCGAACGAACGATGAACTCCCCACGGCAAATGATGGCAAGGTTGGGCCGGGAGGACGGTTCCCTGGCGGGACCCCGGAGAACAGATCGAAGTTTTCGCCGCTTGAGTGTCCGGAAAGGAGCAGGCGCGCAGCAGCCACCCGTCACGGGGGCGGACCCGCGCCGGATACATCGATGAAGGGACGCGTACTGGTCGTCGACGACGACCTCGCTCTCGCCGAAATGTTGGGCATCGTCCTCAGAGGCGAAGGCTTCGAGCCCTCATTCGTGCACGACGGCGACAAAGCGCTCGAAGCATTCCGCGAGACCAAGCCCGACCTCGTGCTGCTCGACCTCATGCTGCCCGGGGCCGACGGCATCGACGTCTGTCGCCAGATCCGCGCCGAGTCCGGCGTGCCGATCGTGATGCTCACCGCCAAGAGCGACACCGTCGACGTCGTCCTGGGCCTTGAGTCCGGCGCCGACGACTACATCGTCAAGCCGTTCAAGCCCAAGGAGCTCGTGGCCCGGGTCCGCGTGCGGCTGCGCCGCACCGAGGAGCCCGCGCCCGAGGTGCTCCAGATCGGCGACATCACCATCGACGTCGCCGGGCACTCGGTGCGCCGCGAAGGCGAGCCGATCAGCCTCACCCCGCTGGAGTTCGACCTCCTGGTGGCGCTGGCCCGCAAGCCGCGGCAGGTCTTCACCCGCGAGGTCCTGCTGGAGCAGGTCTGGGGCTACCGGCACGCCGCCGACACCCGCCTGGTCAACGTGCACGTGCAGCGGCTACGGGCCAAGATCGAGAAGGACCCCGAGCACCCTGAGGTCGTCGTGACCGTGCGGGGGGTCGGCTACAAGGCCGGTACCGCCTGATCGGTACCGGCACGGCGGCAGCGCCCGACGGCGGCGCGAGCGCGGCGAACCCTGGCGATGGCGAGGGCGCCGCCGCATCGCGCTGGCAGAACGCGCTCGGCCAGCTGCTGCGCGGCTACCTCGCGGCCCAGCGCGCCGCCCGCGGACTCGTGCGCGGCGTGCACTCCCGCTGGCGGCGCTCGCTCCAGCTGCGGGTGGTCACCACCACGCTGCTCATCTCCGCGCTGGTCACCGCCGTCCTGGGGTTCTTCCTCGTCCAGCAGGTGCTCACCGGGCTGCTCGAAGCCAAGCGCACCGCCGCGCTCAACGACCACAAGGCCGGCCTCACCGCGGCGGTCAACGCCCTCCAGGACGGCGACCAGGCGTCCGACCCCGACGGCCGGCTCGCCCAGATCACCGAGGAGCTGAGCAACAGCAGCGGGACCACCGGCCTGTACGAGGTGGTCATCCTGCCCGATGTCGGCGGCCTCAGCGGCTACGCCACCGTCGACGAGGCCAGCGTGCCCCGGCGGCTGCGCGACGACGTCGGCGCGAGCCTCGAACTCGAGCAGCAGTACGTCACCTACACCGAGATCATCCGCGGCGACACCCGCGAGCCCGGCCTCGCCGTGGGCGCGCGCATGTCGCACGCCTACGAGCTGTACTACCTGTTCCCGCTCGACCACGAGCAGCAGATGCTCGACCTGGTGCAGAACACCGTCGTGTTCGTGGGATCGGCGCTGGTGATCCTGCTCGTCGTCGTCGCCTACATCGTCACCCGCCAGGTGGTCATCCCCGTGCGGCTGGCCGCGGGGTCGGCCGAGCGGCTGGCATCGGGTGACCTCGCCGAGCGCATGAAGGTCCGCGGCGAGGACGACCTCGCCCGCCTCGCCATGTCGTTCAACGACATGGCCGGCAACCTCCAGGAGAAGATCCACGAGCTGGAGGAGCTGTCCAAGGTGCAGCGCCAGTTCGTCTCCGACGTCTCCCACGAGCTGCGCACCCCGCTGACCACCATCCGCATGGCCGGCGACCTGCTCTACGAGGACCGCGACGACCTCGAACCAACCATGGGCCGCTCTGTGGAGCTGCTCCAGAGCCAGCTGGAGCGGTTCGAGGAGCTCCTCGCCGACCTGCTGGAGATCAGCCGGCACGACGCGGGCGCGGCCACCCTCGCACTGGAGTCCGGCGACATCCGCGACGCCGTCATGAAGGCGGTCGGCGACGCCGAGCAGATCGCCGAGAAGCGCGGGATCAAGGTCGTGCTGCGGCTGCCCGCCGACCCCTGCGTGGCCGAGTACGACTCCCGCCGGATCAGCCGCATCCTGCGCAACCTGGTCGTCAACGCGATCGAGCACAGCGAGGGCAAAGACGTCATCGTGACCGCAGCGGGCGACCGCGACGCCGTCGCGGTGGCCGTGCGCGACTTCGGCGTCGGCCTCAAGGAGGGCGAGGAGCACCTGTGCTTCGACCGGTTCTGGCGCGCCGACCCCGCGCGCGCCCGCACCACCGGCGGCACGGGGCTGGGGCTGTCGATCGCCAAGGAGGACGCGCTGCTGCACGGCGGGTGGCTCCAGGCGTGGGGCATGCCCGGCAAGGGCTCGCAGTTCCGGCTGTCGCTGCCGCGCAAGGCGGGCAAGGAGCTGCGCGGGTCGCCGCTGCCGCTCGCCCCGCCCGAGATGGCCATCGGCCGTTCGCGGCCGGGGTTCTCCGCCGTCATCGGCGGCCCCGACATCGCACGGCCGCAGGCCGGGGAGGCTTTGTGAGCATGTCCAGAGCGGTCGCGCCCTCCGCGGCGCTGCTCGCCCTCACGCTGTCCGCCTGCGCCACGGTGCCCAGCGGCGGCGCCGTCACCCAGGGCTCGGGCAGCGGCGACACCACCGACCCCTACGGCAGCTACGTGCGCATGCTGCCCGCCGGCCCCCAGCCCGGTGTAGGCGAAGAGGGCCTGGTCCGCGGGTTCCTCAAGGGCATGGGCAGCTTCACCGACAATCACGGGACCGCCCGCGAGTACCTCAGCCCCGGACGCCAGGCCGACTGGGCGCCCGATGGCGACGTGCTCGTCTACGAAGACATGGACGCCGTCGCGGTCGACGCCGAGACCGCCGCCGACGGCGAGTCCGCCACCGTCCGGCTGCGCAGCAGCCGGGTGGCCGCCATCGACGGCAGCGGGCAGTACGTGCCCGCCGGTGCCGGGCAGATGATCGAAGCCACCTACCGGCTCGCCCGCAACGGCGACGGCGAGTGGCGGATCATCGACCTGCCCGACACGCTGATCCTCAGCCGCCGCGACGTCGAACTCGCCTACCGGCCGCTGAACCTCTACTACTTCAACGCCGACCGCTCCAGCCTGGTGCCCGACCCCGTCTTCCTGCCGGTCGGCAGCGACAACCTCGCCACCCGGCTGGTGAAGATGCTGGTCGGCGGGCCGACCAATTGGCTGGACCCGGCCGTGGACTCCGCCTTCGGCGACCACACCAGCGCCGACGTCGCCTACGACTCCGGCCGCGTCACGGTCGAACTCTCCGCCGCGCCCGGCGGCACGGAGAACCGGTTCGGCATGGGCGCCCAGCTCGTGTGGACGCTCAAGCAGCTCCCAGAGGTCGAGGAGCTGTCCGTGCGCATCGACGGCGAGGAGGTCGAGCTGCCCGGCACCGATGGCGACGACCTGATCACCGGCGGCGAGTGGGACACCGTCGACCCCGCGGGCGTCGGCAACGACCTCGACGCCTACTTCGTCCGCGACTCCCAGCTGTGGGCGCTGACCCCCGGGCAGCAGGACTCCCAGCCGCAGGAGCGGCGGGTCGAGGGCGCCCCCGGTGTCGGCGACACCCCGCTGGAGCAGCACGCGGTCGCCCTGGACGAGCGGCATGTGGCCGGCATCCGGGCCGGGCGCGAGGAGGTGGTCGTGGGCCGGACCGAGGAGGGCGGCGAGTACGTGCCGGTGCTCTCCGGCGGCGAGTACACGTCCGTGTCCTGGGACGCCTACGGCGACCTGTGGGTGGCCGAGGACGTCTCCGAGGACGCCGCCGCGGCGCGCGAGGACGACGCCGAGGCCGTCGAGGAGGACACCGAGCGCGCCGGCGACGACCCCGGCCCCGCCCCGAGCCCGTCCGCCCCGGCCGAACCGCGCCTGGGCACCCGGCTGTGGCTGCTGCACGGCGGCACCGACCCGGTGGAGGTCGAGGTACCCGAGCTGAGCGGCACGCTGGTCAGCCAGGTGCGGGTATCGCGCGACGGCACCCGGCTGGCGATCGTGGGCCGCGACTCCGCCGACGACGGCGGGCGGCTGATGGTCGGGCGCATCGTGCACCGCGACGACGGCACAGCGGCGGCGGGCGGCTTCCTGCCGCTGGCCCGTGAGCTGCGCGACGTCTCCGACGTCGCCTGGCGCGGCGGCGACCAGCTCGTCGCCCTCGGGCGCAAGGACCGCGACGCCGACCAGGGGTTCCTGGTATCGCTCGACGGCAGCACCGAGACCACCAGCGCGGGCGCCCCCTCGGGCGCCGACATGGCCGCGATCTCGGCCGCCCCGGGCCGTCCTCTGCTCTCCAGCTCCGAGGACGACCAGATCTGGATGACCAACGACCGCATCAGCTGGCAGCGCGCCGCCGACGGCACCAACCCGGTCTACCCGGGCTGACCTGGGGGGCGCCTCGACGCGCCCGGTGCCCGGAACACCACGTGGCGGGTGCCGGTCCGGGTTGTCCACAGCCTGGGAATCGGGATGGCGGGGGGTGGCGCGGACGGTCACGCTGGGTTCATGGGAAAACTGCTCGCCGCGGTCGTTTCGGCCGTCGCCGCCACCGCCTCGTCCGTCCGTGCCTCCTCCGCCGCCGTCTCCTCCGCGGTCGGCGCGAGCGTTCGATCGCTGACCCGGGCCTGTTCCGCGCTGGCCGATCTCATCCTGGGCGAATCCTGTGCCGGATGTTCGGCACCGGGGAGCGTGCTCTGCCCCGCGTGCGCGCGGGACCTCCCTGGGCCGCCGCGGCGGTGCCGGTCGCGCCCCGGGTGTCCGCCGGTGTGGGCGGCCGGGCCCTACGCGGGGCGCGACCGCTCCCTGCTGCTCGCCTTCAAGGAGCGGCACGCGCGCGCCCTCGCGGCGCCCCTGGGTGCCCGCCTGGCTCGCGCGGTCGCCCAGGCCGGGGCGGCCCACCCCGGCTTCGTGCTGGTCCCGGTGGCGCCGCGCCCCGGGGCGCGGCGCCGGCGCGGATACGACCCCGTGCTGCTGCTCGCGTGCGCGGCCGCGCGTGCCGGGCCCGGCTCCGCGCATCCGCCGCGCGTCGTGCCCGCCCTGCGCCACCGGCGGCGCGTGGCCGACCAGGTGGGGCTGGGACGCGAGCACCGCCGGGCCAACCTCGCCGGGGCGCTGGAGGCCCACCCGCGCAACGCCGCCGCGATCCGCGAGCCCGTGGTGGTCGTCGACGACATCCTGACCACGGGCGCCACCCTCGCCGAGGCCGCCCGGGCCCTCCGCGCGGCGGGGAAAGACGTGGTCGGCGCCGCTGTACTCGCCGAACGCCGGTAACCTCAACGGTGACCGGAGGAAGCCCCCGTTCGACGGCGGACCGTCAAGAAAGTTTTACGCAGCGGTCCGGTTTCTTCCACCTCCGGTGATGTGTGGGGGCAAACGGGCGCTTTCCACGGGATGCCCGGTGGATCGGCACCTGACATCCGCCGCTTCTCGGGTTAGCGTTCAGGACATGGCACCCGCCCGGGTCCGTGGTTGCGCCGGAGGTCGCGCCCCTGTTGAGGGGGCGCCAGTTCGGCAAGCCGATGCCAGCCGCAGGCGAAACGGCCCACGTAAGGCGACTTTTCGTCGACCGATCACGGTGCGGCTTAGAGGTAAGCCCTGCCCCGCGGAGGGATCCGATGTCCCTCCCGGCCGGGAGAAGGGCAGTAGTCGCACAAAAGCGCGGCGAGACCCTCAGCAGGCGGATGTGGGGACGAAGACCAGGTCGGCCGGGCGGGTGACATGTCCATCCATTGAGCAGGCCGGCATGCCCGAACCAGGGCGCCGGCCTGTGGTTTTTGTAGGCGTGGCAGGTGGCCACGCGGGTATACACCTCTCCCAACTCCCACACGGGCCGCACCCCCGGTCGCGGCCGACGAGAGGAGAAGCGCCGAACGCAGCCCGGCGCCGACGGCGCAGGGCGGATTGAGAGCCGGCCGCGGCCGCAAGGCGGCGGCACGATGAAGGGGGTCTTGTGGACATCATCGTCAAGGGTCGACGCACAGGTGTCAGCAGCAAGTTCCGGCAGCACGTCGAGAACAAGCTCGGGAAGCTCGCCAAGTGGGAGCGCTCGGGCATGGTCATCGACGTGGAGGTGTCCAAGGAGCGCAACCCCAGGCTCGCCGACCAGCGCGAGCGGGTCGAACTGACCATCCACTCCAGCGGCCCCGTCGTCCGCAGCGAGGCATCCTCGGACGACCGCTACAACGCACTTGACCAGGCGCTGGACCGTATCGAGGCGCGACTGCGCAAGGCCGCCGACCGCCGCAAGCCGGGCAAGGGCAGCCGCGCCCCCGTGTCCGTGGCGGTGGCCACCGCCGGCCTCGGCGGCAACGGCATGGGGCCCGTGGCACCGCCGCCGCCGGCGCCGTCACCGGCCGCCGACGACCTCGCCGAGTTCGACGGCACCGAGGTCGACGGCCGCTTCGCCGACGAGTTCGTCGAACTCGCCACGCAGGGCACGGCGCCGCTGGTCGTGCGCGAGAAGTTCCACTCGGCCAAGCCGATGACCATCGACCAGGCCCTGATGGAGATGGAACTCGTGGGTCACGACTTCTACCTGTTCCACGACGAAGAACGCGATTCCCCCAGCGTCGTCTACCGGCGCCGAGGCTTCAACTACGGTGTCCTCCGCCTGGTCGACTGACCACCGCCGCACGCGGCCCCCGCGGTGCCGAAGGCCGGCTCACCGGCCTTCGGCCCGTGTTTCCCGCTCGGCCGTCTCCGTTGCTTCCGCGGCCTCGTTCTCCTGCTCCTCGGCGCGGACCGTCCGGTGGTGGCGCTTGATCCGGTGGAGCGGGGTCGAGTGCTTCTCCTCGGTCTCGTGGCGGGGGTCGTCCAGCACCACGTCGGTGAAGATGTCGGTCGCGAGGCTCACGATCGCGCCGAGCACCATCAGCACGGCACCGGTGATCAGCAGCCACCAGGCGGGGCCGAGGACCAGCGAGACCCCCGCGAGCGTGAACCCGGCGATCAGCAGGGCCACGGCCACCCACGACCTCGCCCGGCCGCGGTGGGTCGTGGTGGGCGCCCACGTCCCTCCCTCGGCCTGGTATCCGCGGATGAAGGTGTTCGGATCGTTGCGGTCGGCGTCGGCCATGATCGGCACCCCCCGATACCGGACGGCTACATTTGTACGTCTCGACCGCCATTACCCGAGACCGGGGGGTTGAACCCGCGCTCCTTCGCGACGTGTCCACAAGCGGATCGCGCGGAGAGGCGCGGGGGGCCAGTGAGGCAATAGGCTCGCCTACGATGGAAAGCTGGGGGTCAAGGATCCGTCCCGCCTCCGGACGCGGGCCCAGTACTGCGAGGAGCGCATAGGAAGTGCCAGGCATACTCGACAAGGTCCTCCGCGCGGGCGAAGGCAAGATCCTGCGCAAGCTCAAAAAGCTCAAGGACCAGACCAATTCGATCGAGGACGACTTCGTCGACCTCAGCGACGCCGAGCTGCGCGAACTCACCGATGAATACCGCGAGCGGCACAAGGACGGCGAGTCTCTGGACGACCTGCTGCCCGAGGCCTTCGCCACGGTGCGCGAGGCCGCAAAGCGCACGCTGGGCCAGCGGCACTTCGACGTCCAGCTCATGGGCGGTGCGGCCCTCCACTTCGGCAACATCGCCGAGATGAAGACCGGTGAGGGCAAGACCCTCACCGCCACCCTCGCGGTCTACCTCAACGCGCTGGCCGGCAAGGGCGTTCACGTGATCACCGTGAACGACTACCTGGTCCGGCGCGACGCCGAGAACATGGGCCGCATCTACCAGTTCCTGGGCCTCGAGGTCGGCATCATCTCGCCCGACATGTCCAAGGCCGACCGCCGGGCCGCCTACCAGGCCGACATCACCCACGGCACCAACAACGAATTCGGCTTCGACTACCTGCGCGACAACATGGCGCTCTCGCTCGCCGAGACCGTGCAGCGCGAGCACGCCTTCGCCATCGTCGACGAAGTCGACTCCATCCTCATCGACGAGGCCAGAACTCCGCTGATCATCAGCGGCCCCGCCGAGCAGAACTCGCGGTGGTACGCGGAATTCGCCAAGATCGCCCCCCGCCTCAAGCGCGAGACCGACTATGAGGTCGAGGAGAAGAACCGCACGGTCGGGATCACCGAGAGCGGCGTCGCCAAGGTCGAGGACTGGCTGGGGATCGACAACCTCTACGAGTCCGTCAACACCCCGCTGATCAGCTTCCTGAACAACTCGCTGAAGGCCAAGGAGCTCTACCGGCGCGACAAGGAGTACATCGTCAAAGACGGCGAGGTGCTCATCGTCGACGAGTTCACCGGCCGCGTCCTGCGGGGCCGCCGCTACAACGAGGGCATGCACCAGGCCATCGAGGCCAAGGAGCGCGTGCGGATCAAGGACGAGAACCAGACCCTCGCCAAGGTCACCCTCCAGAACTACTTCCGCCTCTACGACAAGCTGGCCGGCATGACCGGTACGGCCGCCACCGAGGCCGCGGAGTTCAGCCAGACCTACAAGATCGGCGTCGTGCCGATCCCCACGAACAAGCCCATGATCCGCGGCGACGAGAAGGACATCGTCTACAAGGGTGAAGAGGCCAAGTTCGAGGCGGTCGTCGACGACATCGCCGAGCGCAACGAGGAAGGCCAGCCGGTGCTGGTCGGCACCACGAGCGTCGAGAAGTCCGAGCTGCTGTCGAAGATGCTCAAGCGGCGCGGCATCGCCCACGAGGTGCTGAACGCGAAGAACCACGCCCGTGAGGCGTCGATCATCGCGCGCGCGGGCAAGCTCGGCGCGGTCACCGTCGCCACCAACATGGCCGGCCGCGGTACCGACATCATGCTCGGCGGCAACCCCGAGATCATGGCCGACGAAGAGCTCCAGGGGCGCGGCCTCCAGCCGCTCGAGACCCCCGAGGAGTACGAGGCCGCCTGGCCCGAGGCGCTGGAGAAGGCCAAGCAGGAGGTCGAGAGCGAGCACGAGCAGGTGGTCGAGGCCGGCGGCCTCTACGTGCTCGGCACCGAGCGCCACGAGTCGCGCCGCATCGACAACCAGCTGCGCGGCCGTTCGGGCCGCCAGGGCGACCCCGGCACCTCGCGGTTCTACCTGTCGCTCGAAGACGACCTCATGCGGCTGTTCAACAGCGCCCGGGTCGAGCTGATCTACGACCGGCTGAACATCCCCGACGACCAGCCGATCGAGTCCGGCGTGGTCAGCAAGGCCATCCAGTCGGCGCAGGGCCAGGTCGAGCAGCAGAACTTCGAGATCCGCAAGAACGTCCTGAAGTACGACGAAGTCCTCAACCGGCAGCGCAAGGTGATCTACGCCGAGCGCCGCAAGGTCCTCGAAGGCGCCGACCTGCGCGACCAGGTCAGCGGCATGATGGACGAGGTCCTTGAGGGCTACGTCAAGCTGGCCACCGCCGAGGGCGACTCCTCCGACTGGGACCTCGACAAGCTGTGGAAGGCGTTCAAGCAGGTCTACCCGATCAGCTTCACCGCCGACGAGCTGATCGACGACATCGGCGGCGACCTCGGCTCGCTCACCCCCGAGATCCTGTCCCAGCACGTCCGCGAGGACGCCGCGGCGGCCTACGAGCGCCGCGAGGAGGAGATCGGCTCCGACGCCATGCGCGAGGTCGAGCGCCGCGTGATCCTCCAGGTCATGGACCGCAAGTGGCGTGAGCACCTCTACGAGATGGACTACCTCCAGCAGGGCATCGGCCTGCGGGCCATGGCGCAGCGCAACCCGCTGATCGAGTATCAGCGCGAGGGCTTCGACATGTTCCAGGAGATGCTGGAGTCCATCAAGGAGGAGTCCGTCGGCTACCTCTTCAACGTCGAGGTCCAGGTCAACGGCAAGCCCGCGGGCCAGGGGATCACGGCCGCGGGTGCCGCGGCGACCGCCGCCGCAACCGCCGCGGTGGTCGAGACCGGCCCGGCCGAGCCCGGCACGCCCGAGGACACCGGCGAGGAGGCCGCCGCCGCGAAGGCCGAGGCCGAGAAGGCCGACGACGCCGAAGGCACGGCCGATTCCGCCGACGCCGAGGCCGATGGCGGGCCCGCGGCCGACGTCGTGGTGCCCGGCTTCGGCGCCGGCCGTCCCTCGCGGCTCCAGTACTCCGCCCCCGGCGAGTCCGGCGAGGTCGAGAAGCGCACGGAGTCCGAGTCCGACGAGTTCGCCGGCGCGGCCCGCAACGCCCCGTGCCCCTGCGGCTCGGGCAAGAAGTACAAGAAGTGCCACGGCGACCCGAAGAACAAGGCGTAGCCGAGCCTGTTCCGGTAGCACCGACACGGTGAAGGGGCCCCGCGCGAGCGGGGCCCCTTCACCGTTCCCGGGGCAGGGTCGGCCGACCGTGGCCCGGGACGCTCACCTCGCCCATGTATCCCGTCGAGCCCGGGGACCATGGGGGCCG
Source organism: Nocardiopsis sediminis (assembly GCF_042650565.1). Taxonomy (NCBI): domain Bacteria; kingdom Bacillati; phylum Actinomycetota; class Actinomycetes; order Streptosporangiales; family Nocardiopsidaceae; genus Nocardiopsis; species Nocardiopsis sediminis. Next base: position 432,282 of record NZ_JBHSBH010000003.1, read on the forward strand.
CCCGCGTGGGGAGGTGGACCAGCGACCGGGGGGACCGCGCGGCGAGGAGGAGCAGCGTGCCGAGCCGGCGGCCGTCCGCCCGGTCCACGCAGATGTCGTAGTCGCGGCCGGTGGCGTAGAGCGCCGCGTTCTTCAGCGGGCGGGCCGGGCTGATCACCCGGTATTCGTCGCCGCCCATGCGGACGTGCTGGACGCTGATCTTGACCCGCAGGTCCTTCCGCCCGATGGCGGCTCTCGACGCGGTCATCCCATGGTGTCCTGTTCCTCCCGTCGCGGCACGTGACGCCGTGATTCTGCCGGACTGGCCGCGGGAACGGCCACGGGATAACGGCGGCGCCCCGGCCGGAATCGCCGGCCGGGGCGCCACGAGGGTGCGGTCAGGACGCCGGCGGTGAGCCGCTGCCGCCGCCCTGCTTCGTCTCGGGGGCGGTGGGGTCGCCCGAGGCGATGGTGCCGGCCGCCGCCACCGAGGGCTTCTCCTCGATGGGCTCGCGGCCCGGTGTCGGCAGGTTCATCTTGGTGATCAGGAAGTAGAAGATGGCGTAGTAGAGCGCGAAGTACACCACGCCCAAGCCTAGGATCAGCCCCAGCCCCGTGGTGTTGGACTTGCCCGCGTTGAGCACGAGGTCGATCAGGCCCGCGGAGAACCCGAAGCCCAGGTGGGCGTCGAACAGGTTGAGCAGCGCCATGGAGACGCCGGTCAGCACCACGTGCACGGCGAACAGCACCGGGGCGATGAAGATGAACGCGAACTCGATGGGCTCGGTGATGCCCGTGACGAACGCGGTGAGCGCGCCCGAGATCATGATGCCGCCGACCGCGGCCCGCTGGCTGGGGTGCGCGGCTCGCCACATCGCCAGGGCGGCGGCGGGCAGGCCGAACATGAGCACCGGGAAGAACCCGGAGAGGAACCCGCCCGCGGTGGGGTCGCCCGCCAGGTAGCGGTTGATCTCGCCGTTGGCCACCACGCCGGTGGCGGGGTCGGTGTAGCTGCCGAACACGAACCACACCACCGAGTTGACGATGTGGTGCAGGCCGAACGGCAGCAGCAGCCGGTTGACCACGCCGTACACGCCCGCGCCGACCGCGCCCGACGTCATGATCTGCTCGCCGACCCAGTTGATGCCGGCCCCGGCGAAGGGCCAGATGAAGCCGAAGGCCACGGCCAGCACCAGGGCGGCGACCGCGGTGATGATGGGCACGAACCGCCGCCCGCCGAAGAAGCCGAGCCAGGTGGGCAGCTTGATGCGGTGGTAGCGCTGCCACAGCAGCGCGGCGACGATGCCGATCAGGATCCCGCCGAGCACGTCGGTGGGGTTCTTCACCCCCCAGTTGACGACGTTCGCGCCCTCGGCGTCGACCGTGGTCACGGCCTCGCCTAGTTCGCCGCCGCGTTCGAAGAACAGGTACTTGCTGACCCGGTCGAAGACCACGTAGCCGACCACGGCCGCCAGCGCGGTCGAGCCGTCCGAGCGCTTGGCGAAGCCGATGGCCACCCCGACCGCGAACAGCAGCGGCAGGGCCTGGAACAGGGCGTCGCCGGCGGTGCCGATGACGCCGGCGACCGGCACCAGCCAGCCCATGCCGGCGACGTCGGCGAGGCCGCCCGGTTCGGGGCCGTTGGAGCCGAGCATGTCGCCCTGGCCCAGCCGCAGCAGGATGGCGGCGGCGGGCAGGACCGCGATGGGCAGCATCAGGCTGCGGCCGATGCGCTGGAGGACGCCGAGAACGCGTGAGGGGGATTTGGTCGCCGGGGGTATGCCGCTGTTGTCAGCGGTTGCTGCTGAGGTCACCGCTGGTTCCTCTCATGAAGTCGTGCGAGGCGGGTGGGATGCGGGTGCACGTGGGGCGTGCGCAGGGGGTGCGGTCCGGCCGGGGCGGAGGGTCAGGTGCCGCCCGGCAGGTGGGGGTCGAGGCGCGAGTGGAGCTGGTAGCGGTCGGCCCGGTAGGTCGAGCGTGCCAGCTCGACGCAGCGCCCGTTGGCGAAGCTGCGCCGTTGCATGGACAGGACCGGGCTGCCCGGCGGCAGGCCGAGCAGCTTGGCATCGGCGGGTTCGCAGATTCCGGCTTCGATGGTCTGCTCGCCGGAGTCGAGGATGATCCCGAACTCCTCTTCGAGGATCGCGTACAGCGAGCGTTCCGACAGGGAGAACGCGTCCAGGTGGGGGGCGATGGACAGCGGGATGTTCGAGCGCTCCACGGCCATGGGCTCGCCGTCGGCGGTGCGCAGGCGCTCGATGTAGTGGACGGGGGAGCCGGGCGCGATGTCCATCATCCGCGCGGTGCCCCCGCCGGCCGGGGCGATACGGCGGGTGAGGTCGCGGGCGCCGGGGACGTAGCCGCGGGCGCGCATGTCCTCGGTGAAGGACGCCAGGGCCAGCGCCATCTCTATCTTGGGGCGGGCCACGAACGTGCCCTTCCCGGGGACCCGGTAGAGCTTGCCCTCGGCCACCAGCAGGTCGATGGTCTGGCGGACGGTCATCCGCGAGAGGCCGTAGGTGGTGCCGAGCTCGCGTTCGGAGGGCACCGGGTCGTCCACCGACAGGCCGGATTCCACGATCCAGTCGAGCAGCAGGTCCCGAAGCTGCGCGTACTTCGGGACGGGGCTCGCGGGGTCGATCGCCATGGTGCTCGTGCCTGTTCGGTAGGTGGACATTCTGGTATTACTGGTATAGGCCGGACTAGACCACAGGCGACGCGGCGTGTCAACAGTCCGGGCGGCCTGCCCGTCGACCACCCCCCGCCAGGCGATTCCACCGGGTCTCACCGGGCAGGACGCTGCGGCGGCGCGGTACAACCACCGAGGGGAAGAGTCCTCATGACCACCACGACGAGCGTCATGCGCGCGGAGATCGGGGAGCAGCCGGCGGCGCTGCGCGACACCCTGGACGCGCTGCTGCCGCTGGCCCCCGAGATCGCCGCCCTGGGCCGGGAGACCCGCCAGGTGCTCTTCATCGCCCGCGGCTCCTCCGACAACGCGGCCGTCTACGGCGGCTACCTGCTCCAGGCGCACGGCGGCCGGCTGGCCACCCTCGCCTCCCCTTCGATCGCCACCACCTACCGCGCCCGGGTCGACCTCTCCGGGGTCCTCGCGGTCGCCATCTCCCAGTCGGGGCGCACCGAGGAGATCGTCGACACCATGGCCTGGGCCGCCGACTGCGGCGCCCGCACGGTCGGCATCACCAACGGCGCGGGCTCGCCGCTGGCCGAGGCCGCCGACCTGGCGCTGGTCACGCGCGCCGGCAACGAGTTCGCCGTCCCCGCCACCAAGACCTACACCACCCAGCTCGCCGCCCTGGCGGTCCTGACCCTGGGGCTGGGCGCCGGCCTCGACCCCGGCGAGCTCGCCGGGCTGCCGGGCGCCATCGACGACGCGCTCGACCGCCACACCGACGCGGTCGACGCGATCGTCGAACGCCTCGTCGGGGTCAAGGGGGCGGTGGTGTCCGGGCGCGGCCTGGCGTTCTCCACCGCCCTAGAGGCCGCCCTCAAGCTCAAGGAGGCCTGCTACCTGCACGCCATGGGCCTCTCCTACGCCGACCTGCTGCACGGCCCCATCGCCGTCGTCGACTCCGCGACCCCGGCGATCCTCGTCGCCGCCAACTCCGGGCCGACCCTGCCCGGCACGGTCGCCCTGGCCGAACGCGTGGTCTCCGCCGGGGCGCCCGCCTACGGCATCGGCGGCGGGAGCGCCCTGGCCGGCGCCTGCGACCTCGCGGTCCCGGCGCCCGACGTGCCCGAGTGGCTGGCCCCCATCAGCCTGATCGTCCCCGCGCAGCTGATCACCGAGCGGCTCGCCCGGCGCCTCGGCTACAACCCCGACTCCCCCCGCGGACTGGGCAAGGTCACCCAGACCGGCTAGGGAAGCCCTCCGCGCCGCCTAGGCTCGGCATACATTCCCCCGTACTACCACTGGAGGTTGTGCACATGGCCGACAAGGCCGCCGCGATCGTCGCCGGGCTGGGCGGCGCGGGCAACATCGAGGACATCGAGGCGTGCATCACCCGGCTGCGGACCGAGGTGACCGACGCCGGCAGGGTCGACGAGGCGGCGCTGAAGGCCGCCGGCGCTCACGGCGTGCTGATCTCGGGCAACGTCGTCCAGGTCGTGGTCGGCCCCGAGGCCGACACCCTCACCGACGACATCAACGACCTGCTCGACTGACCCCCGCCGCCCCGAGGAGGCCCGCCATGCTCACCGTGCTCTCCCCCGTCCCCGGCACCGCCGTGGGGCTGGCCCAGGTGCCCGACCCCGTCTTCGCGCAGGCCATGGTGGGACCCGGCGCCGCCGTCGAGCCCGTCCGCGGGCCGATGGAGGCGGCCGCGCCCATCGGCGGGACGATCCTGAAGCTGCACGCCCACGCGTTCGTCGTCGTCGCACCGGAGGGCCACGGCGTCCTGGTCCACCTGGGCATCGACACCGTGAAGCTCGACGGCGCAGGCTTCACGAAGCTCGCCGCCGAAGGCGACCGGGTCGAGGCGGGGACCCCGCTCATCCGGTGGGACCCCGCAGCGGTCGAAGCCGGCGGGCTCTCCCCGATCGTGCCCGTCATCGCCCTGGACGCCGCCGCGGCGGCCGTCACCGGCGCCGCCGAGGGCCCCATCGCCGCGGGCGGCCCGCTGTTCACCTGGGCGGTGGGCACGTGACCGCCGAGGTGCACCCGCGCGCCGCCCTGTTCGACCTCGACGGCACGCTCATCAACAGCGAACCGCGGTCCATGGCCACCTGGTCGCGGCTCCTGGACGCCCACGGCATCCCCCACGACGACACCGTCCTGCACCGCTTCATGGGCCGCCGCGGCGCCGACGTCCTGGCCGAGGACCCCTCGCTGTTCCCCGGCGTCACCTGGGACGTGCTGGTCGCCGAGATCCAGGAGATCGGCCGCCACCCCGACCTGCCGCCGGTCCTGGACCTGCCCGAGTCCGCGACGTTCCTGCGCCGCCTGCACGCCGAGGGGACCCCGTTCGGCCTGGTCACCTCGGCGGGCCGCGCCTGGGCCGAGCTGTCGCTGACCCGCCTGGGCGTCGACGCGCTGTTCAAGGGGCTCGTCACGGCCGGCGACGTCGTCCACGGCAAGCCGCACCCCCAGGGGTACCTGGCGGGGGCCGACCTGCTGGGGATCGCCCCCGAGCACATCGTGGTGTTCGAGGACACCCCCGCCGGGATCGAGGCCGGAAAAGCCGCGGGCATGCGTGTCGTCGCCATCACCACCACGCACGACAAGGCCAAGCTGAGCGGGGCGGACCTCGTCGTGGACCACCTGACCGAGGTCGACTGGCCCAGGCTCGCCCTGCGCGGCCGGTGACACCCCCGGGACCACCCGGGGGCCGGAACCAACATGAGAGATGAGGTGCGTCCCGTGGCGCAACGCCGGATCACCGTCGGAGCCGAGGTCGGGCTGCACGCCCGCCCCGCGGCCCTGTTCGTCGAGGCCGCATCCGCGGCGGGCGCAACGGTGACGATCGCCAAGGGCGACGGCGAACCGGTCCCCGCCAAGAGCATCCTCGCGGTGATGGGGCTGGACGTGCGCCACGGCGACGAAATCGTCATCAGCGCCGACGGAGACGATGCCGAAGCGGTCCTGGACCGCCTGACCGGGATCGTGAACGACGGTTGACGGACGCCACCGCCGATGGGAGACAGCCAGTGGGAGAGAGCATGGGAGACAAACTGAGCGGCGTCGGGGTCAGTTCCGGCGCCGGCTACGGTCCGGCACTGCGCCTGACGCGCTCGGTGCCCGACCCGCCGCCGGGCGAGCGCCACGGCGGTGACGCCGACGCCGAGATCCGGCGGGCCGCGTCGGCCATGGAGGAGACCGCCCAGGACCTCGCCCTGCGCGGCGAGCGCGCCGGCGGGCAGGCGCGCGAGGTCCTCGGCGCCCAAGCGCTGATGGCCCGCGACCCCGCGCTGGCCGACGACATCAAGAAGCGCATCGGCGAGGGCGCCTCCGCCGCCCGCGCCGTCTCCGAGGCCATGGCCGTCTACCGGCAGATGCTCGCCAACGCCGGCGAGTACCTGGCCGCGCGGGTGGCCGACCTCGACGACGTCCGCGACCGCATCGTCGCGCGGCTGCTGGGCGTCCCCGTGCCCGGCCTCCCCGAGTCCGACACCCCCTACGTCCTGGTCGCCACCGACCTCGCCCCCGCCGACACCGCCCTCCTCGACCCCGCCCGGGTGGTCGCCTTCATCACCCGTGAAGGCGGCCCCACCAGCCACACCGCCATCCTCGCCCGCGCCCTCGGCCTTCCGGCGGTGGTGGCCTGCGCCGCCGCCGACGACATCCCCGACGGAACCCCCCTGCTCGTCGACGGCGCGAGCGGTGCCGTCCTGGTCGACCCCGGGCCCGCCGCGGTCGAGGCCGCCCAGGCCGCTGCCGCCGCCCGCGCCGCCGCCGCGGCCGACAGCGCCGGCCCCGGCCGCACGGCCGACGGCCACGAGATCCCCCTGCTCGCCAACATCGGCGGCCCCGACGACCTCCCCGCCGCCCTCCAGAACGGCGCCGAGGGCGTCGGGCTCTACCGCACGGAGTTCCTGTTCCTGGACCGTGCCGACGCACCGGGCCACGACGAGCAGGTCGCCTCCTACCGGGCGGTGCTCGAGGCGTTCCCCGGCGCCAAGGTGGTCGTGCGCACCCTGGACTCCGGCGCCGACAAGCCCCTGGCGTTCCTGCCGCCGCCCGGCGCCGAGCCCAACCCGGCCCTGGGCGAGCGCGGGCTGCGGATGATGCGCCGCTACCCCGAGATGCTGCGGTCCCAGCTCGATGCGCTGGCCGAGGCCGCCCGCGACACCGAGGCCGACCTCCAGGTCATGGCGCCGATGGTCACGGACGCCGAGGACTCCGAGTGGTTCGCCGCACGTGCGGCCGAGGCCGGGATCGCCTCAGCGGGCATCATGATCGAGGTCCCGGCCGCGGCGCTGCGCGCCCGCCACCTCGCCGAGTCGGCGGCCTTCTTCAGCATCGGCACCAACGACCTCACCCAGTACACCTGCGCCGCCGACCGCGAGATCGGCGGGCTCAGCCGGTTCCAGGACCCCTGGCAGCCGGGCGTGCTGGACCTGGTCGCCCTGGCGGCCCGGCACGCCTCCGGCGCCGGCCGCCCGTGCGGGGTGTGCGGCGAGGCCGCCGCCGACCCCGTGCTGGCCTGCGTGCTCACCGGCCTGGGCGTGACATCGCTCTCCATGGGGGCCACCGCGCTGCCGCTCGTGCGCGCCGCGCTGGCGCGCACCACGCTGGACCAGTGCCGCGCCGCGTCCGACGCCGCCCTGGCGGCGCGCGGCCCCGGCGACGCCAAGCGCGCCGCCAGAGAGGCGCTGCCCGGGCTGGCGGACCTGGGGCTGTGACGTTGTGCGGCACGCCGGGCCTTCCCGGCGTGCCGCGCACCGGCCGCCCGCGGCTATCGTGGGCGCGGTGCCGCCCGCTCCGGCCCGCGTCCACCACCGCCCCCGTCCCGGAAGCCCCCTCATGCCGCAACGCCGCCTGACCGCTCTGATCTGCACGGGGATCCTCCTCGCCGGCGCCGCCGGATGCACCGGGGGAGGGGGCGGCGGGTCCGAATCCCCCTCGCCATCGCCGTCGGAAGACCCCGGGCAGGCCGCCGCGGAGGCCGCCGCCGAGCTGATGGCCGACATGACCGTCGAGGAGAAGGTCGGCCAGCTCTTCGTGCTCACCGCCCAGGGCACCACACCCGAGGAGAACGCCGAACTCATCGCCGAGCACCGCCCCGGCGGCCTCATCTACTTCCCCGAGAACCTCACCGGCGCCGGGCAGATCGCGGAGCTGTCCAACGGACTCCAAGAGCTGGCCGCCGCCGAAGGGGCGGGCACCCCGCTGTTCCTCGGCATCGACCAGGAGCAGGGCATGGTCGCCCGCCTGCCGGTGGGCGCGCACCTGCCCGACGCCATGGCGGTGGGCGCCACCCGCGACCCCGAGATGGCCGCGACCCTGGCCGGCACGACCGCGTCGACCCTGACCGCCCTCGGCATCAACCTGGACTACGCGCCCGTCGCCGACGTCAACACCGACCCCGACAACCCGGTGATCGGCATCCGCTCCTTCGGCTCCGACCCCGGGCCGGTCGGGGAGATGGCGGTGGCCGAGGCGGCGGCGTTCGCCGAAGGCGGCGTGGTGTCGGTCGTCAAGCACTTCCCCGGCCACGGCGACACCGACACCGACTCCCACACCGGCCTGCCCGTCGTGGACAAGACCCGCGAGGAGTGGGAGCAGGAGGACCTGCCGCCCTTCCGCGAAGCGGTCGAGGCCGGGGTCGACGCCATCATGACCGCGCACCTGGTCGTCCCGGCGCTGGACGACTCCGGCGAGCCCGCCACCCTGTCCGGGACCGTGATCGACGGCATCCTCCGCGACGAGCTGGGCTACGACGGCCTGGTCACCACCGACGCGCTGAACATGGAGGGCGTCCGCCAGACCCACGGCGACGGCGAGGTGGCGGTGCGGGCGGTCCTGGCCGGCGCCGACCAGCTCCTCATGCCGCCGGATGCCGCGGGCGCCGTGTCCGCTGTGCGCGAGGCGGTGGCCGACGGCACCATCAGCGAGGACCGCCTGGACGACTCGGTCCGCCGCATCCTCGCGCTCAAGGTCGAGCGGGGGCTCTACGACGCCGAGCCCGCCGACCCCGCGGCGGCGGAGGACGCGGTGGACGCCGAAGAGCACGCCGCGGCCGCCCAGCAGGTGGCCGACGCCTCGGTGACCCTGCTGCGCAACGAGGGCGGGGTGCTGCCTCTGGCGGACGGCGCCACGGTGCACGTCAGCGGGGAGGGCGCCGAGGAGATCGGCGCGGCGCTGGAGGAGCTGGGCCACCCCCTGGCGGGGTCGGCGCAGGGCGCCGACCTGGCCGTGGTCGGCACCGGCGGCGGCCAGGGCGCCGCCGCCGTGAACGCGGTCCGCGGCTCGGGCACACCGGTCGTGGTCGTCGGCCAGGGCGCCCCCTACGACCTCGCCGAGCTGGGCGAGGTCGACGGCTACCTCGCGACCTACTCGGCCGTGACGGTCTCCCGCACAGCGGCGGCCCGCGCCATCGCCGGCGAGATCACCCCCGAAGGCCGCCTGCCCGTGGACATCCCCGGCACCGGCCTGGGCATCGGCGACGGGCTGGGGTACTAGCCGGCCCGGACCCCTGGCTCACATCAGGAGCCCCGACGCGTTGAGGTCGTCGAAGATCACCTGATCGACCGGCGAGACGCGCCCGCGGTCGGCGTGCGATAGCCACACGACCTCCTCGATCTCGCTGTCGGCTGCGAGGTCGCCCCGGTAGTCGCCGGTGTAGCAGCTCATCCGCACCACCACGCCGTCCGGATGGCCGTGGGCCTGTGCCTCGTAGGTGCCGAGGAAGGCCACGGTCGCAGGGAGAATGGATACGGCCAATTCCTCCTCGACCTCGCGCAGCAGGGTCTGGACGTCGCTCTCCCCGCTCTCGCGCTTGCCGCCGGGGATGTAGTAGACGTCCTTGCCGCGGGACCGCGTGCTGAGGATCCGGCCGTTCTCCACGCGTACCCACGCCACCTTGTCGATCACGGCCGGAAGCCTAGCGCACGCGTCCCGTGGCGGCTCATGCGTGGCGGGCGATCTCCCTGCGGGCCAGGGAGCGCAGGTGGACCTCGTCGGGGCCGTCGAAGATGCGCATCGCGCGGGCGTGGGCGTACATCAGCGCCAGCGGGACGTCGTCGCTCACCCCGGCCCCGCCGTGCACCTGGATGGCGCGGTCGATGACCTCGACCGCCGCGCGCGGCGCGGCGACCTTAATGGCGGCGATCTCGGTGCGCGCCGCCTTCGCGCCGTGCGTGTCGATCAGCCACGCTGTTTTGAGCACCAGCAGCCGGGCCTGCTCGATGGCCAGCCGCGACTCCGCGATCTGCTGCTGCACCACGCCCTGGCCGGACAGCGGGCCGCCGAACGCCACCCGCTCCGCGGCGCGGCGCACCATCAGCTCCAGGGCGCGCTCGGCCATGCCGATGGCGCGCATGCAGTGGTGCACCCGCCCCGGGCCCAGCCGGGCCTGCGCGATCATGTACCCGTCGCCCTCACCCGCGATGAGCGAGCCGGCCGGCACCCGGACGTCGGTGAACCGCACCTCGCAGTGGCCCTCCTGGTCCTGGTAGCCGAAGACCGGCAGCGCCCGCACGACCTCCACGCCCGGGGTGTCGCGGGGCACCAGGATCATCGACTGCCGCCGGTGGGGCGGCGCGTCGGGATCGGTCCGGCCCATGACGATGAAGACCGCGCAACGGGGGTCGGCGGCGCCGCTGATCCACCACTTGCGGCCGTTGATCACATAGTCGCCGCCGTCGCGGACGATCGAGGTGGCGATGTTCGCGGCGTCCGACGACGCCACATCGGGCTCGGTCATGGCGAAGGACGAGCGGATCCGGCCGTCCAGCAGCGGTTCCAGCCACCGGCTGCGCTGCTCGGGGGTGCCGAACATGTGCAGCACCTCCATGTTGCCCGTGTCGGGCGCCGAGCAGTTCAGCGCCTGCGGGGCGAGCACCGGGGAGCGGCCGGTGAGCTCGGCCAGCGGGGCGTAGTCGCTCACGCTGAGGCCGCCCACGTCGGGCAGGAACAGGTTCCACAGGCCGCGCCGGCGCGCCTCGGCCTTGAGGTCCTCGACCACGGGCGGGACGTCGTGGCTGCCGTGGCCGGCCTCGGCGCGCCACCGCTGGTAGACGGGCTCGGCGGGGTAGACGTGGGCGTCCATGAACTCGTGCAGTTCGGCCAGGCGGCCCTGTGCCAGGGGGCTGAGTGCGAAGTCCATGGGCCGAGTATGGCACCCGACCGACCGGTCGGTACCGGCGGCGGGGGAGGGGAATCGACCGCGGCACGATCACGCGGGGGTTGGGACCGCCCCCGGGCGGGAAGTATCCATCTCCGGCCCAAAAAGCCCCTGGACCAGCGGCGGAGGACCGGAGAGACGTACCGACGCGACTGGAGGCGATCGCGAATGGCCGGCACGTGCCGCGGCATCATCACCGATTGGGGCGGGGTCCTGACCCCGCCGCTGCCCGGGATCATCACCGAGTGGCTGGCCGTGGAACGCATCGACGTCGAGCACTACCGGTCGGTCATGCAGGCCTGGATCGCCCCGGAGCACGGGGGCACGGCCGCCGCCGCGGAGAACCCCGTTCACGCCCTGGAGCGCGGCGAGATCCAGACCGCGGACTTCGAGCGCATGCTGGCCGGGCTGCTGCGGCGGGTCGACGGGGGATCGGTCGCCGCCGAAGGCCTGATCGACCGCATGTTCTCCGGGTTCCTGCCGATCGAGGAGATGTACGAGGCGCTGCGCCGCGCCCGCGGCCAAGGGGTGCGCACCTGCCTGCTCTCCAACTCCTGGGGCAACTCCTACCCCCGCGACCTGTTCACGGCCGCCTTCGACGCGGTCGTGATCTCCGGCGAGGTCGGAATGCGCAAGCCCGACCCCGCGATCTTCCGGCACGCCTGCGACACCGCCGGGCTCGCCCCCGAGGATTGCGTCTTCATCGACGACATCGAGCACAACGTGCAGGCCGCGGTGGACCTGGGCATGACCGGCATCCTGCACAGCGACCCCGGCGAGACCCGGGAGCGCCTGGCCGAGACCTGCGGGGTCGAACTCCACGCGCTGCCGTCCTGACAGCGGGCCGGGGCGCGGCCACCGGCCCCGGTAGGGCACACTCGGCGTGGATCCCACCACCGGCCCGGAATGACGAGTCAACGATGCGCATCTTCCTGCCCAGCACCTTCCCCGCCCTCGCAGCGGTCCTCGCCGACGGCGAGGTCCGGGGCGCCCCGCTGACCGCCTACGCGGTGAGCGGGGCACCGGCCGCGGGCGCCGACGACGAGGAACTGGAGTACCAGGCCCTGCGGGCCGCGGCCGACGCCTCGCTGCGCCTGGTGGCCGGCGACCCCGGCGCGCCGCGGCGGCGCGCCGTGATCGCCGCAGAGATGCCCGAGGCCGCCGTCGAGACCGCGCCCGGCGCCGCAACGGGCCCGGGACCGGTGACCGTGACGGGGACCGTGCCCCTCAAGCGGGTGGCCTCGATCCACGTCGACGACCCCGACGCGGCCGACGACATCGCCGCCGCCCTCGCCGACCCCGGCGCCGGCCACGAGGACGACCATGAGCTGCTGTGGTACGCCACCCAGGAGCTGCCCTACCTGCTGGAGCCGCAGGACGCCCGCTGAACCCGCGCCGCTCCCGGCCCCGGGGCTGCGGTCACACGGTCACGATGCAGGTCGGACGGGGTGCGGACGGTTACCGGCCCCGCCATCGGGGGATGCCGGTCCTATAGGGGGCGACAGGCCGCCCCCGCTGCCGCGGGGCCTCCGGCCCCGTGCCGTGGCCCGCGGCCGGGAGGCCCGCCGGACGCGCTCCGGCCGGGCCGGCGGCGCCGCGGACACCGTGATGACCGAGCCGGGAGGCGCAGCGATGGACGCCGTGACCCAGGTGCCCCACCCCGTGAACGAGCCGCAGCTCACCTACGCCCCGGGCAGCCCGGAGCGGGCGGAGATCGAGGCCGAGATCGCCCGGCAGGACGGCCGCGAATTGGAGATCACCCAGACCATCGGCGGCGAGCAGCGCATGGGCGTGGGCGAGCCCATCACGGCGGTGCGCCCGCACGACCGCCACCGGGCGCTGGGCCACATGGCCGACGCCACCTCCCGCGACGTCCACGACGCGATCGACGCCGCCCGCGCCGCGGCCCCCGCCTGGCGGGCGATGCCCTTCGACGAGCGCGCCGCGGTCCTGCTGCGCGCCGCCGACCTGCTCGCCGGCCCCTGGCGGGCCCGCGTGAACGCGGCCACCATGCTCGGCCAGTCCAAATCGGTGCACCAGGCCGAGATCGACGCCGCCTGCGAGCTGATCGACTTCTGGCGGTTCAACGTCTCCTTCGCCCGCCGCCTGCTGGAGGAGCAGCCGCTGTCGCCCCGGGGCGTGTGGAACCGGCAGGACCTGCGCCCGCTCGAAGGGTTCGTCCTGGCCATCACCCCGTTCAACTTCACGGCCATCGCCGGGAACCTGCCGACGGCGCCCGCGCTCATGGGCAACGTCGTTGTCTGGAAGCCCTCGCCCACCCAGACCTACGCCGCCTGGCACCTGATGCGCGTGCTGGAGGAGGCGGGGCTGCCGCCCGGGGTCATCAACATGGTCACCGGCGACGGCAGAGCGGTGTCGGAGGTCGCCCTCAACCAGCCCGACCTGGCCGGCCTGCACTTCACCGGGTCGGTGCGCACCTTCCAGCACCTGTGGCGGACGATCGGCGAGAACATCCGCGACTACCGCTCCTATCCGCGGGTGGTGGGGGAGACCGGCGGCAAGGACTTCATCGTCGCCCACGCCTCGGCCGACCCCGATGTGCTGCGCACCGCCCTGATCCGGGGCGCCTTCGAGTACCAGGGCCAGAAGTGCTCGGCGGTGTCGCGGGCCTACATCCCGCGCAGCGCCTGGTCCGCGGTGCGCGACGACCTGCTCGCGGAGGTCGGGTCGCTGACCGTCGGCGACGTCACCGGCGACCTGTCGACGTTCATGGGCGCCCTCATCGACGAACGGGCCTACGCCAAGAACACCGCCGCCCTGGAGCGGGCCGCGGCCACCGACTCCATCACGGTCCTGGCGGGCGGCACCGCCGACGACGAGGTCGGCTACTTCGTCCGGCCCACGGTGCTGGAGTGCACCGACCCCGAGGACGACGTGTTCCGGACCGAGTACTTCGGCCCCATCCTGCCCGTCCACGTCTACGACGACGCCGACTACGACCGTGTGCTCGCCCAGATGGCCGACGTCGCCCCCTACGCCCTGACCGGGGCCGTGATCGCCCGCGACCGCGGCGCGATCGAGCGGGCCGACGCCGCCCTGCGGTTCTCGGCCGGGAACTTCTACATCAACGACAAGCCCACCGGGTCGGTCGTGGGCCAGCAGCCGTTCGGCGGCGCCCGCGCCAGCGGCACCAACGACAAGGCCGGATCGCTCTTCAACATCATGCGCTGGGCCAGCCCGCGCATCGTCAAGGAGAACTTCGTCCCGCCCACCGACCACCGCTACCCCTACATGGGGTGAGCGGGCCCGCCGGGGGTGGGGCAAGATATAGGGGCGAAGACCGCGCATCCGTCCCCCCAAGGAGCCTCCCATCAGCCGGCTGGTGTTGTGGAATATCGACCTCACCCTCGTTGACGTCGCCCAGGTGACGCGCGCGGCCTATGCCGAGGCGTTCGAGCGGGTCACGGGTGAGCCGCTGGTCTACCTGGCGTCCACCGGTGGGCGCACCGATTCCGAGGTCTTCTTCGAGTTCCTGGCGCGCAACGACGTCCGCCTGGGGCCCGGGGAGGAGCCGCTCCCCGACTTCATCGAGGCCCTCGGCGAGGCGTTCTCGCGGCGCCGCGACCAGCTCGTGGCGCGCGGGCGGGCCATGCCCGGCGCCTTCGAGGCGGTGGCCGCGGTCGCGGGCCTCGACGACACCGTGCAGACGGTGGTCACCGGCACGATCATGCCCAATGCCCTGGCCAAGCTGGCCGCTTTCGGCCTCGACACCCACCTCGACCTGAGCATCGGCGGGTTCGGCTCCGAGCACTACCCCAAGGCCAGCCTGATCCAGTTCACCCGCATGCGGGCGGCCGAGGCGCACAAGGCGGCGTTCCCGGAGTCCGAGACCGTCTACATCACCGACTCCGTCCGCGACGTCGAAGCCGCGCTCATCGGGCACGCCACACCCGTCGCGCTGCTGAGCGGGGCGGCCACGGAGTCCCAGCTGCGCGCCGCCGGCGCCCGGTACGTCCTGACCGACCTCACCGACACCGAGCGGCTGGTGTCGGCGGTCCGCCACGCCACCGGCGCCCCCAGCGCGAGCTGACCCTCCGCGCGGTCGCCGGTGCATCCGCCCATGGCCATCCGGGGTATGCCGTAAGGCACATTGAAGCCGCCGGGGGCTCCGGCGTAGCGTTCAGGTGCCATGGACGCGGCCCGCAATGGGCTCCTAACAGTGGAAACGTACTGTTAACGGTGTTGGTCAGTGTTGCTGAGCGTTGGATCCTGTGAAACACGGTACGTTTGGCACAGGCAAGGTCCGGACAATGACGTTCGGCCGGTCAAGCCATGACCTGTGCGCACAGGTCCTGCCGCCGGTCAGGGGGTTTCGTGCGCCCTTTCCGTGCGGCTCCGGCCACAGGCCGTCACAAAACTTCACAGATCACACGTCATATCACTCGACGTCTCCGGCCGCGCTCCCCCGTGGGGCCGGCCGGCCACGGCGACTCACAAGGGAGTGAGATCGATCATGTCCGGGCAGTCTGACGCCGTGCACGATCAATTGCTGCGCGACGCGTTCGCGCAATGGTCCGCCGAACCCGAGGCCGCGGGCCGCGATGACATCGAGGAGATCGGCAGGTTCCTCCGGCTCTACTACCGGCACGTCGCCCCCGAGGAGCTGAAGGAGCGGACCCCCGCCCAGATCTGCGGCCCCGCGCTCTCCCACCTGGAGCTGGGCCTGAACCGGCCGCAGGGCCGGGCGCGCGTGCGCGCGACCACCCCCTCCGAGGACGACTCCGACTGGGACGCCACGCACTCGGTCATCGAGATCGTCACCGACGACGCCCCCTTCCTCGTCACCTCCGTCACCATGGAGCTGGCCCGCCGCGACATCGGCGTCCACCTCGTCATCCACCCCCAGCTCCGGGTCGCCCGCGACCTCATGGGCGGCCTGCGGGCGATCGAGCCCGAGACCCCCGGCGACTCCGCCGAACAGGGCCTGCTGCCCCTGGAGGAGTCGTGGATGCACATCGAGATCGACCGGCAGACCGACTCCACCCTGCTCAAGCAGCTCGAAGAGGACCTCGACCGGGTCCTCGCCGATGTCCGGTCGGTCGACGAGGACTCCGCGAAGATGCGCCACCAGGCGCTCGTGCTCGCCGAGGGCATCACGGCCTCGGCCGACGCCCTCGCCGCCGGCGGCGTCGACCCCCAGGAGATCGCCGAGAGCGTCGAGTTCCTGCGCTGGGCCGCCGACCGCCACTTCACCTTCCTCGGCTTCCGCGAGTACGCCCTGGTCAGCGACGAGGACGAGCACGGCGCCGAGCGGCTGTCGCTGAGCGCCCGGGTGGGCACCGGCCTCGGCCTGCTGCGGCTGGACTCCTCCTCCGTCGAGGGCTTCGCCCTGCCGGCCGAGGCCAGGGAGAAGGCCCGCGAACCGCACGTCCTGGTGCTCACCAAGGCCAATTCGCGCGCCACCGTCCACAAGGACCGGTACCTCGACTACATCGGCGTCAAGAAGTTCGACCCCGCAACGGGCGCCATCGTCGGCGAGTACCGCTTCCTCGGCCTCTACACCCACGAGGCCGTGACCACGAGCATCGCCCAGATCCCGATCCTTGCGCGCAAGGAGGCCGAGGTCCTGCGGCTGGCCGGGTTCGACGCCGACAGCTACGACGGCCGCGACCTCGTCGAGATCCTCGAGGGCTTCCCGCGCGAGGAGCTGCTCCAGACCCCCGTGGACGAGCTCTACGACATCGTCCTGGGCGTGCTGCGGCTGCGCGAGCGCCGCGGCACGAAGCTGTTCGTGCGCCGCGACCCCTACGGCCGCTACATGTCCTGCCTGGTCTACATGCCGCGCGACCGCTACACCACGCAGGTCCGCCTGGACATCCAGCAGGTGCTGGCCGAGGCGTTCCACGGCGCGACCATGGACCACAGCGTCATGATCGGCTCCGCCCCGTTCGCCCGCCTGTACCTGGTCGTGCGCGCCGGGCGCGGCCGTGCGCTGGCCGAGTTCGACCACGCCGACCTCGAGGCCAAGGTCGTCGAGGCCACCCGCTCCTGGGACGACGACCTCAGCGCCGAGCTGTCCCGCCGCTTCGGCGCCGACCGCGCCACCGAGCTGCTCAACTCCTACGGCGCCGCCCTCCCCGAGGGCTACAAGGTCGACACCGACGCCGCCACCGCGGTCGACGACATCTCCCGGCTCGACGCGCTCGGCGACGACGAGCTCACCGTCAACCTCTACCGCCCCGACACCGACGACCCCTCGCTGTGGCGCTTCAAGGTCTACCGCTCCGGCGACCCCGTCTCGCTGTCGCGCGTGCTGCCGCTGCTGGAGCACATGGGCGTCGAGGTCGTCGACGAGCGCCCCTACGGCATCACCGCGCCCGGCACCGGCAAGCGCACCACCACCGACCGCGCCTGGATCTACGACTTCGGCCTGGCGCCCGTCCAGGGCGGCGTGGAGCTGGCGCCCAACCGGCTCAAGTACCTGTTCGAGGACACCTTCACCGCCCTGTGGCAGGGCCGGGGGGAGTCCGACGACTTCAACGCGCTGGTCGTGCGCGCCGGGCTGGACTGGCGCCAGCTCACCATCCTGCGCGCCTACGCCAAGTACCTGCGCCAGACCGGCAGCACCTTCAGCCCCGCCTACATCGCCGATGTGCTGGTCGCCAACGTGCACATCGCCAACCTGCTGGTGCGGCTGTTCGAGTCGCGGCTCGACCCCCGCCACGGCGCCGGGCGCGAAGAGCGCACCGAGGCCATCGCCGAGGAGGTCCGCGGCGAACTCGACTCCGTGGCCAGCCTCGACCACGACCGCATCCTGCGCGCGTTCCTCGCGATGATCGAGGCCACGCTGCGCACCAACCACTTCCAGACCGGTCCCGACGGCGACCAGAAGCCCTACCTGGTCTACAAGCTCGACCCGCAGAGCATCCCCGACCTGCCCGCGCCGCGGCCCCGGTTCGAGATCTTCGTGTACTCCCCGCGCCTCGAGGGCGTGCACCTGCGCTTCGGCTCGGTGGCGCGCGGCGGCCTGCGCTGGTCCGACCGCTTCGAGGACTTCCGCACCGAGATCCTGGGCCTGGTCAAGGCGCAGATGGTGAAGAACTCCGTCATCGTCCCCAGTGGCGCCAAGGGCGGGTTCGTCTGCAAGCGGCTGCCCGCCGGCGGCGACCGCGACGCCGTCATGGCCGAGGTCGTGGCCTGCTACAAGCACTTCGTCAGCGGCCTGCTCGACGTCACCGACAACCTCGTCGGCGGCGAGGTCCAGCACCCCGACGACGTCGTGCGCTACGACGCCGACGACTCCTACCTGGTCGTCGCCGCCGACAAGGGCACCGCCACCTTCTCCGACATCGCCAACGACATCTCCCTGGAGCGCGGGTTCTGGCTGGGCGACGCCTTCGCCTCCGGCGGCTCGGTGGGCTACGACCACAAGGCCATGGGCATCACGGCCCGCGGCGCCTGGGAGTCCGTGCGCTACCACTTCCGCGAGATGGGCGTGGACGTGCAGAACGACGACTTCACGGTCGTCGGCGTCGGCGACATGTCGGGCGACGTGTTCGGCAACGGCATGCTGCTGTCCCGCCACATCCGGCTCGTGGCCGCGTTCGACCACCGCCACGTCTTCCTCGACCCCGACCCCGACCCCGAGCGGACCTTCGCCGAGCGCGAGCGGATGTTCGCGCTGCCCCGCAGCTCCTGGGCCGACTACGACACCTCGCTGCTGTCCGCCGGCGGCGGGGTGCACCCGCGCACCGCGAAGTCCATCCCCATCACCCCGCAGGTCCGCGCCGCGCTGGGCATCGCCGAGGGCATCCCGGCGCTGACCCCGTTCGAGCTGATCCAGTGCATCCTCAAGGCACCCGTGGACCTGCTGTGGAACGGCGGCATCGGCACCTACGTCAAGGCCTCGACCGAGACCCACTCCGACGCCGGCGACAAGGCCAACGACCCGGTCCGCGTCGACGCCACCGAGCTGCGGTGCAAGGTGGTCGGCGAGGGCGGCAACCTCGGGCTGACCCAGGCGGCGCGCATCGAGTTCTCGCTCAATGGGGGGCGGGTCAACTCCGACTTCATCGACAACTCCGCCGGCGTCGACACCTCCGACCACGAGGTCAACATCAAGATCATGCTCGACCGCGAGGTCCGCGAGGGCAAGCTCAGCAAGGCCGAGCGCGACGAGCTGTTCATGGGCATGACCGACGAGGTCGGCGAGCTCGTGCTCGACGACAACTACGCGCAGAACGTCGTGCTGGCGGCGGCGCGCAAGCAGGCCGAGTCCATGCTGCACGTCCACGCCCGCTACCTGCGGCGCCTGGAGCGCACGGGCCGGATCAAGCGCAAGCTGGAGTTCCTGCCCGACGACAAGGCCATCGCCACGCGGCGCGCGGCCGGCCAGGGGCTCACCGGCCCGGAGTTCGGCACCCTGATCGCCTACACCAAGATCAGCCTCAAGGACGCGATCGCCGAGTCCGACCTGCCGTCCGACCCCTACCTGCGCGACACGCTGACCGAGTACTTCCCCACGGCGCTGCGCGAGCGGTTCGCCGACGTCATGCCCTCGCACCCGCTGGCCCGCGAGATCATCACCAACCAGGTGGTGAACGACATGGTGAACCGGTCGGGCTCGACCTTCGTGTTCCGCATGAACGAGGAGCTGGGCGCGACCTCCGCCGACATCGCCCGTGCCTACCTGGTGGTGCAGGAGGTCTTCGGCCTGCGCGAGTTCTGGAACGCGGTCGAGGCCCTCGACCACCGGATCGAGGTCGACACCCAGCTGTCGATGCTGCTGGAGGCCCGCAAGCTCACCGAGCGGGGCGCGCGCTGGCTGCTGCGCAGCCGCAAGTCGCCGTTCTCGCTGAGCGACGAGATCGCGTTCTTCGCCGACGGTGTCGCCGGGATCGTGCCGCAGCTGCCCGACCTGCTCCAGGGGCGCGACCTGTCGGCCTTCGGCGACCGGCGCCACCGGTTCGCCAGCGGCGGGGTCCCCGACGAGCTGGCCGAGCGGGTGGCCGGGATGGTGCCCGCCTACTCCACGTTCGACCTGGTCGAGGTGGCGCACCGCACCGACCGCCCGCTGCGCGAGGTCGCCGAGGTCTACTTCGACCTCGCCGACCAGTTGCAGATCACCCGGCTGCGGGAGCGCATCATCGCGCTGCCGCGCGCCGACCGCTGGGAGACCATGGCGCGCTCGGCGGTGCGCGACGACCTCTACGAGGCCCACGCCGACCTCACGGCCAACGTCCTGGAGTCGGGCGACCCCGGCGAGTCCCCCGACGACCTGCGAAGCCACTGGGTGGAGCAGAACAAGGTCGCCGTGGACCGCTCGGGCCAGACGATGTCGGAGATCTGGGAGACCGAGCGGTTCGACCTCGCCACCCTCTCGGTGGCGCTGCGCTCGATCCGCTCCCTGGTGGCCTCCGGGGGCTGACCCGCGCCGTGCTTTCAACCTCGGGGCGGTGTCCGGAACGGGCGCCGCCCCGCGCGCATGCCGCACCCGCGGGCGGGACGGGTGCGGCGGGGGTGTGAGCGGGCTCGCCGCCACGCCATAGACTTGTGGTGTGGCAGACCTAGACCCCGCAGAGAACATCAAGGAACTCTCGTCGACGCTGGCGAGCGTGGAGTCCGTTCTGGACCTCGACGCCAAGCGCACCGAGATCGAGCAGCTGCGCGAGCAGTCTGCCGACCCTGAGCTGTGGGAGGACCCTGACAACGCGCAGAAGGTCACCCGCCGGCTCTCCTACCTGGAGTCGACGGTCACCAAGGTCAACGGCATCCGCCAGCGGCTCGACGACCTCGGCGTCCTCTACGAGCTGGCCGAGGCCGAGGACGACGCCGACACCCGCGCCGAGGCCGACCGCGAGCTCGCGGCGCTGCGCAAGGAGGTCGGCGACCTCGAGGTCCGCACGCTGCTCAACGGCCCCTACGACGAGCGCGAGGCGCTGGTGAGCATCAACTCCCAGGCCGGCGGGGTCGACGCCGCCGACTGGGCGCAGATGCTCCAGCGCATGTACCTGCGGTGGGCCGAGCGCCACGGCTACCCCACGGAGATCTACGAGACCTCCTACGCCGAAGAGGCCGGCATCAAGTCCACCAGCTTCGCGGTGAAGGCGCCGTTCGCCTACGGCACGCTGCGCGGCGAGCACGGCACCCACCGGCTGGTGCGGATCTCGCCGTTCGACAACCAGAACCGCCGCCAGACCTCCTTCGCGGGGGTCGACGTCGTGCCCGTGGTCGAGAAGAGCGACCACATCGAGATCGACGACACCGAGCTCCGCATCGACGTCTACCGGTCCAGCGGGCCGGGCGGCCAGGGGGTCAACACCACCGACTCCGCGGTGCGGATCACCCACCTGCCCACCGGGATCGTCACCTCGTGCCAGAACGAGCGGTCGCAGTTGCAGAACCGCGCCACCGCCATGTCGATGCTCCAGGCCAAGCTGCTGGAGCGCAAGCGCCGCGAGGAGAAGGCCGAGCTCGACGAGCTGCGGGGCGACAGCGTGAGCAGCTGGGGCACCCAGATGCGCAACTACGTGCTCCAGCCCTACCAGAGCGTCAAGGACGTGCGCACCGGCGAGGAGAGCGGCAACCCCACCGGGGTGCTCGACGGCGACATCGACGATTTCATCGACGCCGAGATCCGCTGGATGCGCGGCCAGGAACAGGGTCCGGAGTAAAGCGCGGCGAAACCCGGCACGGCCGGGTATACGGTACCGTTACCTTCGATTGACAGTTCCGATATGCTCGGTTCTGTTGTCCTGTGGACGACCGAGGCCGATGCGCCATGTGGGGTCGGAGAACACCCAGGCACCGCCGGTTCTCTCGCCGCCGCTCCAAGCGATGCGGCGAGATCTGGACATTCCGGGTTGCGATCCCCTCTACACTGTCGTGTGGCCCCGTGGCCGGTACTGCCCTGTGCGGATGCGGACATCCGTTCGGGCGCCCCAACTTCGAGAGCCTTGTGGTGTACTTGTGATCCACCTCGATAACGTCACCAAGGTCTACCCGACCCAGAAGCGCCCGGCATTGGCGGACGTCTCCATCGATGTCGACAAGGGGGAGTTCGTCTTCCTCGTCGGCCCGTCCGGCTCGGGTAAATCGACATTCCTCAGGCTCGTCCTGAAGGAGGAGAAGCCCACGCGCGGCCGGGTGCACGTCGCCGGCAAGGACCTCGCGCGCCTCTCCAACTGGAAGGTGCCGCACCTGCGGCGCCGCATCGGCTGCGTCTTCCAGGACTTCCGCCTGCTGCCGAACAAGAACGTCTTCGAGAACGTCGCGTTCGCGCTGGAGGTCATCGGCAAGCCCCGCCGCTTCATCCGCAAGGTCGTCCCCGAGGTCGTCGAGCTCGTCGGCCTCGAAGGCAAGGCCGAGCGCATGCCCGACGAACTCTCGGGCGGCGAGCAGCAGCGCGTGGCGATCGCACGGGCGTTCGTGAACCGGCCGCAGATCCTGCTGGCCGACGAGCCCACCGGCAACATCGACCCCGCCACCTCGATCGGCATCATGAAGGTGCTCGACCGAATCAACCGGACCGGAACGACCGTGGTCATGGCGACCCACGATGCCGCGATCGTCGACTCGATGCGCAAGCGCGTCGTCGAGCTCGAACAGGGCGAGGTCGTGCGCGACCAGACACGTGGCGTCTACGGACAGGCCTACTGACGCACGGGCCTGCCCATTGCGACTGCGCGTTCCGTGCGGCGCGGCCAGCCCCAAAGGATGGACCCTTAACACATCATGCGAGCACAATTCGTACTTTCCGAGACCTGGATCGGCCTGCGCCGCAACCTGACGATGACGATCGCGGTGATCACCACAGTCGCGATCTCGCTCGCGCTGTTCGGTGGCGGGCTGCTCATCAACCAGCAGGTCTCGACGATGCGCCAGTTCTGGGACAGTCGTATCTCGCTGACCGTCTACATGTGCACCGAGACCTCCCCGTCCGCCGCCTGCCAGGAGAACGGCGCGGCCACCGAGGAGGAGCGGGCCCAGATCCAGGCGGACCTCGAATCACTGAGCGAGGTGCAGGGCGTCGAGTACGTCAGCGCCGCTGAGGCGTGGGCCGACTTCCAGGAGCGCTTCTCCAACAACCAGGCCCTGGTCGAGGCCACCCAGGAGGGTGACATCCCGGACAACTTCCGGGTGCAGCTCGTCGACCCCTCCCAGCACGCGGCCGTGACCGACGCCGTCGAGGGCCGTCCGGGCGTCGACAGCGTGTCCAACACCCAGGCGGTGCTGGAGCAGTTCTTCGGCCTGCTCGACGGCCTGAAGTGGGCCGCGCTCGTGGTGTCGTTCGTGCAGCTGGCCGCCGCAGCGCTGCTGATCGGCAACACCATCCGGCTGTCGGCCTACAGCCGCCGCCGCGAGACCGGCATCATGCGGCTGGTCGGTGCGTCCAACTTCTACATCCAGCTGCCGTTCCTGCTCGAAGGCGCGGTCGCCGGCCTCTTGGGCGGCATCATCGCCTCCGGCTTCATCGTCGCGGCGCGGGTGTTCCTGCTCGACCGGATCCAATCCTGGTTCCAGTTCGACGTCACCCTGACCACGGGGGCGGTCGCGTCCGTGATCGGTGTCTCGCTGATCCTCGGCGTGCTGCTGTGCACCATCACGTCGTTCCTCACGCTGCGCCGATACCTGCGGGTGTGACGAAGCGCGCTGCCGGGCGGGGGCCGCGGCGGCTGAGAAAGGAAGACCTGTGCCACGGGAAAAGGGGCGCAAGCTCGTCGCGCAGAACAGGCGGGCCCGGCACGACTACCACATCGACGACACCTACGAGGCGGGCATCGTGCTCACCGGTACCGAGGTGAAGTCGCTGCGTGCCGGGCGCGCCTCCCTGGTCGACGGGTTCGCCCAGGTGAAGAACGGGGAAGTGTGGCTGGAGAACGTCCACATCCCGGAGTACGCCCACGGGACGTGGACCAACCACGCGGCGCGGCGCCCGCGTAAGCTACTCCTGCACCGCGAGGAGATCTCCCGGCTGATCGGCAAGACCCAGGAGGCCGGCCGGACCCTGGTCCCGCTGTCGCTCTACTTCAGCGAGGGCAAGGCCAAGGTCGAGATCGCCCTCGCGCGCGGTAAGCGTGAATACGACAAGCGCCACGACATCGCCGAGCGCGACGCGCAGCGCGACATACAACGCGAACTCCGCCGTCGTCGCTGAGGCGCTCAGGCGCTCGAAAAGCGCTGTGAAAGGATCACCAGGGTGTCCCCCCGTCACCTCCGCCGATTCCTCGCCGCGGGTACCGGCCTGGCGGCCGCCGCCGTCCTCGCCGGGTGCGCACCGGAGCCGAGCCCCGAAGTCGCCGTCCGCACCTTCCTCCTCGACTGGCAGGCCGGCGCCTACGAAGGCGCCGCACGCCAGACCGACGGCGACATCGAAGAGGTCGCGACGGCGCTCGAACAGGCCCGTAGCCAGCTCGACATCGCGGGCCTGAGGTTCGCCCTCGGCCACATTGAGCGCGAAGGCGACACCGCCACGGCCGAGTTCGACGCCCAGGCCGACCTCGGCATCGGCGACCCCGTCTGGCACTACACCGGCCGCATGACCCTCCAGCGCGGGGGCACCGGCTGGCAGATCCGGTGGGCGCCGTCGGTCATCCACCCCGAGCTGGGCGAGGACGAACGGCTCGCCGTCAGCTACGACGTCCCCGACCGGGGCCAGATCTACGACCGCAACGCCGCCCCCCTCGTGGGCAGCTCGCAGGTCACCGCGTTCGGCGTCATCCCCTCCCAGCTGGAGGACCTGGAGCAGGGCGTCGGCGAACTCGCCGAACTGCTCGACGAGGACCCCGACCCGCTGATCGACCGGGTGCGCTCGGCGCCGCCCGAGGAGTTCCAGCCCCTGGTGCTCGTGCGCACCCGCGACGCCGACGCCTCCGTGGTGCGCCAGGCCGCGCGGATCCCCGGCGCCGACACCGCCGAGCTGCGCATGCAGCTCAACCCGACCTTCGCGCGCGGCGTCGTCGGCGAGGTCGCCGGTACCGCCGAGCACAACGTTTCCTCGCGGGTCGCCGGGAACTACCAGGCCGGCGACACCGTGGGCCTCACCGGCCTCCAGAACGTGTTCCAGCAGCGCCTGGCGGGCACCGCCACCACCGAGGTCGTCACCCTCGACGCCGCGGGGGAGCAGACGGGGGTCCTCCAGAGCTGGCCCGGCGTGGAGAGCGGGTCGCTGACCACCACGCTCGACACCACCGTCCAGGAGGCCGCCGAGGCGTCGCTGGAGGTGCTGCCGGGCAACGGCCACCTCGTCGCCCTCGACTCCCGCACCGGGGAGGTCCTGGCCGCCGCGAGCGCCCCCGACGCCACGGACAACGACGGCGCGTTCACCGCCGAGTACCGGCCGGGCGACGCCTTCATGGTCGTCTCGGCCGCCGCCGCATTGCAGTCGGGCACCGCCGCCGACGCCCCCGTGCCCTGCGAGCAGCAGGTCGAGATCGGCGACCGCTTGTTCACCAACCCCACCAACAACGCGCTGTGGGAGCCCGACCTCGCGCTGGACTTCACGCACACCTGCACCACCGCGTTCGCGGGGCTGGGCGAGCAGGTGGGCGCCGACGCCCTGGAGACCGCCGCTGCGGACTTCGGGATCGGCGGCGACTGGCGGCTTTCTGTGCCCACCTACAACGGCGAGTTCACCACTCCGGGATCGGAGGGTGACACGGCCGCGGCGATGGTCGGCCGGGACGGCGTGACCGTCAGCCCGCTGTCCATGGCGCTGGTGGCGGGCGGGGTCGCCGACGGCTCCTGGCACCCGCCGCGGCTCGCGGCCGACGACGACCGGCAGGGGGAGCAGCCCGGCACCGAGCGCGAGCTCGACCCCGCCGTCGTCGAGCAGCTGCGCGCCATGATGCGCTCCTCGGTCGAGGAGGGCACGCCGGGGGCCAACATCGGGGTCGTCCCGGTGCACGGCAAGGCCGCCAGCGTCGAGCAGCAGATCGACGGCGCCGACACCGCCGTCCAGTGGTTCGTGGGCTACCAGGGCCCGCTGGCCTTCGCCGTGGTGGCCGAGGTCGACCCGGCCATGGAGTGGGACCAGTACGCCGTGGTCACCATGGCGTCGTTCCTCCAGACGCTGCCCCCCTCCTACGTCGATGAGATGGGCGAGAGCGGGCAGGTGGGCCAGGAGGACCCCGTGGACGGGCAGGACGCCTCCGCCGTCGAGCCCGACGCCGAGACCACGCCGCGCTGACCCGTCGATGACCGGCCACGGGGCCGGGAGGGAGCAACCCTCCCGGCCCCGTCCTGCGTCTTCAGGGGTGACCGGGTCCGCGGCGGTGCCGCACCGTCCCGGTCCATCGGGCAGGGCCTCTTCTCGGGGGAGGCCCTGCCGGTGAGAGGCCGGCCCGACCCCGCCGGCCGCCCTCGCGGGCGGCGTCGATGGCTTTTCGTCCGCGGCCCGCGAGGGGTTCTCGCTTCTCGCCTCGGCCCGTGCACGGAGCCGGAGGCCGTCCGGTCAGGGCCGGGCGGGCCGGGGGGTGCTCCGCGCCTCTGTGGCGTCGGGCGGGGTGCCGTCGGCGATCCCCGCTGCGGCCAGCGCTTCGGAGACATCGGAGTACCTGGCACAGGCCGTGATGCGGCCGCCGATGACCTCGAAGACCGCGCCCGCCCGGTGGGGGCCGTGGGGACCGGGGTCGGTATCAGGGGTGTCCGGCCGTGCGATCTCCTGCTCCACGGCCACGCGGGAGCCGGAGGTCCAAGTGCGCGCGGGAACCAGCCATTTTCCGGAGCGGCAGACCCAGTCGCGCATGACGTGAAGCCCGCGGAGCTCGCCTTGGGGGCCGTTCATCAGGATGTCGGTGGCGCACAGCTCTGCGGCGCCGGGGCAGTCTTTGCGGTTGGCGGCGTCATGCCAGGCCAGGACGGTCGCGAGGGGGGTGGTATGGGCGGAAGTGGGGGGTTCGTTGGCCATGTGGCCCAGTGTGCCAGCGGCCGGGAAGGGGAACCAGGGACCCAGGCGGGGATCCGGGCCGCGTACCGGATGGGTAACGGCGTGCCCAGGCCGGGAATCAGCTTGGCTCCCGGGGTGTTCTACAGGTAGCGTTGGATCACCGGAACACCGCGGTGGTCCGGCTTGCGGGCCCTGCCCGTTGAAAATTCCACAGGGGGTGATCGGTTTCGACTTCGGTCGTTGTTTCAGGGGAAGCGGGTCGAGGGTTGCGTATGTGACCTCGTTAATCCTGCATTCGCGCTAAATTCAAGTGCCAATTCTAAGCGCACTGAGTTCGCTCTCGCTGCCTAAGCGATAGCAACTCTGTCGGCCCGGGTTCGCCTTTGACCCGGTGTCCGGCATCGTTCAAAAGGCTCACCGCCAGGATCAGGCCACGGGGCCTGGCGGGACATTTACGTGGCTGGGCTTGTCAGCGACCTGTTCGTGGGAGCGCTGGAGCCGAGTAGAACGGCAGCACGTACTGCACCCGGAGAAGCCCTGTTGCTGCACCGAAGGACGCGGGTTCGATTCCCGCCACCTCCACTCCACTCCGAAACGACCCTGCTCGGTGGCCTTCGACCACCTCGCCGGGTCGTTTCGTCGTTTCATCTGGGGGACAACCCCCAGACCCCCGATAGAGGCCGCCCGGGCGACCCTGCTCGCAAGCTACGCTTGCTCGCCGGGTCGCCTCGTTGTTTTCCGGGGGACGTCCCCCAGAGCCCCCCGAGGAGCGGGGGGCGTCGCGAAAATGACGG
>NZ_JBHSBH010000003.1:459716-476138 GCF_042650565.1 Nocardiopsis sediminis
CGGCGGCCGTCGTCGTATGCGGGTGTTCTCCCTTCCCGCGCGCGGGGCACGGCGGTGGGGCCCGTCTCGTCCTTGCGGGGTGAGCGGGCCGGGGCGGGGCGGTCAACGGTCCGTGGCGCCGACCAGCCAGGCGACCTTCTTGGCGGTCAGCGCGATGCTGTCGCTGCTGCCCAGGTACACCCCGAAGGATGCGAGGAACGCGTGGTCGTGGGAGCGGCGCTCGCACGACACGTCCTCGATCGCGTAGTCGGACTCGGGGTTGCTGACCCTCAGGAACGGCACACCGTCGTCGATGATCCGGGCCCAGACGCCGTACTCGGTCAGGGCCGTGGCCAGGCGCGAGAGTTCACGGCGCTCGGCCGTTGACGGTGCGGTGGACGGAGCGGTGCTGGAGCCGGGCTGTCTCGATTCGGCCATGGCGCGTCCTTCGCTCATCGGAATCACTCTGCCCGCCATTGTCGCTCTCTGTAGTCCATATACTCCGTATCGTGCTCGCGACACGCCGTTCCGGCGATCAGATCAGCGCTTCGGCAGCGCGGTCGGCGTCCTCCTCGGTCGAGTACACGTGGAAGGACACCCGCACCCGGCCCGCCCGCTCGGCGGCCACCACATCGGCCGCGCGCAGCCGCTCTCCAGCGTTGTGCGCTTCGACCGAGGTGATCGCGGAATCGCCCGGGGCCAGGCCGAGCGCGGCCCGGAACCGGTTGGCCAGGCCCACGTTGTGGTCGCGGATCCGCGGCACCCCGATGTCCAGCAGCACCGCCATGGACCGGGCCGCGGTGACGCCGGCGAACCAGTTGGGCGAGATGTCGAACCGTGCGGCGCCGTCGGCGAGCGTCATCTCGGAGGCGTAGAAGGACCCCAGGGGGTCCCGGGCGGCGGCCGGACCGGCGCTGCCCGGGCGCAGGAGCGGGCGCAGTGCGGGCGAGAGGTACCCGTAGGCCAGCCCGCGGGGCGCCATCAGCCACTTGTAGCAGGAGCAGATGAGCGCGTCGTAGCGCGTGGCATCGACCGGCAGCCAGCCGACCGCCTGGGTGGCGTCCACGGCGACGCGCGCCCCGTGCCGTCGCGCGGCGGCCACGATGGCGTCGGCGGGGGCGAGCTCGCCGCCGGCCGACTGCACCAGGCTGAACACCACCAGCCAGGTGTCGCCGTCCACGGCGCCGGCCAGTTCGGCGAGCGGCACCGCCTGCACGCGCACGCCGCGGTCGGCCTGCGCCATCCAGGGGAAGACCGCCGAGGTGAACTCGCCTTCGGGCACCAGCACCCGCGCGCCATCGGGTACGGACGCGGCCAGCGTGCCCATGAGCTGGGAGGTGGTGGCGCCCTGGGCGATGTCCTCGGGCGCCGCCCCCACCAGGGCGGCGAAGGAGCGCCGGGCGGATTCCGCCGCCTCGCCCCAGGGCCCGGGCAGCCCGGCACCGTGCCGCCAGGTCGCGACGGCGTCGGACAGCGCCTCGTGGGCGGGGCGCGGCGGGATGCCGTATTGGGCGGTGTTCAGCCAGACCGAGTCGATCTTCCAGAGATCCTGAGCGGTGCCGATGTCCATCCGCCCAGCCTGTCACCGCCCGGCGCACGGCCGATCGGCGGCCCCGCTGCCCCGGCAACGGCCCGCCCCACCCACGGTGGGGGTGGAGCGGGGTTCGGCATCGGGCGCGGACGGGCCGCTTACGGGACGGAGACGCTGACGCCGAATTCCTCCGTGGCGGAGGCACCGGACGGAACCACCGCGACGATGACGCCTTGGCAGTTCGGCGCGTTGTGGACGGTGACCGGCTGGTCGGTCTGGTTCTCGACGGTCAGGGGCCAGTAGGGCGCGTTATAGCAGCCGCTGGGGTTGTCGGTCCGTTGCCCATTGAGGACGATGTAGCCTTCGGCCGCATGGGCGGTGGCGGGGACGCCGGCCAGCGCGGCTGCCGCGGCGACGGATCCGATGAGCGTGACGAAACGGCGCACGCCAGATCACACCTTCCGTAATCAGTGCGCCACTCCGTGTGGCGCGTGATCATCGTAGGGATGCCGCTTAGTAGTTCGCAGGCGATCGGCGATATCTTCCCTGGTCAGAGTCGTCGAGTGGCCGTGGTTCGCATGATGCCGGATACGGCGGATCGTGCCCTCGGTGAGTGATCGATTGCTTTATGTAGCCAAAGGAGTGCCGGAGCGCCCACCTGGGCAAGCGGGTCATCCGGAGGTCCCCGGGAAACCGAACCGCGCGGGGGACGCCGGTGAGCGGGACCGGTCGTCGCCCGTCAGGGGTGTCAGCCCGCGGAGGGGGCTGAGCGTGGGTCGGAGCCGCGCAGGCGGATCCAGGCGCCGCGCGCCAGGCGGCGGGCGGGGGCCGGGAGGCGGTCGGCTCGCAGCCGGGCCTGGGCGACCAGCGGGGTGAGATGGCGGCGGGCCCGGGACTGCAAGGGGTGGGTGAGCCGCCACCCGGCGGGTGTCCGGATCAGGGCGAGGTCCAGATCGGTGTGGTCCGCGCCGACGTGGACGCGCCAGACGCCGAGGCCGCCCTGCACCGGGACCGTCGCCGACAGCACGGCGCGCGGGAGGCCCGCGGAGCCGTCGTGGACGGCCCGGATGCGGGCCACGGTGTCGGTCGGCGGCCGGCCGCTGCGCGACAGCCGCAGGGGCAGCTCCGTGGGGGAATCGGCGGCGCGCAGGGTCAGCGGGATCTCCAGGCGCAGGCCCGCGGGCGTTGGCGTGGCCGTTGCCGTCGCGGGGGCGCGTACGGCGCGCCGCAGCGGGCGCCACGACCCGTCGACCGAGAGCACCAGGTGGCCCTTGGTGTTCCAGTAGGGGTTGGCGAAGGCCGTGCCCGCGTCATCGGGCAGGTCGACGAAGGCCGGAGTCCGGGTGGTCTCGGCGTCGCGCGTGCGGGCCGTGCCCACCGTGTGGTCGCTGCCCGCTCCACCGAGGTCGATCCGGGTGCGGAACCACCACTGTCCCGACAGCGGCCGACCGTAGTCGGCGCGGGCGACGTCGACCGTGATGGTGCCGCTCAGCCGGACGGCGAACCGGTCGGCTCCGGCGGGGTGCTCCGTGCGCTCGACCTCGGCGGGGATGCGCATCGCGGCGGGGTCGCCGGTGCGGCGGGCGAAGACCCGCAGGCCGAGCTTGTCCAGCGCGGCGCCGACCTCCGCGGCGTCCCGGATCTGTTCGACCGCCACCATCTCGGCGGGCAGGTCCCAGCGGATCCGGTCGCCGTCGCGGACGAACTTCAGCGGAGCGCCGGTGGACCTGCGCGTCAGCTCCGCCACGACGTCGACGTGCAGGTCGGACCCTTCCCACCGGAAGCCGGTGACCCGGGTCACGTGGTCGAGGTCCTCCTCGAATTCCGCCAGGGCGCGCATCAGCTCCGGGGTGCCCCAGCGCAGGGTCGCGGCGCGCAGCCGGGTGAACGGATTCAGCCGTTCGGTGACGCTTTCGGGGATGCGGGACTCCACGAGCTCGGCGGCGATGGCGTGCAGCCGCCGGATGTGCTCGGCGTCCTGCCGCAGGAACTTGTGGCCCTGGAACTGGCCGAGCAGCTTGGAGCGGTACCAGTGGGCGAAGAGGCGGTCGCGCAGCTTGCCGGGCTTGGTGTTGGCCTCGATGATGTCGAAGATCTGCCCGATGCTGCGGAAGAAGCCGACCGGCTCCTTCGGGGCATAGGAGATGTTCCCGAAGCCCTCGTTGCGCACCCAGTAGTAGCAGGTGTAGTCGTGGACCACCGACACCTTGCGGGTGGCCAGGTAGGCCCGGAGCATGAACATGTGGTCCTCGAGGCGGATCTTGCCCTCGGCGAACCGGATGTCGTTGTCCCGGAGGAACGCCGTGCGGAAGAGCTTCTGCACGGTGAGGCTGGTGAGCAGGAGGCGGTCCTTGCGGATGTCGCCGCCGCTCATGGGCTGCTGGAAGAGCTCACGAGGGGCGTTGCGGCCGACCCCCGCGACACGGCCGATCACGATGTCGGCGGTGTCCTCGGTGGCCTTGGCGTAGAGGCGCTCCAGCGCCTCGGGGCCGAGGCGGTCGTCGTCGTCCATGAAGAAGACGAATTCGCCGCGTGCGTGGTCGACCCCCACGTTGCGCGGACGGCCCGGCCAGCCGGAGTTCTCGATGTGGATGACGGTGAAATTCGGTTCATCGGCGGTCTCGGCGTCGAGCAGTTCACCGGTTCCGTCGGTGGAGCCGTCGTCGACGTAGATGACCTCGTAGCGGTCACGTGGCAGTGACTGCTCCCGCAGGGATTGCAGGCCGCGAAGGATGCCCGCGGAAGTGTTGTACGCAGGAATGATCACCGATACGGCGATACCCATGATTCCCCCATTGACGACGGGCCACGGAGGGGGGAGCTCCGGGCACCAGTCATTCACTTGTTTTTTCCAGGGTTAACGCCATCCGTGCACCCGGCGGTTCTGGCGGCCTGGTTGAGAGCTCGGTCACGGTTTGTCGGGGCGGAGGCGGCCGGGGCCGCGGGCGGGGACCCCGGTGGCGTCGTGCCCCGGACCGTCGGTAGGGCGATGGAGGGTTCGCCTACCGGAACGGCCGGTGGGGGCGGGGTGCCGTGAACCACGGGCCGCCCGCGATCCGCCAGGGGTGCGGGCGGGGGCCGTGCTCCGCTGAGGCAATGATATTACGCTCGGTGACGCTATGATTGCGCGCGACGCGCGGACGGGGCCGGCCCCGTCCGCGCGCCGGGGCCCGCCCTCGCCTGCACGCCGGGGCACGGAGCCCCGGCGCCGCGCCGATCGCTCACGGGCCTGGGACGGCCCGCCGGGATCAGAGGGCCCGGATCCAGGAGCCGCGGTGCATGACGGCCCTGGTGGCCAGGTCGGCGTCGAGGACCAGCAGGTCGGCCGGCGCCCCGGCGGCCAGCTCGCCGGCTCCGTCCAGGCCCAGGGCGCGGGCGGGCACCGCCGTCGCCGCCCGGACGGCGGCGGCCAGGTCCACCCGCTCCAGGGTGGCCACCGTGCGCCGGATCGCATCGGGGAGCACGATGGTGCTGCTCGCGATCTGACCGCTTTCGGCCAGCCGGGCTTCGCCGTTCGCGACCCGGACGCGCAGCCCGCCCAGCGTGTAGTCGCCGTCGCCCAGCCCGGTGGCGGACATGGCGTCGGTGATGAGGGCGACCCGGTCGCCGGCGGCGTCGAACACCAGCTGGGCGGCCCCGGCGGCGACGTGGACGCCGTCGTTGATCAGCTCGACGGTCACGCGCTCGTCGTTGAGCGCCGCCGCGATCGGGCCGGGCTCGCGGTGGTGCAGCGGGCGCATCTGGTTGTAGACGTGGGTGGCCACCGTGGCACCGGCGTCGAACGCGGCGCGCGCCCGGTCGTAGCCGGCCTCCGTGTGGCCCACAGCGGCGACCACGCCTTCGGCGGCGGCCGCGCGGATCAGCTCCAGCGCTCCGGGCAGCTCCGGGGCCACCGTGATCATCCGGACGTGGCCCCGCCCGGCCTTGAGGATGCGGGCGAACTCCTGGAGGTCGGGGTCGCGCAGGAGAGCCGGGTCGTGCGCCCCGCACTTGGAGCGGGCGATGTAGGGGCCCTCAAGGTAGATCCCGGCGATCTCGCCGGCCTCGGCCAGCTCCGCGAGCACGGCCACCTGCGCGAGGGTGTCCTCGGGCGTGGCGGCGACCAGGCCGCCCACCACCGTGGTCACCCCCTGGGACCGGTTGAACTCCACGACCGCGAGCACCCGGTCGGGATCGGTGTCGGTGAACGACGCGCCGGCGCCGCCGTGCACGTGGATGTCGACCGTGCCCGGCAGGAGCCAGCGGCCGCCGAGGTCGGTCGTGACACCGCCCGCGGGCGGCGGGGCCCCGGTGCCGAGCCCCAGGATGCGGCCGTCGCCGACGCGCAGCCAGCCGTCGTGCACGCCCTCGGGGGTGAGCAGGCGTGCGTTCGTCAGCGTCGTGGGGATCGTCGTCGTCCGGGTCGCGCCCTGGCCCATGCGTGCGTCCTCCTGTGCCCAATGCCACACGTCGTGTGTCCAGCTGGAGGATATGCGGCGCCACCCCGCGTGCGCGTGGGACTCGGCACCCGCCGGAGTGACGACAAACCCGTTCGGCACGCATTGACGGCGGGTGCGGCGCCGCTCATTATGGAGAGCATGTCCGCCGGTGAGCTGCTCGTCCAGCGCCTGCACGTCGATCTGCGACAGCAGGCGAGCGCACTCTGTTGTAGGTAGCGCCCCGCAGGGCCGTCGCGCCCTGCCGTTGGGGATGACCCCCATATCGCCACCGGAAGCGCTCCCCGCCCGTGCCCGTTCTCCCGGGCCGGCCCAGGACCGCGTACAGCGAGGTTCCGGCCCTGAAGGGGCCCGTCGATTCCGGTGCCCGACGATCCCCGCCCGCCCGGCCGGCGTCCGCCCGCGAAACGCCGGCCCGACGAACCCCTTCAGCGCTCAGCGGCCCCGTGCGGCCGCACTCACCAGGAGAACGCAATGACCCGTTTCACCGTGCTCGTCGCCGCCCCCGACGCACACTCCGCCATCCGCACCGCCGCCGCCGACGCCGCTGCGGCCATCGCGGCCGAGACCGGCGACTCCACCCGGCCGCACGTCATCGACCTCGCGGAGCTCGGCCCGGCCCTCCTCGCCGCCGACACCGGCCGCGACGTCATCGACGCCCTCGACACCGTCCGCACCAGCGAGGTGCTGCTCGTGGCGTCCCCGCAGGTGCACGGCAGCTACACCGGCCTGCTGAAGGTCTTCCTGGACCGCCTGCCCGAGCTGGGCCTCGCGCACACCGTGGCGGTCCCGATGGCCGTCGTCGAGGACCTGCGCAACGGCCGCAACATCGACGAGGACCTGCGCGTCGTCCTCTCCGACCTGGGTGCCTGGGTGGTCGAGCCCGGCCTGCTGCTGGCGCGCGGCGAGCTCGGCGACGCCCGCGGCGTGATCGCCGCATGGTCGGAGGTCGCCGCCCCGGCCCTGCGCCAGGCCGTCGCGGTCGCGGTCTGACCTGCCGCTCCACGGGCCGGTGGCGGAGGAACCTACCGTCCGCCACCGGTTCAGGGGTTCCAGGAGCCCCTCACGCGCCGCGGGAACGGGAGGCCGACTCCGAGCGGGTGCGGGCGGTGTCGGCCTCGGCGCGGGCGACGTTGCCGCGGACCAGGACCACCACGGCGAGCGTCAGCGCGAACCCGGCGACGCGCAGGGCGAGCGCGAGCGGGTCGGCGGGCAGTTCCTCGCTGAAGAGGACCGTCCCCAGCACGACCATGTACACGTTGCCGGTCACGTTGGCCACGGGTGCGGTCACCGAGGCGCGTGACCGCTGCATCGAGGTCTGGAACAGGACGATCCCCACGGCCCAGCCCACGGCGTAGAGGTAGGGGAACGGCGACGCCAGCGCGGGGAGCACGGCCCCGGCCGGGCCGTGCTCGGCCAGCAGCCCGCCGAGAGCCTTGCCCTGGAGCCCGGCGGCCCCTTGGGCCAGCCCGGCCGCGGCGCCCATGGCGGCGGCCGACACGTGGCGCCCGCCCCCGCCCGCGAGCACCATCGCCGCGACGCAGGCGGCCACCGTTCCCAGGCTGACCACGAGCAGCAGCGGGAGGTCGGGGGCGGTCCCGGCGCCCCCGCCCGGGTCGAGGGAGAGCGTGAGCAGCAGCAGCGCCAGCGGCATCAGGCCCAGCGCCGCGCGTTCGCCGCGGGTGATGGGGTCGCCCATGACCAGGGTGATCACGAGCAGCAGGGTGGCGATGCCGCCCGCGAAAGCGGGCTGGACGACCGACACCGGGGCCAGCCCCAGCGAGACGATCAGGCCGACGCTCCCCAGCGCGGCGAGCACGCAGCCGGCCACCCAGCGAGCGTTGCCGAGCAGGGTCCGGGCCAGGTGCAGCGGGCGCCGCAAGCCGATGCCGGGCG
Organism: Nocardiopsis sediminis; assembly: GCF_042650565.1. Lineage (NCBI taxonomy): Bacteria > Bacillati > Actinomycetota > Actinomycetes > Streptosporangiales > Nocardiopsidaceae > Nocardiopsis > Nocardiopsis sediminis. Next base: position 467,559 of record NZ_JBHSBH010000003.1, read on the forward strand.
CGCGGTGCAGGGCCCGCTGCTCGATGGCCAGCCCCAGCGAGTAGACCGCGGCCGACAGCAGCGCGGCGATGAGGCCCGTCATCGGGCCTCCCGGACAGCGGGCCGCCGTCCGCCGCCGCGGAGGACCGGCCGCCGGGCTCCCGCGGGGACGGCGCGGCGGCGCGCGGACCGGGGCGCGGGCCGGGGCGCGCGGGCGCCGCCGGGCGGTGCCGCGAGGGCCCGCAGGTCGTTCAGCGCCATCGGCGTGCCTCCCGGGGGAGCCGTGCGGAACGCGTTCCGCGAGGTGGGCCGCCGCCGGATCCGCAGCCCGGCCGGCGTGCGCGGGCGGGGGTGCGTCGGCGCACCGGTTTTCGGTTGACCGACCTTATATAACACGTTCTAGTCTGATGGTCATCGCGACGACGTGGATGAGGTGTGGACGATGGCCATCGGACTCACAGCCGAACACGACGAACTGGCCGCGGCGGTCCGCGGCTGGGTCGAGCGCACCGTCCCCCGCGACAGCGGGCAGGGCGGGACCGACCCCGATGCGGAGCGCGCCGCCGCCGCGGTCCGGCCCGGCTTCTGGCCGGCCCTGGCGCGGCAGGGGCTGCTGGGCCTGCACCTGCCCGAGGAGCACGGCGGGCAGGGCGGCGGGCTCCTGGAGCTGTGCGTCGCGCTGGAGGAGCTGGGCCGCGGCCTGGTCCCCGGCCCCTTCCTGCCCACCGTCCTGGCCTCCGCCGCCGTCCAGCGCGCCCACACCGCCGGCGGGGACCGGCCGGGCGGACCGGCCGCCCGCGCCCGCGCCGCGCTCCTGCGCGACCTCGCCGAGGGCGAGCGGACCGCGGCGCTCGCGCTCGGCCCTCCGCTGGACGTCGCCACCACCGCAGACGGCGCGCGCTCGCTCAGCGGCACGCTCACCCCCGTTCTCGGCGGGGCCCTGGCCGACGTCCTCGTCGTGCCCGTCGACGACGAGGGCGCGGAGCGCTGGGCCGTCATCGACGCCGCCGGCGTGCGCGTGGAGCCACTGCCCAGCCTGGACATCGGGCGCTCCGTCGCCCGGGCCGAGGCCGCCGGCGCTCCCCTCCCCGAGGGGGCCGTGCTGCCCGGCCTCACCCGCGAGGACGTCGACGCCCTCGCCGCGGTGCTGATCGGCGCCGAGGCGACCGGCGTCGCCGCCTGGTGCCTGCACGCCGCGGCCGACTATGCGCGGCTGCGCGAGCAGTTCGGCCGCCCCATCGGCCAGTTCCAGGGGGTCAAGCACATGTGCGCCCGGATGGCGATCGCCGTCGAGCAGGCGCGCGCCGTCGTCTGGGACGCCGCCCGCGCGGCCGACGCCGCACACGACGGCGGCGGCGCGGGGCCCGGCACCGGATCCGCAACGGGCACCGACCCCGGCGACGCCAGGTTCGCCGCGGCCGCGGCCGGGCTGATCGCCCCCGACGCCGCCCTGTCCTGCGCCCGCGACTGCATCCAGGTGCACGGCGGTATCGGGTTCACCTGGGAGCACGACGCCCACCGGTACCTGCGCCGCGCGTCGACCCTGCGCATCCTGGCGGGCCCGGGAGCCGACCGCGCCGTGCGCGTCGCCGACCTCGCGCTGGCCGGCCGGCGCCGCCCCATCGAACTCGACCTGGACGACGCCGGCGACCGGGAGCTGCGCGAGCGCGTCCGCGCCGGGGTCGCCTCCCTGGCGGCGCTCACCGACGACAAGGAGCGGTTCTCCGCCATGGCCGACGGCGGCTGGGTGGCGCCGCACCTGCCCCCGCCCTGGGGGCGCGGCGCAGGGCCGCTGGAGCAGCTGCTCATCCAGCAGGAACTGCACAGGTCGGGGGTCAAGGGCCCCTCGCTGGCCATCGGGGCGTGGGTGCTGCCCTCTCTCGTCGGATACGGCAGCGAAGCCCAGCAGGAGCGCTTCCTCGGCCCCACCCTGCGGGGCGAGCTGACCTGGTGCCAGCTGTTCAGCGAGCCGGGCGCCGGCTCAGACCTGGCCTCGCTGTCGCTGAGCGCCGAACGGGCCGAGGGCGGCTACCGGCTCAACGGGCAGAAGATCTGGACCTCGATGGCGCACGTCGCGCACTGGGGCATCTGCCTGGCCCGAACCGACCCCGATGCGCCCGACAAGCACGACGGCATCACCTACCTCCTGGTCGACATGGCCGCGCCCGGGGTGCAGGTGCGCCCGCTGCGCGAGCTGACCGGCGACACCATGTTCAACGAGGTGTTCTTCGACGACGTGTTCGTGCCCGACGCCTGCGTCGTCGGCGAGCCCGGCCAGGGGTGGCGGGTCGCCCGCAACACCCTCACCAACGAGCGGGTCGCGCTCTCCAGCGGCACCGGGCTGGGTGCGGGCGTCCCGGAGCTGGTGGCGTTCTGCACCCAGTTCCCGGCGCGTGCAGAGGCGCGCGATGCGCGGGTGGAGTTCGGCCGCCTGATCGCCCAGGGGCAGGCCATCGAGCTGCTGGGGCTGCGGGTCACGCTCAAGCAGCTGTCGGGGATCGAGCCCGGCGCGGAATCGAGCGTGCGCAAGCTGCTGGGGGTGGAGTTCAGCCAGCGGGTGGCCGACACCATCTGGGAGCGCCAGGGAAGCTCCGCGGTTTGCGAGGATATGCGGGCGGGCAACGGGATCTGGGCCCGGTTCATGCTGTTCGGCAGATCCATGACCATCTACGGCGGGACGACCCAGGTGCAGCTCAACATCATCGCCGAGCGCCTGCTCGGACTGCCGCGCGACCCGGAGGCATGACCTCGACGTGTCGACCGACGACGAACCCGGCGCGTCCGGGACCCCCTCGGGCGGATCGGACCGGCCGCAGCCCCGGCCGGTTCCGCCGCCCCTGCCTTCGGCGTCCGGACCGGCGGCCCGGTTGCGTGCGGCGGCATCGCTGCGTGGCCATGAGCGCCGGCTGCGGCCGGCCGCCGATTCGGGTGCCGACGGCGCGGCCGCCGCGGGGGCCGCGGGGACCCCGGAGAGGGGCGGTGCCGCCGCCCCGCGTCCGGCGCGGCGGCGCTGGCAGCCGACCTCGCTGGGCCTGTTCGGCATCATGCTGGCCACCATGTGTGTGACACTGCTGCTCATCCAGGCGTTCGCGGGGACATTCCGGCCCGGCGGCTCCGACTCCGCGTCCGAACCCGGCCCCGAAGGCGCGGCCCCGCCGCCCGCGGGCACCGTTCGCGTCATGATCGCCGGCGACTCCATCAGCCAGGGCAGCTCCGGCGACTACACCTGGCGCTACCGGCTGTGGAAGCACCTCACCGAGGACTCCGGGCTCAACATCGACTTCGTCGGCCCCTACGACGACCTGCTGGCGGTCAACAGCGGAGACCCCGGCGACCACCACTACGCCGACCCCGACTTCGACACCGCGCACGCCAGCATCTGGGGCGCCTCCGCCGGCGAGATCGCCGAGGCGATCGGCGAACAGGTCGCCGAATACCGGCCCGACTACCTGCTGGTCATGGCGGGGACCAACGAACTGGTGCGCGGCGGCGAGGCCGACGACGCGCTCAACGGCATCCGCGACGTCGTCGACACCGCCCGGGTGGCCCAAGGGGACATCCGGTTCGTGATCGGCGAACTCACCCCGGTGCGGGGCGGCGCCGGGGACGAGGCGATGAACGCCCGCATCGCGCAGTTCAACGCCGCCCTCCCGGAGGTCGCCGCGCAGCTCGACGGGGAGGAATCGCCGGTCGCCGTGGCACGGACCGCCGACGGCTACGACGCCGCCGAGGACAACTGGGACCCCGCCCACCCCAACGCGCGCGGCGAGCTGAAGATCGCCGCCGCCTTCGCCGACACGCTGGCGTCGGCGCTCGACCTCGGGGACCCCTACCCGCGCCCGCTGCCGGAGGTGGAGGTGGGGCCGCGGGAGAGGCCGCAGGTGGCGGCGGCCAACGACGGCGGGGCCGTCACGCTCACCTGGGACCCGGTCCCCGGCGCTACCCACTACCGGGTCCTCCAGCAGCGCCTTTCCCCCGACCCCGACGAGCTCGTGCAGCTGCCGATGGACATCCCCGCAGCGGGCGAGGGGGAGCTGACGGCCCGGGTCGAGAACCTGCTCAGCGGGGCGCGCTACGAGTTCATCGTGCGCCCCTACAAGGGCGGCGACGCCGGGTTGGGCTCCGAGGCCGTGCGGATCGCGGCCGACGAGGAGCCGCCCGCCGCGCCCGAATGGGTGCGGGTGAACACCGAGGGCACACACCTGGTGTGGGCGGCGGTACCCGAGGCCGGCCACTTCGAGATCTGGCGCCGCCCCCTGGACTGCTCGCCCGGCAGCAGCGTAAGGGGCGCGCCACCGGACCCGCCGGCAGGGGCGGCCGGGTCCCCGTCGGGGGCGGGGGCGGCTGCCGAGCGCCGGTGCGAGCCCGCCGATGAGGACGGCCCGCCGGACGGCGAGGGCTGGGTCAGCGTCGGCCTGGTCGACGGCGACCGCCGCTGGCCGATCGCAACGGACGGAGAGGCCGGCTACGAGTTCGCGGTCCGCTCCCACCGCGACTACGTCGAGGGCGCCGTCTCCGACCCGGTCGAATTCGTGACCCCCGAATGACGGACCCGCCGCCTTCGGCGCCCCCCGATGGAGCGGACACCCCGGGCCCCGCCGAACCGGGCGGCCCGGCTCAGGGTGCCTCGGCTCGGTGGGGGCCGCTGGTTCCGTGGGGGGTGGGGCTGGCAGCCGGAGGGCTGGTGCTGGGGCCGGTTCTCGGGCCCGGGCTCGTTTTGCGCTACGACATGGTGTTCGTGCCCGACCCTCCGCTGTCGGCGGTCACGTTGGGGGCCGGGGAGGGCTTTCCCCGGGCGGTTCCCAGTGACGCCGTGGTGGGGCTGCTGGCGCGCCTGTTCCCGGCCGATGCCGTGCAGGCGGTGCTGCTGCTCGCGGTCTTCGTCCTGGGGGCGGCCGGCGCGGCCCGTCTGGTGCCCGCGCCGCGGCCGGCGGCGGAAGAGGCGGGCGACGGCGCCGATCCCGTGCGGTCCGGACGCCGGGGACCATCGCCCGGCGGGCCACCCGGCGGGCGGCGCCGCGGGTCGATCGGTGGGCAGCTGCCCCGGGTCGCGGCCGGGGTGTTCTACGTGTGGAACCCGTTCGTCGCCGAGCGGCTGCTGCTGGGGCAGTGGGCGCTCCTCCTGGGGTACGCGGGCCTGCCGTGGGTCGTTGCCGCGGCCGTCCGGCTCGCGCGCGGCCGTGACCTCGCTCGGATGGTGGTGGCGCTGGTCCCGGCCGCCATCGGCGGGTTCTCCTCGCTCGTTCTGTCCGCCCTGGTCGCCGTCCCGGCCGCGCTCCTGCGCCGCGGGGGCGATCGCCCTGGTGACCCCCGGGATACCCGGGCGGGGCGGGGCACCGTCACCGGAGTCGCGGCCGTATCCGGCTCGGTACTTCGCGCTCTGCCGGTCGTAGCGGCGCTGGCCGTCGTGGCCCTGCCGTGGCTGGTGCCCGCCCTGGGGAGCGGGGCGCGGACCGATCCCGCGGCGGTGGACGCCTTCGCGGCGCGGGCGGATAGCCCGTTCGGTACGGCGGCCTCGCTGCTGGCCCTGGGCGGGATCTGGAACGCCCAGGCGGTGCCCGAGTGGTACGGGGCGCCATTGGGCTCCGCCTGCCGCCTGGTGCTGTCCCTGGCCGCTCTCGCGGGGTGGGTGTGGCTGGTCCGGCGCGGTGGGGTGCGGTTCGCGGCCGGGCTCTCGGCCGCGGCGGCGGCCGGCTTCGCGATCGCGCTGCTGGGCACGGCCGAACCGGGGCGCGACCTGCTGCGCGCGCTCATCGGGGCGTGGCCGGGGTTCGGCCCGCTGCGTGACGGCCAGCTCTACGTCGCACCCCTCGCCCTGCTCCAGGCCGTGGGGTTCGGCGGGGCGGTGGCGTGGGCGCGCGAAGCGATGCGCGCCGATCCGCGACCGGGTGGCCCGGTCCGGGCGGCAGCGGCCATCGCGGCGGCGCTGGCCCTGGCCCCTGTCGTGGCGCTGCCCGGTCTGGCGTGGGGGGCCGCCGGGCGGCTGGTCCCGGTCGAGATGCCCGCGGAGTGGGCCGCCGCGCAGCGCATCGTCGCCGCCGATGAACGGCCCGGAGCGGTGCTCGTGCTGCCGTGGAGCGCCTACCGGGGACTTGACTGGGCGGGCGATGGGCGTACCGTCGTTGTACTCGATCCCGCGGTGAAGCTGTTCGACCGGCGCGTGGTCTGGAACGATGACCTCCGGGTCGGCGACGGCGGCGAGCTGCGCGTCATCGAGGGCGAGGACCCGCTCGCCCGAACGGTGGAGCGGGCGGCGGCCGACGGCCGGCCCGCATCCGGCGGCCTCGAACGCCTGGGGGCGGCCGGGATCCGCTACGTCCTCGTCGAGCGCGAGGCGTTCCGCGGCGCGGACGCCGCAACGCCCCCCGACCCGGTCACCCGGCACCTCCTTGGCGAGAACGTGTTCTCGTCCCACGTCCCCGGCGCTTCCCCGGTGCATGACGGCCCCCGCCTCGCCCTCTTCGAACTGCCGGATGAGCATGTGGAAGCGGTGGACGCGCGGCTGACGGGGTTGGAAGTTACCGGCTGGTCAATTACAGTTGGGGCAATCTTCTGGTCAATCGCTGCATCAGGTTCTAGTCTCATCTCCATGCGTCCGGCCGCCTGTGCCGGGGTGGAATCGCGGAAGGAGGGCTCCACATGATCAAGGTCATCGCCGCCTCGGTGATCGGTGCGGCTCTGGCGGGCGGGCTGGCCCTGGTGGGCACCACCGTCGTCACGAATGCGTCGACCACGGCCGAACCGGTCAACGAGTCGCTCTACAACTACGGCGACCGCTAGGCGCCGTCCCGGGACCCCCGGACCCGGGCACGCGCCGCCCGGCCCGGCGCGACCACGCGACCGGCCGCTCGGAGCGGCCGGCCCGGAACCCCGCGCGGCCGCCACGCCGTCGTGCGGTCCCCGCGCCGGGCGCACGCGCGTCCGCGGGCACCCGGCTCCGGGTCCGTTGCCGCCCATCAGGTCGACCGGCCACGGCCCGCAGGCCGGAAGCGCACCCCCCGTCCGGGGGTGAGAGCGCGTCGGCCGGGGCGGTGGGCGGAACAGGAGAGCATGTGCTTTTCCGGCAGACACCCCTCTTCCAGGACCCGTCCTACGGGCCGCCGGTCACCATGGCCCCCGATCCGGTGGCCCGCCTCGCCCCGCCGCCCCGCACCGGAACGGGCGCCGTCCCCGCCGCCCGATCGGCCCTGCCCGCCCCCGCGGTACCCGAGCCCGCCGGCACGGAGCCGGCCGCCGACCCCGGACCGCGGCTCGACGGCACGCGGATCCTGGTGATCAACTGGCGTGACCCCTGGCAGGCCGCCGCCGGCGGCGCCGAGGAGTACGCCTGGCGGATGAGCCGGCACCTGGCCGGGCGCGGCGCCACCGTCACCTTCCTCACCAGCCGCGAGCGCGGCCAGGCGCGGGTGGAGACCCGCGAGGGCATCGTCGTCCGCCGCATGGGCGGCAAGTTCACGGTCTACCCGCGCGTCGTGCTCTGGCTCCCGCTGTGGCGGCGCGAGTTCCACGCGGTGCTGGACTGCATGAACGGCATCCCGTTCTTCTCCCGCCTGCTCCTGCCCCGCCGCACCCGCGTCATCAGCGTCGTGCACCACGTCCACGACCTCCAGTTCAACGCCTACTTCCGGCGCCCCCTGGCCTGGGTCGGCCGGTTCATCGAGAGCCGGGTCGCCAGCCGCGTCTACCGCTCCTGCACCACCGTCACCGTCTCGGAGTCCTCGCGCCGCGCCATGCGCGACAAGCTGCGCTGGCGCGCGCCGATCACCGTCATCCACAACGGCGCCCCGCCCCACCAGCCGCTCCCGCCGGGCCCGTGTCCCTCCGCGACCGATATGGGCTCCCCGGCCATCGTCAGCCTGGGCCGGCTGGTGGTGCAGAAGCGCGTCGCCCGGATCGTGGACCTCGCCGCCGACCTGCGCGACACCCACCCCGGCCTGCGCGTGCACATCGTGGGCAGGGGCCCCGAGGCCGGCCCGCTGACCGACCGGATCCGCCGCGGAAAGCTCCACGACCACGTGCGCCTGCACGGCTTCCTCGCCGAAGAGGACAAGAACGCCGTCCTCGCCGGGGCCCTCCTGCACGTCACCGCCTCGGAGTTCGAGGGCTGGGGGCTCACCGTCATCGAGGCGGCCGGGCTGGGCGTGCCCACGGTCGCCTATGATGTCGACGGCCTCCGCGACTCCGTGCAGCACGGGCGGACCGGATGGCTGGTGCGCGAGGGCGAGGACCTCAGCGAGGTCGTCGCCGCGGCCCTGGCCGAACTCGCCGACCCCGCGCGCGCCGCCGAGATCCGGCGGGCCTGCCGCGCGTGGGCGGCCCGCTTCACCTGGGAGCGCAGCGGCGCCGACATGACCCGCCTGATCGCCGCGGGCCGCACCGGCCACCGCCCGCCCGCCGCCCCCGGAGCCGGCGGGCCGCAAGAGGCGCCGACCCGGGCCGCCCCGGCGACGGGCGCAGGCCGAGCGACGGACAAGGGACCAGTGATGGCGATGAAGGGACCGGCGTCCCTCCGGCCCGCCGCGAGGGAGGGGACGCCCGGCAGCGGGTCCGGCCCCTCCGGGGACGGCACGTGACCCTGCGCCCCGGCCGGCGGGGGGCCCC
>NZ_JBHSBH010000003.1:476148-508781 GCF_042650565.1 Nocardiopsis sediminis
GCGGCGCCCCCCCGCCGACGACGACACACCGCCCCCGGGCCCCGGCCACCACGCCGCACCCCCGCTGCACGACCGGCCCGCCGCCGACGCGCCGCCCGACGACCCGGCGCCCGCACACGGCCCCCCGTCGCCGCATCCCCCCGGCGCCCCGCCCGCCGGCGGCCCCGACCCGGGGATGCTGCGGCGGCTCAAGCTCGCGGCGGTGTGCATGCTGCTCACCGCCGCGGCGCTCAGCCTCGACCCCCCGATGATCGTCGGCGACACCAAGATCGACCTGGCCGTCAACCCCTTCGGGTTCCTGGAGCGGGCGCTGCACCTGTGGGACCCCGCCTACTTCGGGCAGGTGCAGAACCAGGCCTACGGCTACTTCTTCCCCAACGGCCCCTTCCACGCGGCGCTCATCGCCCTGGACATGCCCCCGTGGCTGGTACAGCGGGCGTGGATGGCGGTGCTGCTCTGCGCCGCCTTCCTGGGCACCGTCAAGCTCGCCGAGGCCCTGGGGATCGGCACCCTGCACACGCGGATCGTCGCCGGCGCGGCCTACGCCCTCGCGCCCCGCGTGCTCACGCTGATCTCCTACAACTCCGCCGAGCTCCAGCCCATGATGCTGCTGCCGTGGATCCTGCTGCCGCTGGTCCTGGGCGCCCGCCGGGGCCGCAGCCCGCTGCGCATGGCGATGCTCTCGGGGGTGGCGTTCCTCTGCTGCGGCGGCACCAACGCGGCCTCGGAACTCGCGGTCCTCGTCGTCCCGCTCATCTACCTGCTGACCCGCTCCCGCGGCCCGCGCACCCGGCGGCTGCTGCTCTGGTGGCTCACGGCGCTGTTCCTGGTCTCCTTCTGGTGGCTGGCCCCGCTGCTGCTCATGGGCCGCTACGTCTACTCCTTCATGCCCTTCACCGAGGACGCGGCCACCACCACCGGCGTCGCGTCCCTGGCCAACGCACTGCGCGGCGCCTCCAACTGGATGGGCTACCTCCCCGCGCAGGGGCAGGCGGCGCTGCCGTCGGGCGCGGAGCTGTCGACCGAGCCGTGGCTGATCGCGGTCACCGCCCTGGTCGCCGGGATGGGCATGGCCGCCCTCATCGACCGGCGCACCCCCGAGCGCCTCTTCCTCACCGTCTGCCTGCTCACCGGGACCGCGATCATCACCGCCGGCTACACGGGGGCCGACGCCGCGGCCGGCCCGTTCGCCCCGGCCATGCGGGAGATGTTCGACGGCCTCCTCAGCCCGTTCCGCAACATCCACAAGTTCGACGCGCTGATCCGCCTGCCCGTCGTCCTCGGCCTGGCCCACCTGCCGGTCGTGCTCGCCCTGCGCGCGGCCGACCGGCGCGCCGCGGGCCCGCAGCCGCCCCCGCCCGCCCGGTGGCCCGTCCCGCAGCCGCAAACGGTGCATCGGGTCGCCGCCGCAACGGGCGCCCTGGCCTTCCTGGCGACGCTGACCCCGCTGGCCACGGTGGGCATCGCCACGCCCGGCGGCTTCGAGCGCATCCCCGGCTACTGGTACGAGGCCGCCGACTGGCTCGACGCCCGGGCGCGCGACGGCATGACGATGGCGGTCCCGGGCTCGGCGCGCGGCGAGTACGAGTGGGGCCGCCCCATGGACGAGCCGATGCAGCCCCTGCTCGACGCCGCCTGGACCAACCAGCAGATCATCCCCTGGGGGTCGGCCGGGGCGTCGCGGCTGACCCAGGAGGTCGACCAGCGGATCTCCTCCGGGCGCGGGTCGGAGGGGCTGACCGCCACGCTGGCCCGCATGGGCGTCACCCACCTCCTCGTGCGCAACGACCTCCAGCGCAGCGGCAACAACGGCGGCTGGCCGGCGCGCGTGCACCAGGCGCTCGCCGATTCCCCCGGCGTCACCCTCCGGGCCTCCTTCGGCCCCCACGTCGGGTCGCTCGACGTCCAGCGGGCCGCCGACTGGTACGACCAGCCCTACCGGGCGCTGGAGGTCTACGAGGTCGAAGGCGCCGCCCCCACCGTGGGCACCGTCCCGGCCGAGGGCGCCCTGCGGGTGACCGGCGGCCCCGAAGCCCTGCTCGGCCTGGCCGAGCAGGGGATGCTCGATGACGACCGGCCGGTCGTCATCGGCGACGACCCGGGCGCCGACGACATCGCGCCCGAGAACACGGTCACTACCGACACCTCACGGCGGCGCGAGATCGTCTACCCCGACGTGCGCCGCAACGTCAGCAACACCTTCACCGCCGACGAGGAGCCCGAGCGCGGCGCCCCCGCCCCCGACATCATGGACCCCGCCTGGGCGGACTACACCTCCGTGGCCGTGGACGAGGGCATCGCCTCGGTCACCGCGTCCTCCTCCGAGGCCGGGGCGAACGCGGCGGCCGGAACCCGCGACCCCGGCCGGATGCCCTTCGCGGCGCTCGACGCCACCGCCGACACCTCCTGGCGCTCCAGCGGGTTCGCCGGCGCCATCGGCCAGTGGCTGGAGGTGGAGTTCGCCGAGCCGCGCGAGGTCGGCGACCTGGCCATCGCCTTCGAGCAGATCCCCGGGGAGCCGCCGCCCGCGCGGATCAGCATCATCACCGACGACGCCTCCGCCACCGCCGCGGTCGCGGCCACCGGCGAGCCCCAGGAGTTCACCGCCCCCCAGGGCACCACCTCCTCCCTGCGCATCCGCGTGGACGAACTGGCCTGGGAGCCCGAGTACCGGTTCGGCACGCGGGTGGGCATCACCGGCCTCACCCTGCCAGGGCTCGACCCGGCGCGCACCCTGGACGTGCCGGGGGTGCCCGGTGCGCGGACCGTGCTGCTGACGGGGTCGACCGGGTCGGTCCCCGGGTGCATGGAGGGCTCCCAGGTGTGGGTGTGCAACCCCGATCTCGCGGTCCAGGGCGAGGACGCCTACACCTTCGACCGCTCCTTCCGGATGGGCGCCGGCGCCGGGGCCGGCGGGCACGTGATCAGCGGCGAGGCGGTCATCGCCGATCCCGTGGACGCCGAGAACGCCGCCAACCGGGCGACCGGGTACCCGCAGGTGAGTTCGTCGTCGGCCTCGGTGCAGCACCCGGCCGCCATGGGGCGCAACGCCTTCGACGACGACCGCGCCACCGTCTGGTACCCCGACCCCGGCGAAGACGCGCCCTCGCTCGACGTCGACCTGGGCCGGGCCACCGAGATCGACGGCCTGCGGGTGGACTTCCCCCGCGCCGACAGCGTCCTGCGGCCGGTCAAGGTCATCGCCGAGACCGCGGGGACGGTCCGCGAAGGCTGGCTCGACGGCAGCGGCTGGGTGGGGTTCGCGCCCTTCACCACCGACGAGCTCACCCTCACCTTCGAGCGGCCCGAGGACCAGCCGCTGGAGATCAGCGGCATCCGGCTGCCCGGCGTGGACCCGCTGGAGCCCGTCGAGGGCGGCGACGCGACGACGGCCTGCGGGCTGGGGCCCGTGCTGCGGGTCAACGGCGAGCGGGTGGAGACCCGCATCGTCTCGGGCACCCTGGAGGACGTCCTCGCCGGCCGGGCGCTGCGCTATGAGAGCTGCGGAGACACCGGCATCGTGGACGGCGGCAACCGCGTGGCCGTCGAGCCCGGCAACCGCTACCAGGTGCGGTCCGCGCTGGTGGCCGAGGCGGGCGCGGCCGCGCGCGACGAGGTCGAGACCGCGCCCGTGGCCGCGATGTCGGCGTGGGGCGACGGCGAGCGCCGCTTCGACGTGGCGGTGGAGGAGGACTCCTACCTCGTCGTCAACGAGAACTTCAACGACGGCTGGCGGGCCGAGGCCGAGGGGGTCGACGCCCCACTGGAGCCGGTGCGGCTCGACGGCTGGAAGCAGGCGTGGCGGCTCCCGGCCGGAACGGCGGGGACGGTCACCCTCACCTACACCCCGGACGGCCCCTACCACCTGGCGCTGGGGGTGGGCGCGGCACTGGCGCTGGTCGCCGTCGCCGCGGCGGTCCGCCGCCCCCGCGGCGGCGGGACCCCCCGGCGCCGCCTCCGCCGCCGGCTCCCGGCCCGCGCCCCGATGCTGCTCACCGACCGGAGCGGCCGCCCCGCGGGCGCGGGCCGCAACGCCACGGCCAACGGGGACCGGAGCGCCTCCGGATCCCCCACGCCTCCGGACTCCGGGGGCGCGGGAGCCGTGTGGTCGCCCTCCGTCGGCCCGGCCGGGATCCGGCGCCGCCTGCTCGTCCCCCTCGCGCTCGTCTATGGGGTGTGGGTGGCCGGGGCGGTCGGCGCCGCCGCGGCGGTGGCGGCGCTGCTCGTGGCGTGGTGGCTCGGCCGGGCGCCGTCCGAGCGGCTGCGGCACGCCAAACCGCAGCGCCCGGCGTCGGGCGGGCGCCTGCTGCGCCTGCTCACCGGGCCCTTCATCGTCGTCGCCTCGCTCTGCTGCGCCGGGATCTCCCTTGCGGTGGGCACCTACCTGACCCTCTACCTGCCGTTCCACGACATCAGCGAACTGCTCGGCGACCCGCTGCGCGGCGCGGTGGCGCAGCTGTGCTGCCTCCCGGCGCTGGTGCGGCTCGCGATCGCCCTGGGTGAGCCCGCCGCCCCGGCGGAGCCGGCCGAGGGTCCGGACGCCCCGCCGCCCGGCGAAGCCCGCGGCCCCCGGGACGAAGACCGTCCCGCAACGGATGACCGGCACGGCAGCGCACAGGAGGTCAACGCCTGATGCGCGCCCACCACGAAGTCACGGACCCGTCCGGCGGCACCGCGCCAGGGCCGCCCGATGACGCAGTGCCCGGCCCGCCCGCCCCGGGCAGGGCGGGGCGCCGGTCCGCCGGGCGCGAGGCCGCGCAACGGGCCGTGCGCGCCAATGCGGCGCCGCTGCTGTTCGCGGCGGCGGCGTTCGCGATCACGCTGGCGCTGCTGCTGCGCTTCCACGTGGCCGACCGGATCGAGGTGCTGCCCGCGGTCGTCTCCACCGATGTGCGCTTGGCCGACCCCGCAGCCTCCTACCTCGACACCAGCACGTGGGAGACCGTCGAGGACACCGAGGTCGTGCAGCGGACCGAGGTGCACGGCTCGGTCAGCCCGGGCAACCCCGACTGGAGCACCTGGGACGTCACGGTCGACACCGCGGGCGACACCATGATCGGCCACATGGACCGCCGGGTCGTGGTGCACCGCTCCACCGGCACCGCCGTGAACTGCTGCGGCGAGCACGTGGACGGCGACCGCGCGGTCCGCCAGGCCGGCCTGGTCCTGTACTGGCCCGCGGGCGGCAGCCGCGACGCCTACCCGTTCTACGACGCCGACATCCGCGCCGCCCCGCTCATGGAGTTCACCGGCACCGAGCAGGTCGCCGGGCTCGCCACGCGCCGCTACGAGCAGACGGTGGAGCCCACCCAGGTCCCGGAGTCCGCACGGTCGGTCCCGGCCCGCACCCTCGGCCTCGACCGCGCCGGGACCGTCACCGCCACCCGGTGGGTGGCGGTACACCGCACCTACTGGATCGAGCCGGTCAGCGGGCGCCTCGTCAACGCCGAGGAGGAGCGGGTGGAGACCCTGCGCGCCGAGACCGGGACGGGCGAGCGGACGCTCTTGGACGCGTCGCTGGCCATGCCCGACGACCAGGTGAGCGCGTTCGTCGCCGACGCCCGCGCCATCCGCCTCACCTTCCTGTCCGTGCGTACCTGGGCCCCTGCCGCGCTGGGCGCCCTCGGCGCCCTCCTGCTGGCGGCCGGGGCGATGGCGGCCGCGCGGGCCCGTCGCCGGCCCGCACCCACCGGTCCCGGCGACCGGGAGGAGCCCGGGCCGGTCCCCACCCCGGCCACCGGACCGGTGGAGCCGGACCCGCGCCGGTAGCATCTCGCCCATGCCCTTCCCCTCTTCCCCCGCGTCCGGCGCATCGGACGTCACCGGCCGCGAAGAGCTCGCCGCCTTCATCGCCCGGCTCGGTGCGGAGTTCCGGGAGCGGGGTGAGGAATGGGAGAACACGACCCTCGACCGGTACCTCGACTCCCTGGCGGCCTGGCTCAGGAGCGCTCCGGGCTGGTACGCCAATACCGGCCGCGAGCTGCCCGAAGACGCCGACTGGACCCTCTTCGCCCGCGCCCTTGCGGCCGCGACGGTCTACGAGTGACCGGCCGCGTCCGGCGCGCCGGTCAGCGCTTGCGGAGGACCAGGAGGAGGTTCCAGGTGACGATCTCGCGCAGGAGCGGGACGTGGATCACCGGCTTGAGCCAGCGCGGGAGGTAGCGCGGCAGGAGGTCGACCACGTCGACGTCGTCGCGGCTGCGGGCCCAGGCGAGCATCTGCGCCGCCGATACCGCGAACATCGTGCGGCCGAAGTCGTTCTTGGGCCGGCGGCCCGTGCGGCGGGTGAAGCGCTCGGCGGCGTAGCGGCCGCCCAGGTAGTGCCACGGCGAGGTCTCGTGGCCGCCCCACGGTGACAGCCACAGCGTGTAGGAGAGGTAGACCGTCCCCCCGGGGCGGGTCACCCGCACCATCTCCTCGGCCATCCGCGGCGGGTCGGGCACGTGCTCCAGCACGTTGGAGGAGAAGCAGACGTCGACCGACCCCGTGCGCATCGGCATGTCCAGCGCACTGCCGAGGACCGCGGTGTCGGGCAGGTCGCCGCCGCGCAGCCGCAGCTCGGCGGTGTCGGCGTCGACGCACACGCAGCGGGCGCCCGCCGCCCGCAGGGCGTCGGCGAAGTAGCCGGGCCCGCCCCCGATGTCGACCACGACCGCACCGTCGAGGTCGGCGTAGGTGCGCAGCTGGGCGACGGTGTCGCGGGCGAGCGTGCCGTAGAAGTGGTCGGGGTCGGTCTGCTCCTTGCGGAACGCCGAGAACAGCGCGACGGACCGGCGCAGGGTCGCGCGGAACGGGGCCTCGGAGGCGGTGGCCGGGGCGCTCACGGGGCGGCCTGTCCGTCGACGGCGACGTAATGCCGCAGGTGGTCCCAGTGGTCGCCGCCCCAGTAGGGGTCGGAGGCGGCGATGCGCGCCCCCAGCGGGCGCAGCAGGGCGGCGAGGCGGCCGGGCGGCAGCGTGTGCATGCGCATGGGCGCCGGATAGCCGAGCACGGCCCGCTGGGCCACCCGGATCAGCGGCCACGGGGCGAAGCGGAACACCAGGCCCTTGAAGGTGCGCCGCTCGCGCGCGGGCACCCCGATCACCATGGCCCCGCCGGGCCGCACCACCCGTGCGAACTCCGCGAGGTACCCGGCCGCCAAGGGCGGGGGCAGGTGCTGGAGGACGAGGTCGGTGTAGACGAGGTCGAAGGAGTCGTCGGCGAACGCGGCGAGGTCGGGGGCCTCGTTGAGTCGGAACGCCACCCGCCCCCCGCTGCGGTCGAGCCGGCGCGCCTCGGCGAGCATCGGGGCGGAGATGTCCACGCCCGTCACCCGGCCGAAATGCCCGGCGAGCGCGTTGGACAGGCGCCCGGCGCCGCAGCCGAAGTCCAGGGCGTGGTCTCCGGCGGGGCGGATCCCCAGCTCGGCCAGGCGCGCCATGGCGGAGTCGACCTCGGCGGCGCCGGAGGCCAGGAACTCGTCGTCGTCCCAGCCGCCCGTGCGCTTGGCGGGGTCGACGCAGACCGCCCACAGGGGGGCGGCCGAGCCCAGCCGGGTCCAGTCGTCGCGCACTTCGTCGAGGCTCACGGCGCTCCTCCCGGCGGCGCTGGCGACCGGTGTGGACCCGGTTCTCGTTCAGGATGCCCCACTGCCATGGAACTGCGCGGACCATCGCCGAATAATGTGGAACGTGTTGTATTGTGACACCCCCTCATGCGGCGGCGTCAACCGGTCCGCGGCCACGGCTGGGAAGTGAGCGCCATGTCCGATCCCGACGGCGCGCGGCCCGCGCGGGAACCGCTGCCGGCCGACCCCGCACCGGCCGCCACGGCCGGGGAGCCGGTGGAGCCCGATGGCACGGCCCCCGATACGACCGCTGACACGACCGCCGCGCCGGCCGGGGCGCTCGCCGCCGCGGTGTCCCGGGGCGTGCGCGACCCCGTGGTGATGCTGGGGTCCGCGCTCATCCTCGCCTCGCTGGCGGTCAAGGTGGTGGTGCTGCGCTCGGCCTACTTCATCGAGGACGACTTCCTCTTCGTCGCCGACGCAGCGGCCTCCGACCTCACCGTGGAGTACCTGACCGAGCTGCACAAGGGCCACCTGATGCCCGGGGCGAAGCTGCTCGCCTACGTCCAGACCGCCATCGCGCCCTACGACTGGACGCTCACCGCCGGGGTGATGCTGGCCTGCCAGGCCGGGGCGTCGGCCGCGGTCTTCCGCCTGCTGTGGGTGGTGTTCGGCCGCCGCTGGGCGATCCTGGCGCCGCTGGTGGTCTATGTCTTCGCCCCGCTGACGATCCCGGTCCTGGCCTGGTGGTCGGCCGCGCTCAACGCGGTGCCCTTCCAGCTCGCCATCGCCCTGGCGCTGCTGTGGACGGCCCGGTACCTGCGCACCGGCGAGGCGCGCTTCGGCTGGCAGGCGGCGGGCGCGGTCGTGTTCGGGATGGCCTTCTCGGTCAAGGCGATGTTCCTGCCCCCGCTGCTGTTCGTGTTCGCGGCCGCGTTCCTGGTCCGGGGGCGCCTGCCCGGGGTGCTGTGGCGCACGCTCGACCGCGACATGCCCTTCTGGACCGGGATGGCCCTGCTGTCCGTGGGCCACGGGCTGCTCTACCTCTCCCGCCAGGACACCTCCGGCGGCGAGGGCGCCGGGGCGCCGCGCGGCGACACCGCGCTGTCGATGGCCCAGCGGCTGCTCGGCGAGACCTTCCCAGCGGGCGCGGCCGGCGGGCCGGTCGAGTGGGGGCCGGTGACCCCCGCCGGAGGGCTGCTCAACCCATCGGCCGAGGTGGTGGTCGCCGCGTGGTCGGCGATCGGTGTCGCGGTGATCGTCAGCCTGGCGGTGCGGCGCAGGTCGTGGCGGGCGTGGGCGATCCTGGCCGGCCACCTCGTGGTGGTCGACATCGTGCCCACCCTCCTCGCGCGGGGCCGCTACCAGGACGTCATCGGCTACGACCCCCGCTATGTGGCCGATGCGGCGCTGGTCTTCGCCGTCTGCCTGGCCTTCGCCTTCCTCCCGGTGCGCGGTGAGGAGGGGGCGTACCGCCGGGCGTGGCCGCCGGGGGCCGCGCGCACGCGCGCGGCGCGCACCGCCGCCGTTGCGGCGACGACCGCGTTCGCGCTGGTGGGCGGCGCGTCCACCTACACCTTCGCCGACACCCTCAGCGGCGGCCGCGTGCGCTGGTACCTCGACACCGTCCGCGGGTCGCTGAGCGAGGTCCCGCCCGAGGCCGGGGTCTACCCGCGGCCGGTACCTGAGGACATCGTGCTGCCGTGGAACGGCACCCGCCGGCTCAGCTCCCAGGTCCTGAGCCCGCTCGCCGAGGAGGGCGTGGCCGAGCGCATCCGCGATCCCGAGCCGGCCGGATCGGCGCTCGTCTTCAACGACGCCGGGTACCTGGTCCCCGGGGGCCCGGCCGAGAGCAGCGCGTTCTTCGGCCCGGCGGAGGACGAGGAGTGCATCGCCACCGCGGACTTCGGCGGCCAGGCCGTGTGGCCGGTGGAGTCGCTGGGCGGGCCGACGCTCGTTCTCGGGATCGCCTATTCGTCCGAGACGGAGACCGAGCTGCACGCGTTCGTGGGCGACGCGGCGGAGAGCACGCGGCTGCCCGCTGCCCCCGATGGCGGGGTCTGGTACGTGCCGCTCGCCGGGGCCGGGAACCAGCTGATGGTCACCACCGACCCGGAGGCGCTGTGCCTGCGGTGGGTCACCTTCGGCGAGCTGGAGCCCGTGACCGAAGGGGACCCGTGGGCCGAGGAGCCTCAGGAGGGGGACGGATCCGCGGAGGAGGGGCCGGGGGAGGAGGAGCCGGCGGAGGACGGGGAGGACATCCCCAATCCCGTTCCCCGGTAGGCCCGGGCCGGGCCTCAGCCCGCCCGGCGGGAAAGGCGCCTTCCGCGGGCGAGCCGCTGCATCGGCCGCTCGACCCACCGGTGGGTGGCCGTCGCCAGCAGGACGGTGCCGGCGGCCACCGGGACCAGGTCCAGCCAGAACGACCCGGTGAAGATCTCCTGGCCGGTGAAGTCGCGCCACAGGTAGAGGACCACGAACTGCCACAGGAAGATCCCATAGGAGATCCGGCCCAGGAAGCGCGTCACGGGGTGCCCGAGCAGCGCCTCCGGCCCCGGCGCGCGCCGTGGGGACGCCGCCTCCGGTCCGGTCGCGGGGGAGCGGGCCGGCATCAGCGCCACGGGGGCGATGACGAAGAACGCGAACGCCATCGACGTGAGCAGGTTGAACAGGGAGATCCACACGCCGTCGACCCCCACGAACCGCGGCCCCGCCGCCGGGGTCGACGCCAGGAGGTAGGTGATGCCCGCCAGCGTCCAGCTCAGGCCGGGCGCCTGGGAAAGGGTCCGGCACAGCCGCCGCGCCGGGCCGTCGGGGCCGGGCTCGCGCCAGGCCCATTCCGACACCACCGCCAGCGCCATGCCCACCGCGAACATGCCCAGTGTGCGCGGCAGCCAGGCGTGCAGGTAGACGCGCGGCTCCGGGTAGAACTGCGGGATCAGGGCGAGCGCGCCGAGGACGCTCAGCGCCGCCAGGCCGGACAGGAGCAGGCGGGCGCGGGCGCCGGCGTCGTCGCCGCCGCGCGCGGCCAGCCGGGTGAGTACCAGCGCGAACAGCGGCAGCAGGAGGTAGAAGGACACCTCCACGCACAGGCTCCACATCTGGCCCAGGCCGTAGGGGCCGGTGCCGGCCCACCAGGGGTCGCGGTTGTAGGTGAAGGTCAGGGTGAGCACCTCGACCCACGTGCGCACCGAGTCGAGGTGCTCGCGTGACCACAGCAGCAGCGCGGTCACGGCGACGATCCAGTAGGCGGGCAGCACGCGCAGGCCCCGGCGCCACAGGTAGGGGCGGACCGCCGGGCCGGGCGTGCCGTCGAGCGCCGCGCGCGCCCACGGCCGGTAGAGCAGCAGCCCCGAGAGGGCGAAGAACAGCGGCACCCCGAGTTCGCCGCTCGACAGCAGCGCACCGGTCACCCCGGGGGCCAGGGCCGCCCCGGTCTCGATCGCGACGTGGAATACCAGGACCATGAGCGCGGCGATCGCCCGGATACCGTCGAGCCCGTCGATGTGCCCGCGCACCCGGGGCAGGGAAGCCGGATCGGGGGTGCCCTGCTGCGCGGTGAAAGGCGAGGTCACAGGGGGTCTCCCGGGGGTTCGGGCGGGCGGCCCGCGCGGGGAGGACGGGCGGCCGGGAGTGGGGTTCGCGTCATACTAGAACCTGTTATAAAAATTCGGACTCGCCCTGGTGACGTTGGCCGCCGCGGGGAAGTACTCTACCTCAAAATGAACCGAGTTCCAGATCCGGATCCTTCCCCTGGAGGTCTCCTCATGCGCCGTACCGTTGCAGTCGTCTGCATCGCCCTGGGGGTCTTCAGTGTGGTCCTCGCACCCCTGTTGCGATTCTGGATGGCCGCCGCCGTGATGAAAACCCCCATGGACCAGTACAACGAGACCACCAACCGGGGGGAGGACGTCACCTACTTCAGCGCGCAGGACGTCGAGCAGGTCGACGGCGCCACGGTCGAGGCCTACACGACCGTGCGGGCGGACGTCGCCGCCAGCGACGAGGACGTCGTGGTCTGGGACCAGTTCACCTGGGTGAAGGACGTCGACCGGGACTTCGCCATCCTGTCCACCACCCGCCGGGCCGGACACGACCGCGTCAGCGGCGAGGCGGTCGACTGCTGCGACGCCTCCGTTAACGACGAGCCGGTGACGCAGAGCGGGCAGGCGTTCAAGTTCCCGTTCCTCACCGAGCAGCGCGACTACGAGCTGTTCGACGTCCCCACACGCCAGACCCTGCCCATCACCTTCGAGGGCGTGGAGACGGTCGAGGGGATCGAGACCTACCGGTTCGAGCAGGTGGTCGAGCCCACCAAGATCAACGAGCGCACCCTGCCCAGATCGCTGCTGGGGATGGAGGGCGACGGCGACGTCACCGCCGACGAGGTCTTCAGCGTCACCCGCACCTACTGGATCGAGCCCAACACCGGCGCGCCCATCGACCTGATCGAGGACCAGCACCGCGGCGCGTTCGTCGACGGCGAGGAGCGCCTGGTGCTCTTCGACGGCGAGATGCGGTTCACCGACGACACCATCGAGCAGAACATCGAGGGCGTCCAGCAGGGGCTGACCGTGCTGCCGCTGCTGCGCACCACGATCCCCCTCGTGCTGGTGATCACCGGGCCGGTCCTGCTCGCGATCGGCGCGCTGCTGCTGGTCTCCGCCCGGTCGGCGGCCGCACAGCGGCACTGAGGCCGGGCCGGCGCATGGCCCGCCCGTCCGACCCGCCCCCCGGTCCGTTACCTCCGGCCGGTCCGGAGGCGCCGTCACCGCCCGCGGCCCCGCCGTGGACGGTGACGGGGCGGGCCCGCGCCCTGCTGAGGGCCTCCCGGCCCAAGCAGTGGCTGAAGAACCTGCTGGTCTTCGCCGCCCCGGGCGCCGCGGGCCAGCTCGGCGACCCCGACGCGCTGGGCCGCACCGCCGCGGTGTTCGTCGTCTTCTGCATCGCCGCGAGCGGCACCTACCTGCTCAACGACGTGCGCGACGTCGACCGCGACCGGGAACACGAGCGCAAGCGCCACCGGCCGGTGGCCGCGGGCGCGCTGCCGGTCGGGTGGGCGGCCGCGGCGGGCGTGCTCCTGATCGCCGCTGCGCTGGCGGCGGCCATTGCCGCGGGGGGCCGTCCCGTGCTCGCGGTGCTCACCGCGTACCTGGTGCTGACCGGCGCCTACACCGCCGTGCTGAAGTCGGTCACGGTCTGCGACATCATCGCGGTGGCGGGGTGCCACGTGCTGCGCGCACTGGCCGGGGCGGTGGCCATCGGGGTACCGGTGACCAGCTGGTTCCTGATCGTCGTCTCGCTGGCGGCGCTGCTCGTGGTCACCGGCAAGCGCGAGGCCGAACTGCGCGGACCGGCCGGCACCCGCACCCGCGCCACGCTCGCCCGCTACACGGTCAGCTACCTCACGCAGGTGCGGACGATGGTGTCGGGCGCGCTCATCGTCACCTTCTGCCTCTGGGCGCTGGACGGGAGCGGCACGGGCGACCCGCTGCCGTTCCGCGCGGCGAGCATCGTGCCGTTCATCGCCTGCGTGCTCCGCTACCACATGCTGGTCGACCGGGGCATCGGCGAGGAGCCGGAGGAGATCGCCCTGCGCGACCGCGGGCTCCAGCTGGGCGTGCTGTCCCTGCTCATCCTGGTCGGCCTCGGCGCCCACCTCGGGTGAGATCGGCGGGGGAAGGGAACCGGACGGGAAAGGGGGACCGGTGGAGGACCGACCGGCTGAGAAGGGCGGACACCGCCTGCTCACCGGGTGGGGCCGGACGGCACCCACCGCCGCCAGGGTCGTGCGCCCGCGCACCGCCGCGGAAGCGGGCCGCCTGCTGCGCGAGGCGGCCGCGGCCGGCACCGGGGCGGGACGCGGGGCCGACGATGACGGCGGGGTTGGACGCGGGGCCATCGCCCGCGGCCTGGGGCGCTCCTACGGCGACGCCGCCCAGTGCGCGGGGGGCCTGGTGCTCGACTGCACCGGCCTCGCGCCCGGCATCCGGCTCGACCGCGCGGCGGGCACCGTCACTGCGTCGGCGGGCACCGCCCTCTCCGATCTGATGGCCCACCTGCTGCCCCGCGGCCGCTTCGTCCCGGTCACACCGGGGACCCGGCACGTCACGGTCGGGGGCGCGATCGCGGCCGACATCCACGGCAAGAACCACCACGCGGACTCCTCGATCGGCGCACACGTCCGCTCCCTGCGGCTGGTCACCCCCGATGGCACCGAGCACGTCCTCGGCCCCGGCCGCGACCCCGAACTCTTCTGGGCCACCGTGGGCGGCATGGGCCTGACCGGGGTGGTCACCGAGGCCACGCTCGACGTGATCCCGGTCGAGACCGCCGCCGTCCGGGTCGACACCGACCGGACGCCCGACCTCGACGCCGCGCTGGCGCTGATGAGCGCGAGCGACCACCGCTACCGCTACACCGTCTGCTGGATCGACCTCATGGCCCGCGGCGCCGCCACGGGGCGCGGCGCGCTCACCCGCGCCCACCATGCACGCGCCGCCGACCTGCCGCCGCGCCTGCGCCGCGACCCGCTGGCCTATGCGCCCCGGACCCTCGCGACCGCGCCTGCTGCGGTGCCGCCGGGGATGCTCAACAGGTGGAGCGTGCGCGCGTTCAACGCCGCCTACCACGCCCGGGCGCCCCGGCGGGCCCGCGACCGCATCCAGGGGATCGGGTCGTTCTTCCACCCGCTGGACGCCGTGCGCGGCTGGAACCGCCTCTACGGGCCGCGCGGGCTGGTCCAGTACCAGTTCGTGGTCCCCTTCGGCGCGGAGGGCACCCTCAGGCGCATCGTGGAACGCCTGGCGGCAGCGGGCGCGCCGTCGTTCCTCGCCGTACTCAAGCGCTTCGGCGACGGGACCCCCGCGCCGCTGTCCTTCCCCATGCCGGGCTGGACCCTCGCCCTCGACCTCCCGGCCGGGCTCCCGGGGCTGGCCGCACTGCTCCGCTCCTTCGACACCGCCGTCGCCGAAGCGGGCGGCCGCATCTACCTCGCAAAGGACTCCCGCGCCAACGCCACCGACGTCCACGCCATGTACCCCCGCCTCCCCGAATGGCAGGCGACACGCTCCCGCGCCGACCCGGACGGGATCCTCACCTCCGACCTCGCCCGCCGCTTGGAGCTGGTGTAGCCGGGGGCGTCCCGGCTCGCCGCGGCCGTGGAGTGCGGATCGGCCGCCGAGGTCAGCTCACCGGGCCGTCGCCGCATTCCGGGGCCGCCCTCGGGGGGAGTCTGCCCGTTCCGCCGGCCGGGACGGAGACCGTGTGGCCGTTCGCCTCCACCGTGATGGGGGGTAGCGCCGACGGAGGGACGGCGACCCCGACGCCTCCGCTGTGGAGGCGCAGGAGGACGCCGTGGTGGCCCTGGTAGCGCAGGCCCAGGGCGAGGTGGGGGAGCTCCTTCGGCAGTGTCGGTGCAAGGTGCAGGACGCCGTTGTAGGCCCGCAGCCCCCCGTAGCACCGGGTGAGCAGGTCCACGGTGCCCGCCATGGCCCCCAGGTGGACGCCCTCCTCCGTGGTCCCGCCCTGGACGTCCTCGATGTCGGAGTGCAGGGCGTCGCGGAAGAACCCCCACGACGCCGCGCAGTCGGTGCGGGCCAGGACCCAGGCGTGCACGACGGCGCTCAGGGTCGACCCGTGCGAGGTGCGCTCCAGGTAGTACTCGGCCGTCCGGGCGAAGAGGTCCGGCGAGTTCGGATAGCCGAGGTCCTCCAGGATCCCGCTCAGCTCGTCGTCGGAGAGCAGGTAGAACAGCATGAGGACATCGGCCTGCTTGGAGACCCGGTAGCGGTTGCAGGAGTCGTCCTCGGCCTCCAGGATGCGGTCGAGCCGCCGGATGTCGCCGTAGCGGGCGCGGTAGCCCGCCCAGTCCAGCTCCGCCAGCCGCTCGTACCCGGCGAACTGGCTGATCACCCCGTCGTGGAACGGCACCCGCATCTTGCGCGCGATGTCGCCGAAGCGCGCGACCTCGGCGGCGTCCAGCCCCAGCCGCTCCCGCAGCTCCTGGCGGCGCGGGCTGGGCACCAGACGCAGGCTGTCCAGCGCCCGGTTCAGCACCCACACCACCATGATGTTGGTGTAGGCGTTGTCGTCGAGGCCGGGCTCCTCGCGGTCCGGGTAGCCGTCGTGGTACTCGTCGGGCCCCATGACCCCCCGGATCACGAAGCGCCCCGAATCCTCGTCGAAGGTCGCCAGGTCCGCGAACATCCGGGCGATCTCCAGCAGCAGCTCCGCCCCGAACGCGCTGAGGAACGCGATGTCGTCGGTGGCCTGATAGTGCTGCCACACGTTGTAGGCGATGGCGACCCCGACGTGGCGCTGGAGGTGGGAGTTGTCCGGCGTCCAGCGGCCGTCGCGCGGGTTGAGGTGCAGCCGCTGCGCCTCCTCGCGGCCGTCGCTCCCGCTCTGCCACGGGAACAGGGCACCGCGCAGCCCCGCCCGCCGGGCGGCGGCGCGCGCCTGGGGCAGCCGCCGCCAGCGGTACCGCAGCAGCGCCCGCGCGGTCTCCGGGAAGTGCAGGCTCAGGAAGGGCAGGACGAACACCTCGTCCCAGAACACATGGCCGCGGTAGGCCTCGCCGTGCAGCCCGCGGGCGGGGACCCCCGCGTCGAACTCCCCGATGTGCGGCGACAGGGTCTGGATCAGGTGGAAGATGTGCAGGTTCAGGACCCGTTGGTCGTGCTCGTCGCCGATGTCGACGGCGCAGGTGCGCCACAGGTGGATCCACGCGGTCGTGTGCCGGTCCAGCAGGTCCGCGAAGTCACCGGTCCGTTCGAGGGTGGCGCAGGCGGCGGTGAGCGGGTCGCTGATGGCGTTGTCCCGCGAGGTGTGCAGGGCCACCACCTTCTCGACGGTCACCGGCCGGCCCTGGGTGAGCTCGACGTCCAGGTCGCAGGCGATCCACCCGTCCCGCGTGTCCACCGCCGACGCCGCGGGCGCGGGCCCGCTGGTGACCCGGGTCCGGGCCGCCAGCACGATCTCCACGCGCGACGCCGCGGTCTCCGATCGCAGCCAGACGGTGTCGGCGGCGTCGCCCCCCGCCCCCTGGGCGCGCAGGTGCCGGCCTTCGAGCGCGCGGTAGCGCGCCACCCCCGCGTTGGTCACCCGGCCGTCCAGCGCCGAGCGGACGGTGAGGGTGCCGCTCCAGTTCCGCGCCTCGAAGGTGGTCTCGATCGCGGCCACGTGCGGGTCGTCCATCGAGACCAGGCGGCGCTGGTGGACCAGCGTCTCGCGGCCTTCGCCGTCGCACGCCAGGAAGGTGCGGTGCAGGACCCCCTCGTCCATGGCCAGCTCGGTGCGGTGGTCGCGGGCCTGCCCCTCGGCGTCGGTGAACCATTCGCCCTCGCCGGTCCAGAAGGTGAGCGGCAGCCAGTTGGGTGCGTTGACCATGTCCTCGTTCTCGACCGTGTGCCCGGACACGGTCGAGACGGCACGGTCGTAGCAGCCGGCGATGTAGGTGCCGGGGTAGTGGACGCCGTCCGCGGCCGACTCCGCCGTGGCGCCGCGCGTGGCGAAGTACCCGTTGCCGAGGGTGCACAGCGCCTCGCGCATGCCCTCCCGTTCGGGGTCGGTCGCGCCGTAGACGAGCGTCCACGCGCTCATGCCGCCGCGCCCGTCACGGCCAGCTCCGCCAGGTCCGCGACGACGACGTGGGCCCCGCTGTGGTACAGGCCTGCCGAGAGGTGCCCGCGGTCCACGCCGACGACCAGCCCGAACCCGCCGCGCCGCCCCGCCTCGACCCCCGCGAGGGCGTCCTCCACCACCGCCGTGCGCTCCGGTGGGACGTCCAAGCGCCGCGCCGCCTCGAGGAACAGCGCGGGGTCGGGCTTGCCGGGCAGGCCGATGCGGCGCGCGTCGTTGCCGTCCACCCGGACGTCGAACTCCTCCTCCAGCCCTGCGGCGTGCAGCAGCGCGGCGCAGTTGCGGCTGGCGGAGACCACGGCCACCCGGGCGCCCGCCGCGCGCAGCCGGCGCGGCAGCGCCAGAGCAGCGGGGAAGCGGGCGACGCCGAACTCGCGGATGTGCTCCAGGAACAGGCGGTCCTTGCGCTCACCGAGCGAGGCGACGGTCGCCTCCCCGAGGTCCGGCCCGCCGTCCGCGGCGCCGCCCTCGGGCAGGGTGATCCCGCGGGAGCGGAGGAAGGTCCGCACGCCGTCGAGCCGTTCCCGGCCGTCGACGTAGGCCAGGTAGTCATCGGGCAGCCGGAAGGGCCGGGCGTCATCACCGGTCGCCTTCGCGCGCTCCCGCAGGAACTCGTCGAACGCCCGTTTCCACGCGGAGGCGTGGACCGCCGCGGTGTCGGTCAGCACCCCGTCCATGTCGAACGCCACCGCCGACACCGTGTCGAGCCCGATTACCGCATCCGTGGGCGTGTCCACGGCCATCACCACCTTCCCCGAGCGGGCCGCCGCACGGCGGCGACAGCGGGTGGCTCGGCAGTACCCGCTCACCCCTGACCCGTGATCTCCACGGCCCGCACCCCGGGTACCTTCGCGGCGACGTCGCCGATGCGCCGGCGCTCGGCGGTGTCGTCGGTGCCGGTGATCGTCACGCTGCCGTCCTCGACGATCGCGTCCAGGGTCCCCGTCTCGGGGGAGCGCCGTGCGATCTCGTCCAGGACCTCCCTGCGGATCTCGCGGTCCGGGCGCAGGTAGGTGCGGAGCAGGTCGCCGCGGCGGACCACGCCCACGACCACGCCGTCGCGCACCACGGGGACGCAGCGGATGCGCGTCTCCATCATGCGGTGGGCCAGCTCATGGGCGTCGTCGGACTCCTCGGCCGTGACGACGGTGTCGGTCATGACATCGCCGACGTGCAGCCTCTCCTGTGGAGGCACGAGGTGGCGGCTGGTGATGACGTCGCCCGCGACCGGGCCGAACCGGTCGCGCAGCAGGTCGATCTGGGTGATGATCCCGCACAGCCTGCCGTCCGCGCCGGTCACGGGGGCGCCGTCGCATCCGGTGGCGCTGAGCATCTGCGCCGCCTCGCCCACCGGCATGGTCTCCGTCAGCTCGACGCGCGGCGCGGACATCATCTCGGCTACGAGCATGGTTCCTCCGTTCGCGGCCGGGTGGCAACGGGCCCGTCCGGCCCTGTCACGGGCGTCGGGTCGGCGCGCGCCCGCAGTGGGCGCGGGACCGCCTCCACCCCACTCAGCGTCCCCGCCGCGCTCGTGGGGCGGCCAGAGTCGTCCGGTCCAGCGGGCGACGACCTTCGTACCTGGGGCCGCACGGCGCGCGGCGACGCCCGGGACGTCCGGTCCACGGATTCCCGACGTTCGCCCACGAATGCCCCACCCCGCCCCGGGCAGCCTGGCCATCGACAGCGCAATCGGACAAGGACGAGTACCGGACAGGGCGGGACGACGGCCCACGACGCGCAGGGGCGGTGAAGACAATGGGCGGTGTGCACAGGCTGATCATCCGGGTCATGCGCGCGACTCCAGGCGTCGCCGGTCCCGCGGACGGCCCACTGTGCCGCCCGCGCGACCGTGCGGAGGCCCTGGCGGGGCGCCTGATCCTGGCGGCTCTGCTGATCACCGCCCTCATCGCCGCTCCGGCGACCTGGCGCAGCGTCCACGGCTCGACCCTGGAGGACATCGGCCACGAGTCGGCCTCCCTCCGCAAGGTCGAGGCGACCCTGTCCGCCGACGTGACCGCATCGGGCTACGACGGCGCGGGCGGCCGCACCGGCCAGGTGCCCGGATCCGCGGTCATCGACGACGGCACCGGGCAGCCCGAGACGACGATGGTCTGGACCGATCCCGGCGGCCAGAAGGGCGACCGCGTGACGGCGTGGCTGGACTCCTCGGGCGAGCCCGTGCACCCGCCGCGCAGCCCCGACGAGGCCGCGGGCGCCGCCTGGACGGCGACGGCCGGGGTCCTGGTCCTCCTCGGGATGGCCGCGGCGGTGGCCCGGTCGCTCCTGCGCCGCGTGATGATCCGGACGGCCCTGCCCGGCTGGCACCGCGAGTGGGAGCGGGTCGCCCGCGACTGGTCCCGGTGACCGCCGGCCCACCGGCCCGCCGGTCGGCCCGTCGGCCGGTCAGCGCCCGGACCGCCGGCACCACTCCGGCCGCCGCGTCCCGCCGAGGCGGCGGCCGGCCCCCGCCCCCGCGTCAGGGTCAGCCCGGCGGGTCGAGGGACGACTCTGCTCTGAGGCGGGCCGCGTAGGACGCCACCTGGGTGCGGCGCTGCATGTCGAGTTTGGACAGCACGCCGGAGACGTAGTTCTTCACCGTCTTCTCGGCGACGAAGATGCGCTCCCCGATCTGGCGGTTGGTGAGCCCCTCGCCGATCAGCTCGAAGACCTGCCGCTCCTGGCCGGAGAGCACGGCCAACGGGTCCTCCCGCGCCTCCTCGCGCATCCGCCGCATCATGCGCGACGTGCTGCGCGGGTCCAGCAGTGATTCCCCCGCCGCCACCGTGCGGATCGCGCCGATCAGGTCCGCCCCGCTGATCCCGGTCAGGACGTAGCCCGAGGCGCCCGCCATGACGGCGTCGTACAGCGCGTCGTCATCGGGCAGCGAGGCCACGATGAGGCACGCCAGGTCGGGCATCGACGCGCCCAGCTCCCGGCAGACCTCGACCCCGCTGCGGTCCGGCAGGCCCGCGTCGAGCAGGGCCACATGGGGCGCCGCAGCCGGAATGCGGGCGCGGGCCTCGGCCGCGCCGGTGGCCTCGCCGACCACCTCGATGCCGTCGTCGTCCGTCAGCCATGCCCGCATACCGCGACGGACGACATCGTGCTCGTGTGCCAGGAACACCCGGATGCCGTCGTTCGCTTCCAGCATCGGCCACCGCCTCCTTCACCAGGGACCACCCGCGGGCGATCCGGGACCGACGCCTCTACCCAGCGGATGAATCCGCTACCGCGCGGCCGGGCGTACCGGGCGAATCGGGCGTGCCGGGCGGACCGCGGTCGTGCCGGGTGGACCGGGCGCCAGGGGCGGTCCCGCAGGGCGGGCCCCCGGGACGCGTCCGTTCCGGGCGTGGGGAGGCTCTAGGACTCCGGCGGCGCAAGGCGGTCCACGAGGGTGCTCACGCGCCGGTTCTCGGCGGCGAGGAAGTCGCCGAAGTCCGATCCGGTGAGGAAGGCGTCGGTCCAGTGGTTCTCGCGCAGCGCGTCCTGCCACTGCGGGGTGGCGCGCAGGTCGCCTAGGACCGCGGCCAGCGCTTCGCGGTCCTCGGCGCTGATCCCGGGCGGGGCGAGCAGGCCGCGCCAGTTCACGAAGTCGATGTCGATGCCGAGCTCCCGCAGCGTGGGGGCGTCGACCCCGGCGGTCCGCTCGGGCCCGGTGACCACTAGGGGCCGCAGCTCCCCGGCGGCGATCGCGAGCCGGTACTCGCCCACGCCCGCCGCGCCCACATCGACGCTGTGGCTGAGCAGCGCCGCCAGCGTCTCGCCGCCGCCGTCGTGCCAGACGTAGTCGGCGGCGCCCAGGTCGATCCCCAGTTCCTCGGCGATGAGCATCAGCGCGAGGTGGTCGGGGCCGCCCGCCGCCGAGCCGCCGCCCATCCGCAGCCGCACCTCGGGGTCGCGCCACGCGGCCAGCAGCTCCTCGAAGGTCCGGTAAGGGGAGTCGGGCACCACCAGGACGGCGATCGGCTCCTCCACCAGCCGCGCCAGAGGGGTGGCGCGGGTGACCGGCGCGACGCCGTCGGCAATGTGCGTCGTCGCCACCACGCCCAGCCCCATCTGCATGAGCAGCGCGCCGTTGCCCTCCTCGTACAGCAGCCGGGCCAGCCCGGCCGCGCCCGCCCCGCCGGGCAGGTTGAACACCTGGACCTCGGGCGCCAGCCCGGTCTCCTTCAGTGTCGCCGAGACGGTCCGGGCCGTGACGTCGTAGCCGCCGCCGGGCGGGTTGGGCACCATGATCCGCAGCCGGGGCGCCGCGGGCCCGCCCGCGCAGCCCGCCGCGGCCGCCGCCAGTGCCGACGCGCCGACGGCGGTGAGGAACCCGCGCCGGTCCAGCATCCCGCCGACCTCCCCCCTTCCGATCCGATCCGCCTTCCATCATGCACGAGCCCGCCGCCCGGGGTGCCCGTTGTCACATGACCGCCATCACGTGCGACGATGGCGCATCATCGAGGCATAGGTGCAGGAAGGAGGAACGATGCGCCCCAGGCCGACCCTTGCCCGGCAGTTCCTCCTGCTCCAGCTCGCGATCATCGTCGTCGTGCTCGTCGCCGTCGCGGGGGTGTCTCTGGCGCAGACCGATGCGCGCTTCCGCGAGGTGGAGGGGCAGCGGCTGCTGGCCGTCGCGGAGTCGGCGGCCGCGATGGAGGCGGTACGCGTCGGGCTGGGCGACCCTGCGCGCGAGGGCATACTGCCCCCGGCCGCCGAGAGCGTGCGCACCCTCGCCGGGGTCGACCACCTGGTGCTGGCCCGGACCGACGCGCGCATGCTCACCCCCACCGACCCGCGGGTGATCGGCGAGCGCATGGACCTCGGCTCCAGCACCGTGCTGGAGGGCCGCTCCTGGATCGGCGAGGTGTCGATCGGCGGCGAACGGGTGCTGATCGCGCACGTGCCGGTGGTCGCCGACGACGGCGAGATCCTCGGCCTGGCCGCCGCCGGGCGCACCTACCCCGGCCTGCTGGAGCGGCTGGCCACCTCGGCGCCCACCCTGCTCATCTACCTGGGGATCGCCTGCGTCCTGGGCGTGGCCGGGTCGCTGCTGCTGTCGCGCCACGTCAAGCGGCAGACCCTGGGCCTGGAGCCGGGGGAGATCGCCCGGCTGGTCGAGCACCGCGAAGCCATGCTCCAGGGCATCAAGGAGGGCGTCTTGGGCCTGGACCGGGAGAACCGGGTCACCCTGGTCAACGACAAGGCCGCCGAACTGCTCCGGCTGCCGCCCGGCTCCCAGGGCCGCACCCTGCCCGACCTCG
This sequence comes from Nocardiopsis sediminis, assembly GCF_042650565.1. Lineage (NCBI taxonomy): Bacteria > Bacillati > Actinomycetota > Actinomycetes > Streptosporangiales > Nocardiopsidaceae > Nocardiopsis > Nocardiopsis sediminis. Next base: position 498,586 of record NZ_JBHSBH010000003.1, read on the forward strand.
GTGTCGGCCCGCACCTGCTGGGGGTCCTGACCGACGAGGTGGAGCGCCCCGACCGCGTGGTGGTGATGGGCGACCGGCTGGTCACCCTCAACCGCATGCCGCTGCGCGCCCGCGGCGAGCGCATCGGCTCGGTCACCACCATGCGCGACCGCACCGACCTGGTGGCGCTCCAGCACGAGCTCGACCGCACCCGCACCACCACCGACGCGCTGCGCGCCCAGGCCCACGAGTTCAGCAACCAGCTGCACGTGATCACCGGGCTGCTCGGCCTGGAGGAGTACGAGGAGGTCACCCGCTACGTCAGCCGGGTGGGGGGCGCCCGTGCCGAGCTGACCGAGGACGTCACCTCGCGCGTGGCCGACCCGTCGGTGGCCGCGCTGCTCATCGCCAAGGCGAGCCTCGCCGCCGAACAGGGTTGCGACCTGATCATGGCGGCCGGCACGGGCCTGGGCCCGCAGGACCAGCAGATGTCCGCCGACCTGGTGACCGTCGTCGGCAACCTGGTGGACAACGCCCTCGACGCGGTCGGCGGCGACCGGGACGGCTGGGTGGAGGTGTGGCTGTCCGAGGAGGAGGGCGCCGTCCTCGTGAGCGTGCGCGACTCTGGCGAGGGCGTGCCGCCGGAACTCGCCGAAGAGGTGTTCCGCAGCGGGTTCAGCACGAAGGGCGCCGACGGCTCCTCGCGGGGGGTGGGCCTCGCGCTGACCCGCCTGGTCTGCACGCGGCGCGGCGGCGGGATCGAGGTGGAGGGGGCGTGCTTCACGGCGCGGCTGCCCCACGTGAGTGAAGAGGGGAACCGATGACGTCCGGGAACGGTGGCGACGACAGCGGCGAGATCCGGGTGCTGATCGTCGACGACGACTTCATGGTCGCCCAGGTGCACCGCCGGCTGGTGGAGCGCGTGCCGGGGTTCACCGTCGTCGGCGAGGCCCGCACCGGTGCCGAGGCGCTGCGGTCCGCCGCCGAGCTGCGCCCGGACCTGCTGCTCCTCGACGTCTACCTGCCCGACCTCAGCGGCATCGAGGTGCTGCGGCGGCTGCGCGGCGGCGACGGCCCCGATGTGGACGCGCTGATCATCACCGCCGCGCGCGACGTCGCCACGGTGCGCCAGGCGCTGCACGGCGGCGCCGTGCACTACATCATCAAGCCCTTCGACTCCGAGACCCTGCGCGCCCGGCTCGACGGCTACCGCGAGATGCGGCGGCTGCTCGGGGAGGGCGCCCCCCGCCAGGCCGACGTCGACCGCCTGTTCGGCGGCGCGGCCCCGGGCGCCCCCGCCGCGCCGGGTGCGCCCGGGGGCCACATGCCCAAGGGCCTGACCCCGGAGTCGGCCGGGCTGGTGGAGCGGGAGCTGCGCCGAGCGGGGGAGGCGTCGGCGTCGGAGTGCGCGGAGCTCACCGGCCTGTCACGGGTCAGCGCCCGGCGTTACCTGGAGTTCTTCGTCCAGGAGGGCAAGGCCGAGGTCCGCCTCCGCTACGGCACGGCGGGCCGCCCCGAACGCCGCTACCGGTTGACTTCTCCCCCTCCGTAATGGAGATTCCTGTCCTCGCGGACCGGACCGGGAACGGATGCGTTCCCTCCCCGGCCGAAGCCGGGGTTTCCACGCACGGAGGTGCCGATGAAGAACGCGGTCGGGACGGTGGACACCGTCCTGTTGCTGGGCGGGCGCAGTGAGATCGGGCTGGCCGTGGCCGGGCGGCTGGTGCGCGACGGTGCGCGGCGGGTGGTGCTGGCGGCGCGCGGGGGCGCGGATCCCGACTCCGTCAGCGACGCCGCCGGACGGCTGAGCGCCGCCGGCGCCGGCGAGGTGCACGCGCTCGACTTCGATGCAGCGGAGCCGGCGACCCACGCCGGGGTCGTCGCGGCAGCGGCCGACCTGGTCGGCGACCTCGACGTCGTCGTGGACGCCTTCGGGGTCCTCGGCCGGCAGGCGCTGCTGGAGACCGACCCCGTCGCCGCCGCCGAAGCCGCCACCGCCACCTTCACCGGCCACGTCTCGGCCGGGCTGGCCGTCGCCGCCCGGCTGCGCCGGCAGGGCCACGGCACCCTCGTGGTGATCTCCTCGGTCGCCGGGGTGCGGGTACGCCGCGCGAACTTCGTCTACGGCGCGGCGAAAGCGGGTCTCGACGGGTTCGCGCAGGGACTCGGGGACTCCCTGCACGGCAGCGGCGCGCGGGTCATGATCGTGCGGCCGGGCTATGTGCCCACGCAGATGTCCGCGCACGTCTCGGCGGCGCCGTTCCCGGCGACCGCGGACGAGGTGGCGGCGGCCGTGGCCGGCGGGCTGCGCACCGGCGCCGGGATCGTGTGGGTGCCGCGCAAGCTCCGGGTGGTGTTCGCCGGCATGCGGCTGCTGCCCCGGGCGGTGTGGCGCCGCCTGCCCCGCTGACCCGGCCTCGCGCCGGAACGTGTTCTGTGCACTCTGCTCCGGACCCCCGTCCGGTCACACCGCATGTCACCCCCTGTCCTTAGGGATCGGCCGCGGATTGATCCCGCCGCTCTCCTAGAACGTGTTTCATTTTCGTGATTACATGGCGGCATGCGGACACGAGTGACCGAGATGTTCGGCATCGACCTCCCGATCTTCGCCTTCAGCCACTGCCGCGACGTCGTCGCCGCGGTCAGCCGGGCCGGGGGGATGGGGGTGCTCGGTGCTCTGTACTTCACGCCTGACGAGCTGGAGACCGAACTCGCCTGGATCGACGAGCACGTCGGCGGCCGGCCCTACGGGGTCGACGTCGTCATGCCCGCCGCCTACGAGGGCGCGCAGCTCGGCGCCGCCACGGCGGCCGAGCTCCAGGAACGCCTCCAGACCTTCATCCCCGACCGGCACCGCACGTTCGTCAACGACCTCCTCGCCGGGCACGGCGTGCCCGAGCTGACCGGCGAGGACGCCGGCCACTTCCTGCTCGGCTGGACCGACGCCACCGCCCGCCCGCAGGTGGCGACCGCCCTCAAGCACCCCATCGCGCTGCTCGCCAACGCCCTGGGGGCGCCGCCCGCCGACGTGGTCACCCAGGCCCACGAGCGGGGGGTCAAGGTCGCCGGCCTGGCCAGCAACGTCCGCCACGCGCGCAAGCAGCGCGAAGTGGGGGTCGACATCATCGTCGCCCAGGGCACCGAGGCCGGCGGGCACACCGGCGACGTCTCGACCATGGTCCTGGTGCCCGAGGTGGTCGACGCCGTGGCCCCCGCACCCGTCCTCGCGGCCGGCGGGATCGGCCGCGGGCGGCAGATGGCGGCCGGCATGGCCCTGGGGGCCGAAGGCGTGTGGACCGGCTCGGTCTGGCTCGCGACCGAGGAGGCCGACACCCCGCAGGGCGCGCTGGAGCAGATCCTGCGGGCGACCTCGCGCGACACCGTCCGGTCGCGGTCGATGACCGGCAAGCCCGCCCGGATGCTGCGCAACGACTGGACCGAGGCGTGGGAGGCCGACGCCGCCCCCGGCACCCTCCAGATGCCGTTGCAGTTCATGCTGATCGCCGACGCCCTGCGCCGGGTCAGCCGGGTGCGCCACCCCACCCTCACGCCCTCGCCCGTCGGCCAGATCGTGGGCAGCCTCAACCAGGTCAAAGCGGTCTCGCAGGTGGTCTACGAGTTCATGTCGGAGTTCGGCGACACCCTGGAGCGGCTCGACACCCTCGCCGAGGGGTGAAGCCCGGGCGGCCGGCCGCGGCCAGCGGGGGGAGTGCGCGCGGCCGGCCCGCCGGGCGGTATCAGGCCTGGACCGGGGTCGACATGGCCTCGGCGACGTGCCGGACGAGGGTGAGCAGGACGTCCTTGACCGAGGCGCGCTCGCGCGCGTCGCACAGGACCACCGGGATGGCGTCGTTCAGGCTCAGCGCCTCGCGGACCTCGCCCTCGTCGTAGTGGTAGGCGCCGTCGAAGCAGTTCACCGCGACGACGAAGGGGACCTTGCGCCGCTCGAAGAAGTCCACGGACGGGAAACAGGTCTCGAGCCGCCGGGTGTCGGCGAGCACCACCGCGCCGAGCGCGCCCAGCGCCAGCTCCTCCCACATGAACCAGAAGCGCTGCTGGCCCGGGGTGCCGAACATGTACAGGACGAGGTCGTCGTTGATGGTGATGCGGCCGAAGTCCAGGGCCACGGTGGTGGTGGTCTTCGCCTCTACGCCCGAGAGGTCGTCGACGCCGAGGCTGGCCTCGGTCATGACCTCCTCGGTGCTCAAGGGGGTGATCTCGCTGACGGCGCCGACCAGGGTCGTCTTCCCGGCCCCGAAACCGCCCGCGATGAGGATCTTGATGGCCGAAGGGATCCGGTCCCCGGCTCGGTCAGAGTCGCTGGATGCCATCGAGTACCGCCTGGAGTATGTCCCGGCTCACCGGGCTCTGAGTCGTATAGGGGGCGCGGGCCAGGACGTAGCCCCGGCCGATGAGATCTCCGAGCAGGACCTTGACCACCGCCACCGGGATGTCGAGGTGCGCGGAGACCTCCGCGACCGACTGGGCGCGATGGCACAGCTCCAGGATGCGGACCTGCTCCGGTTCCAGCGCGATCTCGTCGACGTCGGCACGCCGCGCCGCGATCACCACGCTGATCATGTCCAGCTGCACGGTGTCCGCGTGGTGCCGCCCCTGGGTCATGACATAGGGGCGGACCAGCGGTTCGCTCGCTTCGGAGTCGAGCCCGAGCTCAGGCTGCTCTGACATGGCCTCCCCTAACCTGCTGAATGCCCGGAGGCCCGTCCATTGACGGAGCCGACGGAGTCGGCGGAGGCGGGCGCGCCCTCGTGCCGGGGTGCGGAGTCCAGGAACCGGCCCACCTGCTCGATGAGCACGTTCATCTCGTAGGCGATGAGCCCGACGTCGGAGGTCTCCTCGGAGATGACGGCCAGGCAGGCGCCGTTGCCGGCGCCGGTGACGAAGAGGTAGGCCTGCTCCATCTCCACGACGGTCTGGAGCACCCTCCCGCCGCCGAACTGCCGGCCGGTCCCGCGCGCCAGGCTCTGGAAGGCGGAGGCGACGGCGGAGAGGTGTTCGGCGTCATCGGTCGCGAGCTGGTGGGACCGGCCGATGAGCAGGCCGTCGGAGGAGAGGACGATGGCGTACTTGGCGCCGACGGCCCGCTCCACCAGTTCGTCGAGCAGCCAGTTCAGGTCCTTTGCGGGATTGTTCGTCACGGTCGCGAATCCTTCTCGGTGTCGTTCTGGCGCTGTTGCCCGTCACGGCGGCCACGACGCGTGCCCTGCTGGAACGCCGCCATGTTGCGGCGCAGGCGTGCCGATCGGTCCTTCTCCTCCGCCGCGGGGGCCGTTGCGGCGGGCGGAGCAGGCGGGGCGTCGTAGAGCTGGGGGGCCAGATTGGCCTGGGGGGTCCGCTTGGGCAGGGCGGGCCGGGGGTCGCCGCCCCCGGCCGTGGCCGGAGCCGTGGCCGGGGTGCCGGCGGCGGCCGGTGCGGCGCCGTTGGATCCGGCTCCGCTGCCGATGCCGTCGCCGGCGGGCGCCCGGCGGGGCAGGCCCGATGCGGTGATGGGTGCGGCCTCCGCGGTGCTGCGGACGGAGGGGCCGCCGCGGTGGGTGCGCTCGGAGACGTCGTCGTCGGTGCCGGGCGCGTCCGGTGCGGCGGATGCCGACGCGGAGCGGGGGGTGCCGGTCTCGGCGAGGACGTCGCCGCCCGCGGCCGCACCGTTCACCCCGTCCGCCCCGTCCGCGGAATCGGCGGCGGAGAGGGCGTCGACCGCGCGCGAGATGCGCGGCACATTCTCGTCCGGGGACCACGGCTGCTCCCCGGCGTCGCCGAACGTGCCCGGAAGCGCGGGCGAGTCGCCCGCGATCAGCTCGGTCGGCAGCAGCACGATGGCCTGGACGCCGCCGTAGGGCGACGGCCGCAGCTGCACCTTGATGTCGTGCCGCTGGGCCAGGCGCGAGACCACGAACAGGCCCAGCCGCATCTTGTCGTTGAGCCGCATGACGTCGAACTCGGGCGGGTTGGCCAGTGCCTCGTTGTGGGCGGCGAATTCCTCCTCCTGCATGCCCAGGCCGCGGTCCTCGATCTCGACGACCACGCCGTTGGGCACCTGCTCGCCGCTCAGCCGGACCTGGCTCTGCGGCGGCGAGAAGGTGGTGGCGTTGTCGACCAGCTCGGCGACCAGGTGGATGACGTCGGCGACCGCCGGGCCCTTGAGCGCCACGCGCGCGATGCGCTGGCGCTCCACCCGGGTGTAGTCGCCGGACTCCGAGATGGCGCCGCGCAGCACGTCGACGAGCGGCATGGGCCGGTGCCAGGTGCGGCCCGGGGTCTCGCCGCCGAGGATCAGCAGGTTCTCGGCGTTGCGGCGGGAGCGGGTGGCGAGGTGGTCGAGCTTGAAGAGCTCGGTGAGCTGCGCCGGGTCCTCCTGCTCGCGTTCCATCCGGTCCAGCAGCCGCAGCTGGCGGTGGATGAGGGTCTGGCTGCGGTGGGCGATGTTGAGGAACACCCGGTTGACGCCCTGGCGCAGCTCGGACTGGCGGACAGCGGCGTTCACGGCGAACCGGTGGGCCTTGTCGAAGGACTTCGCGACCTCGCCGATCTCGTCGGCCGCGCCGGCGGTGAGCGCCGGAACGGACGCGCTGTCGAACGCCTCGTTGCGGCGCAGCCGCGCGGCCATGTCGGGCAGGATCTCGTTGGCGCGCTTGTCGGTTTCGTCGCGCAGCCGGCCCAGCCGGATCACGGTGTCGTTGGTGGTGCGGAAGGCGTAGGAGATCGCGCCGAAACCGAGGGCCGCGACGCCGACGGTCCCGAACAGCGCCAGGCTCAGCCACAGGGTGGAGGCCTCGGACTGGATGTCGGCCGCGTGGTCGGACTCGCTCGCGCCGATGTCGGTGAGGGCGTCCTTCACCGGGAAGTAGACGTCGGCCCATTCCTGCTGGTCGACGGGGATCGAGGTGTCGGCGGTCTCCTCGCCGGTGATCGGGTCGATCGAGGTCGTGACCTCGCGCTCGATGATCTCGTTCTCGAACTCGACCAGGCGGGTGTAGTCCTCGCTCTCCAGCAGGGCGTCGACCTTGCGGGTCTGCTCCGGGCTCATGAAGTCGCTGATGGAGCTGAGGATCACGTGGTAGGAGCTGGTCAGCCGGGTGAACTCGCGCTGGTCCTCGGCGGTCAGCTCGCCGCTGGCGAAGCTGCGGGTCAGCTGGGCGTCGCTCTGGGCGAGCAGGTCGACCACGCGGAAGGTGTTGGTCGCGCTGAGGCCGGGGCCGATGGCCTGCGATTCGGGGTGGCCCCGCGACTGCTCGTCGAAGAGGTTGGCCGCGACCACCATCAGCCGGTTGTAGTCCGCAAGGACCTCTTCACGGGAGGCCGAGTTGTTGTCGACCCTCTCGCGGATGTCGTTGATGCCGAAGTACTCGGACTCGAACTCCGCGATCCGCTCCTGGATGATCGGGGTGGCGAAGTTGCGGAACGGCTCGAACCGCTCGAAGACGTCCTGGGTGAGCTCGTCGGAGGCGGCCCGGGTCTCCTCGAGCTGGTCGCGGTTCTCAGGGTTCTCCAGGTAGGCGACCGTCTGGGAGCGCTCGTCCATGACGGAGACGAGGGAGACCGCCGCGGGGGTCGACAGTTCGTCGAGCGCCCGGGCGGCCCCCACCATCTGGACGGCCTCCAGCACCAGGTAGGCGCTGACGGTGAGCCAGAGAGCGACGAAGGCTGCCGCGGGCATCAGCACCGCTCGGCGCGATCGCTGCCGGATGCTCGCGGTCCGCTTTCTCTTCGCTGACTGCACGATTCTCCTAGGGCGCATCACGGGATGTGCGGGACGGGGGGAGCGGCCTGATGACCGCACGGTGTGCCCGACGGTCTCGCCCCGGGGCCGGCGGGGGCCGGAAGGGGGCGGGAGGGGCCGAGGCGGGGATCAGGCGATCGGGGCATCTCACAGGGGGCGTTCGGAGAGATTCGAGGTGGTTCGTTGCCTCTTCGGCTCGCTTGGGGAGAAGGGTACTGCGATACAACCTGTCGGGCGATTCAGCGGCAATGCCCGCACACGATAGCGTGCCCGGCCGCGGGAGGACGATCCGGCGCGGGCGCCTGCGGGGCTGTTCCCCTCTCGGGCGCCGTCGTCGACATCGACCCGGCCGGGCGAAAAGAACCAATTGTTCTAAATGTCCGAATCAAGAGTGCCGCAATGTCCCCCGACCAGAGGATTTGTTCATCACAAACCCTCCTCGACGGCTTTCGGTCGCTGTAGCCTTCTCTCCCATGTCTGAGGTTATGGAGGATCGCTTGTACGATTTCGTGATCGTCGGTGCCGGTTCCGCGGGGTGCGTCCTGGCTGCGCGACTCACCGCTGACCCCGATGTCAGCGTCCTGCTGATCGAGGCCGGGCCGCCCGACTCCGCCCCCGAGATCAAGATCCCCATGGCCTGGGCCCAGCACTTCAAGACCGCGCTGGACTGGGACTACGCGACCGAGCCCGAACCCGGGCTCGACGGCCGCCGCCGCAACCTCCCCCGCGGGCGTACGCTGGGCGGGTCCTCCTCCATCAACGCGATGATCTACATGCGCGGCAACCCGGCCGACTACGACGAATGGGCCGCCTCCGGCGCGCACGGCTGGGGCTGGGACGACGTCCTGCCCTACTTCAAGCGGTCCGAGGACAACGAGCACGGCGCCGACGACCTGCACGGCGCGGGCGGCCCGCTCAAGGTCCGCGACCTGCGGTTCAAGCACCCGCTCATGGAGGCGGTGCTCGACGCCGCCGTGCAGGCCGGGCACGAGCGCAACGACGACCACAACGGGCCCTCCCAGGACGGGTTCGGCTGGCTCCAGGTGACCCAGGACAACGGCCTGCGCCAGAGCACGGCCGACGCCTACCTCCACCCCGCCGCCGAGCGCCCCAACCTCACCGTGATGACCGACACCACGGTCACCCGCGTCCTCATCGAGGACGGCCGGGCGGTGGGCGTGGAGCTGCTCGACGGCCAGGAGCGCAGCGAGGTCCGCGCCGAGCGCGAGGTCATCCTCTCCGCGGGCGCCTACAACTCCCCGCAGCTGCTGATGCTCTCGGGCATCGGGCACAGCGCCGAGCTGGCGCCGCTGGGCATCGCCCCGGTGGCCGACCTGCCCGTGGGCGACAACCTCCAAGACCACGTCTTCTTCGGCCTCGTCTACCACACCGATCAGGAGAGCCTGTCGACCGCGGGCACCCCCGAGAACATCGCCCTGCTGTTCGGCGAGGGCCGCGGCCCCCTGAGCTCGAACGTCGCCGAGGCCGGCGGGTTCTACCGCACGGAGCCCGAGCTCACCGCCCCCGACATCCAGGTGCACGCCGGCGCGGTCATGCTCGTGGAGGAGGGCCTCGCGGCACCGGTCCACCACGCCTTCACCGTCGCCCCGACCCTGCTGCGGCCCACCAGCCGCGGCCGGGTCACCCTGCGCAGCCCCAACCCCACGGCCAAGCCGCGCATCCAGCACAACTACCTCACCACCGAGGAGGACCGCCGCACGGTGGTGCGGGCGGTCCGCCAGGCGCTGGAGATCGTCGAGCAGCCCGCGCTCGCCAAGTTCCGCGGCGACCCGATCAGCGCGCCCGACGGGACCGACGACGACTCCATCCTCCGGTTCGCCCGCTACACCCTGTCGAGCATCTTCCACCCGGTGGGCACCTGCGCCATCGGCGCGGTGGTCGACGAGGACCTGCGCGTGAAGGGGGTCGGGGGGCTGCGGGTCGTCGACGCCTCGGTGATGCCCACCATCGTCCGCGGCAACACCAACGCCGCCACCGTCATGATCGCCGAGCGCGCCGCCGACCTCATCGCCGGCCGCACCGCGCCGTAGGAGCCCGGCCGCCGCCGTTCCCCGCTCTCCGGGCCACCGACCGCCCGGGATCCCTCCGCAGACGCCTTCTGCGAAGAGATCCCGGGCGGTTTCGCCGTTCCCGCCCCTGACGCACGCATCGTCGCTAGCCTGATGTCCCTATGGGAGGGTTTTTCGCCGATGGGTCCCCCGCGGTGGCGATCGCGGTCCCCGGGGTCGCCTTCGCGATCGTGCTCGGCTCCACGCTGTTCCTGCGCCGCCAGTTCGCCGGCTACGGGCGCATCCGGGGGTGGCAGGGCCAAGTGACCGTGGCGGCCCTGCTCACCGGGATCGGCCTGGCCGCCTACACGGTATGGCCGCTGCCGCGCGGCATCGACGGCCTCTGCGCCCTCGACGGCGGCGCGCCCGCCCTGCTGGCGCCGCTCGCGCGCACCCCCGGGACCTGGGCG
>NZ_JBHSBH010000003.1:508801-645531 GCF_042650565.1 Nocardiopsis sediminis
GGGGCCCGCCGATGCCGCGGTCGCGGCGGCGGTGTTCGTCCCCGTCGGCCTGCTCGCCCGCTACCGCTACCGCCGGGGCCTGCCGTCGACGCTCGCGGTCGCCGCGGTGCTGGCGGGGGCGATCGAGCTCGTGCAGGGCTCCGCGCTGCTGGGCGCCTACCCCTGCCCCTACCGGGTCGCGGCGACCGGCGACATCGTCCTCGGCTGCCTCGGCGCGGCGCTGGGCTGGGCGCTGGGGGCCGCCGCCGTGGCGCTGCTCCCGCGCGCCTGGCCCGGGGCGATCGCCGACCTCATGCCCCCGGGGCTGCTCCGGCGGATCCTCGGGCACACCCTGGACCTGGCGATGTGGTGGTACGCGGCCATGCTGCTGGCCGGGGTCGCGGTGGCCGCCGGCGTCGCCGGACCGGGCCAGGCCGGGCAGGTGCGGGCGGCGCTGCTGCTCGTCTTCGCGGCGGTCTTCGGGCTGCTGGCCCCGCTCCTGCGCACCGACCGCGGCGCACCCGGCCGCGCCGCCGTGCGGGTCGCGCTCGCCGGTCAGGGGCCGCCGCACCCGGCCGCGCGGTGGCGGGTCGCGCTGCGCGGTGCGCTCCTCTACGGGCCGGTCGCGGTGCTGGTCGCCGCCGGCCTGCCGTGGTGGGCGCCGGCCGTCTGGGTGCTGCACGGGTCGTGCGCCATGGTCCGGCGCGACCAGGCGGGGCTGTTCGACCTCATCGCGGGCACGCGGGTGGTGACCCGGTCGGCGCTGACCGGCCACCTGCCCGACCGGCTCATCCGCTTCACCCCCGCCCGCTCGGCCACGGAGCCGGTGCCCCTGCCCTGAGCGGCGTGCGCCGCATCGGGTGCGTCACTCGCCGGTGAAACGGGCCGCGCGCTTCTCGCGGAAGGCGAGTGCGCCCTCGCGGGCGTCGGCCGAGGCCATGACCTCCCAGCCGATGCGGTCGGAGACCGCCAGGGCCTCGGCCTCCGCCAGCCCCTCCGTCTCACGGTGCACGCGCAGGATCGCCTGGACCGCCAAGGGGCCGCAGGCGGCGATCTCGTCGGCGACCCCCCGTGCCGCGTCCAGCGCCTGGCCGTCGGGGACCACCCGCGTGACCAGCCCGATGGCGGCGGCCTCCTGAGCGGTGTAGGAGCGCCCGGTCAGCAGCGCCTCCATCGCGTGGGTGTAGGGGATCTGCCGGGGGACCCGGATCGCGGAGCCGCCCATGGGGAACAGGCCGCGCCTGGCCTCGAACAGGCCGAAGGTGGCGCCCTCGGCGGCGATGCGGATGTCGGTGCCCACGATCAGCTCGGTGCCGCCCGCCACCGCGTACCCCTCGACCGCCGACACCAGGGGCTTGCCCGGCCGCGCCTCACGCAGCAGCCCCTTCCAGTGGTAGTTCTCGATCTCGCCCGCCCGCTGCCGCACGCGCGCATCCGCTGAGGGCTCGCCCATCGCCTTGAGGTCGGCGCCCGCGCAGAACACCCCGCCGGCCCCGGTGAGGATGCCGACGCGCACACCGGGCTCGGTGTCGATGTAGGCGAAGGCGTCGGCGAGGCCGACGAGCATGTCGGTGGAGAGCGCGTTGCGCGCCTCGGGGCGGCTCATGGTGACCGTGACGACGTGACCGCTGCGGTGGACCTCGCAGTGCGGGGTGGAGATGCCGAGCCGCTCACCCACATTGACCTCCTGATTCGCGAACACCGTTAACAGTTGTTGATCAGAACGAATTCTAGACACGAAAACCAATGGTGAACACTCCTTGTGGACTGAAAAGAGAACGTGCTCTACTTACGCTTGAGCGTCCATCCATGTGAGGGAGATCTCAGTGAGCGACGCGGCAGTGCTCGGATTCTGGAAGCTCGCGCAGGCCGATCCGGAGTGGCTCGCCTGCGTCGACCCCGACGGCACCGAACACCGGGCGGGCGCGCTCCTGGGCCGCGCCAACCGCCTCGTGCACGCGCTGCGCGGCCTGGGGCTGCGGACGGGCGACGGCATCTGCGGGCTGACACCCAACGGGTCCGCGGGGCTCACCCTCTACCTCGCGGCACTCCAGGCGGGGCTGTACTACACGCCGATCAACTGGCACCTGACCGGCCCGGAGATCGGGCACATCGTCGCCGACAGCGACGCCAAGGCCCTCTTCGTGCACGAGCGCTTCGCGGACGAGGGGCGCAGCGGCGCCGACGCGGCCGGCCTGCCCGAGCAGGGGCGGGTGGCCGTGGGCCGCCCCATCCCCGGGTTCACCGACCTGGACGCCCTCATCGCCGGGTACCCGCCGGTGACCCCCGAGGACCGCACCGCCGGGCTGACCATGCACTACACCTCCGGCACGACCGGCAGGCCCAAAGGGGTGCGGCGCGCCCTCACCGGCCTGGACCCCGACATGGCCGCGGAACTGGGCACCGGGCTGTTCGGGTTCTTCGGCATCGAAGCGGGCCGCGGCCACGCCCACCTCGTCACCTCGCCCACCTACCACACCGCCGTCACGCAGTTCAGCACGACGGCACTGCACATGGGCCACACCGTCGTCTACATGGACCGGTGGACCGCCGAGGAGACCCTGCGCCTGGTCGACGCCTACCGGGTGACCAGCACGCACATGGTGCCCACCCACTTCAAGCGGATGCTGCGCCTGCCCGCGCAGGAGCGGGCGCGCTACGACGTCTCCTCGATGCGCTGGCTGATCCACGGCGCCGCGCCGTGCCCGCCCGCCGTCAAGGAGGCCATGGTCGCGTGGTGGGGCGACTGCGTGTACGAGTACTACGCGGCGACCGAGGGCGGCGGCACCATCGCCGGCCCCGACGACTGGCGCACCCACCCGGGGTCGGTGGGGCGCCCGTGGCCCATCACCGAGCTGCTCATCGCCGACGACGACGGCGCCGAGGTGCCCGTCGGCACCACGGGCACGGTCTACATGAAGATGGCCGGTCCGTCGTTCGAGTACAAGGGCGACCGGGAGAAGACGCGGGCCGCGCGGCTCGGCGGCTTCTTCACCCTGGGCGACATGGGGCACGTCGACGCCGACGGCTACCTCTACCTCAGCGATCGCACGTCCGACGTCATCATCTCCGGCGGCGCCAACATCTACCCGGCCGAGATCGAGAACGAGCTGATGGCCCACCCCGACGTCATGGACGTCGCCGTCTTCGGGGTGCCCGACGACGACTGGGGCGAGCAGGTCAAGGCCATCGTCGAACCCGCCGAAGGCGTCGCCCCCGGCCCGGAGCTCGCCCGCCGGCTGCTCGACTCGCTGGAGGGCCGGCTGTCGCGGATGAAGTGGCCGCGCAGCATCGACTTCATCGAGGAGATGCCGCGCGAGCCCAACGGCAAACTCATCAAGCGCCGCCTGAGGGATCCCTACTGGGAGGGCCGGACCCATGCCATCTGAGCGAGTGAACGGCGCACCCCTGTCCGGGCGGCACGTCGTGGAGTTCCCGGGCGGGTACACCCGCAGCACCGGGCCGGTCATCGGCCGGTTCCTCACGGAGCTGCGCGACGGCCGGATCGTCGGGGTGCGGACCGCCTCGGGCCGGGTCCTGGTGCCGCCGACCGAGTACGACCCTCATGACGGCTCGCCGGTCACCGCCGAGTTCGTCGAGGTCGGGCCGGGCGCAACGGTGACCGCGTGGGCGTGGGTCCCCGCCCCGCGGGCCGCGCACCCCCTCGACCACCCCTTCGCGTGGGCGCTCGTCCTGCTCGACGGCGCCGACACCCCGCTCCTGCACGCGATCAGCTTCGGCCCGGACGCCGGGGCGAAGCCGCCGCGTGAACTGGCCTCCGGGCTGCGGGTGCGCCCGCTGCTGCGCGCCGAGCGCTCGGGCTCCATCACCGACATCGCCTGCTTCCGCCCCGAGGTCACCGCCATCACGGCGCCCGGGCGGCTGGAGTACACGATCCGCGCCGATGACGCGCTCACCCGCTACCTCGATGCGCAGGTCGAGGGGCGCATCCTCGGCATGCGCTCGCGCCACGGCACCGTCTACGTCCCGCTGCGCGACTTCGATCCCACCGACGGCAGCCCGGCCGCAGCGACGGTCGAGCTTCCCGGCACCGGGACGCTTGTCACCTTCTCCGTCAACCACGTCCCCGACCCGCGCGCGCCCGAGGTCCCCTTCGTCACCGGCTACGTCCGGCTCGACGGCGCCGACACCGACCTGCTCGCCCTGATCACCGGGGTCGACGTCCGCGAGGTCCGCGCCGGGATGCGGGTGCGCGCCGCCTGGCTGCCCCCTGAGGAGCGGACCCGCACCCGCCCCAGCATCGCGTCGTTCGTGCCCGAGGAAGGGCGAGCGGAAGGAGCCGGCCGATGACCGCGTCCTCTCCGAACGGCGGCCTGCCGGACCTCGGCGGCGTCGCGATCGTGGGGTTCGCGCAGACCGCGCACCGGTCCGCCGACGCCGGCGTGTCCGAACTGGCGCTGGTCCGCGAGGTCGTCGCCGCTGTGCTGCACCAGACCGGGGCCGGCCGCGGCGACATCGGGTTCACCGTCTCGGGCAGCCTCGACTACCTCGCCGGGGCCCCGTTCTCCTTCGTCAGCGCGCTCGACGCCCTGGGCGCCTGGCCGCCGATCAGCGAGAGCCACGTGGAGATGGACGCGGCGTGGGCGCTGTACGAGGCGTGGCTCGTGCTCCGGCACGGCGACGTCGACTGCGCGCTGGTCTACGGGTTCGGCAAGGCCACCCAGGGCGATATCGCGGAGATCCTCGGCCGCCAGCTCGACCCCTACTACCTCGCGCCGCTGGGCCTCGACGCGGTCTCGCTGGCCGCCCTCCAGGCGCAGGCGCTGCTGGACACCGGGCGGGTGGCCGAGCGCGGCCTCGCCGAGGTGGCGGCGCGCTCGCGCACCGCGGCGCTGGCCAACCCCGCTGTGGCCGCGGGGGAGGACCGCGCCGCGGGATCCGCACCGGACCCCGATGCGGTGCTCGCCCAGGACGCCGTGGTGCACCCGCTGCGGCCCGCCGGGATCGCCCCGCCCTGCGACGGCGCCGCCGCCGTCCTGCTGGCCACGGGCGATACCGCGCTCCGCATCGCCGCCCGCCGCGGGGTGCGCCCGGTGTGGATCCGCGGCCTGGAGCACCGCATCGACGCCCACGCGCCCGGCGCCCGCGACCTCACCCGCGCCGAGTCCGCCGAGCTGGCCGCCGCCGCGGCGGGCGTCGGCAAGGGCCCGGTCGACGTCGCCGAACTGCACGCCCGGTTCGCCCACGAGGAGATCCTGCTGCGCGCCGCGCTGGGGCTCGGCGACGGCGTCGACGTGAACCCCTCGGGCGGCCCGCTGGGGGCCGACCCCGTCATGGCCACCGGCCTGATCCGCATCGGGGAGGTCGCCCGGCGCATCGCGGAGGGGACGGCCGCGCGCGGCGTCGCCCACGCCGCACAGGGCCCGTGCCTCCAGCACAACCTGGTCGCCGTCCTGGAGGCGGCCCCATGACGATCCGAAGAGCGCCGGCGGTGCGGAAGGGGAGGGCCCATGGGTAGGGCTGCGGCGGTGATCGGGGTCGGGCAGACGCGGTACCGGTCGCGGCGCGGGGACGTGTCGATCGCGGGGCTGGTGCGCGAGGCGGCGCTGCGCGCGCTGGAGGACGCCGGCCTGGCCTTCGGCGACATCGACGCCGTTGTCCTCGGCAAGGCGCCCGACCTGTTCGAGGGCGTGGTGATGCCCGACCTCTACCTGGCCGACGCGCTGGGCGCGCGCGGCAAGCCGCTGCTGCGGGTGCACACCGCCGGGTCGGTCGGCGGGTCGACCGCCATCGTCGGCGCCGGGCACGTGCGCAGCGGCGTGTTCGACCGGGTGCTGGTGGTGGCCTGGGAGAAGCAGTCGGAGTCCAACGCCACCTGGGCGCTGACCGTCGGCCAGCCGTTCTCCACGTCGCTGGTGGTGGGGGCGGGCGGCTACTTCGCCCCGTTCATCCGCTCCTACATCGAACGGGCCGGCGCGCCCGGGCACATCGGGCACGTCGTGGCCGCGAAGGACCGGCGCAATGCGCTCCGCAACCCCTACGCCCACCTGCGGATCCCCGGCATCACCGCGGAGACGGTGGCCGCCTCGCCCATGCTGTGGGAGCCCATCCGCTACCTCGACACCTGCCCCTCCTCCGACGGCGCGTGCGCGATGGTCATCGCGAGTGCGGAGGCCGCCCGCTCCGCGCGGGGGACACCCGCCTGGATCCGCGGGACGGCGATGCGCAGCGAACCCATCTCCTTCGCCGGGCGCGACGCGGTCGACCCCCGCGCGGGCCGCGACTGCGCGGCCGACGTCTACGCCCAGGCCGGTGTCACCGACCCCCGCCGCGAGATCGACACCGCCGAGGTCTACGTGCCGTTCAGCTGGTACGAGCCGATGTGGCTGGAGAACCTCGGCTTCGCCGGGCCGGGCGAGGGGTGGCGGCTCACCGAGGCCGGCGCCACCGCGGCCGACGGCGACATCCCCTGGAACGCCTCGGGCGGGGTGCTGTCCTCCAACCCGATCGGCGCGTCCGGGCTCATCCGCTTCGCCGAGGCCGCCCAGCAGGTCAGGGGGGCCGCAGGCGGGCACCAGGTCGACGGCGCGCGCACCGCACTCGGCCACGCCTACGGGGCGGGGTCGCAGTTCTTCGCCATGTGGATCGTCGGATCGGAACCCCCGTGACCCGCTCCGTGGACGCATGCGCCCGGCGCGGCCGCGTCCACCCGGCGGCTCCCCAACCCCCGGGAGGCCCAAGATGCACTTCAACTTCGCGGACCTGTTCGAGGGCGTCGCCGACAGGGTCGGCGACCACCCCGCCCTCGCCTGCGGCGGCGAACGCCGCACCTACGCCGAACTCGACGCCCGCGCCAACCGGCTGGCCCACCACCTGGCCGCGTCGGGGATCGGCCCCGGCGACCACGTGGGCATGCAGATGTACAACGGGGCGCCCTATGTGGAGTCGCTGCTCGCCGCGCTGAAGATCCGGGCGGTGCCGGTCAACGTCAACTACCGCTACGTCAGCGACGAACTCGCCTACCTCTACGCCGACGCCGACCTCGCCGCCCTGGTCTACGACACCGAGTTCGCCGACCGCATCGCCGCCGTCCTGCCCGCCGCCCCCACCCTGCGCCACCTGGTGTCGGTGGGCGGCCCCCCGCTGCCGGCGGAGACCGTGACCACCGCCGAGTACGAGGCGGCGCTGGCCGCCCAGCCGCCCGGCCGCGGGTTCCCGGAGCGCTCCGGCGACGACCTCTACATCATCTACACCGGCGGCACCACCGGCATGCCCAAGGGCGTCATGTGGCGCCAGGAGGACCTGTTCTTCGCCGGGCACGGCGGCGGCAACCCCGGCGGCACCCCTGTCGCCACCCCAGAGGCGCTCATGGAGAAGGTGGCCGCGACCACCGCCGGAACGGTGATGATGCCGGTCGCCCCGCTGATGCACGGCGCCGCGCAGCTGGCCTCCTTCATCACCTTCTGGGGGGCCGGGCCGCTGGTGCTGGTGCGCCGGTTCGACGCCGCCGACGTGCTGCGCACGGTCGAGCGCGAACGCGTGATGACCATCAACATCGTCGGCGACGCCATGGCCGCACCGCTCGCCGACGAACTGGCGGCCGGCGACTACGACGTCTCCTCGCTCGTGGTGGTCAGCTCCACCGGGGCCATCCTGTCGGGATCGGTGCGCGCGCGGCTGGAGAAGGCGCTCCCGCACCGGATCATCATGGACAACTACGGCTCCACCGAGACCGGCCTGGTCGCGTGGGGCGTGGACGGGGCGACCCCCGAGACCGGGCTGCGCTACCGCTTCGACGAGGACCGCATCACCGTCCTGGACGCCCGGCTGCGCCCCGTCGCCCCAGGGTCGGGCGAGATCGGCCAGGTGGCGCGGGCCGGGCGCACACCGGTGGGCTACTACAAGGACCCGGAAAAGTCCGCGGCGACGTTCGTCGAGGTCGGCGGTGTGCGCTACACGCTCACCGGGGACATGGCCACCGTGGAGGCCGACGGCACGGTCGCCGTGCACGGGCGCGGGTCGGTGTGTGTCAACACCGGCGGCGAGAAGGTCTACCCCGAAGAGGTCGAGTCCGTCCTCAAAGGCCACCCCGGGGTCACCGACGCCGTAGTGGTCGGGGTGGACGATGCCCGCTTCGGGCAGCGCGTGGCGGCGGTCGTCTCCGGGACCGGCCTGAGCACCCCCGGCCTGGACGCCCACGTGCGCGGCCGCATCGCCGGCTACAAGGCGCCCCGCCAGTACACCTTCGTCGGTGAGGTGCGGCGCTCGCCCAGCGGCAAGGCCGACTACCGGTGGGCCAAGCGAGTCGCCTCAGGGGAGCGGCCCCCTCACACCGGAACGCCCGAACGCACGCCCCAGGGAGGTACGACATGACCGCACCACCACCGGTGCCCGACGGATTCGACTTCACCGACCCCGACCTCATCGCCGCGCGCATCCCGCACGAGGAGTTCGCCCGGCTGCGCGGGACGCGGCCCGTGCACTGGAACCCGCAACCCTCCGACGTGGGCTTCGACGACGGCGGCCTGTGGATCCTCTCCCGCCACGACCACGTCCGGGAGGCGTCGGTCAACGCCGACCTCTACTCCACCCACGCCAACACCGCCCTCATCCGCTACTACCCGGGCATCGAAGCCGACGCCGTGGAGCTCCAGCGCCACAACCTGCTCATCAACATCGACCCGCCCGAGCACACCAAGCTCCGCAAGATCGTGCAGCGCGGCTTCACCCCCCGTGCCATCGGGCGCCTGGAGGAGGCGCTGCGGGAGCGGGCGCAGCGCATTGCCATGGAGGCGGTGGACCGCGGCGACGGCGACTTCGTCGCCGACGTCGCGACGCGGCTGCCGCTCCAGGCCATCGCCGACCTCATCGGGGTGGAACCGCAGGACCGGGAGCGCCTGTTCGCCTGGTCCAACGAGATGCTGGGCTACGAGGACCCCGAGTACGCCGTTGATCCCGCGGTGGCCGCCGCCGAGATCCTCGGCTACTCGATGGCCCTCGCGGGCGACCGGCGGGCCGCACCGCGCGACGACATCGTCTCCAAACTGGTGCAGGCCGACGTCGAGGGCCGCGGGCTGACCGACGACGAGTTCGGGTTCTTCGTGATCCTGCTGACCGTGGCCGGCAACGAGACCACCCGCAACGCCATCACACACGGCATGACGGCGTTCCTGGACCACCCCGAGCAGTGGGAGCTGTACCGCAGCGAACGCCCCCCGACCGCCGCCGACGAGATCGTGCGCTGGGCCACCCCGGTCATCGCCTTCCAGCGGACCGCGCTCGCCGACACCGAGCTGGGCGGGCAGCCGATCCGCCGCGGCGAGCGGGTCGGCCTCTACTACAGCTCCGCCAACTTCGACGAGGAGGTCTTCGACTCCCCGTTCACCTTCGATATCACCCGCGACCCCAACCCCCACCTCGGGTTCGGCGGCACCGGGGCGCACTACTGCCTCGGCGCGAACCTGGCGCGCCTGGAGATCCGGCTGATCTTCGACGCCATCGCCGACCACCTGCCCGACATCCGCCGCGCGGGCGAGCCCACCCGGTTCCGGTCCTCGTGGATCAACGGGGTCAAGCGCCTGCCGGTCCACTACGCCTGACGCGCCCCCGGGGCCGCGCCGGGGGGTCAGCGCGCCGGCTCGCCGCCGGGCCAGAAGCCGTCCCAGGCGAAGTAGCCCAGCAGCAGGCCGATCGCGATCATGGTGGCCCCCAGCAGGCCGAGCATGAGGTCGATGCCGCTGCTGAGCCAGCGCGCCCGGACGACGCGCGCCTTCTCCGGCTGTCCCGGCGGGTAGGAGACGGTGACGGTGTCCCCGGCGCGCGCAGCCGTCCACCCGGTGCTGCTGGTGTGGGCGGCCTCGATCTCGCGGCCGTCATAGGTCCGGAAGCGGACGATCATCCGGGAGGTCGTGGCGGTCTCCGCGTAGCCCACGATCTCCCCGACCGCCCGCACCCCCTTGCGCGCGAGGAAGGAGGAGAAGCGCAGGTGGCGCAGGAGCAGGGCGAGCATGACCAGCCCTGCTCCGATGGGCAGCAACGGGTAGTAGTCCACCACGGTGTCGTCCGTTCCGAGCGTGTGCGGGCACTGCTGGGCCGACCGGAAGTGCTCGGGTGGCGCACCGATCCCCAGCGCCTCGGCGACCTTCTGTTCGGCAATGGCCACACCGTAGCCGACGCCCTCCGGCCGCTGAGCAGGCTCCCCCCAGCGCGCCGAGTTCGGCATCGGTGGCCCCGTCGCCCATCGCGCCGGTCAGCGCGGCGAACCCGGGGGCGCGGAGCCGTCCTCCGGAGCCGGCGCATCGCCGTCTCCGGGAGCGGGCGCGGAGCGCAGTTCGCCGAACACGTACCCGACCACCACGATCGCCGTGAGCCAGATGATCAGGCCGATGCCGGCGGAGGCGGGCAGCGGGAGCCCGACCGCCCAGGCCAGCCCGCCCGCGATCGCCCCCGCCAGCAGCCACCACGGGTCGGCGAACCGCCGCCACGCCAAGCCCTTCACCCCGGACGTCCTCCCGTCTCACCCACGTATCCCGCCTGAACCGGGGCTAGAAGTTCGAGATCACCGCTTCGAAGATCTCGTCGATGCTCTCGGGGTCGGAGGCGTCGTAGGCCGCCGCGTTGGTGGCCTCGGCGATGGTCGTCATGGTCTCCATGTCGGAGTCGTCGCCGTAGCCGATGGTGAACATGCGCACGGTCTCCTCACCGGACTCGCCCTCCAGCGACTCCAGCAGGGTGTCCAGCGAGATGCCGTCGGTGTCCTCGTTGCGGCCGTCGGTGAGGAAGACGACCGCGTTGATCGCGCCGTCGCGCGGCCGCTCGCCGACCTGCTCGTGGGCGGCCAGCGCGGTGTCGTAGAGGCCGGTCCCGCCGCTGGGCGGCAGCCCGTTGATCGCCTCGGTGAGCGCCTCGGTCCGCTCGGTGCCGTCGACGTCGCCGTCCATGGGGCCGAGCGGGACCAGCTCGCGCCAGTCCTGCGTGCCCTCCAGCTCGGTGCTGAACATCCACAGCCCGAGGTGGTCGCGGTCGCCGAACTGCCCGAGCGACTGGATCGCGGCCTCCTTGGCCAGCCCGAGCTTGTTCTGCCCGGTGCCCGCGACCGACTCCTCCATCGAGCCCGAGGTGTCCATGACCAGCAGCACGTTGGCGGGCTTGCGCAGCTCGGCCCAGTTGTCGAGCATCGCGTCGAGCGCGCCGGAGGAGGGCGGGGTCAGCAGCCGGCCCGGCTCCTCTGGCAGCACCCCGTTCTCGGCGACCGCGTCGGCGCCCGGGGTGCCCTCGTGGTCGCGGAACCCGTTGTCCTGGAACGCCTGCTGGGCGCCGTCGCCGAGCAGGTACTCGCGGAAGGAGTCGGCGGCGGCCCGCGCGTCCGCCGACGCGGAATCCAGGACCGCGTAGGGGTGGTCGGAGATCACCGTCCCCTCTTCGGGGTAGACGGCCACCAGCGGGACCTCCGGCGGTTCGTGCTCGCCCGCGGTGGCGGGGTCGCCGGTGGGGTTGCCCTCGTTGTAGTGCAGCACCGACATCTCCTCCACGGCCACGGCGGAGATGTAGGACAGGCCGCGGCCCTCGTCGTCGGCGCGCTGGAGGTTGGACAGGAACGTCAGCGTGGTGTCGCCGTAGTGGACGATCGAGCGCTCGACCCCGCTGACGAACCCGCGGGTCTCCGAGGAGTCGATGTCGCCGGCGGTGAGGTCGGAGGTGAGCCCGGTGGCGGCGAAGTAGGCGCCGATCGTGGCGTGCAGCCCGGAGGTGGAGTAGTTGGGGTTGGTCTTGCCGAGCCGGAACTCGCCCCACTCCGCGCGGCCCTGGGCGGCCCAGCCTTCGTCGTTCTCGGCGAGTTCGAGGACGTCGTGCCAGCCCAGCGGCTCATCAGGCCAGCCCAGGGTCTCGGCCATGGGCCGCGGCATCGCGATGACCAGTGGGGAGTTGGCGATCGAGGGGGCTTCGTCGGGGAGCACGCCCTCGCGGTCCGCGGCCACCATGCGGTCGCGGGCCAGCTGGAGCCAGCTGGAGCTCGCCGGGCTCCAGACGTCGGGCTCGGGGCCGAGTTCCGCCTCGTCCCACTCGCCGACCAGCGCCTCCATGGTCGCGCCCGACGCCTGCTCGATGATCTCCACCTCGACGCAGCCCGCGTCGATCTCGGTGCCGCTGTAGTCCTCGGCCAGCGCGCGCATCAGCCCGGCCTTCTCGGGTGAGGAGGCGACACGCAGCGTGACGGCGTCGTCCCCGCAGCGGGACGCGGCGGAGAACGGGAGCGGCGCCCCGATGGACACCCAGCGCACCAGGGCGATCACCAGGACCGCGACGAGGCCGACGATGACGTAGGGCAGGACACGGCGCCGCGCCGGCCGGGTGCTGTAGTCCATGTTCCGCGTCGCCGCCTTCGCTCCCGTGTGACCCGCTTCATCCACCGGAGCGTAGGGTCCCCTGGTCGCGTAGGGGTCACGTTTCCGCGGAAAGTCCGGAGCCGGACACGCACCGCGCCCCCGCAGACTGAGCGGGAGACACGGCCGCGATGACGCGCCTACGTCGAGGGGATGAGCCCGGCACCGCCTTCCGACGTAGTGCGGAATCGGCCGGGCGGCCGATGCCCGCGCCACGGCCGGGAACCTACGGTGGAACCACGGTCGGACCGCGCACATACGGGGTGCGCACCGGCTGCGCGATTGGGGGGCCGGGCAGGGCGCGCTTCGGTCCCCGGGTGATCGGCGGGTTCGAACGTCCTCACGGGCGTCCGGGCCCGCCGTCGGCCTTCCCGGACGCACCGGGCCGCGCGGACGGGGAAGAGTCCGGTAGCGGACGCCTCCGGCCGGGCCGCCACTGTTCCCATGGCGGGGTCATCGGCCGTAGCGTCGTGGGTCCCCCACTCACGAGGAGACCCCCCATGCCCTCTCCCCGGCCGCGGCAGCTCGACTCCCCGCTCACCGCCCGGATCCTGAAGGCGGTATCGCGCGTCGACGCGGTCGCCTACCGCGCCACCGACGGTGTCGTCACCGGCCGCCTGCGGTGGCACCGGCTCTTCCCCAAGGGGGAGTCCGTCTGCCTGCTGACGACCCGCGGGCGCAAGAGCGGACGGCGGCGCACCGTCCCGCTGCTGTTCCTGCCCGACGGCGACCGCGTGGTGTTCGTGGCCTCCCAGGGCGGCCTGCCGCGGCACCCGATGTGGTTCCGCAACATCCTCGACGACCCCATCGTCGTGGTGCAGACCGGCCGCCTGCTGCGGCGCATGCGCGCCCGGGTCGCCACCGACGACGAGCGCGACGGGCTGTGGCCCCGGCTGGTCGGGTTCCACCCGGGCTTCGCCGACTACCAGTCGTGGACCGACCGCACCATCCCCGTCGTGATCTGCGACCCCGCCTGAGCCGGAACGCGCCGCAGCTCTCCCGGGAACAGGAAGGGCCCGGGGACCGATGGTCCCCGGGCCCTTGTATTCCCGCGTGCTACCAGCTGGTCTGGACGGGCTGGCCCTCGGTGTAGCCGGCGGCGCTCTGCACGCCCACCGTCGCGCGCTCGTGGAACTCCTCCAGCGTGGTGGCGCCGGCGTAGGTCATGGAGCTGCGGACACCGGCGATGATCTCGTCGATGAGGTCCTCGACGCTGGGGCTCTCGGAGTCGAGGTACATCCGGCCGGTGGAGATCCCCTCCTCGAACAGGGCCTTGCGCGCCCGGTCGAACGGGGAGTCCTCCGACGTCCGCAGGCGCACCGCGCGCGCCGACGCCATCCCGAAGCTCTCCTTGTACAGCCGCCCCTGCGCGTCGCGCATGACGTCGCCCGGCGACTCGTAGGTGCCGGCGAACCACGACCCGATCATCACGTTGGACGCGCCCGCCGCCAGCGCCAGCGCGACGTCGCGCGGGTGGCGCACCCCGCCGTCGGCCCACACCGACCGGCCCAGCGCCTGCGCTTCGGCGGCGCACTCCAGGACGGCGGAGAACTGCGGGCGGCCCACCGCGGTCATCATCCGGGTCGTGCACATGGCGCCCGGCCCCACCCCGACCTTCACGATGTCGGCGCCGGCCTCGATCAGGTCGCGCGTGCCCTCGGCGGTCACGATGTTGCCCGCCACGATGGGCACGTCGGGGTCGAGCGCGCGGACGGCGCGCAGCGCCGTGATCATCTTCTCCTGGTGGCCGTGGGCGGTGTCGAGGACCAGGGCGTCGGTCCCGGCCGCCAGCAGCTCCGCCGCCTTGCCCGCCACGTCGCCGTTGACGCCCAGCGCCGTCGCGATCCGGAGCCGGCCAGACGGGTCCACCGCGGGCTTGTACAGCGTGGCGCGCAGCGCGCCGGTGCGGGTGAGCACCCCGACCAGTGCGCCGTCGCCGTCGACCACCGGCGCCAGCCGGTGCCTGCGGTCGTGGAGGGTGCCGAACGCGCTGGTGGGGTCGGTGCCGGCCGCGATGGTCAGCAGCTCGGTGCTCATGACCTCGCGGAGCTGGGTGAACCGGTCCACCCCGACGCAGTCGGCCTCGGTGACCACCCCGACCGGCCGGCGGCGGCCGTCGATGACGATGACCGCGTTGTGCGCGCGCTTGGGCAGCAGGTTCAGCGCGTCGCCGATCGTGCTGGTGGGGGAGAGGGTGATGGGGGTGTCGTGGACGAGGTCGCGCCGCTTGGTCCACGAGATCACGTCGGTCACGACGTCGATGGGGATGTCCTGGGGGATGACCGCGAGCCCGCCGCGCCGCGACACCGTCTCGGCCATGCGGCGACCGGCGACCGCGGTCATGTTCGCGACTACGATGGGGATGGTCGTGCCCGTGCCGTCGTGGGATGCGAGGTCCACGTCCAGCCGTGAGCCGACGGCCGATCGCCGCGGGACCATGAAGACGTCGCTGTAGGTCAGATCGTGGCCGGGGACCTGGTTGTTGAGAAACCGCACGCCTCTACCTCGGTCGGAGCTCACCGGGGGCGGCCGCACGGGCGTCCGATGACCGTGCCGATCCCCCATTACCCATCAATTATGACCGTGTTGATTAGCGTCCCGGGAAGAGCGTCTGCGATGATCTCCCGGCTGACACCCACCCTCCCCTCCCCTTCGATCGTGATCGATCACCGTGTGTGTCCGATATCCGACACGCGGCCATCGGCGGGAGTTCCGCAGGAGATGAGATGACGAGCTTCACACTCGCGGATGTCCGCGAGCGCACCTATAAGAGCCGCGACGCCTGGTGGACCGTCTTCCTGGTCGACCCGCTGGCCGCCCGGCTGGTCGTGTGGACCGCCAACCGCACGGAGATCACCCCCAACCAGATCACCTTCGGCGCCGGCGTGCTGGGCCTGGGCTCGGCCGTCTGCTTCGCCCTGGGGGCGGCCGACTGGTACTGGCTGGTGGCCGGTGCGCTGTTGTTCCACCTGAGCTTCGTCCTCGACTGCATGGACGGCAAGATCGCCCGCCTCAAGAACAACGGCTCGGTGTTCGGGGCCTGGGTCGACTTCATCTTCGACCGCATCCGCTTCTTCGGCTGCATGATGGCGCTGCTCATCGGGCAGTGGGCGGTGACCGGCGAGGTCGTCTACCTCATGCTCATGCCGGTCGTCACCTTCCTCGACCTGCTGCGCTACCTCAACGGGTCGCAGGTCGCCAAGACCCGGCAGAGCATGCGCGAGAAGCTGCGCGCCGCGGCCGAGGGCCGCGCGGTCGACTCGATGGTCGACGACCCCGAGAGCACCGAGACCCCCAAGGACGCCGGCACCGACCCCGCCCGGGCCGAGGCCCCGTCGGTGGTGTTCATGGAGGAGGTCCTGCGCGACAACCCCGACCTCGACCACGAGCAGGTGCGCGCCGGGGCCCAGGCCGCCGGCGGGGCCCGGGTCATCGACGTCCACCGCGGGTTCAGCAGCCGGTTCGGCTGGTACGAAGGCGTCCGCGACCGCCTGCTGCGCAGCCGGGTGCGGCCGCACCTGTTCAGCGGCATCGAGTTCGAGATGTTCATCTGCGTGGTGGCGCCGCTCACCGCCGTCATCGCCCTGGCCGCCCCCGTGAGCAGCCTGATCGTCCCGGTCACCGTGCTGTCCTGCGCGGCGATCGCGGCGTTCGAGCTGGTCATCGTCTACAAGCTGTGGCTGGCCACCCGCGACTTCACCAAGGAGCTGGCCCGCCTCCAAGGGCAGCCGTAGCCGTCGCCAATCACGAAGGGCCGCGTGGAACTCCACGCGGCCCTTCGTGATTGGAGAGGTGTCGTGCGTGCCCGGCTCAGCCCACGGGCCGCTTGGGCGCCGCCGAGTCGCGGCCGGGGCGCAGGACCCAGTCGACGTTGGGTTCCACGATCCACTTGGTGGACCGGCGCACCCATGGCGAGCACAGCACGAACGTCAGGGCGACCGCGGCGACGGTGTTCACGACGAAGGACCCCAAGGGACCCGCGAACGACCCGGTGAGCTCGTACCAGCCGAGCGAGTCGCCGACCCGGATGACCAGCCCGTGCAGTAGGTACACGTACATGGTCAGCGCGCCCAGGGCGGTGAACCACGTGGTGCGGCGCGGCGTGAGGGAGAGCACCGCTGCGGTGAGCGCGAAGGCCAGCGCCAGGAAGACGATCCGGGCGGGCAGGCCCACGGGCAGCAGGTCGACGTCGCGGTCGGTCAGGCTCTCGCGCCAGTAGACCCATTCGAGGCTGAGCCGCTCCAGGTAGAGGTAGCACGCTGCGGCGGTGACGAGCACGGTGCAGCCCGCCCACACGCGCACCCAGGTCTGCTTGAGGAAGTCGAAGTGGCGCTGCTCCAGGAGGAGCCCGGCGACGAAGAAGGGGGTGAGGCTGATGATCCGCGAGATCCCGAGGATGTCGCCGGTGGCGACCACGCCGCCCGCCAGCGAGACGGCGACCGCCACGGCGAAGGGCCAGCGGATCCGCTTCCAGATCGGGACGGTCAGCCGCCACACGAACAGGGCGGCCAGGAACCAGGTGAGCCACACGGGATCGGCCGGGCTTTCGGGCAGGCTGCGGCCCACCGACAGTGACTGGAGCGCGTAGATGCCCCAGAACACCAGGTAGGGCACGGCGACCGTGGTGAGCAGCTTGTCGACCCGCCGCCCCGAGCCGTCGAAGGACTTCGACAGGTAGCCGCTGATCAGCACGAACGCGGGCATGTGGAACAGGTAGATCCAGAAGTAGACCGCACTGGCCAGGTGGCTGTCGGCCGTCGGCGAGATCGCGTGCCCGACGACGACGAGCAGGATCAGCAGGAACTTCGCGTTATCGAGCAGGGCGTCGCGCTTGGGGCGCGCCGTGCTGCCCGTCGCGGCGGGCGGGGCGGCGCCCTCCGGGACACCGCGGTCGTGCGTACTGGACGGATGGGTGGTCGCTGAGGCCACGGGGTCTCCGAGTCACCGATTCGGGGCTGTGTAGGACGTAGAGGCGTAAGGGCGCATGTGGCGCGGACATGGCCGGTACGAGGCGCGACGCTCATGGCCGCCGGCCGGCACCACTGATCGGGTGGGGGGTCCCGGGAACACGGGAACGCCGGCGCATATCGGAGGTCGCTGGGAGTTCGCTGTGAACTCTGTGAAGGCAGACTACCGCTACCGCCGTATGTGATCCATGCTCGGGGGTGGCGGAACGTGTCTTTTCCGTAACCTTGTCCTGGTGGCGGGGCAGTCGTGGGATTGGCCACTCGGCACGCCACGCGCGGGCCCGGATTCCGGAAAGTCGCCGTCGCCCGCCGCCGCGGCCGGCCGCCCCGCAACCCGGGTGATCACGGGTTCTCCCGGACAGACGGCACGGCCACCCGGCCCCTCCCGGCCCGTGAACGGCCGCCGACCGGCGGAACGGGCGGTCACCCGCGGATAGGCTTCGCTGACGGCCCGTCCCGCGCACCGCGGTTGAGATTCGTTTTGGCGGGCGAGACAATCGGGCGGCGGCCGGCACCGACGCGGTCGGGCACGGCGCCCCATCCATGGATTGAAGGCGGTGGAAGCAGTGCCGCACGCGGTGGAACCCCAGCGTGTCGCCCAGCACGGTGGCGCGATCATGCGGCTCGTCGACGAGATCTTCCCTCTGGTCGAGGGCTTCTACGTCGATCTGCACAAGAACCCCGAGCTCTCGCATCGGGAACACCGGACAGCCAGCGCGGTCGCCGAATGGCTGACCCGCGCCGGCTTCGAGGTCGAGACCGGCATCGGGGGCACCGGTGTCGTGGGCGTCCTGCGCAACGGCGAGGGCCCCACCGTGCTGCTGCGCGGCGACATGGACGCGCTGCCCATCGAGGAGCGCACCGGGCTGCCCTACGCCAGCACCGCGCGCGGCACCGACGACGACGGCAACGACGTCCCGATCATGCACGCCTGCGGGCACGACGCCCACACCGCCTGCCTGGTCGGCGCCGCCGACCTGCTCGCGGACGAGCGCGAGCGCTGGCGCGGGACCCTCGTGGTCGTGGCCCAGCCCGCCGAGGAGACCATGGACGGCGCGGGGTCGATGCTGCGCGACGGCCTCTACACCCGGTTCCCGCGCCCCGACATCGCCCTGGCCCAGCACGTCGGCCCCCAGCCCGCCGGCATGATCTCCCACCGCCCCGGTGTCATCCTGGGCGCCGCCGCGACCTACCGGGTCCGGGTTCACGGCACCGGCGGGCACGCCTCGCGGCCGCACCTGACGGTCGACCCCGTGGTGATCGCCGCCAACATCGTCACGCGGTTGCAGACCGTCGTCTCCCGCGAGGTCAGCCCCGCCGAGATGGCCGTGGTCACGGTCGGCGTGATCCGCGCCGGGTCCAAGGGCAACATCATCCCCGACGACGCCTACCTGGAGATCAACACCCGCGCCCTCAACGAGGCCGTCGCCGACCGGCTGCGGACCGCCATCGAGCGCATCGTCCTGGCCGAGGCCGCGGCGTCGGGCGCGGAGCGCAATCCCGAGATCGAGGTCTTCCAGCAGGCCGGGGTCACCCACAACGAGCCCGAGGCCACCCGGCAGGTCGCCGCCGCCCACCGCGCCTACTTCGGCGACGGCTACGTCATCGAGCTCCCCGAGCCGCTGACCGCCAGCGAGGACTTCTCCGAGTACGGCCTGCCCGGCGACCCGTCGCCGGTGCCCTACGTCTTCTGGTTCGTCGGTTCCACGCCGCACGAGGTGTGGGAGGCGGCGCCCGGGGCGACCCCCTACGAGAAGCTGGCGTCGATCCCCGCCGGCCACTCGCCGTTCTTCGCCCCCGACCGCGAGCCGACGCTGCGCGCGGGGCTGGCCGCGCTCACCGTGGGCGCGCTGACCTACCTCGGGCGCCCCGAGGACATCGCCCCGACCGGCGGGCAGCGGTCCTTCGGCGAGGCCCCGGCCGGGCCCCCGGTCGCGGCGCCGTCCGCACCGCCGCCCCCGCCCCCGCCTCCGCCGCCGCCGGGGCCGAACGAGCCCTACAACCACCCCCGGCCGGGCGCGGCCGGTGCCGTCCCCGCTGCGGCCCACGCCGACCCGCAGGGCGCCGCCTACGGCGAGCAGGCGGGCCGCGGCGACGATGCCCCCGCCCCCGTGGGCCGCCACAGCGGCGCCGGCGCGCCCGACGATGGAGCGGCGGCCCGTGGCGGCGAGGGCGAGTCCACCGCCTACACCGACATGGCCGACTTCCTCGACGACGACGATGACGCGCCGCCACCGCCTCCCGCTCCCGCCGCGCCCGCGCCGCCGCAGGGGCCTCCGGTGTCGGCTCCGCCGCCCTCTGGCCCGCCGGTCGTCCCGTCCGGCCCCCAGGTCCCGCTGTCGGCTCCGCCGCCCTCAGGCCCGCCGATCGCGCCGTCCGGCCCGCAGGCCTCGCTGTCGGCTCCGCCGCCCTCAGGGCCGCCGGTCGTCCCGTCCGGTCCGCAGATCCCGCTGTCGGCTCCGCCGCCGTCGGGTCCGCCGATCGCGCCGTCGGGGCCCCAAGTCCCGCCGCTCCGGGACGCGGCCGCGCCGCCGTCCCACGGGATGCCCGGGTCCCCGCAGGGGCTGCCCGTGTCGCCGCCCCAGGGCCGGCCGGTGTCGCCGCTGTCGGGTCCGCAGGCGCCGCCTCCGGTGGGCCCGCCCGTGCCCCCGCTCCCGAGCCCGCCGCAGGGAGCGCCCATTGCGGCGCCGCCGCCCTCGGGCCCGCCTCAGGGCCCGCCGGTGGCGGCCCCGCCGCCGCAGGGGAGCCCCGCCGTCTCCGCGCCGCCACCGCCACCGCCCGGCGCCACGCCGTACGGCATCGGTGAGCCGCCGGCCGAGCCGCGCTACGACGAGCACGACCCCGCCGCCCGGCCGCCGGAGGATCCGCCCTACCGTTACTGACCCGCCGCCGTCCGTTGCCGCCCCGCCGCTCGCGGCGAGCCGGCAACGGACGGTGCCGCGCCGTGCGGGCGCACGCGAAAGGCGAGCGAACGGGCGGCGCGGAGTCTCCGGCGCCCCCGGGCGGCGGAGCAACCGGGGTGTTCCGCCCGAATCCCCGGCGCGGCACCAGCAGAATGGGGCCATGGTGTTCGTGACCTGGGGGGACCGCCGGCGGCGGCGCGCACTCCGGCACCCGCGGGAGAACGTCGTCCTGGTGGTCTGCGTGGTCGTCACCGCGCTCGCCGTGCTGGGCGCGGTCAACCGCGCGCTCGAGGGCGAGAACCGCGAGCCACTGCTGCTGCTCAGCATCCCCGCGCTCGTGTTCTTCGTGCGCGGCCAGCTGTATGCGACCCAGCGCGTCAACGGCGTGCGCATCACGGAGACCCAGTTCCCCGAGGCGCACCGGATGGTGGTCGAGGCCGCGCGCGCGTTCGACCTGCCCTCGGTGCCCGACGCCTACGTGGTGCTCGGCAACGGGCAGATCAACGCCTTCGCCTCCGGCCACGGGTTCCGCCGCTACGTGGCGGTGACCAGCGACCTCTTCGAGATCGGCGGGCGCCTGGCCGACCCCGATGCGCTGCGGTTCATCATCGGCCACGAGGTCGGCCACATCGCGGCCGGGCACGTCTCCTACTGGCGGCAGTTCAGTGTCTCCGTCGCCAACATCATCCCCGGCATCGGCAGCACCCTCAGCCGCGTGCAGGAGTACACGGCCGACAACCACGGCTACGAGTTCTGCCCCGAGGGCGTCCAGGGGCTGCGCATCCTGGTCGTCGGCAAGTACCTCTACCGCCGCATCGACTTCGACGACATCGCCGCCCGCGCGACCACCGACCAGGGCCTGTTCGTGATGCTGGTGAACCTGCTCTCCAGCCACCCCGTCAACACGTGGCGCTTCCACGCCCTGGCCGACCGCTCCCGCCCCGGCCGCGTGCTCTGAACACCGTGCCCGGAGGCGACGGGTCCGGGGTGCGCACGCGGTCCCGGGGCGGTGAGCAGGGGCGGAGGGGTCAGAAGTTCAGGCTCCAGGAGTTGATGGTGCCCGTGTCGGCCGCCGCCGAGTCCTCGACGCGAAGGGTCCAGGTGCCCGCGGCCGTGGCCGCCGAAGCGTCCACCGTGTACTGGTGCGACCCTTCGAACGCCTCCAAGGGGAAGGAGGTGCCGTCGGGCGAGACCAGTTCGAGGCTCAGGTCCGAGATGTAGCTGTGGCTGATGTCCACGGTGACGCCCAGCGACGAGGGGGCGTTGCCCTCGACACCCGACACCTCGATCGCGGACTCCACCGTGGACTGGTCCTCGATCGTCACCGACGAACCGCTCTCGAACGACCCGGCGCCCGACGACGTCGACCCGGACCCGCCCGACCCGAACTCCAGGCTCCAGGAGTTGAGCGTGCCCGTGTCGGCCGGCGCCCCGTCGGAGACGCGCAGGGTCCAGGTACCTGCGGCCGCGGCCGCGGAAGCGTCCACGGTGTAGCGGTGCGACCCTTCGAACGCCTCCAAGGGGAAGGAGGTGCCGTCGGGGGCGACCAGTTCGAGGTCCAGATCCGAGATGTAGTCGTGGGTGATGTCCACGTTGACGCCCAGCGACGTGGGCGCGTTGCCGTCGACACCCGTCACATTGATGGTGGACTCCACCGTGGACTGGTCCTCGATCGCCAGCGGTGACGTGTTCTCGAACCCGCCCGCACCCGTCCCGGTCCCGCCGCCCCCGCCCGAGCCGCCGTCGCGGTTGAAGACGAACACGAAGAGCAGCACGGCGATGACCAGCACCAGGATGACGCCGCCCACGATGACGGCGATGATCCACCCCTTCGAACCACCCTGCTGCGGAGGCCCGCCGGGGTAACCCGGGGGGTAGCCCGGGCCGGGCGGGAGGGGCCCGCCGGGCTGGCCGGGGAACCCGCCGCCCGGAGGGATGGGGGCCTGGCCTCCGGTGGGCGGGCCGAACCCCGGCTGCCCCTGCCAGTCGGCGGGTCCGGGCCCCGGTTGCCCGGGGGGCGGGTACTGGCCGTAGGGACCGGGCTGGCCGGGCTGGTACGGCTCCGGGGGAGGGTCGAAAGGTGATCCACCGGCCACGGCGGCGCTCCTCGGGGGTGGGAATTGGGACATAGGGCTCCTCCCAGGGTATTCGCCGTTACCGGGACGTTGCATCGTGCAGGTCCGCATCCGGCCGCCCGGCCACGGCCGGACCGAGCGGGGTACCCACTTCGCGTGCCGTCGTGGGCGCCTGTGCAGGGCCCCTGGCCGGGCCCGGGCGCGGCCGGCGCCGGGGCGCGGCCAGGGTCAGGGCCGGGTGGATCAGGAGGGGGCTCCGTCGGCCGCGTACTTCTCGGCCAGCTGCCGCGGCAGCGGCTCGTGGCGCAGGTAGCGGCGGCGGAACGTGCCGGTGCCATGTGCGACCGACCGCAGGTCGACCGCGTAGCGGGTGATCTCCAGCTGCGGGACCTCGGCCCGGACCAGCGTCCGGCCGCCCTCGACGGCCTCGGTGCCCAAGACCCGCCCGCGCCGCGCCGACAGGTCGCTCATCACCGCGCCCATGTCGCTGTCGGCGACCGTGACCGCCACCTCGTCGACCGGCTCCAGCATCGACAGGCGGCCCTTCTCGGCGGCGTCCCTGAGGGCGAGCCGGCCCGCCTTCTGGAACGCCATGTCCGAGGAGTCGACCGGGTGCGCCTTGCCGTCGTGGAGCGTGACCCGGATGTCCACCAGCGGGTGCCCCGTGCGCACCCCGCTCTCCATCTGGGCGCGCACGCCCTTCTCCACGGCCGGGATGAACTGGCGCGGCACGACACCGCCCACGATCTCGTCGACGAACTCCAGCCCCGACCCCGACGGCAGCGGCTGCACCGAGATCCGGCAGATCCCGTACTCCCCGTGCCCGCCGCTCTGCTTGACGTTGCGCCCCATGCCGTCGGAGGGCGCGGCGAAGGTCGTGCGCAGCGGGATGCGGACCTCGTCGGTCGTGACGGCGACCCCGTAGCGCCCCGACAGGCGGTCCAGGGCGACGTCCAGGTGGGCCTCGCCCATGCACCACAGCACCAGCTGGTGGGTCTCGGCGTTGACCTCGACCCGCAGGGTGACGTCCTCCGACGCCAGCCGGGCGACCGCCTGCGCGAGCTTGTCCTCGTCGGCGGCCGAGGCGGCGCGCAGGGCGACCGGCAGCAGCGGTTCGGGGAAGGTCCAGGGCGGCATCCGCAGGGGCCGCTCGCGGGCGGAGAGGGTGTCGCCGGTCTCGGCCCGGGTGAGCTTGGCGACCGCGCACACCTCCCCGGCGATGGCGGCGGCGGCCGGCGTGTGGTTCTTGCCCATGGGGACCGACAGCGCGCCCACGCGCTCCTCGACGTCGTGCTCGTCGTGGCCGGCCGGGCCGTGCCCGCTCACGTGCACGACGGTGTCGGGCCGCAGCGTTCCCGAGAACACGCGGACCAGGCTCATGCGGCCGACGTAGGGGTCGCTCACCGTCTTGACGACCTCGGCCAGCAGCGGGCCGTCCGGGTCGCAGGACAGCCCGTCGACGGGCCGGCCGTCCACGGTGGCGGTCTCGGGCAGGGGGCGCTCGCCCGGGCACGGCGTGGCGCGCGGCAGCTCGCGCAGGAGCTCGTGGACCCCGGGGCCGTGCACCGCGGAGACGGGCAGCACGGGGTGGAAGCCGCCGCGCGCAACCGCGGCCTCCAGGTCGGCGATGAGCAGATCGGGGTCCAGGTCGGCGCCCTCCATGTACCGGTCCATCAGGGTCTCGTCCTCGCTCTCCTGGATCACCCCCTCGATCAGCTCGGTGCGCAGCGGGGTGACCTCCTCGGCCAGCCCGGACGGAGGGGCGGCCTCAACGGGCGCCCCCGAGGAGTAGTCGTGGTAGCGCTGGGAGACGAGCCCGAACAGGCCCCGCACGCGGTGGCCCGCGCCCTCGCCGGAGACCACCGGCACGTAGGCGGGCAGCACGCCGTCGCCGAAGGCCGCGCGGCACTGCTCGACGGTGGCGGTGAAGTCGGCCCGGGGGTGGTCGATCTTGGTGACGGCGACGGCCCGCGGCATGCCGATCGCGGCGCACTCGTCCCACAGCAGCCGGGTGCGGCCGTCGACCCCGTCGAGCGCCGAGACCACGAACAGCGCCGCGTCGGCCGCGCGCAGCCCGGCGCGCAGGTCGCCCACGAAGTCGGCGTAGCCGGGCGCGTCGATCAGGGTGACCTTGGCGCCGCCCGTGTGGATCGGGGCCACCGCCAGGTTGACCGAGCGCCGCTGCCGGATCTCCACGTCGTCGTGGTCGCCGACCGTGGTGCCGTCCTCGACGCGGCCCCGGCGCGGGACGGCGCCGGCCGCGTGCAGCAGTGCCTCCAGGAGTGTCGTCTTGCCTGCTCCGGACGGGCCGACCAGCACCACGTTGCGGATGTCCGCGGGCCGATCGGCCGCCGGTGCCCTGCCGTTGGCCGCAGGGCCGGATGTGTCCGCCATACCTCCCAACCTTCCCTCGCCCGCGCGGGCGTGCGGCCGGCCGGGGCCGTTCTCGGCCGCCGCGGCCGGGGGCGCGTCTCCGGCGGGGAGCGCGCGGGCGACGTCGTCGGTCCGCATCCGATGTGACGCGGAACACTCTCCACGGTCGCCCGCGGCGCCCGATATCTCAAGGGGGGCAAAGGGTGCGACACGCCCGCGGCGACTTCGGCGCCGCATTCCCGTGTCCGCGCCCACATAAAGGGGGAAAGCGACGCGTCGGGCCCGGAATGTGTGGCATGGCGGCCCGCATCTCCTAGGCTGTGGCGCGTGCCGTGGTCCGAGAGCATTCCTCAGTTCAGTCTCGTCGCGACGATCCTCGGGATCGTCCTCCTTCTCTATGCCGCGATCGGGGAGCCGCTGATCGGCCGCAGCGCGTTCAAGCGGCTGGAACGCGACCGCGACACCGACCCGCGGGCGCTGAAGCGGTTCTACCGGCTGGCGATCTGCATCCAGTGGGGCTGGACCGCGGTCATCCTCGTCATCCTGGTGCTCTCGCCGGCGCTCTCGGTGGGCGACCTCGGCCTGCGCGCGCCCCATGCGTGGGGCCCGCTGTTCGCGGCGGTCATCGGCTTCGCCGTGGCCCTGCTCATCGTCTGGCTGATCACGCGCGACCGCTCCGCCGGGGCCGGGCGGGGCCGGTCACGGCCGGTGCTGCCGCCCGGGCCGGAGCCCGGCGGCGACGTCCTGGAGGTGCTCGCCCCGCACACGCGCGCCGAGCGCCGGATGGCGGCCGGGCTCGGGATCACCGCCGGGATCTGCGAGGAGCTGCTCTACCGGGGCCTGTTCGTCGCGCTCGGGGTGAGCCTGGGACTGCCGGTGTGGCTCGTGGCGGTCGTGTCGTGCATCCTGTTCGCGGTCGCGCACGTCTACCAGGGCTGGTGGGGGCTGGTCGGCCCGGGCCTGCTCGGGGCGCTGTTCATGGTGGTCTACCTCGGCACCGGCAGCATCTTCATCCCGATCGTGCTGCACATGGCCCTGGACCTGCGTTCACTGCTGCTGACCGGCCGCGGGCGCCGCCACCGCACCCGCGCGATCTAGCGCAAGCCGGACCTGAACCGGTGGTGGACGCCCCACCCCGCAACACATGCGAGCCCGACTCCCGATGTTCACCCCGGTCAGGCACGATGGTGGGATGTCCGACGCACTGCACCGCCCCGACACCCAGAGTGATCCCGTCCGCCAGCGGCTGACCACCTCCGACGGGGTCCACATCGACACCGCCTTCCTGCGCGGCCCTGGTGAGCGCACCACCGCCGTCGTGCTCGCCAACGGGTTCACCGGCACCTGGCGCAGCCCGCTGACCCGCATGATCGCCTCGGTGCTGCTGACGGTCGGCGACGTCATGACCTTCGACTTCCGGGGCCACCACGGCTCCGACGGCCGGTGCACCGTCGGCAACGAGGAGGTCCACGACCTGGAGGCCGTCGTCGCGCACCTGCGCGACAGCGGCTACACGGAGATCGCGACCGTGGGGTTCTCGATGGGTGCGGCGGTCGCCATCCGGCACGCCGCGATGTTCGGCGGCGTCGCGGCGGTCGTCGCGGTCAGCGGGCCGGGGCAGTGGTACTACCGGGGGTCGAAGCGGATGCGGCTGCTGCACTTCGGCGTCGAGCAGGCGGTGGGCCGCTGGTTCCTGCGCGTGGCCCGCAAGGTCCGGGTGACCGACCGCCAGTGGGACCCCGTCCCGCCGGACCCCGTGGAGCTCGCCCCCGCCATCGCGCCGAGCCCGCTGCTCATCGTGCACGGCGACGCCGACTCCTACTTCCCCGTCGAGCACGCCGAGCGCGTGCACGGGGCCGCGAACGAGCCCAAGGAGCTGTGGATCGTCCCGGGGATGGGCCACGCCGAACGCGCCGTCCGGCCCGAGATCGCGCGGGACATCGCGACCTGGCTGGCCGAGAACACCGGTGACGGGGCCCGGAGCGACTGAGCGGCAGCGGACGGGCCGGGGGTGCGCGCCCGCCTCCGTATACGTTAGAAAGACCGGGTGGCCAATCCTGTCGACTCCGCCGATTCCTCCCATGTCCGGATGAAACCGGGAGAGCCCGGCCCCCACGCGGGCCTGAACGGGTGGGCGTTCCGGCTGCTCGTCGCCGCGACCGGCGCCACCTTCACCGGTCACGTCCTGATGCTGCCGCTGGTGCCGCTGTGGGCCGTCCGCGGGGGAGCCGGCGACGTCGGGGCGGGCGCCACCACCGCCGTGTTCATGTTCACCACGGTCGTGGTCCAGCTCGCCATGCCCTGGCTGCTGGACCACGGCGGATACCGCTGGACCTTCCCGGTGGGGGCGCTCCTGCTCGCCGTGCCCACGCCCCTGTTCCTGCTGACCGGCGAACTGTGGGCGCTCATCGCCATATCCGTCGCCCGCGGGGTCGGCTTCGGCATGGTCACCGTGGTGGGGGCCGCGCTGGCGGCGCGGCTGGTCCGGCGCGAGCAGATCGGGCGGGCGGCCGGGTACTACGGCCTCGCCGGCGGGATCCCCAACATCGTCGCCCTGTCCACGGGCGTGTGGCTGGCGCTGGAGATCGGCTTCGGCCCGGTGTTCTGGATCGCCGCGATCGCCCCGCTCATCGGCGCCGTGCTGGCGTTCGGGATCCGGCAGCCGGACGGCGGAGGCTCCGGGCCCGCCCCGGACGCCGCACCTGGGCGCGGCACCGCCCCGCCGCCCTCCGGACCGGCGTCCTACCTGGTTCTGGCCGTCCCGCTGCTGCTGATGCTCGTCGCGGCCGTCGCCTCCAGCGCGATCGTCACCTTCCTGGCCATCCCGCTGGAGGAGGCCGCCACCGTGGCGGCGGCCGCCCTGCTGGCCTACGGCGTGTTCTCGGTGGCCTCCCGCTGGTGGGCCGGGATGCTCGGCGACCGCCATGGGCGCCCCGTGCTGCTCATACCGGGGGTGGCCGCCGTGGTCCTCGGCATGGCGCTGGCCGCCGCGGCCGTGTGGCCGGCCGCCGCCGGCTGGGCGGGGCCGGGGGCCATGGGCACGGTCGCGGTGGTCGCCGGCGCGGCCCTGTTCGGCGCGGGGTTCGGCGCGGTGCAGAACGACACGCTCGTGGTCATGTTCCGGCGGATCGGGCCGGCGCGCTACGGGGCGGCGAGCGCGGCCTGGAACATCGGCATCGACGCGGGCACCGGCGCCGGCGCGCTCGGTCTGGGTGTGGTCATCCAGTACCTCGGGTACGGCCCGGCGTTCGCGCTCACCGCGGTCGCGATGGCCGTGTGCCTGCCGAACGCCGCGGCCGTCGCCCGCCGGACCGGCTGACGCCGGGCGGCCGGGGCGCCCCCGCGGATGTGCGAGGCTTTTGAGGCATGAACGACCGGTCCGACCCGCTCCTCGCGCGCTACGACGCCGCGTGCACGACCACCTGCCGCTACTGCCCGTGCCCGCTGCCGCCCGAGTCCGTGCGGTGCCGGCTGTGCGGCCGGCTCCAGGACGGTCCGGGCGAGGAGGACGCCGAAGGCGGGGACGGCGGCGCGGCGCGCCGGGTGCCCGCGGGTCCCACCGGCCTCACCGGCCCGACCCGCCGGCTGTACCGGCGCCGCGCACGCGGCTGATCCACCCGGCGCCCCCGCCGGGCGCGCGCTCAGTACGACGAGATGTGCACGTGGTCGTAGTGGTTCTGGGTGATGCTGCCGCGGTCCTCCATGGGCTTCCAGCCGGCCCCGGGGTTGCGGGTGTCCCAGATCCTCTGCTCCCAGATGATGTACATGACGCCCAGCCGGTCGGCGTTGGCCTGCGCGTAGTCGGCGATCTGCTGGCCGAGCTGCTGGTTGGCGGCCGAGGGGGAGCCGCCGTTGTTGCTCATCATGAAGTCGCACGCCCGGCCCGAGCCGTGCTCGCCGGGGTCGCCCGGGCGCAGGCAGCCCACCGGGAACGGGGCGCCGAACTGGCTGACGATCTCGTCGCGGATGGACGCCATGCGCGGGGTCGCGCCGTCCCAGCCGGGGCCGATCGCGCTGTCGGGGACGGAGCCGGTGCCGGGGGTCTCGGGGACCTGCTCGGCCTCGTACTCCTCGATCCTGGCGAGAACGTCGTCGCGCTGCTCCTCCAGGTCGTCGATGAGGTCCTCGGCCTCCTTGAGGGTGTCCTGGGCGTCGTCCGCGGCCTCCTGGCGCTCGGCCTCCAGATCGGTCAGTGTGGCGACGCGCTCGCCGTTGTTGTTGGCGACGTGGCCGACGACCGATGCGTCGTCGAGCATGCGGTCGGGGTGGCTGCTCATCACGATCTCGACCGCCGGGTCGAGCCCGGTGCCCTTGTACTGCGCGGCGGCGAGCTCGGCGACGTTGCCGCGCGCGATGTCGAGGTCGTCCTGGACCTGCTGGAGCCGCTCCTCGGCGTTGGCGACGGCCTCCTCGGCGTCGGTGAACTGCACGAGTTCGCTGTCGTACTCCGCCTCCAGGGCCTCGGCGCGCTCGTTCAGCTCGTCGATGTCGACGTCTTCATCGCCCGGGGCGGCGAAGGACGAGGCGGGCAGCAGGAGGGCGGCGCCGATCGCGAGACCGGCGAGGACGGCCGCGCGGGGGGCGGCGCGGCGGACTGAGGGTATGTGCATGTGGGGTCACCTGGTGTCGGGCGCGGACGAACCTGCGGTCTCGCCCGGTGGTGTCGGGGCGGACGGGCGGGGGGTGGTGATGCCCGTGGTCCGCGCGATGCTGGAGCAGACGATACGAGATCCCGCCGTTATCTGACTAGCGATCCTAGGAGATTTATCCGGCGATGCGGGTCAGAGCGGTCGGACTAGGACAATCCGCCGAATGCGCTCGGGAGCTTCGGCGCCGGATCGGCGGGCGGCTCCTCGCGCAGGAACCACGCGGATCTGCGGACGGCGCGCATGGCCTCGCGCCGGGTCTCGCGGTCGAGCCGGGACAGGTACAGCATGCCGTCGAGGTGATCGGTCTCATGCTGGAGGCAGCGGGCCATCAGCCCCTCGCCCTGCACGGTGACCGGCTCGTTGCGCAGGTCGACGCCGGTGACCACCGCGCGCCGGGCTCTGGTGGTGGGGTACCAGAGGTTGGGGACGGACAGGCAGCCTTCGTCGCCCTCCTGGACCTCATCGGACAGCTCGGCGATCCGCGGGTTGATGACGTAGCCGATCTTGCCCTCGACGTTGTAGCTGAAGGCCCGCAGCCCCACCCCGATCTGGGTGGCGGCCACCCCCGCGTGCCCCGGTGCGTCGACGGTGTCGAGCAGGTCGCGGATCAGCGCGTCGGTGTGCCGGTCGAACGTGGTGATGGGGGTCGTCGCGGTGACGAGGACGGGGTCGCCGAAGAGGACGATGGGGCGCTTGCTCATGGCCCACAGCCTAGCCGCGCCGGGCGAAAGGCGGCCGGGGTTCGTCCACAGGGCGGGTGGGACCCGCCGGGGAACGCGCCGATCAGGGTGGGTCCGGCAGGTCGGGGCCGCTCAGGCGAGGCTGGGCGCCAGGGCGTCGTCGAGGACCATCTCGATGTAGTCCAGGGCGGCCCGGCGGCGGGCCAGCGAGCTGGCGTAGAGCGAGGGGAGCCGGCCGCCGCGGCGCACGCGCAGGCACTCGTTGACGATGCGCTGCCAGCGCTCGGGGAACGCGTGCAGGGCGTACATCCCCGCCCCCGATTTCGACGTGGTCTCGCAGGTGCGCAGGGTGAAGTGCAGGCGGCTGACGCTCAGCACGCTCCACGAGGGCGCCAGCGATCCCAGCGCGGCCAGCCCGCGCGGGGTGACCAGCCGCCCGGCCTTGGCCCGCCAGCGGCGCCACTGCTCGTCGAGGCTGCCCAGCGACCAGGCGCGCAGGCTTTCGGGCTCGTCCCACACCTCCAGCTCCACCGGGAGCGGGCCGCGGACCGTGACGCCGCGCGTGGCCAGCACGTGCCAGGTGACGGGGTTGACGTCGGCGGCGGCCTGCTCCTTGAACCGGCCGCCCACCATGGAGGGGACCGGGCCGCACGACGCGGGGTCCTCGGCGAGGTCGGCCCAGGTCACGTGGACGCCGTTGAACTGGGGGGAGGGGATCTGCGAGCGCGTGCGCGCGTGGACGCGGCGCAGGGAGTCGCGCTGCGGGGCGGTGGGGCGATCGGGGGTGACGACGACGAAGTCGACGTCACTGGAGTGCGGCCGGAAGTCACCCAGGGCGACGGAGCCGGTCAGATACAGGCCCTGGACCAGGCCCGGCGCTTCGAGGTCCGCGTTGCGGAGAAATACCTCGGCCAGGGCCTGCACGCGTGGGTGGATCGCCATGCGGTCTCCAGTCTGGATCGTCCCGGCCGCTGGGAGCGTCGGATTCGGGTGCCGGCGCCCCGCAGGTGCCGAGGGGCCCGCCGTGCGGCGGCGGTGCGCTCCCGCCACCGCGGCGGGGGAGCGTGGGTCCGGGGTGCCGCGCGGTGGTGTCGCGTGGCGTTGAGCCCCCATCAACCCCAAGTCTGAGATCCATCACCACTGTTCGCAAGCGGCGGCACCGGATCCGCTTGCTGTCTCCCCGGCTCCCGGGGTGCGGGGTTGTGCGGGAATGGGGGTGCATGCGCCCTTGCCCCTGCTCCGTGATCCTGCTAAGCGAGGGCGCTTCCGGGCGGCCGGGGACCGGGCCCGGGCCGCGGCTCCCGTCCCACGGGCCCGGTCGGCCCGGCGTGACGTGATGTCGGGCACATTCCCGGTCCGGAGGGGAAGATGCTGCTTCCCGTTACGCCTGTGGGAGGCAGAGGTGGGATGACCGGATCGTCGTCGCTGTCCTGCCCGTTCAGCGAGGGGGCCTCGCGGTCGGCCCCCGTAGGCGGCCTCCGCGGCACCGCATTTCGCACTGCGGATTGTCGCGCATTGGGTTACCCGGACCATCCGGATGGGTAGTCAGCAATTCCCGACTGGGATCCACGAATTGCCGTTCTGATCTGCGCCGTCCGCGCAGAGAGGTTGGGAAATGTGTTGCCCCCCATAATGCGTCACGTTTTCGACCATCGGTCAGGGAGTGCGGTTGCGGGCGGGTGGGAAGTGACCACCGCAACAGACGGTGGCCATGGAAAAAGCAATGCGATGTGTATAACGTGTCCGGCATGTGAGCGTGCGGCCAGGTCCGGATGGCGGAGCCCCCCTCCCCCCAACCGCCCGGCCCCGCAATGGAGCCGCTCCGCATTGATCCGCGCCGTGCCTTCGGACGGCAGCGCCCGGTGATTGTGCTCTGTTTTCACGTGCTTAACACGAGGTCATTCCAGTGAAACCGCTGGT
Organism: Nocardiopsis sediminis; assembly: GCF_042650565.1. NCBI lineage: Bacteria > Bacillati > Actinomycetota > Actinomycetes > Streptosporangiales > Nocardiopsidaceae > Nocardiopsis > Nocardiopsis sediminis. Next base: position 540,692 of record NZ_JBHSBH010000003.1, read on the forward strand.
CCCTACCCTCTTCCGTACCGGACCGGCGTTCCCGGCGATTCTAAGGAGACGGATATGGTCCCGACGATGGTGCTCGTAGCAGACGATTCATGTGACGCGCATCGAAGGGAGGCCCTGTGCGATCTCGCCGGAGCCGTCGCCGACCGGGGCGAGGCCCCCGTCGTCCCGGCGTTCGGATCGCGCTCGGAGGTGGCGGCCGCAGTCCGCACCGTCACCGGCCCCAAGGTCGTGGTCCCGGCGTTCGTGGCGGGCGGTGACCTCGCCAGCGCCGAGCTCTTCGCCGGCCTGAACCTGCACCACCTGTCCGACGCCTGTTCCACCGCCCCGCTGGGGGCCGTGCCCTCGATCGTGGCCGACCTCGCGGGCCGGCTCCTCGACGACGGCTGGACCGCGGGCGACGGCGTCGTGCTGGCGGCCGACGGCAGCACCGACCAGGAGGAGCGCCAGGCGGTGACCGACGTCGCCCGGATGCTGAGCCGCCGGCTCCAGTCGCCGGTCCAGGTCGGCTACCTCAACGCCTGGGCCCCCACGGTCACCGACGCGCTGGAGCGCCTGCACCGCGGCGGGCACCGCAGAGTCTCGGTGGCCGCCTGGCGCCTGGTCGAGGGCGGCGACTACGACCGCCTCCGCGAACTCGGGGCCACCTCACTGACCGCACCGCTGTGGCCGTCGGACATCGTGGTCGACACCCTGCTCGCCCAGCACCGCGCTGCAAAGGCCCGCCTGGCGGCCTGAGCCGGCCGTCCGGGTGGCGGGTCGGCCACCGGAACGGGCGCACGCGCCCCGCAGCATCCCGCGACACCTCACCTCCGCACCGGGCGCCGCTCCGCGGCGCCCTCCGCCCCCGAGCGCGAAGGCCCGCGCCGTTGGAGGGGCCGGCGACCGGCCGCAAGGACAGAACGGGACCGACCGGGACCGATCCGGCGGCAACACTGTTACCGTGGCGTCATGTTCGTCTCTCCCCTCGTCCTCATCGTCCTCGGTTTCGTGCTCCTCGCCCTCGTCGCGGGGGGCGTCGCCCTCATCGTGCGGGCGGCCCGGCGCTGACGGACCCGCGGCGCCGCGTCACTCGGCCGCCGCCGCCCGGCCCAGGTCGACCCGGCGCAGCAACTGGGCGTTGAGCGCCACAACGATGGTCGACAGGCTCATCAGCACCGCACCGACCGCGGGCGGCAGCACGACCCCGATGGGCGCCAGCACACCCGCCGCCAGCGGCACCGACACCACGTTGTAGCCCGCGGCCCACCCCAGGTTCTGGAGCATCTTCCGGTACCCGGCGACCGACAGCGTGCGCACCGACAGCACCCCCCGAGGGTCGTCCGATGCGAGCACCACGCCCGCCGACTCGATCGCCACGTCGGTGCCCGCGCCGATGGCGATGCCGACATCGGCCCGCGCCAGCGCCGGGGCGTCGTTCACGCCGTCGCCGACCATGGCCACGATGTCGCCCCGTGCTTGCAGGTCGCGGACCACGCCGTCCTTCTCATCGGGGAGCACCTCGGCGAACACCTCGTCCAGGCCCAGCTGCGCCGCGACGGCGTCGGCGACGCTGCGGGCATCACCGGTCACCATGGCCACCCGCACCCCCTGCTCCTGGAGCTCGCGGACGGCCTGCGCCGACTCCGGCCGCACCTCGTCGGCCAGCGCCAGGGCACCGATGACCGCGTCGTCGCGGACCACGTAAAGGACAGTGGAGCCGCGGTCGCGCCACTCACCGGTGCGCGCCGCAAGGGAGGCGGGTTCGGCCAGGCCGTCGCCGAGCGCCGCGAGCAGGGCGGGGCCGCCCACGTGCACGGTGGCGCCGTCGACCGTGGCGCGCACGCCGCGCCCCGTGAGCGACCGGAACTCCGCGGCCCGCGGCAGCGGGCCCTTGTCACGGGCCGCGCGGACGACCGCCCTGGCGAGCGGATGCTCTGAGTCGGACTCCACGGCCCCGGCGAGGGCGAGGACTTGCCCGGCGTCCTCCCCGTCGGAGGCGACGACGTCGGCGACGGCGGGGCTGCCCTTGGTCAGGGTGCCGGTCTTGTCGAACAGCACGGCGTCGACCACCCGCATGCGCTCCAGCGCCAGCCGGTCCTTCACCAGGATCCCCGCGCGCGCCGACATCGCCGTGGAGATCGCGATGACCAGCGGGATCGCCAGCCCCAGGGCGTGCGGGCAGGCGATGACCAGCACGGTGACGGTGCGCGTGACCGCGTCGGTCAGCGCGCCCATCAGCGACCAGACGGCGAAGGTGAACAGCCCGACCCCTAGCGCGAACCAGAAGAGCATCGCCGCCGCGCGGTCGGCCAGTGCCTGAGCGCGGGAGCGCGACGCCTGGGCTTCGGCCACCAGCCGCTGGATGCCGGCGAGCGTGGTGTCGTCGCCGATCGCGTCGACGCGGACCCGGATCGCGGAGTCCGTGGCCACGGTTCCGGCGACCACGTGGTCGTCCGTCGAGCGGGTGACGGTGCGGGACTCGCCGGTGATCATGGACTCGTCCATGGCGGCGGCGCCCTCGGAAACGGTGCCATCGGCCGGGACCCGCCCGCCGGAGCGCACCAGGACGGTGTCGCCGAGCCGCAGGGCGGCGATCGCGACCTCGGCGGTCTCGCCGTCGGGCCCAACGCGCTCGGCGGTATCGGGCAGCAGCGCGGCCAGCGCTTCGAGCGCCCCGGAGGCCTGACCCAGCGCCCGCATCTCCAGCCAGTGCCCCAGCAGCATGATGACGATCAGCAGGACGAGCTCCCACCAGAAGTCCAGCCCCATGCCGGCGATACCGAACGTGCTGGCCAGACTCGCCACGAACGCGACGCTGATGGCCATGGCCACAAGGGTCATCATCCCGGGAGCACGGGCACGAAGCTCCGTCACGGCCCCACTGAGGAACGGCCACCCGCCGTACGCGAAGACCACGGTGCCCAGCACCGGAGGAACCCAGGTCAACGCGCCGGGCACCATGTAGCCGAGCCACCCGGAGACCATGTGGCTGGTCGCGACAACGGGCAGGGCGAGGACGAGACTCCACCAGAACCGGCCCCGGAACACGGCGGCGTGGTCGCCGTGGTTGCCGTGGCCGCCGTGGTCGTGGGTCTCCTGATGTTCGCCGTGCCCATCGTGGTCATGTCGTCCCGCATCGGAGGTCATGACGCCGCTCCTTGTTGCCGTGGCCGCCGTGGTCGTGGGTCTCCTGATGTTCGCCGTGCCCATCGTGGTCATGTCGTCCCGCATCGGAGGTCATGACGCCGCTCCTTGAAGTAGTTCACCAACGCTGTATTAATACCCCCTAGGGGTATATTCCTGTCAAGAGGACATGCGGATGAGGTTGAGAGCAGTGGAGCAATCAGCCAGCGGATCCAAAGGAAGCGCGCCCGGTCAGCCGGCCCAGGGGACCGGTCGACCGGGCGCGGCGGGTGGATTCATCTCCGCATGTGCGGAGCGGACGCGTTCGTGGTCTCCAGGCTGCGGCCGTTCATCGGTTCACCTCCGCATGTGCGGAGCGGACACCAAATGACCTGGGGCTATCCGGCGGCCGAATACCGTTCGGTCAGAACGATTGGTCGCGACCGAGCCGGATTGCGCAAGGACACCATAACCATCGGTTCCGACTATGCCATGGGTGAGGGTGCGAGCGCCCTCTCGGGCGCTCGCACCCTCACCGGTCACAGACCGGCGACAAGCGACGGCTCAGTGGCCGCCGTGGCCGCCCTCTGTGTCCGAGCCGGAGTCCTCCGCCGGAGCCGACGGGTCCTCGCCGAGGAGGCCGCGCATTTCCTCGATCTCGGCCTCCTGGGCGTCCACGATCTCCTGGGCCATCTCGGTGGCCTCAGGGTAGGAGCCGTCCTCAAGCTCCGTCTGGGCCATCTCGACCGCGCCCTCGTGGTGTTCGATCATCAGTTCCAGGTACAGGGTGTCGAACGCTTCCCCGTCGGCCGCCTCCAGCTCGGCCATCTGGTCGTCGTTCATCATCCCGTCCATGCCGTGGTCCATACCGCCCTCGGGCTCGGTGGGCTCGCCCCAGGTCTCCAGCATTCCGGTCAGGCGCTCGATCTCAGGCCCCTGGGCGGCCTCGATCCGCTGGGCGAGGTCGAGGACGTCGTCGCCGGCGCGGGTCTCGGCCAGCTGCGACATCTCCACGGCCTGCTCGTGGTGCGGGATCATCATCTGCGCGAACATCACGTCCGCGGAGTTGGCCTCCGCCGACGCCTCCGGCGAGGCCGACGGGCTGTCGGCGGTGTCCTCACCGGCCGTCCCGCACGCGGCCAGGAGGACGGTTCCCCCGGCGAGGGCGGCGATGGGCAGCAGCAGGCGGGCACGGGCCTTGCGGGTCTTGAACATGTGGATTCTTCTCCAGAGTGCGCGCAGGGCACAGCGGCGCAGTGGCGCGGCTGTCCTGCGTGTGGTCGTAGGTGGATGGGCCCGGAGCGCGGTGCGGACGCGTGCACACGACGGCACGGCGGCGCGCTCCCCGGGGCATCTACACCCGGAGCACCTGGAGAGCGGAGAGAGACGGAGGTCGGGGCGGTGGCCCGGACTCGATCGCGGCGCGCAGCCGCGGCAGGGCCCGCGCGAGGGCGGTGCGGCCCGGCCAGTGCCGGAACGCCCCTGTGACCACCCACAACACGGCCAGCGCGAGGCCGCCGAGGGCCAGGCAGACCGAGGTGGGGTCGAGCATCGGAGCGCCGGATCCGGCATGGTCCGGCGACGTTCCCTGCGCCGGGCCGGAGTCGGCCTCGCCCGGCGTCGTCGCCTGCGTCGCGCCGCCGGGATCCGTCGCTTCCGGCGCTGCGGCCATGGACATGTGGCCCGCGGCGCCCGAGGGCTCGCCGGAGCCGCCGGTTTCGCCGAGGGCGCCGGAATCCGCGGACCCCTCGCCCCCTGCCGGAGGCGCTTGCGCCGGTGCCATCGCGGCCTGCGCGGACGCCCCGGATTCGTGGTCGGAGTGCAGGTGGCCGAGGGTGTGCATGGCCCCCACGCCCACCACCACGCACAGCAGCAGTACCAGGCGGGCCCAGAGGGGCACCGTCCGTCGTGGGTGTGCTGTGCGGATCACACCTCCATCATAATGCCCCCCGCGGGTATAGAAACGCCCATTCCCTGGGTAGATCCCCTCAGGACGCCCCCTGTCCCACACGCCCCCCGTGCGAGTTTTCGCGGTGGTAACAGGGAGGCAACCGGAATCCCGATTCCCGAGCTGTGCTGGTTCCTAAGGTGGAGGCATGAGCGACGTCATAGCGCAATTGATCGATGACAAGCAGCGAGCGCGCCTGTTGCGCCGCTTCGGCACCGGCGCGACCGACTGGCTGTCCGGCCTTCCCGGGCTGGTGGCCGACCTCGCCGCCGAGTGGAAACTCACCATCGACGGCCCGGCTCCCCACGGCCGTACCTCGGTGGTCCTGTTCTGCCGCCGGGTCGACGGCTCCGCGGGCATCCTCAAGATCTCGCCCGACCCCGGGCTGGGCTCCAGCGAGGCCCGCATCCTGAAGCTGTGGGAGAGCAGCGGCCGCGTCCCGGCCGTGTGGGAGGTCGACGCCGACCGCGGCGCCGTTCTGCTGGAGGCCATCGGCACCGGCCGCACCGTCTCCCTCAACGGTGAAGTGCCCTCGATGCGGACCATCGGCGAACTGATCCGCGATCTGCACTCCGTCGACGTCCCGTGCGACGAGAAGGGCGAGCTCCATCCGCTCCTCACGCGGGTCAACTTCATCTTCGACATGTGGGACCGCAACCGCCGCGAAGGCCTCGCCGCCGACCTGGTGCCCACCGCGCTGCTGCACATGGGCCACGCGCGCGCCCGGGAGCTCGCGCACGGCCAGGACGACATCGTCCCGCTCCACGGCGACCTGCACCCCGGCAACGTCATCGACGGCGGGCCCGAACGGGGCCTGGTCGCCGTCGACCCCCGCGCCTGCGTGGGCGACGCCGCCTTCGACGCCGTCGACTGGCTCCTGTGGAAGGCCACCTCGACCGTGGAGGTCGAACGGCGGGTGTCCGAGCTGTCCGACGTGATGGGGGTCCCCGGGGAGCGGCTGCTGGCCTGGGCGCGCGCGTACGCGCCGATCTTCGCCGTCGCGTGGGCGCAGCGGGGCCGGGCCGATTCCGAGGAGTTCCGCTTCCTGCTCGACTTCTCGTCCTGACCGGCGCCCGCCGTGCCGGCACGTGAGTGGCGCGGACTTCTCCCGCCGCGACCACAGCGCCCCGTGGGAGCGCGTTCCCGTGCCGGCACGGCGTGTCCGGGCGACACCCTTTCGAACCCCTTTACGGCCGCCGGAAGGCGGTGCCACGGGCCGCGCTTCGCGCGCCCGCCTACGGCGCCGTGCCCGCGGCCGCCCCCACCCACCGTCCGGTTCATGTGACCGAAAGTGTCCGGTTGTGGCCGCGCCGTTCACAATTCGGCCCCTGGTGGGTTTTCGTTCGATTCCGGTGAATCGACGCGATGCATGGGCAGAGGAGCCTTCCCAGGTCCGTGATCGTGAAATGGGGAATCGAAGGAGACACATGCGGCACTACGCCCCCACCCACCGATGGACCGCCTTCTCTGCCCCGCTGCTGGCCCTCGGGGTCCTGGCCGGTGCCCACGCCGCCCCGGCCGCGGCCGACGACGACGCCCCGCAGGGCGGCGGCGAGGAGTCCATCGTGGAGACCCCGTGGGTCATCGCCCACCGCGGTGCCTCCGCCTACCGGCCCGAGCACACGCTCGCCGCCTACGACCTCGCGGTCCGCCAGCACGCCGACTTCATCGAGCCCGACCTCGTGCCCACCAAGGACGGGCACCTGATCGTCCGGCACGAGAACGAGCTCGGCGGCACCACCGACGTCGCCGACCACCCGGAGTTCGCCGACCGGCGCACCACCAAGACCATCGACGGCGTCTCCCTCACCGGCTGGTTCTCCGAGGACTTCAGCCTTGAGGAGATCAAGACGCTGCGGGCCGTCGAGCGCATCCCCGACATCCGGCCGCGCAATACCCGCTACGACGGCAGGTACGAGATCCCCACCTTCGACGAGGTGCTGGACCGCTGGGAGGAGCACCGCGACACGCGCCGGGGCCGCGACCTCCAGATCATCCCCGAGCTCAAGCACGGCGCCTACTTCGACTCCCTCGGGCTCGACACCGAGCGACTGGTGGCCGACACCCTCGAAGAGCGGGGCCTCGACGGCGAGGACGCGCCCCTGATCCTCCAGTCCTTCGAGCCCGGCAGCGCCCGCGAGCTCGACGGCTTGGTCGACACCCGGATCGTGCAGCTCATCAGCGGCTCGCAGCGGGACCTCACCACGCCCGAAGGGCTCGACGGGATCGCCGAGTACGCCCAGGCCATCGGCCCCGAAACGGGCCTGGTGCTGCCCATCGGCGAGGACGGCCGCGCCGGGACGCCCACGTCGCTGGTGGCCGACGCCCACGACCGGGGCCTGCTCGTCACCCCCTACACGCTGCGCAGCGAGAACGCCCACCTGCCCAACGGCTACGACAAGGGCGAGGACCCGACCGCCTACGGCGACCACCGGTCCTACTACACCGCCGTGCTGGCCACGGGGGTCGACGGCGCGTTCTCCGACAGCCCCGACCACCTGCGCGCCGCGCGCGACGCGTTCGTGGACGGCCGCGACGGCTGAGCCCCGCGCCGGCGCCCGCCCGCGCGCCCCGGGCATCCGCCCTGGGCGCGCGGGCGGGTCCCCGCCCCCGGGCGGCCCCGGTGCGGGGCCGCCCTCAGGCCTTGCCGTTGCGCTCGAACCGGTAGCCCATCCCCGCCTCGGTGATGAGGTAGCGGGGGTGCGCCGGATCGGGCTCCAGCTTGCGCCGCAGCTGCGCCATGTAGACGCGCAGGTAGTTGGTCTCGCTCTGGTAGGCCGGACCCCACACGTCGTGCAGCAGCTGCCGCTGGCTGACCAGCCGACCGGCGTTGCGCGTGAGGATCTCCAGGATGTGCCACTCGGTGGGGGTCAGCCGGATCTCGGTGCCGTCGCGTGCCACCCGCTTGGCGCCGAGGTCCACCGTGAACGCCTCGGTGGCCACCACCGGCGCCTCCTCCACGTGCACCGACCGGCGCTGCGCCGCGCGGATGCGGGCGAGCAGCTCGTCCATCCCGAACGGCTTGGTGACGTAGTCGTCGGCGCCCGCGTCCAGGGAACGCACCTTCTCGCTGGCCGAATGCCGCGCCGAGAGCACGATGATCGGCACCGACGTCCAGCCGCGCAGCCCCTCGATCACCTCGCCGCCCTCCATGTCGGGCAGCCCCAGGTCCAGCAGGACGATGTCGGGCGGGTGCTTGGCGGCGGCCTGGAGGGCGGATGCGCCGTCGAACGCCGTGTCCACCTCGTAGCCCCGCGCACGCAGGTTGATCCGCATCGCGCGGATGATCTGCGCGTCGTCGTCGACCACCAGGATCCGCATCACGCGCCCCCACTCTCCGTCGCTCGCATGTCCGCCCCTGCGCCGGCCCGGCCGGCGCCCGCTGTATCCGCGGCGCCCGCCGCGCCTGCGTCCGTCCCCGCAGGCGCACCCGCCGCGTGCGCATCGCCGCCTGCGCCGTCGCCGGCATCGCCGCCCGCGTCGCCGGAACCGGCGGCGGGCAGCGTGAACACCATGGTCAGCCCGCCACCCGGGGTGTCCTCGACGGTCAGGGTGCCGTCGACCGCCTCGGTGAACCCGCGCGCCACGGCCAGCCCCAGCCCGATCCCGGTGCCGCGCGGGGCGTCGCCGAGCCGCTGGAACGCCTCGAAGATGCGCTCCTTGGACTCATCGGGCACACCCGGCCCGTGGTCGGCCACCCGCAGCTCCACGACGTCGCCCAGGGCGCTGGCCGAGATCAGGAACGGCCGCGCCCCCTCGGGGTTGTGGCGCGCCGCGTTCTGCACGACGTTGGCCACGGCCCGCTCCAGCAGCCCGGCGTCGACGCGGACCCGCGGCAGGTCGTCGGGCACCTCCACGTAGACGCTGTGCGGCGGGATGCCGATGAGGGTGGCCGGGACGACCTCCTCCAGGCCCACGTCGCGCAGGTTGGGGCGGACGGTGTCGGTCTGGAGCCGGCTCATGTCCAGCAGGTTGCCGACGAGCCCGTTGAGCCGGTCGGTGGACTCCTCGATGTTCTCCAGCAGCTCGGCGCGGTCGGCCTCGTCCAGGTCGAAGTCGGCCGACCGCAGGCTGGACACGCTCGCCTTGATGGAGGTGAGCGGGGTGCGCAGGTCGTGGGAGACCGCCGCCAGCAGGGCGGTGCGGATCTTGTTCTTGGCGGCCTGCCGCTTGGCCTCGGCGGCGTCGAGGGTGAGCCGCTGGCGTTCGAGGGCGATGCCGATGTTGGTGGCGAACGCGCCGAGGATCCGCCGGTCGGCCGCCGGGAGCACGTGCCCGCGCAGGGCCAGCGCCAGGCTGTCGCTGACCGACACGAGCGCGTCGGCGTCATCGGGGGAATCGCAGGGCGGGCCGACGCCCACCGCCTCCCAGCGCACCCACTCGCCGTTGTCCTCCTGGCTGAGCAGGGCCACCGAGCGCTGGGCGAAGGTCTCGCGGATCCGCAGCAGCAGCGCGGGCAGGGGCTCCTGGCCGTCGAGCACGCTGCCCGCAAGCAGGCTCAGCGTGCTCGCCTCGGCGCGCGCCCGGGCCGCCTGCACCGAGCGGCGCTTGGAGACGTCCACGACGATCGCCACGAGCACGCCGACCAGGATGAACACCACGAGCGCGATGGCGTTGTCGAGCTGGTTGATGGTGGAGCGGTACAGCGGCGGGGTGAACAGCAGGTTGAGGACGAGGCTGCCCCACACCGCGCTGCACACCGCCGGCCACAGCCCGCCCACCATCGCGGTGATGACGGTCGCGGTCAGGAACACCAGGACGTCGGTGGTCAGGCCGAGCTCGCCGGCGATCGGCAGGTGCAGAAGCGCGGCCAGCACGAGCGGCCCGAGCAGGCCCAGCGCCCACCCCCACACCAGGCGCATCGTCCCGAGGCTCCCGGCCAGCGGGGGCAGCAGCCCCCGGCCGCGGCCCACCTCCTCGTGGGTGACGATGTGCACGTCGATGTCGCCGGATTCGCGGGCGACGGTGGACCCCACACCGGGGCCGAAGACGTACTGCCAGCTGCGCCGCCGCGAGGAGCCCAGCACGATCTGGGTGGCGTTGACGCCCCGCGCGAACTCCAGCAGCGCCGTGGGGATGTCGTCGCCGACCACCTGGTGGTAGGTGCCGCCCAGCTCGGCCAGCAGCTGGCGCTGGCGGGCCAGGGCCTCGGGCGGCACGTGGCGCAGGCCGTCGCTGGAGACCACGTGCACGGCCATGAGGTGGCTGGGCTGCGGCCGGCCCCCGCGCGAACGGGCGGCCACCCGCGCGGCGCGCCGCAGCAGGGTCTCGCCTTCGGGGCCCCCGGTCAGCGCGACCACGACCCGCTCGCGGGCCTCCCAGGTCTGCCGGATCTTGTGCTCGCCGCGGTAGCGCGCCAGCCCCTCGTCGACCCGGTCGGCCACCCACAGCAGCGCCAGCTCGCGCAGCGCGGTGAGGTTGCCCTCGCGGAAGTAGTTGGACAGCGCGGCGTCGATCTTCTCGGCGGGGTAGATGTTGCCGTGCGACATCCGGCGCCGCAGCGAGTGCGGGGACATGTCGCACAGCTCGATCTGGTCGGCTCGGCGGACGATCTCGTCGGGGATGGTCTCGCGCTGGCGCACCCCGGTGATCTGCTGCACGACGTCGTTGAGCGACTCCAGGTGCTGGATGTTGACCGTGGAGATGACGTCGATGCCGGCCGCGAGGAGCTCGTCGACGTCCTGCCAGCGCTTGGCGTTGCCGGCACCGGGGACGTTGGTGTGGGCGAGCTCGTCGACCACCGCCACCCGCGGGGCGCGCGCGAGCAGGGCGCGCAGGTCGAGCTCCTCGAACGTGCCGTCGCGGTGGGCGAGTGTCCGCCGGGGCAGGACCTCCATGCCGTCCAGCAGGTCGGCGGTGCGGTCGCGGCCGTGGGTCTCGACGAAGCCGATGACGATGTCGGTGCCGCGCTCATGGCGGCGCCGCGCCTCGCTCAGGGCGGCGTAGGTCTTGCCCACACCCGGGGCGGCGCCCAGGTATATCCGGAGTTTTCCACGTGCCACACCATCCATTGTGCGTTGTGTCCTTTGTTCTTTCGCCCCGGCGCGGCGGCGCGCCCTGCCGCGGCGCCGCCGCACCGGCCGCCCCCTGGCCTGCGCAAACGCTCCTCGGGTGCGCGGCACGGGGTCAGCCCGCGGCGAGGGCCGCGTTGAGGGTGACCACGTTCACCGCGGGCGCCCCGATGAACCCGAGCGCGCGGCCGTCGGTGTGCGCGGCGATCAGCGCCCGGACCTCCCCGGCGCTCAGGCCGCGCGCGGCGGCGACGCGGCCGGCCTGGAGCGCGGCGTACTCCGGGGAGATGTGCGGATCCAGGCCGCTGCCGCTCGCCGTCACGGCATCGGGCGGTACCGCTTCGGGCGCGGCCCCCTCCTCGGCGGCGACCGCGGCCCGCCGCTCCTCGACGGCCGCCCGCAGCTCCTCGCTGTTGGGGCCGAGGTTGGACGGCGAGCTCGCCGCCCCGTCGTAGCCGTCCTCGCCGGCCGCCGAGGGGCGCGGGTGGAACCACTCGGGGCCGTCGGCGTTCTGGCCGATGAGGGCGGAGCCGACCACCTCGCCGCCGTCGCCGCGGATGAGCGAGCCGTTCGCTTGGGCGGGGAACAGCACCTGCCCGATCCCGGCCACGGCCAGCGGGTACAGCAGGCCGAGGAGCACGGTCATGACGAGCAGGGCGCGGGCCGCAGCGCCGTACTGGCGCAGCGCCGCCGGTGTGAAGGCAGCCATGGGGATCAGACCAATCCGGGGATCGATGAGATGAGGACGTCGATGAGCTTGATGCCGATGAACGGGGTCACGAGCCCGCCCAGCCCGTAGACGAGCAGGTTGCGGCGGAGCATCGCCGCGGGCGCCGACGCGCGGTGCCGCACGCCGCGCAGCGCCAGCGGGACCAGCGCCACGATGACCAGGGCGTTGAACACGACCGCCGACAGGATCGCCGACTGCGGGGAGGAGAGCCCCATGACGTCGAGGGCCTCCAGGCCGCCGTAGCCGGGGATCGCGGCGAACATGGCCGGGATGATCGCGAAGTACTTCGCGACGTCGTTGGCGATGGAGAACGTGGTCAGCGCCCCGCGGGTGATGAGCAGCTGCTTGCCGATCCGCACGATCTCGATCAGCTTGGTGGGATCGGAGTCCAGGTCGACCATGTTCCCGGCCTCCTTGGCCGCGGTCGTCCCGCTGTTCATGGCCACGCCGACGTCGGCCTGCGCGAGCGCCGGGGCGTCGTTGGTGCCGTCGCCGGTCATGGCGACCATGCGGCCGCCCTCCTGCTCGCGCCTGATGAGGTCGAGCTTGTCCTGCGGGGTGGCCTCCGCCAGGAAGTCGTCCACCCCGGCCTCGTCGGCGATCGCGGCGGCGGTGCGCTGGTTGTCGCCGGTGATCATGACCGTGCGGATGCCCATGGCGCGCAGCTGCGCGAACCGCTCCCGCAGGCCCGGCTTGACGACGTCCTTGAGGTGGACGACGCCCAGGACCCGGGCCGTGCCCTCGCCGCTCTCGGCGACCACCAGCGGGGTCCCGCCCGCGCCGGAGATCCGGTCGACCAGATCGGTGGCGTCGGCGGGCCACCTGCCGCCCTGGCGCTGCACCCAGATCCGGACGGCCGAGGCCGCGCCCTTGCGGACGCAGCGGCCCCCGGGCAGGTCCATCCCGCTCATCCGGCTCTCGGCGCTGAAGGGAACGGGGACCGCCCCCTCCTGCCGGTCCCGCGCCCCCGCCGGGGGCCCGCACAGCGCCACGATGCTGCGCCCCTCGGGCGTGCCGTCGGCCAGGCTCGACAGGTGGGCCGCGGCCATCAGCTCCTCCCGGCCCGCGTCCGCGACGGGCAGCACCTCGTGGGCCCGCCGGTCGCCGAGGGTGATCGTGCCGGTCTTGTCCAGCAGCAGGGTGGTGATGTTGCCCGCGGCCTCCACAGCACGGCCCGACATCGCGAGCACGTTCCGGAGCACCAGGCGGTCCATCCCGGCGATCCCGATCGACGACAGCAGGGCGCCGATCGTGGTCGGGATGAGGCAGACGAGCAGCGCAACCAGGACCGGCACGTCCAGCCGCCCGCCCGACCAGATCGCGAACGGCTGGAGCGTCACCACCGCCAGCAGGAAGCAGACGGACAGCGACGCCAGGAGCGCGTTCAGCGCGATCTCGTTGGGGGTCTTCTGCCGCTGGGCGCCCTCGACCAGGGCGATCATCCGGTCCAGGAAGGTGGAGCCGGGCTCGGCGGTGATGCGCACGACGATGCGGTCACTGAGCACCACCGTGCCGCCGGTGACCGCGCTGCGGTCGCCGCCCGACTCCCGGATCACCGGGGCGGACTCCCCGGTGACCGCCGATTCGTCCACACTGGCCACGCCCTCGACGACATCGCCGTCGCCGGGGATGGCGTCGCCCGCCTCGCACACCACCAGGTCGCCGGCCGTCAGGTCCGTCGCGGGCACCTCCGACTCGGCGCCGCCGCGCAGCAGCCGGGCCATGGACTCGCGGCGCGCCCGGCGCAGCGTGTCGGCCTGCGCCTTGCCGCGCCCCTCGGCGACGGCCTCGGCGAGGTTGGCGAAGAGCACGGTGGCCCACAGCCACAGCGTCACCGCGACGGTGAACACGCCCGGGTCGGCCAGGCAGTAGGCCGTGGTCAGCAGCGAGCCCACCAGCACGGTGAACATCACCGGCTGCTTCACCATGAGGCGCGGGTCGAGCTTGCGCAGCGCCGAGGGGACCGCCGCGACGAGGGCCTTCGGCGAGAACGCCCCGGCGGCGGCCGGACGGGGATCGTGGTGGGCGGACGGGGGCACGGGGCCGGGGCCGTCGGGTCTGTGCCGGGTGGCGGTGTCGGCCATGGTCAGTTCAGTCCTTCCGCGATCGGTCCGAGCGCCAGAGCGGGGAAGAACGTCAGACCGGTGATGATCAGGGTCGTCGCCACGAGCATCGTGACGAACAGCGGCGTGTGGGTGGGCAGCGTCCCGGCGGTGGCCGGGGCGGGCTGCTGGGCGGCCAGCGACGTTGCCAGCAGCAGCACGAACACCATGGGCAGGTAGCGGCCGAGCGTGATGGCGAGCCCGAGCGCGGTGTTGAAGAAGGAGGTGTCGGCGCCGAGGCCGCCGAACGCGCTGCCGTTGTTGTTGGCGGCCGACGCGAACGCGTACAGCACCTCGGAGAGGCCGTGCGGGCGCACATCGGCGTTGGACATGGCCTCCGGCGTGCTCGGGAGCGACATCGCGATCCCGCCGCCGATCAGCACGAGCGCCGGGGTGGTCAGCACGAACAGGGCGATGAGCTTGATCTCCCGCGGGCCGATGCGCTTGCCGAGGTACTCGGGGGTGCGCCCGATCATCAGGCCGCCGAGGAAGACCGCGAGCATCGCCAGCACGAGCATCCCGTACAGGCCCGATCCCACACCGCCCGGTGTGACCTCGCCCAGCAGCATGTTGACCATCGCCAGGCCCCCGCCGAACGGGGTGTAGGAGTCGTGTGCGGAGTTCACCGAACCCGTGGAGGTGCCGGTGGTGGCGGTCGCGAACAGCGTCGACAGCCAGGTGCCGAACCGCACCTCCTTGCCCTCGGCCGCGGCGCCCGCCGCCTGGGCGGCGGAGCCGTGGGCGCTCAGCTCGGCGGCGGTGGTCCCGGCCAGCGAGAGCGTGAAGATCGCTCCCATGGCGGCGAGGACCGCGAGGCCGTGGCGGTGCGAGCCCACGCCGGCGCGGGCCAGGAGGGTTCCGTAGGTGCGGGTCAGGCAGACCGGGATCAGCAGGATCAGGAAGACCTGGAACAGGCTGACCCAGGCGGTGGGGCCCTCGAACGGGTGGGCGGAGTTGGCGTTGAAGGGCCCGCCCCCGTTGGTGCCGATCTCCTTGATCGCCTCCTGGGAGGCGATCGGCCCGCCGGGGATGGTCTGCGCGCCGCCCGCCACGGTGGCGTACTCCGTGTGCGGGGCGAAGTTCTGGATCACACCCCCGGCCAGCAGGACGACGGCGGCGACGGCCGAGAGCGGCAGCAGGATGCGCACCACCCCGCGGGTGAGGTCCACCCAGAAGTTGCCGAGCCGGTCGGTGCGCCGCCGGACCAGGCCGCGCACCAGGGCGATCGCCACCGACAGCCCAACGGCGGCCGAGACGAAGTTCTGCACCGCCAGGCCGGCCATCTGGACCAGGTGGCCCATGGTGGACTCGCCCGCGTAGGACTGCCAGTTGGTGTTGGCCGCGAAGGAGACCGCGGTGTTCCACGCCTGGTCGGGGTCGACCGGCCCCATGCCGATGCTCAGCGGCAGCCACTGCTGCACCCGTTGCAAGGCGTACAGCAGCAGGATCGAGAGCAGGGAGAACGCCAGGACGGCCCGCAGGTAGACCGGGCCGCGCATCTCGGTGCCGGCGTCCACGCCGCACAGCCGGTAGACGGCCCGTTCCAGCCGCAGGTGGCGCCCGGGGGAGAAGACGCGCGCCATGTGGTCCCCGAGGGGGACGTAGACGGCGGCGAGCGCGCTGAACAGCAGGGCGATCTGGAGCAGCCCCGCCACGGTGTCGGACACCTAGAACCTCTCAGGGAGCACGAGGGCGATCACGAGGTAGACCAGCAGGGCCGCGGCGACCGCCAGCCCGATCAGGTCGAGAACGGCGACGGCGCTCACAGCCGGGCCGCCGCTCGTGCGATCAGCCCGATGAGTGCGAAGCACGCCAGAGTCAGGCCGACATAGGCGGCGTCGAGCACGGGACCACTCCCATCCGCCGCACGCGGCCGGGGGACGTGGGTGACCCCGGGTGAACCGGTGCGACACCAGGAATTGAACTGGCCATCCGTCCGATTCGTGGTGATTTTTACGGTCCTCTTATGTGGACCCGGCGGACTTTGACGGGGCATTGATGAAGGACCAGCGGGGAGCGGCGGGTGGCGTCCCGCTGGGGGCGGGTACGCTCCCGGTGGCCGGACCCCGATCCGCCGCCGGTGCGGGGGGAGCGGCCGTCCGGCGGTGCGCCCGCCCTCCCCCTCCCCCTCCCCCTCCCCCTTCCAGACCAGAGGAGTGCCGCGATGACCGGCCGACCCCCCTCGTTCCCACCGGAGGATCCACACGGACCGCAGGGGAGCCCGGGCCCGCAGGGCCCGTACGCGGCCCCGCCCGCACCCCAGGCCGCCCACGGGCCGGTGCCGCCCGCTCCCGGCTACCCGGGCCACCCTGGTGGCCCCTTGCCTCGTGATTCCCGGCGCGGGTGGATCATCGGCGTGGTCGCGGGCGCTACTGCCGTGGTGCTGGTCATCGCGGGCCTGCTGGTCTGGAGCCTGTCCGGTCCCGGGCCCGCCTATACCGGGCTGCCCGTGTGCGACGAGCTGCTGACCTCCGACGCGCTCGCCGAGATCCCCGGCGCCGAGGGCGCCGAGATCGACGGCGAGGAGTTCGTGGGCGACGAGCCCTCCGACGGGGGCTACGAAAGCTACACCGACTGCTTTGCGGCCCCCGCCGGGAGCGGCGGGGGAGAGCAGCTCCTCTATGTCTCCGCGCGGCTGTTCCCCGTGTCGACCGCCGACGACGGCTACGCGGAGCTCCAACGGCGGATCGACGACACCCGCCGGCCGGTCGACGAGGCGCTGGGCGACGCCACCGCGGGCACCGGTGTCGCGGTCGAGGGCGGCTTCACCGCCGACCTCGAAGTCCGCGAGCTGCCGGTGGAGGGGGCCGGGTACGCGGTCTCCTACTCCGGCGCGGACTGGGGGGAGGGGAACGTCGAGGGCGAAGAGGCCTGGAGCACGGCGGAGTTCTTCACCCGCAATGTCATGGTGTCGATCATCTACTCGGGGACCCCCGGCATGGAGCCCGCGGAACGGCTCGACGCCGTGTCCGACGCGGCCGTGCTGGTCGAGGACTCCATCGAGGCCGCCGGCGAGACGGTCTAGTCGCCGGGGCCGGACACGGCGGTGGCCGGAAGCGGACGACCATCAGGAGGTGTGGACGGGTGGTGCGGTGACCGTTTCGGCGTGAATACTCAGAGAGACGCCTTACGCTCCCCCACCGCACGAGGAGTGCCGCCGTGGCAGGTGACCCACCCCAGTCCGATCCTCCCGCGGAACCCCACGGCCCCCTCCCGTCCCCGGGCCGGCCAGGTCCTGATCCGACCGGACCCGGATCCGAGGGGCACGGGCAGCCGTCGGATGGCCCCCCGCCTGGCGCTCCGCTTCCCCCGCCCCGTGATCCCCGGCGCGTCTGGATCATCGGCGCGGCCGCGGGCGGAACCGCCGTTGTGCTGGTGATCGCGGGCCTGCTGGTCTGGCGTCTGTCCGTCCCCGGCCCGGCCTTTACCGCTATTGGCGGGTGCAACGAGCTGCTGAACGCCAACGTGCTCGCTGAGATCCCCGGCACCGAGGGTGCCGAAGTCGAGGGCGTCGACGCAGCGACCAGCTACGTTACCCCTGCATCGGTCGACACTTCGTGCTCGGTCGTCACGGATAACGGCTGGGTGGAGTCCTCCGTCCTCCAAGTGTCGATCTCGCGATATTCCGCGGCGACAGAGCAGGATGACTACGTCCTGCCCCAGCAGCAGCACGATCTCCTGTTTCGGAGCCCGATCGAGCGCGCGTTAGGCGACGGCGCAACGACGGGTGACGGTGTGGAGATCGAGGATGGCGCCGGTGGGGTCGTCATTGCCGACGTCGAGATCCGGGACCTGTCGCTTGGCGAGACCGGGCAAGCGGTCGACTACTCCAATGTCGAGATCCGAGACGAGTACCTCGACTTCGAAGACCCGGACGACTGGGCCGCTGCCAGCTTCACCACGAGAAACGTCTTGGTCTCGCTGACCTACGAAGGAACCCCCGGCATGGAACGCGGAGAACGGCTCGACGCGGTGACCGACGCCGCCCGGCTGGTCAAGCAATACATCGAGGCCACGGGAGTGACCGCGTAGCCACGACTGGCGGCCCCCATCCGCGGGGGATCGATACGGCATGACAGGCGGACAATGATGGGGCGAAAGGCCTGCGGCGGCGGGGCTCCGGTCCCGTCGCCGGTCGGTCTCCCTCCGGTGTGAGGAGCCAGTACGATGCCCGGTCAGCCGCCCGCCCACCGGTCCCCTTGGGATCGCCCGGAGCCGTCCGCCCAGCGCTCGCCGTGGGAGCCGCCGGAGCCGTCCGGGGACGTCCCGCCCGCCGGATCACCACCGCCGCCACCAGGCCCGTCACGGCTCCCCTCGGCCGGAGGCGCCCCTGTCCGCGGGCCGGACTTCCCCGGGGAGCCCGGGGGACCGCTGCCCGAGGGGGCGGTCCGGCCGCCCGGACGGGGCCGGGCCCTCGCCGGGGCCGCCGCGGCGCTCGCGGCGGTGGCGGTCGCCGTCCCCCTCGCCTTGAGCCTGACCGGGCCGCGGCCCGCCTACGGTGCCCTCGGCGCCTGCGCCGACCTCCTCCCCGACGACGTCGTCGCCGAGATCCCCGCGACCGGGGGGCACACGCTCGGCGGCGGGCCCAGCTACTACTACGGCGAAGCCGAGCCGGGCGTCGACGAGTCCCTGTTCTGCTCGGCGACCCGCGACGACGAGAGCCCGGCGCTGTTCACCGTCATCGTGCTGCGCTACCTCCCCGAGACCCGGGACGCCGACTACGCCGAACCGCGCGCCCACGTCACGCGCGCCCTCGCCCCGATCGAACGGGGACTGGCCGGCGCATCGGCCGCCCCCTCGGTCGACACCGGCGACGACCTCGTCGCCGACGTGGAACTGCGCGACCTCCCGGCCGGCGACGGCGGCCACGCCGTGTCCTACGCGGACCCGCGCAGCGCCAACCCCGCGGTCGCGGCCCAGGACGATTGGGCGGAAGCCACCTTCAGCACCCGCAACATCGCGGTCGACGTCATCTACCGCGGAACCCCGGACATGGACGTCGACGCGAAACTGGACGCCGCAGCCCTGCTCGCCACCACCGTCGCCGACCGCATCGGCGCCACCCTCGACACCGTCTGACCTCCCCGCCCATCGGGCCGCCCCGCCCCGCCGCCGTCACGACGGCGGCGGCGGATCGAAGGCGCCGAAGGCGGCCGTGGCGTCGTCGTGGCGCTTGACGCCCGGGACGGGGCGGTCGCGTTCGGCGGTGCGGACCGCGGCGACCAGGGATTCGGGGCCGCCGGACTCCAGCAGGGACCAGGCCTCGGGCCAGGTCGCGCCGAAGTTCATGACCAGGCGTGTGCAGCCGTCGGTCAGGAGCGCGAAGGAGCGCCGGGGGGACCGGGCCCGGCCGCACACAGCGTGCGCCGCGGCGTCCACGGACGCGGCGGCGACCCAGAACCCGCCCTCTGTGTTCCGGGCGGCGCGGACCAGCGCACGGCTGTAGGGGCGCCCGCCCGGCAGATGCTCCAGGCGATCATCGGTCACCGCGATGACGGGGGAGGGGGCGGCCTCACCTGGGTGGCCGATGCCGGATCCGGCGTCGTCAGGCCCGGCGTCCCCGGGCAGCAGCACCGTGCAGTCGCCCAGCACGAGGTGGTCCAGGCCGTCGCCGGTCGCGCGCACGATGGCCGTCGTCGCCGATGGGCTGTCGGGGTCGCCCAGGTCGCATCCCGGACCGTGCGCGGCGCGGGTGCGCAGGATCGCGGCGGCGAGGACCTCCTGGAGCGGGGTCCGATGCGCGTCGGGTGCCGTCAACTCGGCCGTCAGACCCTGTGCGAGCCGGTCGACCAGCCAGCGCACCCCGTGCCGGCACCCGCTGTCCACGCCGGGCGGGGCGGTCGCCCCGTCGAGCACGAACGCCCACCCGGCTCCGGCCACCACCGCGTCCTCGTTGACCGCGCCCTGTCCCTGCTCGCTCACATAACGCATGTGCACGACAGGAGCGTAGCCAGCGGCGGTCCGCCCGGGCGGCCGAATGCTCGAGGCCGTCGCCTCCCGGCCACCCGGCAGACCCACAGACCACCGACCACGGACCGGACTCCGGCCTCCCGCCTCAGCGCTTGCGGGTGCCGGGGAGGATTCCCGCCTCGCGTACCGTGCGGGTGAACGGGGACGCGAGGGTGATCAGCCGTTCGCAGCCGTCCGGGCCGAGGGCTTCGAAGGCGGGGCGGGCCAGCTCGTCGGTCCGTGCCTCCACCTCCGCCCGCAGGCGTGCGCCCTCGTCCGTGGCGGACAGGGCGCCGTCCGGTCCGGCGACGTCCACCAGGCCCCGCTCCGCGGTGGCGGCCACGCCCGCGTCCCAGGCGGCCTGCGGCCACCCCCGCGACTTTCGCAGCCCGGACGCGCTGGAGGCCCCCGATGCCGCATAGGTCACCAGCGCTTCCAGCGGCCCGATCCGGGCGGCGAGCAGGGCGGCGATGTGCCCGTCGCCGCGGAACTCGCGCAGCAGGGTCACCGCGTGCCACAGCACGAGGTGCGGCTCCTTCGGCCAGCCGAGCCCGGTGAGGCCGGCGAACAGCGGGCGGCCGTGGGCGTGGTGCGCCGCCCCCTCGGCCGCCGTTCGGGCCAGCTCCGCCGCCTCGGCCAGTTCCGCCGAGCCGATCGCCTCCTCGCCCAGCAGCGCCCGCAGCGACAGATCCGCCGTAGCCGTGCGGGCGCCCACCACCGCATCGGGGGTGGCGACCCCCCACGCCTGCGGGATCACCGACGCGATCAGCTCCGGGTTGAAGTTGTAGAAGGTGGCGGCGACGGCCTCCGGCCCCACCGCCCCCAGCGGGGCGGAGCGCGAGGCGAAGTACCCCATGACCTTGGGTTCGAGACCGACCGCCGCATAGACGTCCAGCCGCTGAGGGGCGAAGTAGACGTGCGAGTGCAGGGGCTCGGTCGCCTTCCAGACGGAACGGGCCAGCTCGGGGGAGACGGTCGATGCGGGCATGGGGGGCATCCCTTCGGTTCGGCTCCGGCGCCGCGGGGCATCCGCGATGGCGGCCCTCAGGGTAGACCGTGCTCTCCGCGTCCCCCTCTACGCCTCCGGGGGCATGACGATCCGCCCAGATGACCGACCGGCCTGCCCGGCCCGCCCGGTCCCCGCCCGGTCCCCGCCTAGACCCCGGGTGCGCCGGCCTGGGCGCGCTCGGCGCGGCGCTGGGCGTCGAGGACGGTGGCCTCGGCCGCGTGGCGGTCCTGCCAGCCGCGGACCTCCGAGCTCTTGCCCGGCTCCAGGCGCTTGTAGATGTCGAAGAAGTGGGTGATCTCGTTGACCTGGAACTCCGGCATGTTGCGCAGGTCGCGGATGTGCTCCACGCGCGGGTCGCCCGCGGGCATGCACAGGACCTTGGCGTCGGGGCCGCCCTCGTCGCGCATCCAGAAGACCGCGACCGGCCGCACCCGCACCACGCATCCGGGGAAGGAGGGCAGGTCCAGCGGCACCATGGCGTCGAGCGGATCGCCGTCCTCGGCGAGCGTGCCGGGCAGGTACCCGTAGTCGGCCGGGTAGGTCGTGGCGGTGAACAGCGCCCGGTCCAGCCGGATCCGGCCGATGGCGTGGTCCATCTCGTACTTGTTGCGCGACCCCTGCGGGATCTCCACGACCATGTCGAAGTCCATGCCTGCTCTCCTCACACCGCTACGCGCGCCGTCGGGCGGTTCGGCCACGACCCCGACCCTACGGGGGTGCGGCGGTGAGTGCACGGGGACGTTGCGGTGGCCGACGCCGGGACGGTCGGCGCCGGCCACCGCGCTCACTCCTCGGCCGCCCCGGGCCGCAGGCCCGAGGAGATCAGCTCCATCACCGAAGAGTCGGCCAGCGTGGTCACATCGCCGACCTCGCGGTTCTCCGCGACGTCCCGCAGCAGCCGGCGCATGATCTTGCCGGAGCGGGTCTTGGGCAGTTCGGGGACGATCAGGATCTGCCGCGGCTTGGCGATCGGCCCGATCTCCTTGGCCACGTGCTCGCGCAGCGCGGCGACCGCGGCGGACCGGTCGCCGTCGACCCCGGCGGCGCCGCCGCGGGCGATCACGAAGGCGACGATGGCCTGGCCGGTCGTGGGGTCCGAGGCGCCGACGACGGCGGCCTCGGCGACGGTCGGGTGCGACACCAGCGCCGATTCGACCTCGGTCGTGGAGATCCGGTGGCCCGACACGTTCATGACGTCGTCCACCCGGCCCAGGAGCCAGATGTCGCCGTCGGTGTCGTACTTGGCGCCGTCGCCGGCGAAGTAGAAGCCGCGGTCGGCGAACCGGGACCAGTAGGTGTCGCGGAACCGTTCGGGGTCGCCCCAGATCCCGCGGAGCATGGCCGGCCACGGCCGGTCGAGCACCAGGTAGCCGCCCGACCCCTTGGCGACCTCGGTGCCGGAGTCGTCCACGACACGGGCGCCGATGCCCGGGAGCGCGCGCTGCGCCGACCCGGGCTTGGCGGCGGTCACCCCGGGCAGCGGGGAGATCATGATGGCCCCGGTCTCGGTCTGCCACCACGTGTCGACGATCGGGGTCGTGCCGCGGCCGATGTTCTCCCGGTACCACAGCCACGCCTCGGGGTTGATCGGCTCGCCGACGCTGCCGAGCAGGCGCAGCGACGACAGGTCGAACGACGCCGGGATGTGCGCCCCCCACTTCATGAAGGTGCGGATGAGCGTGGGCGCGGTGTAGTAGATCGACACCCCGTAGCGCTCCACGATCTCCCAGTGCCGCCCCTCGTTGGGGGTGTTGGGGGTGCCCTCGTAGACGACCTGGGTCGCGCGGTTGGCCAGCGGGCCGTAGACGATGTAGGTGTGCCCGGTGATCCAGCCGATGTCGGCGGTGCACCAGTACACGTCCTCGCCCGGCCGGTGGTCGAACACCACGCGGTGCGTGTAGGAGGCCTGGGTGAGGTAGCCGCCCGAGGTGTGCAGGATGCCCTTGGGGCGCCCCGTGGTGCCGGAGGTGTAGAGGATGAACAGCGGGTGCTCGGCGTCGAACGCCTCGGCCGTGTGCTCGGCGGACTGGGCGCCCACGAGGTCGTGCCACCACAGGTCGCGCCCCTCGGTCCAGGGCACGTCGGTGCCGGTGCGCCGCACCACGACGACCTTCTCGACCCCGGCCAGGCCCTCCAGGGCCTCGTCGACGTTCTCCTTCATCGGGGCGGCCTTGCCGCGCCGGTACTGGCCGTCGGAGGTGATGACCACGCGCGCCGCCGCGTCCTCCACGCGCGAGCGCAGCGCAGCGGGGGAGAACCCGCCGAACACGACGCTGTGGGTCAGGCCCAGGCGGGCGCAGGCCAGCATGGCGATGATGGCCTCGGGGACCATGGGGAGCTGGATGGCCACGCGGTCGCCGGCCACCAGGCCGAGGGACGACAGCGCGTTGGCGGCCCGGCTCACCTCGGCGAGGAGCTCGGCGTAGGTGATGTCGCGGCTGTCGCCGGGCTCGCCGACCCAGTGGATGGCGACCTGGTCGCCGTGGCCGTCCTCGACGTGGCGGTCCACGCAGTTGTAGGCGACGTTGAGCCGCCCGCCGGTGAACCACTTGGCGAACGGGGCGTCGGACCAGTCGAGGACCTGCTCCCACGGCGTCGCCCAGTTCAGGTGGCCGGCCTGTTCCGCCCAGAAGCCCTCGCGGTCGGAGGCGGCGTCGTCGTACAGGGCGGCGGTCGCGTTGGCCCCGGCGGCGAACTCCTCGCTCGGTGGAAACGAACGACCTTCGCTCATCAGGTTCGACAACACTTCCTCTGCCATGTCAACTCCTGACCTACGTGATGCCCACTACCTTCGGCGACCACCGTAGGATCAAGGGTGCCGACAGGACACGTCCCGCACGGCCACCAGTACCGTTCACGCGATAGACGGCACCGCGGACGCGACGAACGGTCAGCGGGGGTGTCAACCCGTCCGCGCCACCCGACCCTCTCCGCCCCCGGCAGTGATGATGAGAACGCCCATGCAGTCGCCCGCCGACCGACACCGAAGCCCGGCCGTGCCGTGGCGGCCCGGTGCCCGGCGGCGCGGGTCGCACGTCGATCCGGTCGCTGCCCTGCGCGCCGCGCGCGGTGTCACCGATGGGCTGCGCGACGGCCTGGCCGGGGCGGGCGCGCCCGCTGCCGTCCGCCGGTTGCGTCGGCTGGTCGGGGTCCCCGGGCTGGCCGTGGCCGACCTGTCGGGGCGGCTGCTGTGGGCGGGGCGGCCCGCGCCCGAGGCGGAGACCGCGCCCCTGGTCGAGGACGTCCTGCACCGCGAGGCGCCCCGCGGCGGCCCGCTGCTGCGGGCGGTCCCGCTGCACGTCGACGACCAGCTGGCCGGCGCCCTCGTCGTCGCCGGGCGGGTCCGCGGCGCCGCCGTCCGCGAGGCCGCGGCTCTGATCACCGAGGCGCTGCGCCGCGGTCGGCTGGAGGCGTCGGCCGAGCAGGCCGCCCGCGCCGAGCTGCGGGCGCTGCGCGCCGAGATCTCCCCGCACTTCGTCTACAACGCCCTCACCGTCGTGGCCTCCCTGGTGGCCTCCGACCCCGAGCGGGCGCGCGAGCTGATGCTCGACTTCGCCGACTACACCCGCTACAGCCTGGCCCGGCGCGGCGAGTACACCACCGTCTCCGACGAGTTCCACGCGATCGAGACCTACCTGATCCTGCAACGGGCCGTCCTGGGCGACCGGCTGCGCGTGGAGGTGCGAGTGGCCCCCGAAGTCCTCGGCGTCGCGGTCCCCTACCTCGTTCTGCAACCCCTGGTGGAAAACGCCATCCGGCACGGGATCGAGCCCCGCTCCGGCGCCGGGCTGGTGCAGGTGTCCGGGGAGGCAGAGGGCAACGACTGCGTCATCGCCGTTGAGGACGACGGCGTGGGCATGGACCCCGCCGAGGCCGAGGCCGTCCTCGCCGGCCGGGGCCGCGCCGACAGCGTCGGCCTGTCCAACGTCGACCGCCGGCTGCGCCACGTCTACGGCGCCTGGTACGGGCTGGTGGTCGAGACCGCCGTCGGCGCGGGCACCCGGGTCGTGGTGCGCGTGCCGAGATTCCAGCCGGGAGTGATGCCCTGATGTCACCGGATCGCGTGCGCCTGCGGGTGCTGGCCGTCGACGACGTGCGCCCCGCCCTCGACGACCTGTGCCGGCTGCTCGCCGCCGCGCCCGAGGTCGGCGAGGTCGTGGCCGCCGCCGACCCCCTCAGCGCGCTGAGGTCCATCCAGGGCGACCGGTTCGACGCGGTCTTCCTGGACATCTCCATGCCCGGCCTCGACGGCATCGAGCTGGCGTCGCTGCTCGCCAAGCTCAGCGAGCCGCCCGTGATCGTCTTCGTCACCGCCCACGAGGGCCACGCGGTCACCGCCTACGGGCTGGGCGCCGTCGACTACCTGCTCAAGCCGGTGCGCGCGGAGCGCCTGGCGACCGCGCTGGGCAAGGTGGCCCGCATGGCGGCCTCGGCCGATGCGCCCGCCGGGGCCCGGCTGCCCGACACCATGGCCGTGCTGACCGTGGAGTCGGCGGGGCGCACCCGCTACGTGCGGCGCAGCGACGTCCGGTTCGTCGAGGCCAACGGCGACTACGTGCGGCTGCACACCCCCTCGGGCGTGCACCTGGTGCGGATGCCGATCTCGCGGCTGGAGGAGTACTGGTCGGGCACCGGGTTCAGCCGGGTGCACCGCGGCTACCTGGTCGCGCTCGACGCCATCCGCGAGCTGCGCAGCGACTCCGTGGGCGGGCTACTGGCCCACACCGACGTCGGCGACGTCCCGGTCAGCCGGCGCCACGCCCGCGAGCTGCGCGAACAGCTCCTGCGCGCGGCCCAGCGCGGCGAACTCGACGGCGAGGCACGGCGGCAGCCCGGATGAGCCGGGTCAAGCGTGTAGCGGTGTCGAGCCCGCAGACACGGCTCGCCCACGCCCGGGGCCGGTCGCGGGGGCGCTGGCGGGTGCCGGCGCTCGACCCCGCCGACGCCGAGCGCGCCGCCGTCCTCTACCGGCGCCAGCGGGTGCAGGGGCTGCCCGTGCTCCTGTTGCTGGCGGCGCTGCTGCTGGGCCTGCCGCTGGTGTTCGCGGCCTGGCCGCAGCTGGACGACGTGCGGCTGTGGGGCGTCCCGCTGTCATGGGCGGTGCTGGCGGTGCTGCCCTACCCGTTCCTGGCCCTGCTGGCCCGCCGCCAGCTGCGCGCCGCCGAGCGCGCCGAGGAGCGGCCCTGATGGCGTCCCTGCTCGCGGTCGCGGTGCTGGTCCTGGTGACGCTGCTGATCGGCGTGCGCGGGGTGGCGGCGCTGCGCACCACCTCCGACTTCCTGGTGGCCTCGCGGCGGGTGTCCCCGCTGCTGAACTCCGCGGCGGTGTCGGGGGAGTACCTGTCGGCCGCGTCGTTCCTCGGGGTCGCCGGGCTGGTGGTCAAGGACGGGGTGGGGGCGCTGTGGTACCCCGTGGGGTTCACCGCGGGCTACGTCGCCATGCTCGTGCTGGTGGCCGCGCCCATGCGCCGCACCGGGGCGCTGACCGTGCCCGACTTCGCCGAGGCGCGGCTCGCCTCGCCCGCTCTGCGGCGGGTGAGCGCGCTGGTCGTGCTGGTGATCGGGGGCCTGTACGCGGTCCCGCAGTTCAGCGTGGCGGGGCTGGTGCTCAGCTCGGTCACCACCTGGCCCTACTGGGCGGGGGTGGTGATCGCGGGGACGGCGGTGAGCGTCACCCTGGCCCTGGGCGGCATGCGCGCCGCCACCTACGTCCAGGCGTTCCAGTTCTGCCTGAAGCTGCTGCTGTTCATCGTCCCGGCGATCTGGCTGGTGGCCCAGGCGGGGCCCGAGGTGCGCCACGAGGCGGTGCACCCGGTGGAGTTCTCCCGGTTCGAACGCGACACCACGGTGTCGTTCCAGGTCGACGCGGTGCTCACGGTCGACGAGGCCACCGCCGTGCAGGTCTCCGGCGGCGCCGTCGAGGTGCTCCCGCCCGGGCGGCACCCGATCACCTCGGGGACCACCCTCGTCTTCCCCGAGGGCGCGGAGGTGCCTCGGACCGACAGCGGGCCGCCGCCCGGCGCCGAGGGCTGGCAGCGCCCGCTGCTCGACCCCGACGACTCCGGCCACCCGGTGCTGGGCACCTGGGGGGTGCTGCTGGCCACCGCGCTGGGCACCATGGGGCTGCCGCACGTCCTCATGCGCTTCCACACCAGCCCCGACGGCCGGTCGGCGCGGCGCACCGCCGCCATCACCGTCGCGCTGCTGGGGGTGTTCTACGTCTTCCCGGGTGTCTACGGGGTCCTCGGCCGGGTGCTGGTGCCCGAGCTGTACCTGACGGGCGCCACCGACACCGCCGTGGTGTCGCTGCCCACCCGGGTCGACACCGGCTGGGCGGGCACCTTCATGGCGTCGATGCTGACCATGGGGGCCTTCGCGGCGTTCCTCGCGACCTCGCTGGGGCTGCTGCTGGTGATGGCGGGGGCCATCGCCCACGACCTGCTGCCCGGCGGGCTGCGGCGGCTGCGGATCACCGTGGTGGGGGTCGCCGCCATCACCGTCCTGCTCGCGCTGCCCGCCGCGCAGATCGACGCGGGAACCCTGGTGACCTGGGGGTTCACGGTCGCCGCGGCCACCTTCTGCCCGCTGCTGGTGCTGGGGATATGGTGGTCGCGCCTCACCGCGACCGGGGCGATCAGTGGGGTCCTCGCCGGGCTGCTGTCCTCCTCGGGCGCCATCACGATCGCCCTGTTCGGCCCGCGCCTGGAGGGCCTGGCGGGGCTGCTCGTCACCCAGCCGGCGCTGTGGTCGGTCCCGCTGGCGTTCGCGACCACGGTCGCGGTCTCCCTCTGCGACCGGCCCGCCCCCTGGTCACGGGCTGCGATGCTGCGATTGCACCTGGATGAGGAGGGTCCCCGGCCCCGCCGCGAGCGCGCCCCGGATCGGCCCTGAGCGCCGTTCGGCGCGCCGCAGCCGCCGTTCGTCGACCGTTCGTCGCGCCGTCGGCCGTTTCCGGCGGGTGGAGGTGTCCCGGGGTGCCCCGCCGTCCTTAACGTGGCGCGGAACACATGTGTCGCCGGACACACGAGGACGCGGTGCGGAGGTCTGTGGTGACGGATACCGAATTCGACAAGGACGTCGGGGGCGACCCCGGCCCCGACTGGGAGAAGGTGCAGGCGAGTCCGGAGTTCCAGGAACTGCGCAGGAGACTGCGGGTGTTCGTGTTCCCGATGACCGTCTTCTTCCTCGGGTGGTACCTGCTCTACGTGCTGGTCGCCGACTACGCCCATGAGTTCATGGCGATCAAGCTGGCCGGCAACATCAACATCGGCCTGGTGTTCGGGCTGCTCCAGTTCGTCTCGACGTTCGTGATCACCGGGCTCTACGTGCGCTACGCCAACCGCCGCCTCGACCCGCTGGCCGAGGACATCCGCACCGGCATCGAGGGCGCCGAAGGGGGGAAGGCCGAATGAACGGCGCACTGACCCTCGCCCAGGGGGCGCAGGGGATCGAAGGCAACATCAACCCGGTGCTCAACATGAGCATCTTCGGCCTCTTCGTCGCGGTCACGCTGGTGATCGTGTTCCGGGCAAGCCGGAACACGAAGACCGCGTCGGACTACTATGCGGCCGGCCGCGCGTTCAGCGGCCCGCAGAACGGCATCGCCATCGCGGGCGACTACCTGTCGGCGGCGTCCTTCCTCGGCATCTGCGGCGCCATCGCGCTCAACGGCTACGACGGCTTCCTCTACTCCATCGGCTTCCTGGTCGCCTGGCTCGTGGCGCTGCTGCTGGTGGCCGAGCTGCTGCGCAACACCGGCAAGTTCACCATGGGCGACGTGCTCGCCTTCCGGATGCGCCAGCGCCCGGTGCGCGCCGCCGCCGCGATCTCCACCCTCGCGGTGTCGTTCTTCTACCTGCTCGCGCAGATGGCGGGCGGCGGCAGCCTGGTCAACCTCCTCCTGGGCATCCAGGGCGCGGCCGGGCAGTCCGCGGTCATCGCCGCCGTCGGCGTCGTGATGATCCTCTACGTGCTGATCGGCGGCATGAAGGGCACCACCTGGGTGCAGATCATCAAGGCCGTGCTGCTGATCACCGGCGCGGGCGCGATGACCCTCTGGGTGCTGGCCATGTACGGGTTCAACCTGTCCGGCCTGCTCGCCGACGCGGTCGCGCAGGAAGGGAGCAAGGGCGAGGCCCTGCTCTCGCCCGGCGCGCAGTACGGCATCAGCGAGATGAGCAAGCTCAACTTCCTGTCCCTGGGCATCGCCCTGGTGCTGGGCACCGCCGGCCTGCCGCACGTGCTGATGCGCTTCTACACCGTGCCCACCGCCAAGGAGGCGCGGCGCTCGGTGGTCTGGGCCATCGCGCTGATCGGGCTCTTCTACCTGTTCACGCTGGTCCTGGGCTACGGCGCGGGCGCGCTCGTGGGGCCCGAGGCGATCACAGCGGCGCCAGGGGGCCAGAACTCGGCGGCCCCGCTGCTGGCCTTGGCCCTGGGCGGACCGGTCCTCCTCGGGTTCATCGCGGCGGTCGCCTTCGCGACCATCCTCGCCGTGGTGGCGGGGCTGACCATCACGGCGTCGGCGTCGTTCGCCCACGACGTGTACGCCAACGTGTTCAAGCGCGGCAAGGTCGAGGACAAGAACGCCGAGGTCAGGGTCGCCCGGATCACCGCCCTGGTGATCGGCGCGGTCTCCATCGTCGGCGGCATCCTCGCCCGCGAGCAGAACGTGGCGTTCCTGGTGGCGCTGGCGTTCGCGGTGGCGGCGTCGGCCAACCTGCCGACCATCCTCTACTCGCTGTTCTGGCGCAGGTTCAACACCGCCGGTGCCCTGTGGAGCATCTACGGCGGCCTCATCGTCACGGTCACCCTCATCGTCTTCTCCCCTGCGGTCTCGGGGGCGGAGACATCGATGATCCAGGGGGTGGACTTCCACTGGTTCCCGCTGGAGAACCCGGGCCTGGTGTCCATTCCGCTGTCGTTCCTGCTCGGCTGGCTCGGTACCGTTCTGTCCCAGAAGGGCGACCGCGCCAAGCAGGCCGAGATGGAAGTCCGGTCCCTGACCGGCGCGGGTGCGGAGAAGGCCACCGCGCACTGACCGCACAGCCCTGAAGGCGGCCGTTCCGGTACCGAACTCCCTTGCCCGGCCCGGCCGTCCGCGCCGCGTACCCCGCAGGATCCTCCAGCGGGGTACGCGGCGTCTTGCCGGTTCCCGGCCGCGCGGCGCAGGGCGCCCGCGGCCGAGCCGGGCACGGGGTCAGCCGGCGGCGGCGCCGTCGACGCCCAGCGCGATGACCTGGGTGCGCTCCTCGGCGGAGAAGTTGTCGTCGACGACCAGCACCAGGCTGCGCTCACCGCCGGGCAGGTCCGGTCCCCAGACCATGCCCTCGACGTTGAAGAGCGGGTCGACGCCCAGGTCCGCGAGGTCGGCCACCAGCGTCTTGGCCAGCGGCTCGACGTCGGGCGACCCCTCGCGGCCGTCCAGGGCGGGCACACCGCGGATGTCCTGGGCGCCCGTGGTGTCGATCTCGTAGATCCGGACGTTGTAGCCGACCCCGTCGGAGTAGCCGCGCTCCATCACGAGGTAGTGGCCGTCCTCGCCGGTCGGCAGGATCGCCACGACACCGTTGTCGGAGAAGTCCGATCCGACGGGCGGGGTGAACACCGGGCTCAGCGGATAGGCGTACTGCGCGGCCACACCGCCCCAGCGCGGATGCTCGGTGATCCGGGTCAGAGCGCCGGCCTCCGGGGTCGGTGGGGTGCCGTCCTGGATCAGCGGCCCCTCCAGCGCGGTGATGACGCGCGCGCCGCCGTCGATGAACGCGAACGCCTCCAGGGTGATGTTGGGGCGCGGGCCGCGTTCGCCCTCGGGGTCGAACGCCCAGTCCCGCGGGAGCGGGAACTCGCGGACGGTGCGCCCGTCGACGGAGACCCGCAGCGCCGGGTCGAGCCGCAGACCGGGGGGCCGGAACGCGCCCTCGGTGGTCCACCAGACCGAACCGGTCCGGGGATCGATGCGCAGCTCTTCGGGGTCGACGGAGCCGTTGCGGTTGCAGACCGGCTGCGGGGCGGTGCACGGGGTCTCCAGCGCCTCCGCGTAGGGCGGGTAGGCGCCGCCGTCGGCTCTGGTCAGCTCGGTCGCGGAGACGAAGTCGACGGACTCGATGCCGTCGGCGCCGACCGCGATATCGGCGGTGTAGTAACGGGCGGGCCCGACGGTGGAGCGGTCATCGCTGATCATCAGGTACTCGCCGGTCCGCGGATCGCGGTCGATCCCCGAGAGCCCCCCGACGGTCATACCGTCGACGGCGAGCCCGCGGGGAACGTCATGGACGCCGATCAGCCGCACCCCGGAGATGTCGGCACTCGCAGCCCCGGCCACGGGCAGGCCCGATGCGAGCAGCGCCGCCGAGACCACCAGAGTCGAACCCAATGCGGTCAATCGGCTACGGATCGTGGTTTCGGTCATGGGGGGATCCTGGCACACCCGGGTATGCGCCGGAGGGTTTTCCGGGTACCGCCACGAAGCGGTCATCACGCTACGTCCTCGGACCTGCGCAGGCAGACCGAGAACCCTCAGGGTTCGCGGTGCCGCGTGTGCTCACCGTCTGCCCGGTCGTCGTCCGGGCGGGTGACCGACCGGCCTCGTGACGGTTCGGAGGCGGTGTCCTCGGGATCGGGAGCGGTGACGGTGTAGGTGCCGGGC
The DNA here is from genome assembly GCF_042650565.1 of Nocardiopsis sediminis. Taxonomy (NCBI): domain Bacteria; kingdom Bacillati; phylum Actinomycetota; class Actinomycetes; order Streptosporangiales; family Nocardiopsidaceae; genus Nocardiopsis; species Nocardiopsis sediminis. The sequence continues at coordinate 572,190 of NZ_JBHSBH010000003.1, forward strand.
AATGCCGGCATCTCCTCGGCCACCTCTACGACATCGGCAAATGGGCACGTCGATGGCTCCGACCGTGACCCGGTCGAGGTGCGGCCGGGCTCCTCAAGGCGCTCCAGGCGGAGTTCGGTGGGGGGTGGGTGGCGAGGATGGACGCCTCCCAGCCCGAACGGGCGCCGTCGAAGGTATGGCCCAGCTGCGCGAGCGCGCGGTAGAGCCCCTCTCCGTAGCCGGCTTCACGGGCGTCGGTGTCGGCGGCGTACTCGCAGCGGCGCCAATACCGGACATGGACGGGGGCGTCGATTCCGCGCATGGTGGCGTTGACGCTCCACACGACGATCCACACCAGGATCTGGATCGGGCGCCACCGTGCCCCCTCCTGGACCCTGGCGGACAACCCGAAGGCCAGGGACAGGGACAGGGCGATGCCCTGGCCCCAGGCCATGGTCACCGCGTCACCGTTGCGCCAGTGCGCGACCTCGTGGGCGACCACCCCGGCCACGGCCTCCTCGTCATAGCGCAGGAACTCCAGCAACCCCGTGTTGACGACGATGTGGCAGGCCCCGGCCGTTCGCGCCGCGTACCCCGCAGGATCCTCCAGCGGGGTACGCGGCGGCTGTCCGTTCCCGGCCGGGCGGCGGAGCGCTCCCCGCGCCGGAGCCGGGCACGGGCGGCACCGGGGTGGGCCGGGCCCGTCCATTGAGTGGCGTGGGGCGGCGCATCGGCGGACTGGCGCAGCCGGGGAAACGCAACTAGGGTGAGTCGCATCGCGTGCATACCCGGTAGGGGTATCACCCAGTCGCTGAACATCACGGAGGTGTCCCATGGGCGAGCCGGACGGAGAGAGCGCCGCCGACGCGCGCAAGAAGCTCTCAGACCTGGTGTTCGGTGCCATGGCCGCGCACGTCGTCGGGCTCGCCACGCGCCTTCGCCTGGCCGACGCCATCGGGGACCGGGAGCGCTCGGCCGATGACCTCGCCGCCGAGTACGGCCTTCCGCCGGCCACGGTGCACCGCGTCCTGCGCGCACTCGCGGCCCTTGAGGTGCTGACCGAGAACAGCCCGGGACGCTTCTCACTTGCGCCGGCCGGCACGCTGCTGCGCTCCGACTCCGCCGACTCGGTGTACGCGCTGACACGCGCATTCACCGACCCCGTGATGCTGCGGGCGTGGGAGCGGCTCGACCACAGCGTGGAGACCGGCCGCACCGCCTTCGATGAGGTGTTCGGCACCGACTTCTTCGACCACCTCAAGGGCGAGCCCGAGCTGTCTGCGCTCTTCAACGCGGCGATGAGCCAGGCCACCCGCCGCGCGGCCGCTGTCCTGCCCGACGCCTACGACTTCGGCCGCTTCCACACGGTCATGGATATCGGCGGCGGCGACGGCACGCTGCTCAGGGAGATCCTCCGGCGGCATTCCGGGCTGCGTGGGATCGTCTTCGACAGCGAAGCGGGGGCGGCGCAGGCGGGAGACACCTTTGCCGCGGCGGGGATCGCCGACCGCTGCACGGTCGCGACCGGCGACTTCTTCGAGTCCGTGCCCGAAGGCGCCGACCTCCACGTGGTCAAGAGCGTCCTGCATGACTGGGACGACCGCCGTTCAGCGCAGATTCTGCGGCACTGCCGCTGGGCGCTCCCCGACCACGGTCGGCTGCTGGCCATCGAGCCGGTGCTGCCGGACGTCGTCGACTCCACGATCTCGTCGCGGATCTACCTCAGCGACCTCAACATGCTGGTCAACGTGGGCGGCCTCGAACGCACCCGCGACGACTTCGCCCGGCTCTTCCACAACGCCGGTTTCACCCTCATCTCAGCTTTCCCACTCCCGGCCGGCACGGGCTTTTGGACCTTGGAGGCCGCCCCGACGACCTGACCGACGCCCGGGCGCCGGAACCCGGCCAGGGGAAGCCGACGGTCGGCGGGCGTCCGGGGGGTGGGGGTGGGGTACATGTGCCCGCATGGACGAATGGGAGTTCCGCACCAGCAGCCACAGTCTCTCGGAGAACTGCGTGGCCATCGCGCGGTGGGACGCTGGGCGCGCGGTGCGCGCAGGAGCGGGCGGGGCGCCAGGGGCGGGTGTGGCGTTGCGGGACTCCGCGTATCCGGGGGCGGGGTACATGGAGGTGCCGGAGAGGGAATGGGCGGCGTTCCTCCACGCGGTGAAGCGCCGCGTGCTCTGAGTTTGTCGTCTGGGGTGGCCCGGAGGGGCGCTGCTCCCGCCTCCCCCTCCGGAGGCGGGAGCAGCGTGTCTTGGGTCCTGGCTGATCAGGCGGCGGGGGTGCGCGCCGGGTGCCAGGTGAGCGTGAAGGTGACGCCGGTCCGAGGGCGGGGGAGCGGGGCCCAGGAGTCGGCGATGTAGTCGATCAGGGTGAGGCCGCGGCCATGCTGCGCCATGGGCGTGAGGGGGCGGATGAAGGGGAGTGTCCCGCCGGCGGGACGGCCTTCGTCGTCGACCTCGATGATGATGCGGCGGGTGTCGATCTTTAGCGTGATCTTGAAGATCCCGCCGCGGCCACTGGCCGTGTAGCGACAGGCGTTCGTCGCGGCCTCTGAGACGAGGAGGACGGCCGAGGCAATGGTGTCGGAGGGGATGTCGAACCCCTCATGGGTGGAGAGGATCTCGTCGGTCCACACCCGCGCCTTGCGGATCTGGTCGGACCATCCCGGGAACCGCTGTTCGTAGGACATTGCCATCACCGCCCCTCGATAACGGTCGGTCGCGCAGACCGGAACAGGTAGGGGCGAATGCGCCCCCTGCGGATCGCGCGGGGCGACCTGACCGCCGAGTCAGAGCGCCGTGTATCTTCACGCATTGTCTTCACCTTCCTGAGCAATAGGTGGAGTCCGCGCCTCCGGACGGCCACCACCGTCGCGGAGGTCTGTCGTGCGCGGTGAGCTCAGTCTGCGGATGTCGTTTCCGGTTCCGCTAGGCCAGGCGATTATTTCTGGATCGATACTCTGCGATCGTGAAGCCTGCGTGAGATCCTGTGATATGTGAATGAATTGCAAAGGGAGTTGCGTCGCCTCAGGAAACAGCGCGGCCTCACACAGGCGCAGGTGGCCGCGGCCGTCGGATACGTCCCATCCGCGGCTTCCAACTGGGAAACCGGACGAACCACCCCTGATCGTGCGACGGCAGAGAAGCTAGATGACTTCTTTGGGGCGCGCGGCGGTCTTATTCGCATATGGGATGAAACTACACAGGTGAACGGAGTCCCCCCATGGTTGCGTGATGATCAGCAGCTCTCGGCGCGCGCCGTTTCGATTGAAGTCGTCACGCCTGTGTTGGTGCCCGCGCTGCTGGAATCTCCGCTATATGCGAGGTACGTGCTGGCGGAAGGTCGGCCGTCCGACCCTATGGGGGTCATCGATGAACTCGTCCGCGTCAGGTGCTCCCAGCTTGATCAGCTGGGAAAGGATGTCAGGGTGTTCGCGACCTTTCCGGAGACGGCGCTGACGGGCGTACCCCGTGCCGCGCGGAAGGAGCAATCGGCTCACCTGTTACAGCGCATAGAGTCCGATCGCGTCCGGGTACACATGGTTCCGGTCGGCAGCATCCTCGCCGGGGTGACCTCCCCGTTCCAGATCTACCGGCTCCAGGACGGCTCACGGGTCGCAACATCCGAACACACCAACGGCACTATCCTCGTGCGCGAGGCACCGGGTATTCAGCGTTTGCAGGACTTGGCGCACGCCGCCCTCGGCAGCGCCCTCCCTGTCGACGACACCCTCCGAAGGTTGAAGGAGATCAGCGATGAATAGGTGGCACAAGTCCAGCTACTCCCAGAACGGAGGCCAGTGTGTCGAGGTTTCCGAGGGGGCGGTGACCGCTGTCCGGGACACCCAGCACCGGGACCGCGGGACACTGGAGTTCGCCGCCGCAGAGTGGGGCCGGTTCATCCAGGGGATCAAGGCCGACGAACTCTGACCCCCACAGCGAAGGCCACCATCGCCGATCACGGGCGTGGTGGCCTTTGCCGGCGCTCAGGCTCGGCGCGGTGCGGCGGCGACCTTGGGCCAGTGTTTTACGACGACGGTTCCGTAGAACAGCGAGTAGTTGGTGGCGAGCACGTCGTTGACGGGGAGGAAGTCGTGCTCGGCCGGCAGGGCGACCTCGTGGCCGAACCCCGGTGCGGCGAAATAGCACCAGCCCTTGCCCTCGACGTGGGCGAGCCACTGGCGGGTGTCCTCGGGGATGTGATCGGGCACAGGCTCCGGAAAGGTGATGGTGACGCCGCGGCGCTTGGCCTCGGCCACCATCACGCCTCGTGCGTGTTCCTCCAGAGTCTTGCGCTCCATGATCAGCTCCATCACTTCCACTTGCCGCACCGCGTGCAGTTGATCAGCTCGTTGGCGTTGGACTGCCCGCATTCGCAGGTCCACGATCGAAGGACAGGGCTCAGGCGAGTCCAGAGTGCGCGCATACCAGCCTCCAGAGTAGAGGGTGTCACTCGCTTTGAAGGTAACTCAGTGATCACCAAGTGTCATGGCCTGGACCGGAGGCGGCCAGGCCGCCTCCGGCCGCCGGTTTGGGGAACCGCTTTCCCCTGCTCGCGCGTTATCCGGTCACTGGTGTCGGCGCACGAGTCGGCGACTATGCGTGTGCGCCCGTTGCCGAATCGTCATTGCCCCGCAATCGGAGGCGCCGCCGCCCCGCCCGGCGATGGCCTCGTGGCTCCTTGTGCGCTTGTTGCGTTCGAGTAAAACGATCTCCGCCTCTCTTGATCATCTCTTCGGTCGTCACGTATGTTCCTGCAATCAGAGTTGCTGAACACTCACGACGGCAAATGGAGTTGCGATGGCGGCGTCGGTGGAACCGGGCGGGCGCGCGTTGTCACCCGCCCTCGCCAGGGTCGCGGACACCCTGTCCGCGAACCCCGAACTCGGCTCATACGGCCAGGTCGGCGATGTCGCCCGCGAAGCCGGCGTGAACCCCAGCAGCGTGGTCCGCTACGCGCAGGCCCTCGGCTACCCCGGCTGGCCGGCGCTGCAACTGGAGTTGCGGGCCCAGTACCTCGCCGGAATCAATGCGACCGAAACCCTCCGCCGGCACGCCGATGGCGAACCCATCGGCACCGTGCGGACCGCCCTGCGGCGCGACCTCGCCAACCTGCGAGCCGCCATGGACACCATCGACGACGGCGCCGCCGAAGCCGCCGTCGAGGCGATCGACGCCGCACCGCGCACCCTCGTCGTGGCGTCCGGCTCCTACACGGCGCCGGCGTCCCTGCTCGCCCACCTCGGCCCCACCATGGGCCTGCCCATCACCCTGGAGAACCGCGGCGGCGTGCACCTCGCCACCGCGCTGTCGCCGCTGGGCGCGGGCGACTGCCTGGTGGCGATCAGCTTCTGGCGGCAGAACCGCGATACCCGGATCGCCGCCCGGGTCGCGGCGGACGCCGGGGCGACGGTCATCGCGCTCACCGACACCGACACCGGCATCGCCGAGTCGGCCCACCACGTCCTGAAGGTGCCCACCGAGGGCGTCTCGTTCTTCCAGTCCACCACCGCCGCCGTCTCCGTGGCCTACGGCCTGCTGGCCGGCCTCTCCGCCCGGCGCGGTGACCGCGCGGATGCCGCCCTGCGCCGCACCCAGGACCTCTGGGACACGCTGGGCGCGCTCGGTCCTGCCGACCCGCGCGGCCGGTAGCACCCGCCCACCCCGGTCCCGGACGCCCCGGCGCCCGCACGGCCCGGCCGTCTGGACCGTCCGGACCGTCCGGACCGGCCGCTCAACCGCATACCCGGGCGACCGCCCGGGGCCGGCCCGCACGCCGTGCCGCCGTCGGTCGTGCCCGCCGTCAGCCGCGCCCTGCGCACCGGCCCCGGCCCCGGCCCCGGCCGTCCACCCGCCCGCCCGACCCGCACAGGTTCCACATCCACCCCGCCGCCCGCGCGGCCGGAGATCTCCAGGAGATCGGCCCATGTCCTCCACCGCCACACCGCGCACGCCGTTCCTGCGCACCCTGCCGCCGCGCCTGCCGCTCGTCCTGCTGCTGGCGGTCGTCCTGGCCGCCCTCGCCGAGCTGATCGGCACCTACGAGTTCACGATCGGCCCCGGCAAGGTCATCCTGTTCCCGATCATCTGGGCGATCCTGCTCGGCTCCGCGGTGAGCCTCCAGCGCGTGGCCCGGCTCCCGTTGGCCGCCCAGCGCACCGCGGTCGGCCTGGTCGAGGTCGGCATCATCCTGTTCATCGTGCGCCTGGCGTTCCTGGTCGGCGAGAAGCTCGACACGCTCGCCGACGTCTCCCTCGCTCTGGCCCTCCAGGAGGTCGGCCACCTGTTCGGCTCGGTGATCCTCGCCCTGCCGGTCGCGGTCGCGCTGGGCATGGGGCGCTCCGCCGTCGGCGCCACCTACTCCATCGACCGCGAGCCGAACATGGCCTACACCGCCGAGCGCTTCGGCGCCGACTCCCCGGAGTACCACGGCGCGCTGGGCATCTACGTGTTCGGCTCGGTCTTCGGCGCCCTCTACCTGTCGGTCCTGGCCGGCTTCCTCGCCTCGACCGGCTGGATCAGCCCGCTGGCGCTCGCGATGGGCACCGGTGTCGGATCGGGCTCGATGATGGCGGCGTCCGCGGCGGCGATCGCGCACAGCTACCCGCACATGGAGGAGCAGATCCTCGCCTACGCGGCGGCCGCCAACCTGGTGTCGGAGATCGCCGGCGTCTACCTCGCGATCTTCGTCGCCCTGCCGCTGACCCAGCGGCTGTACCGGTTCTGGTCGCGCGTCTTCCGCCGCTCCGACGCCGTGGCCGTGGCCACGGCCACGGCCGGCGCCACCGGCGCCACCGGCGCCACCGGCGCCACCGGCGCCACCGGCGCCACCGGCACCACCGGCGCCGCTGCCGAGGCCGCCGCCGCACCGGCCCCGGTCGCTCCCGCTGCGCCCGCGCCCCCGCCGCTGTGGCGGGTCGCCCTCTACCTGGTGCTCATCGCCGCGGTCATGCTGGTCGCCAACACCATCAACATCCGGGGCTTCCACGCCACCGAACTGGCCGGGTTCGCGCTCATGGCCGGCGTGACGTTCGTGGCGTTCGCTGTGAAGCGGCTCATCCCCAAGACGCCCGCCATGGTGCTGGCCTCGTTGCTGGGCATCCTGCTGGCCAGCCCCCTCAACCCGGCCCGCGACGCCGTCCTCGGCCTCGTCGCCGACATCCAGTTCCTCGCCACCGCCACCCCCGTTCTCGTGCTCGTGGGGCTGTCCATCGGCAAGGACAGCGCGGTCCTCAAGCGGCTGAGCTGGCGCGTGGTGCTGGTGGCGCTGGTCTCGTTCGGCGCGACCTTCATCTTCGCCGCACTCATGGCGCAGGCGCTGATGTGAGCCGTCGGCCTGCTGACCCGCCGACCGGCGGGCCGATGGGCTGACCGGCCATCGACACCGCTACGCCCGCACCGCAACCGGTGCGGCACCACCCCTGAGGCCGGCCCCGCACAGCGGGGCCGGCCACCAGGCCGAATCAGGAGGCAATCCATGACCGAATCGACGACGACCGTCGGCGTGATCGGGCTCGGCGTCATGGGCGGCGGCATGGCCGCGACGCTCGTCCGCGCCGGGTTCGAGGTGCTCGGGCTCGACCCCGATCCGGGGCGGTCGGCGGTGGCCGCCGGGAACGGGGTCACCCCCGTTTCCGCGCCCGCCGAACTCGCCGGGCGCGCCGACCGGGTGGTGCTCTCCCTGCCGGGCGCCGCCGAGGTCGCCGAGACGGTCCCCGCCCTGCTCGCCGGCGGTGCGCCCGGGCTCATCGTCGACACCACCACGTCCGATCCCGACACCACCCGCGCCATGGCGTCCCTCGCCGCCGGAGCCGGGACCGGCTACATCGACGCCCCCGTCTCGGGCGGGCGCACCGGCGCCGAGACCGGCACCCTGGGCGCGTTCGTCGGCGGCTCCGACGACGCCGTCCACGCCGCCGCATCCGTGCTCGACGCGCTGACCGGGGGTCGCGCGGTGCACGTCGGCGGCCCCGGCGCGGGCAACGTCGCCAAGCTGCTGAACAACGCGCTGTGCGCGGCGCAGCTGGGCCTCGTGGGCGAGGCGGTCGCCGCCGGCGCCGGGTACGGGCTCGACCCGGACCGGCTCATCGCCGCGCTGGGGGCCGCCTCCGGCCGCAGCGCCGTCACCGAGGTGAACTACCCGAAGTGGATCCTGCCCGGCACCTTCGACTCCGGGTTCCCGGTGCGCCTGATGTCCCGCGACGTCGCCCTCTGCCTGGACGTGATCGGCCGCTCGGGCGCCGAGCCCGGGCTGCTCAACGCCGCCGGGAACCTGTGGGCGCAGGCCGCCGAACGGCTCGACCCGGCAGCCGACTTCAACCGTGTCGCCGTCCTCGCCGGTGAGCTCTCCCGCGAAGGTGCCCGGCCCAACTGAAGCGGTGTGCCCCAGTCCCCACCGACCCCACCACCGATCCACCGATCCACCGATGAAGGCGGTACGACCCCATGACATCGCTCATCACCGAACTGCTGCCCCAGGGCATCGGCACCCACGCAGCGGGCGCTGTGCACATCGGCGCGGGTGACCCCATCGCCGCCCACGACCCCGCGACCGGCGCGGAACTCCTCACCTGGGCCGACACCGGCGCGAACGGCGCCCGTGCGGCCGTCGATGCGGCCGCGGCGGCGGCCCCCGCCTGGCAGGCCCTCGGTGCGTTCGGCCGCGCCGAAGCGCTGCGCGCCCTGTCCGCCGCCGTCACCCGCGACACCGCGAACCTCGCGCGGCTGGAATCGGTGACATCGGGCAAGCCGATCCGCGATGCCCGGGTGGAGGTCGCCAAGGTCGCCGAGATGTTCGCCTACTACGCGGGATGGGCCGACAAGACCCTCGGCCAGACCATCCCCGTCCCCGGCGACTGGCTGGCCTACACCCGGCGCGAGCCCTACGGCGTCGTCGCCGCCATCACCCCCTGGAACGCCCCGCTGTTCACCGCCGGCTGGAACTCCGCCCCCGCTCTGGCGGCCGGGAACACCGTCGTCGTCAAGCCCAGTGAACTGACCCCGTTCACGACGCTGCGGCTGGCCCGGCTCGCCGAGGAGGCCGGGCTGCCGCCCGGCACGCTCACGGTGGCCGCCGGCCTCGGCGCCACCACGGGCGCGGCGCTGGTCGCCGACCCGCGCGTGGGCAAGGTGGCGTTCGTCGGCTCCGTACCCGCGGGCCGGGCGGTCGCCGCCGCGGCGGCGCAGCGGGGCGCGCCGTCGCTGCTGGAGCTCGGCGGCAAGAGCGCCAACGTCGTGTTCGCCGACGCCGACCTGGACGCCGCGGCCGAGGGCGCGCTCGCCGCGATCTTCTCCGCCGCCGGCCAGTCGTGCGTGGCCGGCTCCCGGCTCCTGGTGCAGGACGAGGTCCACGACGAGCTGCTGGCGCGGGTGGCCGACGGCGCCCGGCGGCTGCGTGTGGGCGCCCCGCTGGCCGAGGACACCGAGATCGGCCCGATCAACAACCGGGCGCAGTACGAGAAGGTCACCCGGCTGGTGGGGGAGGCCGTGGCCGGGGGCGCCGAGGCCGCCACCCCGGTGGGCCTGCTGCCCGAGGGGGTCGACCCGGGCGGCTACTGGGTGCCGCCCACGATCATCGCGGGCGTGGAGCCGGGCGACGGCCTAGAACAGACGGAGGTGTTCGGCCCGGTCCTGGCGGTCGGCCGGTTCCGCGACGAGGCCGACGCGGTGGCCCGCGCCAACGGCACGGAGTTCGGGCTCGCCGGTGCGGTGTGGACGCGCGACGTCGGCCGCGCCCACCGGGTGGCGGCCGCCGTCCGGGCGGGGACGTTCTGGATCAACGGCTACAAGGCGATCCACGTCGCCGCGCCGTTCGGGGGCTTCGGCGCCTCGGGGTACGGCCGCTCGTCGGGCCCCGATGTGCTCAACGAGTACACCCAGCCCAAGGCGGTGTGGGTCCACACCGGCCACGACCCGCTGCGCTTCTTCCCCTCGTTGCGCGAGGAGGGCTGATCCCGGGCGCGCCGCCGGGCCCCTCGCGGAGGCAGAGGCCCGGCGGCGCCGCGCATGCAGCGCTGGTCATGCTCCTGTATCCGGTCGTGTCGAGCGCGCCCGGATTCTTGACGTTCCGGGGCTCCGGCCACCGTTGACATTTCCGCGGTCGCTGTCGGGGTCGCGCCAACGCCGGTGCGAAGTGGGCATCCACATCGAGATCCGCGAGCGCGTCTTCGCTACGCTCTCCACCGCCGTCCCCGAGCACCGCGGCCTCGGCCTCGCCACACCGCTCACGGCCCGCACGGACGCCGCCGCCGACCGCGCCGGTCCCGCCAACCGCTCCCCGACTCCCCATGGAGGGCCCCGATGAAGATCCTCGTCCTCGACGACGACCCCACAGGGACCCAGTCCGCCACCGGCGTCCCGGTCCTCCTTGAGACCGGCGACGCCACGCTCTCCCGCGACATCGAGGACGCCCTGCGCGCCGACGACGCCCTCTACGTCCTCACCAACAGCCGCGCCCTCGGCACCGATGAGGCCGTGGCGCTCGCCCGGCGGATCCGCACGGCCGCGCTGGAGGCCGTGGCCCGCCTGGGCACCGGGGTCCGCTTCATCCTGCGCGGCGACTCCACCCTGCGCGGGCACGTCTTCGCCGAAAGCGACGCGTTCGCCACCGACGCCTCCGTCATGCTGTTCGTCCCCGCGTTCCCCGCCGGGGGCCGCACCACCCGCGACGGGGTGCACTACGTGCGCGTGGGGGAGGCGGACGTCCCGGCCGCCGAGACCGAGTACGCCGACGACCCCGTGTTCGGGTTCGGCTCCAGCGACATGCGCGGCTACGTCGCCGAGCAGGGCGGCGGGCGCCCCGCTCTCACCGTCGCGCTCGACGACCTCCGCGCCACCGGCGGCGGCGCGCTGGCCGACGCGCTCACCTCGGCAGCCCCCGGCACCGTCGTGGCGCCCGATGCGGTCACCGACGCCGACATCGACCTCGTCCACCACGCCCTGGTCCGGGCCTGGGCCGCGGGCCGCGACGTCGTGGTCCGCTGCGCCGCGCCGCTCGCCGCCCGCTGCGCGGACGCGGCCAGCACGGGGCCCCTGCCCAAGCCGCTGGACCGGGCGCCCGGCCCGGTGCTGGTGGTCTGCGGCTCGCACACCTCCGGTGCGACCGCCCAGCTCGCCGCCCTGGAACACGATCGGGGGCTGCGCCCGGTGGTCCTCGACACCGACGCCGCGCTGGCGGACCCCGCCGCGGCAGGGGCCGACCTGGTGGAGCGCGCCCGCGCAGCCCTGCGCGACAACGGCGCCGCCGTCATCGCCAGCGAACGGCATCGCCGCGCCGCCGACAACACGCTCGGCCACGGCGAACGCGTCATGGCCGCACTCACCGCGGCCGTGCACGAGCTGTCCGGCGAGGTCGCCGCCGTGGTCGCCAAGGGCGGCATCACCTCGGCCGAGGTTGCCCGAACGGGGCTGGGCGCGCGGGTGGCGCGCGTGCGCGGCCAGGTGCTGCCGGGGATCAGCGTCTGGGACCTGCCCACGCCCTCGGGCGCGACGGTCCCCTACGTCGTCGTCCCCGGCAACGTCGGCGGAGAGACGACCCTCGTCGACGTCCTGACCGCGTTCAACGCCTGAGGGCCCATTGCGGAAACCGGTCAGGCGCCGAACGCGCGGGCGTTCTCGCGCACCCACTGGGCGAAGGTCCGCGCCGGAACCCCGGTGACCTCCTCGACCGTGGGCAGCACGGTGTACGCGGTCTCGGGCGGATCGACCCGCATGGCGAGGAAGAACGCGATGTCCTCCGCTGAGAAGCCCGCCCGCTTCCACTCGCCGACCACCTCGTCGCGGGTGAGTTCGGCGTAGCGCACCTCCCGGCCCAGGACCTCGCCGATGATGCGCACCTTGTCGGGGTGGGTCAGCGCCTCGGGCCCGGTCAGCCAGTACTCGCGGCCGGCGTGGCCGTCCCCCCCGTCAGCGCGGCGGCGGCCACCGCCGCGATGTCCGCCTCGTGCACCATCGCGCTCCTGGCCTCGGGGAACGCCTCGCGGACGACGCCGTCGCCGCGGACGGCCTCCGCCCATTCGAGGGCGTTGGACATGAACTCCACCGGGGCCAGCCGGGTCGGCACCAGCCCGGCGGACTCCAGGGCCTCCTCCAACGGCGTCTTCTCCATCTCGCCCTTCAGCACCGTCACCCGGCGCACGCCCGACTCCCGCGCCAGGCCGGCGATCCCGTCCACGTTGGTCAGCGGCGCGTACTCCGCCCCGTTGAAGCCGATCAGGTGCACGGCGTCGACCCCTGTGAAGGCGGCGGCCAGGCTCCCGGTGTTCGCCAGGTCCCCGGCGACCACGTCGGCGCCCGCCGGCAGGCCGGCCCGCGCGGGGTCGCGGGTGAGGGCGCGGACCCGGTGCCCGTCGGTCAGTAGCCGCGCGACCAGGGGGCGGCCCACCTTTCCGGTCGCGCCGGTGACCAGGATCGTCATCGTGTTCTGTGTCATGGGAGGCGACGCTAGGGCGGTTCGCGGCCGGTTCCCGTCCGCGATCGCTGCGAGACTTCCCCCATGTTGGAGACCTCGGCCCGGCTGCTGCGCCTGCTCGGCCTGATGCAGGCCCACCGCGACTGGACGGGACCCGAGCTGGCCGAGCGCCTCGGGGTGAGCCGGCGGACCGTGCGCCGTGACATCGACAAGCTGCGGACCCTGGGCTACCCCATCGAGGCGGCCGGCGGCGTGGGCGGCGGCTACACGCTCGCACCGGGCGCCGTGCTGCCCCCGCTCCTGCTCGACGACGAGGAGGCCGTGGCCGTGGCGGTGGGCCTGCGCACCGCGGCCGGCGGCGCGGTCACGGGTATCGCGGAGACCTCCGTGCGCGCGCTGGCCAAGCTCGACCGGTTGCTCCCCTCCCGGCTGCGCCGCCAGGCCGACGCGCTCGGGTCGGCGATGGTGGCCCTGCCCGCGCCCGGAGCCACCGTCGACCCGGCGGCGCTGACCGCGATCGCCGCGGCGGTCCGCGACCAGGTGCGGCTGCGGTTCGACTACACCGCCTACGACGGCGCGCGCACCGCGCGCGAGGCCGAGCCCTACCGGCTGATCCAGTACGCGGGCCGGTGGTACCTGTTCGCCTGGGACATCGCGAAGTCGGGGTGGCGGCGGTTCCGCGTCGACCGGTGTGCGCTGCGCACCCCCAACGGGCCCCGGTTCACGCCGCGGCCGCTGCCCGAGGATCTTGTGGAGCGCTTCGCCCGGGAGATGGCCGTCGACCGCCACCGCCACCAGGCGGTCCTGACCATGCACGCCCCGGCCGAGCGCGTGGCCGACGAGGTCCCGCCCGGCATCGGCGTGGTCGAGCCCGTTGACGACGCCACGTGCACCCTGCGCATCGGCTCCGACCGGCTCGACCACCTGGCGGTGTGGGTCGCGACTTTCGGCTTCGACTTCGACGTCCGCGAGCCCCCCGAACTGGTGGCGGAGATCCGGGCCCTTGCGGCCCGCCTCGAGCGCGCCGCGGGGCCGCCGGAGGCGGGCGAGCCGTGAGGCCGGTCGTACCCGGCCCGCACCGGATGTGGGACGACGCCCGTCAGGCGGCGGGGGAGGGGCGGCCGTAGGTGAGCCGGCGCAGCAGGATCTCGGCCGGGCCGCGGTGGCCGCGGCGGCGCATCGCCTCGGCCACGAGCACGGTCGCACCCCAGGTGGCGACCCCGATGGCGGCGGCCACCGCGGCGCCCTGCGTCGCTCCCAGACCCGCGCCATAGGGCGCGAAGGCCGCCGTGAACGCCACCGACTGGAGCAGGTAGCACGTCATCGACCGCTGCCCCACGGCCTCCACCGCGCGCACGACGGGACCCCGCCGCTCCGCCGCCCGGATCGCGACCAGCCCGATCAGCGCCGCCCAGCCGACACCGCTGGCCCACCCGGTGGTGTCGTGGAGGACCGCCAGCAGGCCCGCCGTCTGGAGGGGCACGCCCGTCCACAGCTCCGCCCGGACGAGTGCGTCCGGGAGCCCGCCGAGGACCGCGATGCCCAGGCCGGCCGCGGCCGCCCATCCGAGGAGCCGGCGGTGGCGCGCCGGGTCGTCCAGGATCCGGCGGCGGGCCGCCCACACCCCCCACAACAGAGGGGGAACGACGACGGTGAGGAGCGTGACGGGCGTGTAGAGGATCCACTCCTGGAAGCGCTCGGCCGTGGCGGCGACGGGGTCGCCCTGCACGAGGGAGCCGGCGGCGACGGAAGCGTCGTTCCCCGATGCGGTGAAGAGCATCATGAGCGCCGTGTGCAGCCCGATCGAGGCCGCGGCGAAGGCCGCCGACACCCACAGCAGCGTCGCGTCCCGGGCGCGCAGCAGCCCGGCGAAGAGCAGGACCGCCAGGCCATAGGCGCCGATGATGTCCACGGGCAGCAGCAGCGCCCCGTGGGCGAGGCCGATCGCCGCCATCCACACGCCGCGCCGGCGTAGGACGCCGAGGGGGCGCCCGCCGCCCGCGTCGAGCCGGCGCAGCAGCTGCACCATGCCGTAGCCGAACAGCAGGGAGAACAGCGGGATCGCCCTGGCGTTGACGACGGTCGACTGGACCACCACCACGACCTGGTCGGCCACCGAGGACACGATGTCGGGGACGGTCAGGAAGAACTGGGCGTTCACCAGGGCGATGAACAGCAGCATGAACCCGCGGGCGAGATCGGGGGCGAGGGCCCGCCGGCCGAGGGAGGTCGGTCCAGGGCCCGGCCACGTACGCGGGGCGGGGTCGGATGAGCCGGTCACTGTGCTCGCCTTTCGCTACGCCCCCGGCCGGGCACCGGGCGGCGCATCAGAACCTACGGAGCGCACACGCTGCGGTGAATGGGCATGGGCCCACGCTTCGGGTGGTCCTGGCCCTACCGGCACAGCGGGGGTCTCGCAGGGCTTCCGGCCCCGGCGGCGGCCTAAGGCGAATCGATGTGCATGTTCGGGGGCGATGCCGGGCAGCGGGCCTACTGCCGGTTCTTGCACCCGAATGGAAGGCGAGGACGAGCAATGGCGACAGCACCGACCACCCCGGTCAAGGACGACAACTACAACCTCACCTGGGCGCTGCACCAGTCGCTGGAGAACGTCTACCGGCTGGAGCACTACATCGCCGATGCCGAGGCCCAGGGCGACGAGGAGCTGGCCCGGTGGTTCCGCCGGATCCAGGAGAACAACCGGAAGTGCGGCGAGCAGGGTCAGCGGCTGCTGGCGGAACGGCTGTCGCACGCCGTCGGCTGACCCGCCTCGGACCTGAGCGGGCGACTCCCCGCCCGCGCGCACCCCGGCGATCCGCCGCCCCGGCGGTCGGCGGGGTCTTCGGCGTGCACGCCGCCCCTCCACCCCTCCCGCTCTCGCGCGAACGGCCGCGTGCACCGCGGCGTGCGCCGCTCTCCACGGCGGATGCGCCGCGCCCGCGCTCGTGGTTGACTGCACCGCAAGGAGCGGGGCCGTATCCGATGCGCCGGGCCCGAAGGGCCTCGCGTAACGGCTGCGTTCACCGCACTGACCCCCCGAATCGACGCGAAGGAACGGAGCAGGATGACCGCATCGGCGGAATCCGCCTCCGGCGGATGCCCACACGTCGCCTACGACCCCACCAGCGCCCACCGCCTCGACCCCCACCCCTTCTACCGGTGGGCGCGCGAGAACGAGCCCGTCACGTGGGCCGACCCGATCAGCGCCTGGATGGTCGCCGACCACGGCCTGGTCACGCAGGTCCTCACCACGCCGGACGTCTTCTCCTCCGCCGAGGCGTTCCGGCCCCTGGACGCTGGCCCGCCCGAAGTGCTGCGGATCCTCGACCACCTTCCGCTGCCCCCGCACATGGTCCAGGCGGACCCGCCCGGCCACGCCCCGCTGCGTGCCCTGGGCGAACGCGTACTGCACGGACGGCGGATCCGCGCCGGGGCCCCGGCCCTGCGCAGTATCGCCGACGACCTGGTCGCCGGCCTCGCCCCGCGCGGCCGCGCCGACCTCGTGGCCGACTTCGCCCACCCGTTCGTGCGGCGAGCCCTGGGCCACCTGACCGGCTTCGACGCCGCCGACGACGAGCGGCTGGACGGCTGGAACGGGGCTTTCTTGACGCTCGCGGCCCCGGTCGGCGGCATCGAGGCCAAGACCGCGGCCGCCCGCGCGCTGCGCGATTACGACGCCCACATCATCGACGCCCTCGGCAGGCGGCGGACCGCGCCGCGGGACGACATCCTCACCGAGCTCGCCCGGATGGTCGACGACCCCGATGTGGCCATGGACCTGCCCGACGCCGTGATGTTCGTCCGCGGCCTGTACGCGGGCGGCATCCACACCACGCGCGACACCATCGCCACCGCGGTGATGTCGGCCCTCTCCCACGGCCTGTGGGCCGGCACCGTCGAGGACCCGCGCACCATCACCGCCCTGGTCGAGGAGTCGCTGCGCCACGAGTCCCCGCACCGCGGGATGATGCGGGTCGTCAAGCGCGACACCACGCTGGGCGGGGTGCCGATGGCGGCCGGGTCGCTGGTCCTGCTCCTCTTCGGCTCCGCCAACCGCGACGCGCGCGTCTTCGGCGACCCCGACGCGTTCACCCCGGGCCGCCCCGACGTGCGCGAGCACGTCGCCTTCGGCGCGGGCATCCACCTCTGCCTTGGCCGGGCGCTGGCGCGCCTGGAGATGCGGATCGCCATCGAGGCCCTCGCCGGGCTCCCCGGCCTGCGGCTGCCCGCCGATCACCGGCCCGAGTGGTCGGCCGAGTGGTACTTCCGGTCCCTGGAGCGCCTCGACGTCCGCTGGGACGCCTGACCCCGGTGCGGGGGCCCCGCCGAGCGGCCGGGAGCCCCCGCCGGGCGTGTCCGGGAAAGGCGAAAGGGCGCCCGCTTGCGCGACCGCCCCGAGACACGGGTGCCATCACCCGTTGTGCGTGCGTGCTACATGCCTGCGGCGCCGACGACGAAGTACGAGAACAGCGCCAGCACCCCCACAATGGCCCAGACCACGACGGCGATTCCGTCGAGCCGGTGGCGTCGATGTGCTTTTCTTGCCGATTCCATGACGTCCCTGTCATCGGGACGCATCGGTAACACTTTGTGTTCAGTCCGCCTTTGGTTCGGTTGCACACGGTCGCGCAACGATGTCTTGGGAGATTACCAGGACGCCGCCCGCCCCCGCCGATCCGGGGCGGCCCGGAGGGGCGGGGGCGGACGGGCGGACCGCAGGTGCTATTCGGCGTCGCCGTGCGGGCTGCCCGGGGTGCCGGGCTCGTCGGTGGCGTCGGGCTCGCCGGTGGCGCTCTCCTGGACCCACTCCTCCCAGGAGCGCTGCCAGTAGCCCCACCCGTTGTCGACCTCCAGCTGGCGGTCGGTCCCGGTGACGATCAGCGGGTCGCCCATGTAGGAGTTCTCGTAGAACCACTTGGCGTCCTCGGTGGCGAGGTTGGGGCAGCCGTGGCTGAGGTTGGCCTCGCCGAGCTGGTTGTTCCACGGTGCCGCGTGGGTGAACTCACCGCTGTTGGAGAAGCGGACCGCGTACTCGACGTCGAGCTTGTAGTACTCGGGGTCGTCCTCATCGATGCCGACGGTGGCGGAGTCCATCACCAGCTGGTCGTACTTCTCCATGGTCAGATGGACGCCGCTGGTGGTGGTGTAGGCGCGGGTGTCCGCCCGGCCCAGGCTGGTGGGGAAGTCCTGGATCTGCTCGCCGTCGCGTTCGACCAGCATGCGCTTGGTGTCGCTGTCGATCGTGGTGATCTGGGACCGGCCCACATCGAAGTTGAGCTGGTGGTTCTCGATCCCGAAGACGCCGTCGGCGGCCTGCACGCCCGCCAGGCGCATGTTGACGGTGATCTGCTGATTGGGCGTCCAGTACTCCTCCGGGCGGAACACCGCCGTCTGGTCGCCGAACCAGTTCCATGCGCCCTGGGCGGGCTCCTCGGAGACGACCTCCATGGCCGATTCCACGGCCGCCTTGTTCTCCACCGGGAGGTCGAAGTTGACGATGACCGGCATGCCCACGCCGACGGTCTCGCCGCTCGTGGGGAAGTTGGACTCCAGCTCCAGGCGCTGTCCCTCGACCGCCTCCTGGGTGGTGAACTCGCTGACGGCCTCGGCGGTCTCGCCGTCGGCGTCCTCGGTCGTGGCGGTGACGGTCACCGCGGCGCCCGGGGTGAGGGTCCAGTCGCTGGTCCAGGCGGTTTCGTCGTCGTTGAGGGTGCCCGTGATCTCGTCGGCGCCGGTCGCCTCATCGCCGTCGACCGCGACGGTGACGTCGGTGATCGTGCCGCCCTCGGCCCGGACCTCGACGGGGACGTCCGGGGAGACCTCATCGGTGCCGTCCTCGGGGGTGATGCTCACTTCCGCCCCGGACTCGCCGGACGCGGAATCGGCTCCGGAGGGGTCGGCATCGGAGGAGGAACAGGCGGTGGCGAGCAGGACGGTGAGACACAGCACGGCCGCGGGGCCGGTGGAGGCGGGGCGCAGAACGGTGGCCATCGGATGACTCCGTGAGGGGTGAAGGGGGGTGGGTGGATCCAGGTCGGCGGTTCACGGGGCTGCTAGACGCGCTGGACGCACAGGGACAGCAGCAATCGCGATCCCGGGCGCAGCGGGCCCCGCCGGCCGCGGGCGATCCACACGCGCAGCGCCGGGGCCGCGCTCCAGAGCAGGACCGGGGCGGCGGCGCCGAGTGCGGTGAGCGCGAAGAGTTTCACCATGGCGGTGCGCTGCTCGGTCCCGGCGCCGAGACCGGCGGCCGCCTGGCAGTCATGGCCGTGCCGGTCGTCATCGGTGTGCGCAATGCCGGCCGGGGCCGGCCCCACCGCCGCGGACGACTCCGACACGGACCCCTGCGCGCCACCGCCGGTGCCGGCGGCGGCGGACGGGCCCGAGCAGAGGGCGCAGAGGAGGCCGGCGGCGAACAGCAGCGCGAGTACCGCGATCCGCGCCCCGGACCGCCGCGCCGTTATCGCACCCCCCATGGAAAGAATGTTATCCAAAAGGGTACGCACAGGGGTATTCGCTCGATCCCCGGCCGAACCGCCACGCGGTACCGGCTCCCGGCGGCGACGGCGGTGGCGCGACCCCGTTCAGCGGTCGTTCCCGGGGACGAGGGCCGCGAAGCGTCCGATGTAGTCCTCGCGGCCGATGAACCCGCCGACGCGGCCCGGTGGCACCGCGAGGCCGTCGACCAGTCCGCCGAGCCGCCGGACGACCTCGTCGACCGCGTCGGCGCGGGCGGACCGGAGGATGTCGCCGTCACCGGGGCGCAGCGAGCCGTGGTCGAAGTGCCAGGCGGCGGTGTCCAGGACGGCGTCGAGTCCGTAGAGGCGCCGCGCGGCGCCGAGCATGTCGCGCCACGGGCCGCTCGCGGCGGCGACCGCCTCGTCGAACTCCTCCAGGATGCGCCGCGTCAGGTGGACGCGGGCGAGGTCCTCGATCCGGCGCAGGTGCGGGCCGGGATCGCCGGCGCCGACGAGGTCGCGGAGCGTGCCGGTCAGGACGTGCTCGTGCAGCGCCACGAGGCGCAGCGTCGAGGACGCGTCGCCCGTGCCCGGGCCGACGGCCCCGGGGACGGCGGGGGCGTCCCCGCCGCTGAGGAGCTGCTTGCCGGCTTCGAGCAGGAGCAGGCGCGTGTCGCCGCCGGCCGAGTGGAAGGACTTCGCCATGTCCTCATAGACCGTGATGCGGTTGGTGCGCAGGACGCCCTGGAACCCGCAGAGCCGCCGGCACGTGGCGGCGACGGATTCGAGCGCCGTGGCCGCCGCCGTCTTGGCGAGGGTGCGGTCGCGGTCGGCGGCCAGCCACGGCGCGTAGGCCGCGCCCTCGACCGCCGGGCCCGTGCGCGGGGCACCGCGGCCCAGGCGCTCATCGGCGAAGTCGCGCCGGACCTTCTCGACGTAGGCGCCCGTCGCGTAGACGCGCGCGACCGCCGGGGCGAGGTCGTCGCGGTGGGTCGCGAAATCGAGGACCGGCGTCCCCGGGCCGCCGACGACGCGCTGGGAGGTGTAGCGGAAGGCGACCGCGACCGTGGCCCGGGCGGCCGAGGCGAGCGCGACGGCGGCGAAGACGGCGGCCGACTGGACCCCGCCCAGGGACCGGGCGAGCCGCTGCTGCGGGCCGAGGGGGTCGGCGACCCCGTTGCCGGTGATGGCGGCGGTACCGGACAGCCAGTGGCCATGGGGGATCTCGGCGTCGTTGAAGCGGATCGCCGAGTAGTCGAGCGCCACCGGCGCGCCGCCGGGGAGCGACATCACCTCGGCCCGTGGGTGCGGGAAGCGGAATGCGAACGCGTGCACCCCGTTGTCGGCGCCGTCGACGACCAGGCGCGCGATGACGACGGCGGTGCGCGCGAGCCCGGGCCAGCCGACGTTGGGCATGATCTTCACGGCGGCGTCATCGGGGGTGCAGAGCGTGAAGGTGCGGCGGTCGCGGTCGTAACGGGCCTCGGTGCGGACGTTGATCTGGGATCCCCCGCGTCCCAGCTCGGTGACGACGATCGTGCCCGGTGCGTCCATCGTGTCGAGGCCGGCCGCGAGGGCGTCGAGGTCGTCGCCGGGGTGGCCGCACTCCACAAGGGAGGTCGCGGCGACGCCATAGTGCACCATGGCGGCGTGCATCATCGCGGGGTCCACCATCCCGGCCCACTCCATGCCGGCGAGCAGGCGCAGGGGGTCGCCGTGCAGGTCCCGCGCCGGGCCGAGCCTGCGGCCGAAGGCCTGGAGGCGCCGGTAGGTGGCGCCGACCCCGGCGAGGTCCTGGGCGAAATCGGGGGCGCCGAGGAGCTCGTCGAGCTCGGCCCACACGGGCATGCGGTCGCGGAAGAACGGGTGGGGGGTCACCGGGTCACCACCTCGGGGTGCGGGTAGGGGTGCGGGCCGCGTGGGCGCGGCGGGCGGTCCGGGCGGGGCGTCTCGGTCCGGCCGGGCGCCGTTGCCGTCCCCGTCCCTGTCCCTGTCCCCGTCCACCAGCGCCGTGTACCAGTAGCGGCGGGTGTTCCACGTCCGCCGGGGCAGGCGCCGCCGCTGCGCGGTCTGCCCGGGCGGCGCGGCGACGACCGCGTGGGCGTTGGCCCCGGAGAGCCCGAACGAGGAGACGGCGGCGCAGCGGGGGCCGTCGACCGGCCACGGCTCGCATGCGGTGGGCACACGCAGCGCCGAGCGGTCCCAGTCGATGGCCGGGGCGGGATCCCTGTGGTGCAGCGACGCCGGAACACGGCCGTGTTCGAGGGCCAGGACGGTCTTGAGGAACCCCGCGATACCGGCGACCGGCTCCAGGTGCCCGATGTTGGTCTTGACGGAGCCGACCAGGCAGGGGCCCGGATTGCCCCCGTAGACCTCGTGGAGGGCGGCGAGCTCGATGTCGTCGCCCACCCGCGTCCCGGGGCCGTGGGCCTCGACGTAGGCGATGTCGGCGGGGAGCCGCCCCGCGTCGGCGAGCGCTTCGCGCATCATGCGCACCTGGCCGGGGCCGCTGGTGCTGACGATGTTGCGGCCGGAACGCCCGTTGGCGTTGACCGCGCTGCCCTCGATGACGGCGTGGACCGGGTCGCCGTCGCGCAGCGCGTCGGCCAGCCGCCGCAGGAGCACGACGGCCACACCCTCGGCGCGGGCGTAGCCGTCGGCGCCGGCATCGGCGAACGCGGAGCGCCCGTTGGGGGAAAGGGCCTTCGCGAGCCCGTGCGACGGGCCGCCGTCGGGGTTGAGGATCAGGTGCGCCCCGGCGGCGAACGCGGTGTCGACCTCGCCGCCGCGCAGCGCGCGGCAGGCCGCGTGGATCGCGGTCAGCGACGCCGAGCAGGACGTGTCGAGCGTGATGCTCGGCCCCTGGAGGTCGAAGAAGTGCGATACCCGCCCGGACAGGAAGCTCTTCAGCCCGCCGCCCGAGAGCGTGTACATGTTCGGCGGGACGGCGGCGGTCGAGAGGTCCCAGTAGTCGGAGTGGGACTCGCCGACCCAGATGCCGGTGCGCGGGCCGGCGACGCCGTCAGCTGTGAGCCCGGCGTCGTCGATCGCCTCCTGCACGGTCATGAGCAGCAGGCGCAGGCGCGGGTCGGCGCGGTGCGCCTCGCGCGTGCTGAACCCGAAGTGCCCGGCGTCGAACGCGTCGACGGCGTCGAGGAACCCGCCCGCGTGCATGATCCGGTGGCCGTTGCCGCCGATGCGATCGGGCGGGACGGGCCCGACCGCGCTGCGCCCGCTGCGCAGCAGCGCCCAGAACGCCGCGGGGTGGCCGGCGCCGGGCAGCCGGCAGGCCATGCCGATCACGGCGACGGGGTCGGCGGGGGGCGCGGTGCGGCCGAGGTCGCGGGCGGTGATGCGCAGGACGGCGTCGGGCTGCTCGGTGACCGTGAAGTGGCCCGCGTCGACGAAGTGGACGGAGCAGCCGCTGCGTGTGGCCGCGCGCCACTCCACGAGGGTGCCGGTGTCGAAGAGCAGGTCGCGGCTGCCGCCGATGGCGGTGATGGGGCACGACAGCGGGTGCGCGTCCGGACGGTAGCCGCCCACGGCGGTGACGTCGGCGCGGATGGCGCCGAGATTGGCGCGCACCGCCTCGCGGGCGGACTCCGGGGCGCCGCCGACCCGCACGAGTTCGTCGAGCATGGCGTCGTCGGAGAGCCCGGACTGGGACGAGAACGGGCTGGGCGGCAGGTGCGGCGGCGGGGCGGAGAGGACGAACAGCCGCTCGGGGCCGGTGCCGTGCCGCTGGTCCAGCAGAGCGGCCACGGCGTGGGCGAGCCACGCGCCCATCGAATGGCCGAGCAGGCAGTAGCGGCCGGTCAGCCGGGGGACGACGTCGTCGGCGACGGCCTCGGCGAGGGCGTCCAGGGATCGGACGAGCGGCTCGTGCCGCCGGGGGCCGCGGCCGGGGAGCAGCACCGGCAGCACGTCCACTCCGGGGATGCGCCACCCCTGGAACAACGATGCCGGTGCCCCCGAGTGGGGGAAGCAGAGCAGGTGCACATCGGCGGCGGGGTCGGGGGCGTGGGCGAGCCAGGGGGTCGGCGACACGGCCGGGTCCTCTCGGAGCTGGCGGCTGGAACACTGGCGGGAGCGGGAGCACGGGCCGGAGCACGGCTAGAACTGCGTGAACCCGCCATCGACGCTGATGGCGCTGCCGGAGACGGCGGCGCCGCCGGGGGAGGCGAGGAGGGCGACGACCGCGGCGACCTCGGCCGGCTCGACCATGCGCCCGAGGTCGCCGGTGTAGTGCCGCGCGGCGGCGGCGAAGTCGGCGCCGGAGGTCTCGATCGCGCCCTGGAGCTCCCGGGGGATCATCTCGGTGTCGGTGATGCCGGGGCAGACGGCGGTGACGCTGACGCCGCGGGTCGTGACCTCCTTGGCGAGGCTCTTGGTCAGGCCGATGAGCGCGTGCTTGGACGTGGTGTAGCCGAGGAGCCCGGCCGCGCCGGTCTTGCCCGCGATCGAGGACATGTTGATGATCCGGCCATAGCCCCTCGGCAGCATGTGCTTCAGGGCGGCCCGGCTGGCCCAGAACGCCGAGTCGACGTTCAGCCGGAAGGCGCGGCCCAGGGCGTCGTCGTCCAGCTCGACAGCGGGCCGCCCGTCGTCCGTGACGCCGCCTGCGTTGTTGACCAGCACGTCGATGCGCCGGTACTCGTCCACGGCCCCCTCGATCAGCTTCGTGACCTGCCCGGGGTCCGTCACGTCGCAGGCGATGAAGCGGACCCGGTCGCCGCGGGCGAGTTCGGTGGTGGCGGCGCGTCCGCGTTCGGCGGAGCGGCCGGCGAGGACGACGCTGCCCCCGTCGTCGAGGAGCCTGCGCGCGCAGGCGAGCCCGATGCCCGCGGTGCCCCCCGTGATGACTGCGACCTGGCCCATGGGGCGGAACCTCCTGGTGTTAGGTGGAAGTGAAGGCGAGGACGGCGTTGTGGCCGCCGAATCCGAAGCTGTTCGACAGGGCGGTGTCCACGCGCTGGGACCGGGGACCGCCCATGACGAGGTCGAGGTCCTTGGCCCGTTCGCAGGGCCGGTCGAGGTTGGCCACGGGCGGAACGGTCCCGGTGTGCAGCGCGAGGGCGGTGTAGGCGGCCTCGATCGCCCCGGCCGCGCCCATGGGGTGGCCGGTGACGCCCTTGGTCGAGGTCAGCACCGCGTTCGGGGCGATCTCGGCGACGACTCCGGCCTCGATCGCGTCGCCTATCGGGGTGGACGTGGCGTGGGCGTTGATGTGGCCGACGTCGGCGGGGACCAGCCCGGCGTCGTCGCACGCCTCGCGGATCGCCTCCTTGGCCCCGCGGCCGTCGGGGTGGGGCGCGGTGATGTGGTGGGCGTCGCTCGTGGCCCCGTAGCCCGCGAGACGGGCGTAGGCCCGGGCGCCGCGGGCGGCCGCATCGGAGAGGCGTTCGAGGACGACGATCCCTGCGCCCTCGCCCATGACGAACCCGTCATGCCCGACGTCGAAGGGCCGCGAGGCGCGGGCGGGCGGGAACCGGCGGGCCCGGGACAGGGCGCGCAGCTTGTGGAACCCGGCCACGTGCAACGGGGTCACGCTGGCGTCGGTGCCGCCGGCGAGGACGACGTCGGCCGCGCCCGAGCGCAGCAGGCCCAGCCCGATGCCGATCGCGGTCGCACCGGAGGCGCAGGCGGTCGAGACGACCATGGCCGGGCCGGTGGCGCCGAACTCGATCGACGGGATGCCCGATGCCATGTTCGCCAGGGCCTTGGGCAGGAAGCGGGCGGTGACGGCGCCGGGGCCGTCGGCGATGAGCCGTGCGTGGTCCTCCTCGAAGGTGCGGACCCCGCCGAAGGCGGTCCCCACGACGACCGCGACGCGGGCGTCTTCGAGAACGGACGGTGTGAGGCCGGCGTCGTCGAGGGCTTCCCGCCCGGCGACGAGCGCGAACTGGGTACTGCGGTCGTAGTTGCGGGAGGCGCGGTGGCCGGTCAGGCGGTCGGCGTCGAAGGTCGCGGGCACGGTGCTGGCGAAGGCCACGGGCGCATCCGCGAGCGCGTCGACGGCATCTGCCGTGGGGACTCCGGAGCAGACGGCCTTCCAGTTGGCGGCGCGCCCGATGCCGGCGGCGCTGACGAGCCCGATCCCGGTGATCGCGGCGGGGGCGTGGGCGGTCACGGTGCTACGCCCCCGCTCTTTCGGCGACGACGCCGATGACCTCGGCGACGGTGTTCTGGGTGGTCAGGTCGTCGTCGCCGATCGTGATGCCGAGCCGTTCCTGGAGGATGTCGGCGAGCTCGACCGCGGCGACGGAGTCGACGCCGAGGTCCTGGAGGGTGTTCTCGGGGCCGATCTCATCGGCGGGGACGTCGAATTCTTCGGTCAGTGCGCGGGAGATCTCTGCGAATACGTCGGGCATTGCCGATGCCTTTCCTGGGTCGCCGGTCGTGCGATGGTGCGGACAGGGGGCGTATCGCCGTCGTCCGCTCGGGTCATGGGCGCGCAAGCGGTCCGGTCCGGTGGTTCGGTTTGGGGTTTTCGTGAGCGGTCTTGAGTGCGCGGGATCGCCCCTCGCGCCGACCGCGGTTCCGCCGTTATGGCGGGGAAGAGTCCAGTAGACCTCCCGGAGCCCGCCGAGGGAAGAAGTAGCCGGAAATCGTCCGTCAACAGGCGAAACGGATTTAACACATTTCCCGCGCGCGTCATGTTTGATCGCGTAAATCCGAATATGGAGAAAGGTGGAGAATATCCGTGATGCGATGGTGATCAATCACTCAAAGGTTTGAGCTCTCGGTTTATCTGTTCCTTAGGCTGGCCAGAATGGGTGTTGCCGGGGATTCTCATCCTTCGGTTCATTTCCAGTGATACGAAGGCACGAGGGCGACTGTGGGCAGAACGCGGATATTGGCGTGGATCGCCGCATCGGGTGTGTGCGAGGGCGAGGTGGTGGTCGTGGAGTCCTTCCGCGACCCGCGACGGGGGCGGGTGCCGAGCCCGGCCGCGCCGCTCGTCGCCGCCCACGCCCGTGGCCGCGGCCGCGACGTGCGCGTGGGCGGGCTCGACATGCACCCCGATCGCGAGACCGGGGAGGCGACCGTCTGTGCCGCCAGCTACCTCGACCCCGAGTCGGGCCTGCCCGTCGGCATCGCGATCGGTGCGCGGTCGGATGACGACCGGGGGATCGCGATCGCCCGGGACGTCACGGAGTCATGGATGGCCGTGATGCGCACGCGGCGGCTGACGCTCTTCGACGGCGCCCCGCGCCGTTGCCGCGGGCGGTTCGAGGAGTCCGATGTCGTCCTCGTGGTGGGCGGGGAGTCCGGCGCCCCCTCCGGTGCCGGTCACGCGGAGACGCCGCAGGCCGAAGTGCACACCGTCGATGAGCGCATGGTGGTCCGCCCGGAATGGCTCGCCGGCCGCACCCGCATCGGGATGGCGCTCGGCGAGCACGCGCACGCCGGGCTCACCGAGGAGCTGATCACGACCCTCGCCGGAGTAGGGCCGCTGACCGTCGAGGATCGCCGCTCCCGGAGCATCGGCGCGAAAACGCCGGGCACGCCGTTCGGCAGGGTGGCGCGCACCGCGGCTCACAGGTCCCTGGCGGGCAGCCGCCACAGTTCGGTGGCCCGCGCCAGCAGGTACTGCCCGGAGGTGTGAGCGGCGTGGGGGCGGACCCGGGCGCGCAGGACCGCGAGAGCAGAGCGCGCGCGTCCGCTGCGGATCGAGGGATAGATATCGAGGAAGCGGTGCCAGTTGACCGCCGCCTGTTCGAGTTCGCCCCCGCTCAGCTGGTGCTCGGCCAGCCGTGCGTAGAGCAGCGCCGTTGAACGCCGTTCGGAGGCGGGGCGCCATCGCACGGCGTTCACGAAATCCGACGTCGCGCCGCGGCGGTCGCCCAGGAGGCCGCGCACGACCGCGCGCTGGTGGGCGAGTGCCGCCCAGTGGTAGGCCAGCGGCCCAGGGCGGCTCGTCGCGGCCTCCAGATGCCGCTCGGCCGAGCGCAGGGACCGGAGCGCCGCTTCCCTGCCTCCCTGCTGCGCCTGGGTGACGGCGACCTGGCCGTGGAAGAAGGCCTTCGATACGCGGTCGGTTTCGCGCGGCGCGGTGTGGACGGCGGCCGACGACAGGTCGAGGGCGTGGCCGTGGTGGCCGAGGTGGAACGCCTGCACGCTCATGGCGCGCAGGGCCACCGCGTACCCCCAAGCGTCGTCGCCCTCGGCGGCGAGGAGCAGGGAGATGCGGTAGAAGCGCTGCGCGAGACCGTGCTCCTCCAGGTCGAAGTAGGCGAATCCGCACAGGTAGGCGAGGTGCGCGGCCGTCCGGAGGAGCCGGCGCCGCGTATCCGCGCCGGCCGGGCAGCGCAGCCAGAAGGCCATGGTGCGCTGGAGGTAGTCGCGGAGCAGCGGCGCGACCCGGCTGGCGCCGTGCAGGGCCTCGGCTTTGGAGAAGACGGCGAGCATCTCATCGGCGGCGTCGATCTCGCTCTGGCCGATCCGCATCGGGTGCGGGCCGCGTCCGTGCGGTGCCGGGGACACGGTGCGCGGGTGCCACGCGGGGGCGACCAGACCGTGGAGGGTGAAGACGTGTTCGGAGTGCCCGTGGTCCTCCGGAGAGGCGCCGCCCGTCCGGTCGAGGCGGGCGAGCGCGTCGAGGGAATCGAGGGGATCGTCTCCGGAGGAGACGGCCCCGCCGCCCTGGGGGAACCCGGCGTCCGCGGCGGTGATCGACCGGCCGAGGCTCCGCGACAGCACCTCCGCGATGAGACCCGGCACCGGCGGCCGCGGCCGGGTGCCCGACCGCCACTGGCTCACCGACGCGCGGCTGTACCGCAGGGAAACCCCCATTTCCCGGCCGGCGGCATTCACCTTCCGCGCGAGTTCCTCGCCGCTCAGGCCCGCCTCGCGCTGGAGGCGGATGAGACGCGTATTCGACGCCGATTGATCAGCCATGGCCGACCGTCCAGAAGGGGAATCAACGGTCCCGCGAACGCCCCGGGATCCGGGGCATAGGGGTGCGCCGCGTGGATCTCCCACGCTATCCCCGCGCAGGCACGCCCTCAATGCATCGGTGAGTCCCGGAGGTATACCCGGAAGGCGACGCAAGTATGGCGTCCGTGAGCGTGTGAGAAACCGGAAGAAGCCTACGGCGTCGCCGTACGCGGGACCTGTGGGCCGAGGCCGGGGAGGCTCGTCTCGCACGGCGCGACACCGAGGCCGCGGATCATCCTGGGAGAAGAATATGCAGCTAAGGGGAGAACACCGTATTCCGGTAGCGCTTCACGGCGATCGGGCCGACCTTGGACATCACCGCGAACGCCGGAGCGCCGACGGCTTCCTTGAAAAGAGCACGCTGCTCGGTGGAGGCATCCTGGAGCAGCATTCCGAACAGCACCGGAACCTTTCCGGCGGAGATGTTTCCTAGGCCCTTACTGCCGACTTCGGCCCACTCGTCGGCGGTCAGGTACCGGTCGATGAGCGGGAGCATCTTCTCCTCCTCGGCGTCGAGATGCTCGCACAGCGGCGGAAGAAGCCGGTCGATCGCGCCGGCGAGCATGTCGCGGTCCTCCGCCGTCGCCGAATCCCGCCACCGGGACGCCTGCACCTCCGTGTCCTGGAGTGCCGCGTCGACGACCTTGTGCTGCGATTGCATCAGGTCGACGATGGCCGCCACGTCCTCCGGTCCCCGGCTCGCCAGCTTGGGCCAGCAGTGGTCGTCCTCGCTGCGGTGGTGCACATGCAGCAGCTCGACCAGCAGGGCGACGTGATCGGCGACGATCTGCGTCCGCGCCCGGTCATGCGCCGCGACTCCCCGGATCAGCGCCGGCAGCGCGCGAAACTCACGCCGGAACATGGTGTGGACGGCATACATGTCCCTGCTGTCCGCAGGCCGTGCATTCTGCTTCGCCATGGCGTTCCCTTGCTCGTACGTATGCACAAAAAAGGAAAGCCCATGCCGCCACGGCATACTCAAGCCGTGGACGTTGTGACGTGGGTCGCTCGCCGGCGGTGGAAACCGTCCGGGAACTCCGACAGGTATCGGACCAGGCCTTTCGACCACCCGGGTGCGATGAAGAAAGCGAAAGGGAACACTCCTATGAGTGTTCCCTTTTGTGCGGTGCCCCCTGCAGGATTCGAACCTGCGCACACGGCTCCGGAGGCCGTTGCTCTATCCCCTGAGCTAAGGGGGCCAGCTGCGGGACCAACCCTAGCAGGGGGCCGGGGGTGGATCGCGCAGTTTTCCGTGCGTTCAGGCATACGCCAGCGGGGGCGGGGCCCCGGGCGCTAGTCTCGCGGCCGTGGGTGAAGCACTGGCACGGGTACTGGTGGTCGATGACAACGAGGTGATCAGGCAGCTCATCACCGTCAACCTGCAACTTGAGGGCTTCGAGGTCCACACGGCGGTCGACGGTCAGGACTGCCTCGACCGCGTGGGCGACGTGCGGCCCGACGTCATCACCCTTGATGTCATGATGCCGCGCTTGGACGGCTGGGTCACGGCCCTGCGCCTGCGCGAGAACGAGGAGACCCGCGGGATGAAGGTCGTCCTCATCACCGCCCGCGCCCAGGAGGACGACGTGCGGCGCGGCCGCGAGATCGGCGTCGACGCCTACCTGACCAAGCCGTTCGACCCCAACGAGCTCATCGTCACCGTCCGCGACCTCGCCGGCCTGCCCTGAGTTACGGGCACGATCGAACAAGGACCGGGAGCGGCGGACAGCGGGGTGGCAGTGGGGGAGCGGACGGACGGCGGGACGGCGCTGGAGGCGGCGACGCCGTGGTGGGTCGACGCGCTGTTCCGCCGGGCCGCGGCCGAGGTCGTGGGCGGCGGCGTGAAGGTCCCGTCGGCACAGCCGCGTCGCGTGCCCGCAGGCGAGAGCGGCGACTACGCCAGCGCCCTGCCGCTGCGCCTGGCCGGCCCGGCCGGGCGCCCGGCGGCGGAGGTGGCCGCCGATATCGCGGCCGTGCTGCGCGACCACCCGCAGGTGGCCGACGCGGACGCCGAAGGCCGCGGATTCGTCGCCGTCACACTGCCGCCCGAAGTCCGGCTGTCGGTGGTCCGCGCGGCGGCCGACGACCCCGCCTACCTGACCGGCGGAGGTCCCCTGCACGGCGAGCACCTTCACCTCGGCCCCTTCGGCGGTGGCCCCCTCCACAGTGGGCCCCCTGGGGCACGGCCCCATGAGATGCGGCCCCGCGAAGGACGGCCCGGTTCCGGACGCCCGCTTCCGGCGCCTTCGGCGGGCGGCGCCGACGGCCGCGAGGACGCGGCCTCGCCCGCGGCGCTGTCGCCCTTGCACCTCGCAGGGTCGGTCGCCGAAGCCCGCGACCTCGCCCGCGACGACGCCCGCAGGCGTATCGCCGCCGCTGCCGGCCGCATCACCCGCGCGGCCGACCGGCTCGCCGCCGGGGGAGCGGGTACCACGGGAGGGGACACATCCGCGGCGGACGCCGCGGACCCGGACCTGCGTCCCGCCGGCTTCCCGCTTCGGGCGACCGGTGACGCGTCCGCCGCCACGGGCGGCCCCCCGTTCCCGGTGCCCGGGGACGGCGCGCCCGCCGAAGTGACGTGGCGGGACCCCTACCTCGACGCGCCGCCCGGCGCGGGCGCGGCCGCCCGGCTGCTCGGCGTGATCGGGGAGGCGTCCGCGCGGATCGCGTTCTGCCGGTCGGTCCCCGACCGCCCGAAGCCCGGGGAGGCCACCGGCTCCGGCCTGCCGGCCGTGCCGACCGCGGAGGAGCCGGGGGAGTGGGCCCGCCTGGTGGCGGCGAACCCCGCCTTCGCCGTCCGCTACGCCCATGCCCACGCGGTGCGCAGCATCGCCTGGGCCCACGACCGCGCGACCGGCGATCCGGAGTCCTCAGCCGGGCCTGTGCCGGCCGTCCCATCGTCCGCGCGTCCTCCGGCCGAGGAGCCACCGTCCGATGCCCCGTCGCCGTTCGGCCGGCCGGGAGAGGAGACACCGCCCTCATCGCAGCCATCGCCCGCGGGTGCAGGTCACGGCCCGGCGCGTTCCGCCGCCCGGGTGGCGCCGGTGGCCGGGGCCGGTGCGGTCGCCGTCCGGGTCTGGGGGGAGGGCGCGGCGGCGGAACTGGTGGGGGAGCTGTTCGACGGGCCCGGGGTGGTGCTCACCGCCGCGCGGCGGGGGGAACCTCATATCCTGGTCAGATACCTCGAAGGTCTCGCGGATGCCTACCATGGGTGGTGGGAGTCCTGCGGCGGTGTCCCGGGGGAGGACGCCCGTCCGGTCGCAGGTCGTCCCGCCGCGTGTGACGAGGGCGGGGAGGCCGTGGCCGCGCGGCTCGCTCTGTGCGCCGCAACCGCCGGGGCCCTGGCAACGGGCCTCTCCCTGCTCGGTGTGTCCGCGCCCACAAGGCTCTGAACCCACCGCGCCGTGCCTGCCCAGGTCCCCCACCCGACACGACGGCACCCTCCCGCCGAGGACGCGCGCCGGCAGGGCCCCCGTCGTCGCGGCCGCCGCACCGGCTCCACCCCGGACGGCCGCCCCGGACACCCGCCGGAGCGACCATCCATCCGATCACCCGACGCAACGCCGAGAGTCCACGCCCATGAGCCGCTACGCCCACCCCGCCGGTCCGCGCCACGCCGACGTGCTGCCCGAGGAGAACCCGCCGAGCCCGCCGCAGGACCTCTCCGAACTCGACCCCCGGGTGTGGCCCGCCACCGCCACCCGCGTCGCCGGTGAACTGGCGATCGGCGGCGTGCCGGTCTCCGCCCTCGCCGCCGAGCACGGCACCGCGCTCTACGTGCTCGACGAGCAGGACTTCCGCGCCCGCGCCCGCGACTACCGCGCCGCCTTCAACGAGGCCGAGGCCGACGTCTACTACGCCGGCAAGGCCCTGCTCACCAAGGCCGTCGCCCGCTGGGTGCTGGAGGAGGGCCTGAAGCTCGACGTGTGCACGGGCGGCGAGCTGGCCGTCGCTCTGGCCGCCGGGTTCCCCGCCGACCGGATCGGCATGCACGGCAACAACAAGTCCGAAGCCGAGCTGGCCCGCGCCGTCGACGCCGGGGTCGGCCGCATCATCGTCGACTCCTTCGACGAGATCGACCGCCTGGAGCGCCTGGCCGCCGAACGCGACCGCGTCCCCGACGTGCTGATCCGCGTCACCACCGGCGTCGAGGCCCACACACACGAGTTCGTGGCCACCGCCCACGACGACCAGAAGTTCGGCTTCGCGCTCAGCACCGGCGCCGCCGAGGAGGCCGTGCGCCGCGTGCTCGCCGCCGGCCACATCTCGCTGGTGGGCCTGCACTCCCACATCGGCTCGCAGATCTTCGACACCGCCGGGTTCGAGGTCGCCGCGCGCCGGGTGGCCGCCTTCCTGACCCGTATCCACGCCGAGATGGGCGTCTCCCTGCCCGAACTCGACCTCGGCGGCGGCCTCGGCATCGCCTACGTGCCCGGCGACACCCCGCTCGGCCCCCGCACCATCGCCAAGAGCCTGCTCGACATCGTCCGCCGCGAATGCGAGACCCACGGCCTGCCCATGCCGCGGATCGCCGTGGAACCCGGCCGCGCCGTGGCCGGCCCCGCCGGCGTCACCCTGTACCGGGTGGGCACCGTCAAGGACGTCGAGGGCATCCGCACCTACGTCAGCGTCGACGGCGGCATGAGCGACAACATCCGCACCGCCCTCTACGGGTCGGAGTACACCTGCGTCCTCGCGTCCCGAGAGAGCGACGCCCCGCCGATGCTGTCGCGGCTGGTCGGCAAGCACTGCGAGAGCGGCGACATCATCGTGCACGACCTGTACCTGCCCGCGGACCTGCGCCCCGGCGACCTGGTGGCGGTCGCGGCCACCGGCGCCTACTGCCACTCCATGGCGAGCAACTACAACCACATCCCGCGCCCGGCCCTGGTCGCGGTCGGCGACGGCCGCTCCCGCACACTGGTGCGCAGGGAGACCGAGGAGGACCTGCTCCGCCTGGACGTAGGCTGACGGAGCCGGACCGGCCATGACGGGCCCGGCAGGGGCCGGGACCCGATCGAACGACGTGAGAGAAGTGGGAGTTCCCCTCTTATGGCGATGAAGGTGGCGCTGCTCGGATGCGGCGTTGTTGGTGCCGAAGTGGTGCGGCTGCTCGACGAGCAGGCGGCCGAGCTCGCCGCGCGCGTCGGCGCGCCCCTGGAGATCGGCGGCATTGCCGTCCGCCGCCTCGGGCGCGACCGGGGCACGGGCATCGACCCGGCGCTGTTCACCACCGACGCCATGGGCCTGGTCACACGCGACGACATCGACCTGGTCGTTGAGGTGATCGGCGGCATCGAGCCCGCGCGCTCGCTCATCCTCGCCGCTGTCAAGGCCGGCAAGTCGGTCGTCACCGCGAACAAGGCGCTGCTCGCCGAGGACGGCGTGGCCATCCACACCGCCGCCCGTGAAGCCGGGGTCGACGTCTACTACGAGGCGGCCGTCGCCGGCGCGATCCCCCTGGTGCGCCCGCTGCGCGACTCGCTGGCCGGCGACCGCGTGCACCGCGTCATGGGCATCGTCAACGGGACCACCAACTTCATCCTGGACCGCATGGACGCCCTCGGCGCCGGGTTCACGGAGTCGCTGGAGGAGGCCCAGTCGCTCGGCTACGCCGAGGCCGACCCCACCGCCGACGTCGAGGGCTTCGACGCCGCGGCCAAGGCCGCCATCCTGGCCCGCCTGGCCTTCCACACCCAGCAGGTCACCGCCGCCGACGTGCACCGCGAGGGCATCACCGAGGTCACCGCGGGCGACATCGCCAGCGCGAAGGCCATGGGCTGCGTGGTCAAACTCCTCGCCATCTGCCAGCGCTCCACCGACGGCGCGTCGGTGGGCGTGCGCGTCCACCCGGTGATGCTGCCGCGCGAGCACCCGCTCGCCACCGTCACGGAGGCCTACAACGCGGTGTTCGTCGAGGCGGAGTCCGCCGGCCGGCTGATGTTCTACGGCGCGGGCGCCGGCGGCGCCCCCACCGCGAGCGCGGTCCTCGGCGACCTGGTGGCGGTCGCCCGCAACCGGCTCGCCGCCACCTCTGTGTCCGAGGGCGCCCACGACACCGGGCTGCCGGTGCACCCCATGGGCCAGACCGTGACCCGCTACCACGTGGCCCTCGACGTCGCCGACCGCCCGGGCGTCCTGGCGCGCGTGGCCGAGGTCTTCGCCGACAACGGGGTCTCCATCAAGAACGTCCGCCAGGAGGGGTTCGGCGACGACGCCCAGCTCGTGCTGGTCAGCCACCAGGCGCCCGACGCCGCCCTGGCCGCCACCGTGGAGCGGCTGCGCGCGCTGGACGAGGTGCGGTCGGTGGCGTCGGTGATGCGGGTGGAGGCCTTTGCCGAGGGGAACTGACCCCGCGTCCCAGCTGGTGAGACCGGCCAGGCCGGATGCGTGTGCGGTGCTCCCGGGGGCCTAGACTCGTTCCCACCGCGAGGCCGCACGGGTACCCCCGATGGCCGACCCGCCGCCGGGCGCCGCGTGCGCCGGCCGCGATCCGCGCCGCACGGGCGCGGATCACCGATTTCCACTGTCTTCCAGGTTCCACCCATTGCGAAAGGGCCCCGTCGTGAGCATGGCACGGGCGTGGCGAGGCGTCGTCGAGGAGTACCGCGACCGCCTTCCCGTCACGGACAAGACCCCGGTCGTCACACTCCTTGAGGGCGGGACCCCGCTGGTACCCGCCAACCGGGTGTCGCAGCTGACGGGATGCGAGGTCTTCCTCAAGGTCGAAGGCCTCAACCCCACCGGGTCCTTCAAGGACCGCGGGATGACCATGGCCATCACGAAGGCCGCCGAGGACGGTGCGAAGGCCGTCATCTGCGCCTCCACCGGCAACACCAGCGCCAGCGCCGCCGCCTACGCGGTGCGCGCCGGGATGACGTGCGCGGTCCTCGTCCCCCAGGGCAAGATCGCCATGGGCAAGCTCGCCCAGGCGCTCGTGCACGGCGCGAAGCTGCTCCAGGTCGACGGCAACTTCGACGACTGCCTGGAGCTCGCCCGCAAGCTCTCGGTGGACTACCCCGTCGCGCTGGTCAACTCGGTCAACCCCTACCGCCTCCAGGGCCAGAAGACCGCCTCCTTCGAGATCGTCGACGCGCTCGGCGACGCGCCCGACATCCACTGCCTGCCGGTCGGCAACGCCGGCAACATCAGCGCCTACTGGATGGGCTACAAGGAGTACTCCGACGACGGGCTCGCCACGCGCCGGCCGCGCATGTTCGGTTTCCAGGCCAGCGGGTCGGCGCCGATCGTCAACGGCGCCCCGGTGCAGCAGCCGCGCACCATCGCCACCGCGATCCGCATCGGCAACCCCGCCTCCTGGACCTTCGCCGAGAACGCGCGCGACGAGTCCGGCGGGCGCATCGACGCCGTGACCGACCGCCAGATCCTGGCCGCCTACCGGATGCTCGCCGCCGAGGAGGGCGTGTTCGTCGAACTCGCCTCTGCGGCCAGCGTCGCCGGGCTGCTCCAGTCGGTCGGCGCCGGGCACATCGAACGCGGCAGCCGCGTGGTGTGCACGGTGACCGGAAACGGCCTCAAGGACCCCGACTGGGCGCTGGCCG
The DNA here is from genome assembly GCF_042650565.1 of Nocardiopsis sediminis. Taxonomy (NCBI): domain Bacteria; kingdom Bacillati; phylum Actinomycetota; class Actinomycetes; order Streptosporangiales; family Nocardiopsidaceae; genus Nocardiopsis; species Nocardiopsis sediminis. The sequence continues at coordinate 607,543 of NZ_JBHSBH010000003.1, forward strand.
GCGCGTCCTCGGCCACGACCGTCCCCGTCGACGCCGGTGCGGCCGCCTCCGCCCTCGGCCTCGGCTAGGCCCCCACCCCTTTTTCCCCACCCCGCCCGGAGACCCCGCATGTCCCAGACGCGCCCCACGCGCGTGCACGTGAGAACGCCCGCCACCAGCGCCAACCTCGGGCCCGGTTTCGACGCCCTCGGCCTGGCGCTGGACCTCCACGACGAGGTCGAGGCCCGCCCGCGCGAGGACGGAGAGGTGACCGTCACCGTCGAAGGGGAGGGCGCGGGCGAGGTGCCCCTCGACGGCTCCCACCTCGTGGTGCGGGCCATGCGCCACGCCTACGAGGCCGAGGGAGCGGAGTTCCCCGGGGTGGACCTGCGCTGCCGCAACGCCATCCCGCACGGGCGCGGGCTGGGCTCCTCGGCGTCGGCGATCGTGGCCGGTACCGCGGTCGCGCTGGCGTTCATCCACGGCGCCGATGCGGTCGACCGCGACCGGCTGTTCCGGATCGCCGCCGACCTGGAGGGCCACCCCGACAACGTGGCCCCCTGCGTCCACGGCGGGTTCACCGTCGCCTGGAGCGGCAGGGACGGGTGGGGCGCGCTGCGCCTGCCGACCTCCCCGGCGCTGCGGCCGGTCGTGTGCGTGCCGGGGGAGCGGCTGTCGACGGAGAAGGCGCGCGGCCTGCTGCCCGACCGGGTCCCGCACGCCGACGCCGCATTTTCGGCCGGTCGCGCGGCGCTGCTCGTCGCGGCCGTTTCCGGCCATCCCGAACTGTTGCTGGAGGCGACCGAGGACCGGTTGCATGAGGGGTACCGCGCGCCGGCCATGCCCGCCGGCGCGGCGTTGATCCGGGAACTGCGTGAGCGCGACGGCCTTGCCGCCGTCGTCTCGGGCGCGGGCCCCACCGTGCTCGTCCTCGGCCACGCCGATGAGGCGTCCGTGAGCGGCGGGGAATCCACCGACCAGGGTGACGTCACGCAAATCTGTGAGGCGAGGGTTGATTCAATACGGGAACGAACGGGTACTGCATGGCACATACACCCCTTAAGAATCGATGCGGCAGGGGTGTGGGTCAGTTCTCCCCGTTCATGAACCTGTGTCGAGGAATAGCTGTGGGCTCCGGTGATGTTAGGCTAGGTGAAGCACCAGATGCCCCGATGCGGGGCGTGTGCTCATCCGCCACAGTGTCTTCCGCGTCCGCGCGCGTGGTCTCTCATCCGCGAGTGCATTGCGTGGCCACTGTGTCGAGTTCGCGGCGCATCCGTGGCTCTGCCTACCCCACCGAAGTCGATCACTCGTCCGGCGAGAGCGACAGAATGGTCCACGGGCAGCACGACCGAGCTCATCGCCCCAATGTCTGGCTGTACCCAGAGCCCGCCGCGATTGGGTAAGGGCCCCGTTCGACGGATCCCGACATCCACGTGGGGCAAGCCCGACCCGGCCCCCGCCGGTTCGCACCACCGGGCCGGCCGTTCACCACACAATGACGGCCTAGCCCGCTCCTTGGGAAGGACCCTTAGTGAGCGACACCACCGAACTCCACACGGACGCGGCGGTCAGCACGCAGCAGAACACCACCGCGCCCGGTGCGGAATCCGGCGACTCCGCGGCACCTGCCGCCAAGAGCGCGCCGACGCGCTCCCGGCGCCAGGCCGGCGGTACCGGGTTGTCGGCGCTCAAGCTCACCGAGCTTCAGCGGCTGGCGTCGAGTCTCGGTATCACGGGCACGGGGCGGATGCGCAAGAACGACATCATCGCCGCGATCGAGACCAAGCAGGGCGGGCCCGTTTCCGCGCCACAGGCCGCGAAATCGGCGAAGACCCCCGACAGCAGGCCCGCAGCCGATAAGGTCGATGCGACCGACGGAGCGGCCTCCGGACGGCGTTCCGCGCCACGCACGGGCGCGGTCGCCGACCTCGCCCCCGGCGAGACCTCGGCGGCGCAGTCCGAACCGGGCGCGCGCGTCGGTGAGCCGGAACAGGCGGACCGGTCCGAGAAGACCGCCACCCGCAGCCGCCGGTCGTCCCGCGCCAAGCGCGACGAGCCCGCCGACCAGGGCCGCCAGTCGGACGGTCCCGACACCTCTACCACCGCGAGCAGCGTGACCAAGACATCCAGCACCCCCCAGAAGAGCGGCGCCGACTCCCAGGGCGGCCAGTCCGGCCGGGATCGGCAGCGCAACCGACGCAACCGCGGCAACCGCGACGACGCCCCCGCAGAGCAGCAGTCCCAGGACGGCGGCCAGCAGGGCGGCGGCCAGGGCCGGGGCGGCACCGCGACCACCGAGGACGACTTCGGCGGCCGGCGCCGCGGGCGGCGGCGCGACCGCCGTGACCGCCGCGGCCGCGACCGCCAGGACCCCGAGCCGGTGATCAGCGACGACGACGTCCTGCTGCCCGTCGCCGGAATCCTGGACATCCTCGACAACTACGCGTTCGTGCGCACCACCGGCTACCTGCCGGGCGCCAACGACGTCTACGTGTCGCTGGCCCAGGTCCGCAAGAACGGCCTGCGCAAGGGCGACGCCATCACCGGTGCCGTGCGCCAGCCGCGCGACGGCGAGCGCCGCGAGAAGTTCAACGCGCTCGTCCGGCTCGACACCATCAACGGCATGGCGCCCGACCAGGCCCGCAACCGCGCGGAGTTCAACAAGCTGGTCCCGCTCTACCCGCAGGACCGGCTCCGCCTGGAGACCGAGCCCAACATCATGACGACCCGCATCATCGATCTGGTCGCGCCCATCGGCAAGGGCCAGCGCGGGCTGATCGTGTCGCCGCCCAAGGCGGGCAAGACGATGGTGCTCCAGTCGATCGCCAACGCGATCACCGAGAACAACCCCGAGTGCCACCTCATGGTCGTCCTCGTCGACGAGCGGCCCGAAGAGGTCACCGACATGCAGCGCACGGTCAAGGGCGAGGTCATCCACTCGACCTTCGACCGTCCCGCCGAGGACCACACCACGGTCGCCGAGCTCGCCATCGAGCGCGCCAAGCGGCTGGTCGAGATGGGCCTGGACGTCGTGGTGCTGCTCGACTCCATCACCCGGCTGGGCCGCGCCTACAACCTCGCCGCTCCGGCGAGCGGGCGCATCCTCTCCGGTGGTGTCGACTCCACGGCGCTCTACCCGCCGAAGCGGTTCTTCGGTGCGGCGCGCAACATCGAGCACGGCGGTTCGCTGACCATCCTGGCCACGGCCCTGGTCGAGACCGGGTCGCGGATGGACGAGGTCATCTTCGAGGAGTTCAAGGGCACCGGCAACATGGAGCTGAAGCTCAACCGGTCCCTCGCCGACAAGCGGATCTTCCCCGCCGTCGACGTCGACTCCTCCAGCACCCGCAAGGAGGAGATCCTGATGTCCGGCGAGGAGCTGAACATCGTCTGGAAGCTCCGCCGCGTGCTGCACGCCCTCGACACCCAGCAGGCGCTGGAGCTGCTCCTGGACCGCATGAAGGAGTCCAAGAGCAACGCCGAGTTCCTGCTCCAGGTGCAGAAGACCACCGTCGGCCCGAACGAGCACTGACGCCCCCTGCGGACGGCGCCCGGCGCCGGCCGCCCCAGGCGGTCGCTGAAGCGGCCTCTCCCGACCGGGAGGGGCCGCTTTCGTGTTCTCGGGACGGACCGGGGTTCCGGCGGCCGTGGGCGCTTCTGAGCGCGCCGCCGGGGCCGCGAACGGACCACTTGGTATTCCCCCGACACAAGATCAGAAAACACGGGCGTATTCGCCAAAACCGCCATTCCATGCTTCGATGCTGAGCCGATGGAAAAGAAGCGATGGGCCGCTCTCGCCGGGATCGCGGTGGCCGCCACCGCGACCCTGGTCGCGGTGCAGGCCACCAGGTCATCGGGCCTCGACGACGCAGGCGGCGACACCCGGCCCGTGAGTATCGCGGCCACTCCGACAGAGGAGCCACCGCGCATCACCTCTGTGGAACGCGTCACGCTCCAGCGGTCGCTGAACGAGGTGATCGAGGAGGGCTCCAGCGGGGCGGTGGCCGAACTGATCGTCACCGGCCCCGGCGGCTCCGACACCTGGAACGGCGTGGCCGGCGTGGCCGACCGCACCACGGGCGCGCCCGTCGACCCCGGCGCGCACTTCCGCATCGCGAGCCTGTCCAAGCCCTTTGTCGCCGCCACCCTGCTCCAGCTCGTCGGCGAAGGGCGCGCGGACCTCGACGACACCCTGGAGGACCTGCTGCCGGGCGTGGTCGATGGCGGCGAGGAGATCACGCTGCGGATGCTCCTCAGCCACACCAGCGGCTTATTCAGCTACAACCGGGACATGCCCGCCGTGGTCGACGACCCCGACCGCATCTGGCGTCCCGAGGAGCTGGTCGCGGTCGCCAACACCCACGGCCCCGTTTTCGCCCCGGGCACCGACGTCGCCTACTCCAACACCAACTACGTGGTGGCGGCCATGGTGATCGAGGAGATCACCGGCCGCCCCTACGCCGAGGCCGTCACCGAGCGCATCATCGAGCCGCTGGAGCTGACCGGAACCTCCATCCCCGCCGGCTCCGCCATGCCCGAGCCGGTCATGCACGCCTACCTCGCGCTGAGCCCCTACGCCGGCGCCGAGGCCCAGCCCAGCGACATCACCGAGTTCGACCCCTCCCGCTGGTACGGCACCGCCCAGGTGGTCTCGACCGTCAGCGACATCAACCGCTTCTGGCAGGCGCTGCTCGGCGGCGAGGTCCTCGAGGCGCCCATGCTCGACGAGATGCTCTCCGTCCAGGCCACCAGCGACGACGGCTACGGCTTCGCCCTGGGCCCGCGCTCCTACACGCTCAGCTGCGGCGTGGAGGTGTGGACCCACTCGGGCAACATCCCCGGCTACCGCAACTGGACCGTGCACAGCGAGGACCGCCACTTCACCCTCTTCCAGGCGCGCTACCAGGCCAACCCCGACCCGCCCGCGTGGGCGGCGATCGAGACCGCGATGTGCCCGGCCGCGGCCGACGCCCCCGAAGAGCCCGCCCCGACCCCCACCGACTTCCCGAGCGAGGACGTCACCGACACCGGGCGCGGCGCCGACGGCTGACCCGGGACCGTTGCGCCCGGCCCCGAAACGGCCTGCGGGAATAGACGCTGGTCGGTTCCGGGTTGAAGGTCTGGCAAACTGGTATATCGACCGCCGCGGGACCGGTTCGCGCACACGTCCGGGCTCCCGGGTGCCACTGCGCCCCGTACAGCCCGCCGCCTGCGTCCGGCAACCGCCACCAGCGAGGAGATCCACGTGAAGGCCGACATCCACCCCGAGTACGTCGTCACCAATGTGACGTGCACCTGCGGGAACACGTTCACCACCCGCAGCACCCAGGCGAGCGGTGTCATCCGTGCGGACATCTGCTCCGCCTGCCACCCGTTCTACACGGGCAAGCAGAAGATCATGGACACCGGCGGCCGGGTCGCCCGCTTCGAGAAGCGCTTCGGCAAGCGCCAGTAGCGCGTCTGCCCGGCGGCGCCGGCGCGCGTGTGCCCACCACGGGTGCACGCGCCCGGCGCCGCCATTCGTGGATCCGGCGGCCGCCCCGGCCCGGGGCAGGGCCATTGCGACAACGCCATCGACGAAAGAGCACGACGTGAAGCTGGACGACCTTCTCGGGGAGTACTACGAGCTCGAACAGCAGCTCGCCGACCCCGCTGTGCACGCCGACCAGGGGAGGGCGCGCAGCCTCGGGAAGCGCTATTCCCAGCTCACCCCCATCATCGCCACCTACCGCGAGCTGAACGCCGTCGAGAGCGACATCGAGGCCGCCGACGAGCTCGCCGCGGAGGACGCCTCCTTCGCCGAGGAGGCCCGCCGGCTCACCGCCGACAAGGAGCGCCTCACCGAGCGCCTGCGCCAGCTGCTGCTGCCGCGCGACCCCGCCGACGACAAGAACGTCATCCTCGAGGTCAAAGCGGGCGAGGGCGGCGAGGAGTCCGCGCTGTTCGCCGGCGACCTGGTGCGCATGTACCTGCGCTACGCCGAATCCCAGGGGTGGAAGACCGAGGTCATCGACTCCACCCACTCCGACCTCGGCGGCTACAAGGACATCACGATCGCGTTCAAGAACCGCGGCACCCCCGAGCCCGGCCAGGGCGTGTGGCCCCGGCTGAAGTTCGAGGGCGGCGTGCACCGCGTGCAGCGCGTGCCCGTCACCGAGTCCCAGGGGCGCATCCACACCTCCGCCGCCGGCGTGCTGGTGGTCCCCGAGGCCGAGGACGTCGAGATCGAGGTCAACGACAACGACCTGCGCATCGACGTGTTCCGCTCCTCCGGACCCGGCGGCCAGAGCGTCAACACCACCGACTCCGCGGTGCGCATCACCCACCTGCCCTCCGGCATCGTCGTCTCCTGCCAGAACGAGAAGAGCCAGCTCCAGAACAAGGAGCAGGCCATGCGCATCCTGCGCGCCCGCCTGCTGGCCGAGGCCCAGGCCAGCGCCGACGCCGAGGCCGCGGCCGAACGCAAGAGCCAGGTGCGCACCGTCGACCGCTCCGAGCGGGTCCGCACCTACAATTTCCCGGAGAACCGGATCTCCGACCACCGCGTCGGCTACAAGGCGTACAACCTCGACCAGGTCCTCGACGGCGACCTCGACGGTGTACTCCAGTCCCTCATCGACGCCGACACCAAGGAAAGGCTGGAGCAGGCCCAGTCATGAACTTCCTGCTCGACGAGGTCGCGCGCGCCACGCTGAGGCTGGCCGACGCGGGCGTCCCGTCGCCCCGCACCGACGCCGAGGAACTCGCGGCGTTCGTGCACGGCGTTCGTCGAGGAGGGCTGCACGAGGTCGCCGACTCCGACTTCGACGCCCTGTACTGGGAGTGCGTCGCCCGCCGCGCCGCACGCGAGCCGCTCCAGCACATCACCGGCCGGGCCTACTTCCGGTACCTGGAACTCCGGGTCGGCCCCGGTGTCTTCGTCCCGCGCCCCGAAACCGAGATCATGGTCGACTGGGCCATCGAGACCCTGCGGGCCATGGACGTCGCCGACCCGCTCGTGGTCGACCTCGGCACCGGCTCCGGCGCCATCGCGATCTCCATCGCCCAGGAGGTCCCCCGCTCCCGCGTGCACGCCGTCGAGATCGACGGCCGGGCGCTGGCCTGGGCCAAGCGCAACATCGACGCCAGCGGGCACGGCGACCGCATCACCGCGCACCTGGCCGACATGCGCATGGCCCTGCCCGAGCTCGACAGCGCCGTCGACCTGCTGATCACCAACCCGCCGTACGTGCCCACCGACGACGCCGCGCAGATCCCGCCCGAGGTCCGCGACTACGACCCCGCGCCCGCGCTGTGGTCCGGCCCCGACGGCCTGGACATGATCCGCGAGCTCGAAGCGGTCGGCCGGCGGCTCCTGCGCCCCGGCGGCGCCATGGCGCTCGAACACGGCGACGGCCAGGGCATCGACATCCCGCGCCTGTTCCCCGAGGAGCTGGGCTGGCGCGACGTCCGCAACCGCAAGGACCTCGCCCACCGCGACCGCTTCGTGGTGATGCGCCGGTCCGACGGCGCGTAGCGGGGCCCCCGCACATGCAACGCCCGCGCCCGACGGGCGTCGACCGAGAGAGGTGACCGCAGTGAGCCGCAGTTACGACTGCGCCGACGACAAGGCGCGCGCGGAGGGCATCGCCGATGCCGCATCCACCGTCCGCCGCGGCGAACTGGTGGTGCTGCCCACCGACACCGTCTACGGGATCGGCGCCGACGCCTTCAGCCCGGCCGCCGTCGCCGGGCTGCTCGAGGCCAAGGGCCGCGGGCGCGACATGCCGCCGCCGGTCTTGGTGGGCTCCGTGCGGGCCGCCCACGCGCTCATCGAGGACCTGGGCACGCACGGCCAGGACCTCATCGACGAGTTCTGGCCCGGCCCCCTCACGATCGTCTGCACGGCCACCCAGAGCCTGTCGTGGGACCTCGGCGACACCAAGGGGACCGTCGCGGTGCGCATGCCCATGCACCCCGTCGCCCTGGAGCTGCTGAAGGAGGTCGGCCCCATGGCGGTCAGCAGCGCCAACCTGTCCGGGCGCCCGGCCGCCGGCACCGCCGAGGACGCCGAGGCGCAGCTCGGCGACCGGGTCGGCGTCTACCTCGACGCCGGCGCCTGCGCCGAGTCCGAGCCCTCCACGATCGTCGACCTCACCTACGCGGTGCCGCGCGTGCTGCGCAGCGGGGCGATCCCGATCGACCGGCTGCGCGCGGTGTGCGGCACGGTGATCGGCGAGTCCAAGGCGTGGCGCCGCCCGCAGGGCCGCAACGCCGAGCAGGACAAGCCGGACGGCCCCGCCGAAGAGGCCGCCGCACCGGACACCCAGGCCGCCGCCCAGGAGGCCCCCGAGAGCCCGGAGACCCCGCCCGCCGCGGAGGACACGGGCGCCGTCAACGACCGTCCCGCACCCGGCACCGCCGACGGCCCTCAGGCGCCCGGCGCGGCCGGAACGGCACCCGGCGAGGCCCGAAGTGACAACGGGTCGTCCGCGCCGGGAACCGAGGTCCCCTCCGCAGACACCGCGGACCCGCAGAAGCCGGGCACCGAGGACCGGCGCCCCTGACCCCGGCCCCGTGCCACCCGTGGGCCGGGGCCGCCCGGAGCCCCGGCCGGAACGGGGTTCCGGCGCGCAGGATCGGAGAGAAACGGCCGTCCAAGAGTGCTAGGTTCGTTGGCAGACCCGACCACGGTCACGCGTCACCGGGTCCGGCCGACGCGTCGGCTCCATGAAAGGCTGCTGGACTTTCCGTGCGTGAGTACGCGCTCACCTTCGTCATCGCCATGGCGGTCACCTATCTGCTGACCCCCTTCGTCCGGCGCGCCGCCATCACCTTCGGCGCGGTTCCACCGGTCCGCGATCGCGACGTGCACACCGAGCCGATCCCCCGGCTGGGCGGTATCGCCATCTACGGCGGGTTCGCGGCGGCGCTGCTGATCTCCTACCGGCTGCCCCACCTGCAAGAGGTCTTCGTCTACGACACCTGGCGGGGGCTGCTGCTGGCCGGCGGCCTGATCACGCTCATCGGCATCGTCGACGACCGGTGGGGCATGGCCGCGGTGCCCAAGCTCGCCGGCCAGACCGTCGCGGCCGGGATCCTGGTGGCCTCGGGCGTGCAGATGCTCTGGCTGCCGCTGCCGGGCACCCAGCTCTCCCTGGGGCCGTGGCTGGGCGCGGTGGTGTCGATCCTGCTGATCGTGGTCACCATCAACGCCGTGAACTTCGCCGACGGCCTCGACGGCCTCGCGGCCGGGATCGTGGCGATCTCGGCGTTCGCGTTCTTCGCCTACTACTACGTCGCAGCCGTCGACCAGGGGTTCGAGCGCCAGTCCTACCCGGCGATGATCGCGATCATCCTGGCGGGGGTGTGCATCGGGTTCCTGCTGCACAACTTCAACCCCGCGCGCGTGTTCATGGGCGATACCGGGTCGATGCTCCTCGGGCTGCTGCTGACCTCCATCACCATCACGGTGACCGGGCAGTTCTACCCCGACGGCCGCACCAGCGTGCACGGGCTGGCGCTGTTCCTGCCGGTCCTGCTGCCGCTGCTGGTGCTGGCGCTGCCGCTGGCCGACCTGGTGCTGGCCGTCGTGCGCCGGACGCTGGCGGGGAAGTCGCCGTTCGCGCCGGACAAGAAGCACCTGCACCACCGGCTGCTCGAACTGGGCCACTCCCATGCGCGGGCCGTGCTGCTGATGTACCTGTGGGCGGCGATCATCGCGTTCGCGTCGGTGTCGCTCTCGGTGTTCAACTCCCCGTTCATGGTGCTGGCCGTGACCGTTCTGGTCGCGATGTGCGCGGTCGGCCTGATCACGCTTCCGCGGCTGCGGCGCCGGCGCACGGCCGTCCGGCTCCGTGACGCTGATGAAAAGGTCACAGATCCGCCCGCGACCCCGTCCGGGGGGTGAGGATCCGGCTACCCGGCTCTTCGGTTGCCTCATGGCCTGAAAGGACACTGACCTGCGGCTTTCGGCGGCGCCATGCCGTAGCCGACATCACACATAGCGGGAGATTTCCGTGTTCGGGACATCCCGGGCCCAGGTAAGGTGTGCGTAAAGGCCACCCCGGGTCGGGGGCCGAAATCCTTGTGATAGCTTTCACGAGCAAGCACCCCACTGAACAGCCACGGAGCTCCTTCATGCAGGAACACGACGCCCGGATTCTGGCGGGCGCCGCGATTCCCACCGCCGCCGCGGGCGTGATCGCCATGGTCATCGCCTACTTCGTGGCGGGCGTGCACGGGCTTGTGGGGGCGCTCGTCGGCACCGTGCTGATCCTCGCCTTCTTCGCGATCTCGGCGGTCATCATCGCCGTTGTGGCCAAGAGGCAGCCCCAGCTGGTCCTGATGGCCGCCCTCGCCACGTACACCATCAAAGCGGTCGCGCTCGCGATCGTTCTGCTCCTTTTCGGCGGCGCGGAGGTGTTCGACCTCAACGCGTTCGCCGTGACGGCCGGGGTGTGCGTGGTGGTCTGGCTCACCGGGCACTCCGTCGCCAGCATCAAGGTGCGGCGCCTCTACGTCGAACCGGTCGAGACCCCCGAGAGCCCCGCGGACCCCGGGTCCGCCGAGGGGGCGGGAGCCGGTGAGCATGCCGAGGCCCAACCGTGACCGGGCGGCCACGGGGTGGTGTGCGTGCACTGTTCACCTACTGCTATCTTCCGGAGCGAGATGAACGGTCGTCCGGCCGAAAGCGGCGAGAAGCCGAGCGCCGATGGAATGACCGTCGTCTCGTACCTGCTGGGAGGCTTGGCCGTCTGGGGCGGTGCGGGCTGGTTGGCGGACCGGGCTCTCGGCTTCGAGGCTCTGTTCCTGCCCATCGGCCTGGTCCTGGGGCTGGTCGGCGCGATCTATCTGATCATCACCCAGTACGTCCGGTTCTGACCGACACGCCCGGTGGCGTGCCGCACACCCCATGCTGCGCGCGACCGCCCTATACATCGAGGATTGAGTTGCGTCACGACGAAAGGGTTCGCCGTGAGTGCTGACGTGCGCGCTTTGGCCGCGAGCGGGACGACCGGCGAATGCTCGGACCCCCACATCTTCAGCAGCCAACCCACCGGCTGCGGGTTCGAGGCTCCGACCACCGGGATCTTCTTCCCGACCCCGTGGTTCACCTACGACCTTCCCTACACCTCGGGCATCACCAAGTACGCCCTGGTGCTCGCCGTTGTGGTGGTGCTGGTCAGCGCTTTCTGGTTCTTCACCTCGCGCAACGCCAAGGTCGTGCCCGGGCGCTGGCAGAGCGTCGCCGAGCTGACCGTCGGCTTCGTGCGCGACCAGATGGTCCGCCCGGGCATGGGCAAGGCCGGCGACCGCTACATGCCGCTGATGCTCACGCTGTTCACGTTCATCCTGTTCATGAACGTCATGGGCATCATCCCGGGGCTCCAGCTCCCGGTCACCAGCAACCTCGCCTTCCCGGCGGTGCTGTCGCTCCTGGTCTACGTGCTGTGGAACGTCGTCGGCATCCGCGAGCACGGGTTCGGCGGCCACCTGAAGGCCAAGCTGGTCCCCAGCGGCGCCCCCATGTGGATCATGCCGGTGCTGATCCCCATCGAGTTCATCTCGAACTTCGTCTTCCGTCCGCTCACCCACGCGGTACGACTCTTCGCGACCATGTTCGCGGGCCACATGCTGCTCGCCGTGTTCGCCGCCGCCGGGTTCTACCTCTTCAACCCCGACGCGGGGGGCATTCTCAGCGCGGTGTCGATCGGCTACTCCGGCATGGCGCTGTTCGGATTCCTCGTGTTCACCGCTTTCGAGCTGTTCATCATGGGCCTCCAGGCCTATGTGTTCGTCCTACTGGCCTCCTTCTACATCGGTGAGGCCATCGAGGGCGGCCACTAAGGCACGGGCCGCCCTCCCTGACCCCAGCCCGGTACACCCACGTCAGTTCGACGGCACACCATGCTCGTCGGCGTGTTCTCCAAAGAAGAAGAAAAGGAATCTCCACAATGACCGGAATCGGTACCCTCGCCACTGTCGGTTACGGCCTCGCCTGCATCGGCCCCGGCATCGGTGTCGGACTCATCTTCGGCAACGGCGTGCAGGCCATCGCCCGCCAGCCCGAGGCCCGTGGTGTGCTCCAGGGTCAGATGATCCTCGGCATGGCCGTCATCGAGGCGCTCGCCATCCTCGGCTTCGTGCTCGCGTTCATCCAGGCCTGATCCCCGATCGGCGAAGAGTAGATCGAGCACGAAGGGATGCCAGCCGTGATCTTGGCTGCCGAGCAGGAGAACATCCTGCGCATTCACTGGGATGAATTCACCTTCGGCCTCATCGCGTTCATCGTCATCTTCGGCGTCGTCGTCAAGATGTGGCCGCGGTTGACCTCCGCGCTGGACGAGCGTGCCAACCAGATCGAGGGTGGCATCGAGCGTGCGAAGAAGGCGGAGGCCGAGGCGGAGGAGACCCGCCAGCAGTACCGCGAGAAGCTCGAAGAGGCGCACCGCCAGTACGCCCAGGAGCTGGAGAAGGCCCGGGAGCAGCGCGCCGCCATCATCGCGGAGGCGCGCGAAGAGGCCCAGGCCGAGGGGCGGCGCATCATCGAGGCCGCCCACGCGCAGATCGAGGCCGACCGCCAGCACGCCCTGGCGCAGCTGCGGTCGGAGATCGGCGTGCTCTCCACGGACCTCGCCACCCGCATCGTCGGTGAGACCCTGAGCGACAGCGCCGCCCAGAACCGCGTCATCGACCGGTTCCTGGAGGAGCTGGAGCAGACCGACAACCCGGCCCAGGCCGAGGTGCGCTGATGCGTGGTATCAGCCGCACCTCCCTGGCCGGGGCCACCGAGCGGTTCGACGGGGTCCTCGCGTCCGCCGACCCCGCGACGCTGGGCGGCGAGCTCTTCGAGGTCGTCGCGCTCCTGCAACGGGAGCACTCCCTGCGCCGCTGGCTGGCCGACCCCGCCAACCCGGCCGAGGCCAAGTCCGGCCTGGTGGGCTCGCTGCTGGAGGCCAAGGTCTCCCCGGCCACCGTCATGGTGGCCGGCGACATCGCCGGGGCCGCGTGGTCCAAACCGCGCGACCTCGTCGACGCCGCAGAGCGGCTGGCCGTCTACGCGACGGTCGCCGCGGTGGACGAGCAGCGGCTCGGCGACATCGAGGACGAGCTGTTCCGGTTCGGCCGGATCGTCGTCGCCGAGCACGGCCTGCGCGCGGCGCTGACCACCGAGGGCGTCGCGGCCGAGCACAAGCGCGCCCTGGTGGCGGACCTGCTCTCGGGCAAGGCCGACGCCGCCACGCTCGTGCTGATCACCGAGGCGGTCACCCGTCCCCGGGGCCGCACCCTGGAACAGGCCCTGGACCACTACGGGCAGATCGTCGCCGAGCGCGCCAAGCGCTACATCGCCGTGGTGCGCACCGCCGTGCCGCTGAGCGAGGACCGGCAGGCGCGGCTCCAGGCCACGCTGGCCCGGGTGTACGGACGCCCCATCCACCTCAACATCGAAGTCGTCCCGGAGATCGTGGGTGGGCTCTCCATCCGCGTGGGCGATGAGGTCATCGACGGTACCGTCGCCGGGCGCCTCGCCGAGGTCCGGCGTCGGCTGGCCGGCTGACGCGACGAATTCGGCCAACGCAACGCACGCACGGCGCCCGGACAACGCGGCGCCATACGAGAGCAAGGACATACGTGAGATGGCGGAGCTGACGATCCGGCCGGAGGAAATCCGGAACGCGCTGGAGCGCTTCGTCCAATCGTACGAGCCCGAAGCCGCCGCACGCGAGGAGATCGGAACCGTCACCTACTCCGGTGACGGCATCGCCCGCGTCGGTGGCCTTCCCTCTGCGATGGCGAACGAGCTGCTGGAATTCGAAGACGGAACCATGGGCCTGGCCCAGAACCTGGAGATCGGCGAGATCGGCGCCGTTGTCCTGGGCGACTTCAACGGCATCGAAGAGGGCCAGACGGTGCGCCGCACCGGCCAGGTCCTCTCGGTGCCGGTCGGCGACAACTTCCTCGGCCGCGTGGTCGACCCCATGGGCCGCCCCATCGACGGCCAGGGCGACATCGAGACCACCGAGCGCCGCGAGCTGGAGCTCCAGGCCCCCACGGTCATGCAGCGCCAGCCGGTCGGCGAGCCGATGCAGACCGGCATCAAGGCCATCGACTCGATGACCCCCATCGGTCGCGGCCAGCGCCAGCTGATCATCGGTGACCGGCAGACCGGCAAGACCGCGATCTGCATCGACACCATCATCAACCAGAAGTCGAACTGGGAGTCCGGCGACCCCACCAAGCAGGTGCGCTGCATCTACGTGGCGGTCGGCCAGAAGGGCTCGACGATCGCCAGCGTGCGCGGGGCGCTCGAAGAGGCCGGCGCGATGGAGTACACCACCATCGTCGCCGCCCCGGCCTCCGACCCCGCGGGCTACAAGTACCTCGCCCCCTACACCGGTTCGGCCCTCGGCCAGCACTGGATGTACCAGGGCAAGCACGTGCTGATCGTCTTCGACGACCTCACCAAGCAGGCCGAGGCCTACCGCGCCGTGTCGCTGCTGCTGCGCCGCCCGCCGGGCCGCGAGGCCTACCCGGGCGACGTCTTCTACCTGCACTCCCGGCTGCTGGAGCGCTGCGCGAAGCTCTCCGACGAGCTGGGCGCGGGCTCGATGACCGGCCTGCCGATCATCGAGACCAAGGCGGGCGACGTCTCGGCCTACATCCCGACCAACGTCATCTCCATCACCGACGGCCAGGTGTTCTTGGAGGCCGACCTGTTCAACCAGGGTCAGCGCCCGGCCATCAGCGTCGGCGTGTCGGTGTCGCGTGTCGGCGGCGCCGCCCAGACCAAGGCGATGAAGACGGTCACCGGCCCGCTGCGGACCAGCCTCGCCCAGTACCGCGAGCTCGAGGCGTTCGCCGCCTTCGGCTCCGACCTGGACGCGGTCTCCAAGGCGCAGCTGGCGCGCGGCTCGCGCCTGATGGAGCTGTTCAAGCAGGGCCAGTACCGCCCGTTCGCCGTGGAGAAGGAGGTCGTCTCGATCTGGGCCGGCACCACCGGCGAGCTGGACGAGGTCCCGGTCGAGGACGTGCTCCGCTTCGAGTCGGAGTTCCTGGACTTCCTGGGCCGCGAGCACCCCAAGGTCCTCGACAACATCCGCGAGAGCGGCAAGTTCGAGGACGAGACCGCGGCGACCCTGAAGGACGCCATCACCGGCTTCAAGCAGGCCTTCCAGACCAGCGCCGGCACCCTCCTCGGCAACGAGGAAGCCGAGGCCCTGGAGGAGAGCGAAGTCGGCCAGGAGACCATCAAGGTCGCCAAGAGCGCCGGGAAGTAGCCCATGGGAGCACAGCTTCGCGTCTATCGCCGGAGGATCCGCTCGACCAAGTCGATGGCGAAGATCACCCGGGCGATGGAGCTCATCGCCACCACCCGCATCACCAAGGCGCAGCGGGCGGTCGAGGCGGCGGGTCCCTACGCACGCGAGATCACCCGCGCCGTCTCGGCCGTGGCCTCGCGGGTCTCCGAGCACCCGCTGCTCACCGAGTCCGAGAACCCGACCCGGGCGGCCATCCTCGTCATCACCAGTGACAAGGGCCAGGCCGGCGCCTACACCGCCAACGCGGTCAAGGAGGCCGAATCCCTGAGCGCGCTCCTGCGCGAGCAGGGCAAGGAGGTCCTGCTGTACGTGGTCGGCCGCAAGGGGATCGCGTACTACCGGTTCCGCGACCGCGCCATGGAGCAGACCTGGGAGGGGATCACCGAGCGCCCGGCCTACGCCAGCGCCAAGGAGATCGGCGAGACCCTGATGGGCCGCTTCACCAAGGACAGCGAGACCGAGGACGGCGTGGACGAGATCCACATCGTCGCGACCGAGTTCGTCTCCATGCTCACGCAGCGGGCGGAGTCGCACCGGGCGCTGCCGCTGGAGGTCGAAGAGGTCGAGGCCGAGGAGCTCGAGCGCGAGCAGGGCAAGAACCTGCCGCTCTACGACTTCGAGCCCTCGCCGGAAGAGGCCCTCGACCAGCTGCTGCCGCAGTACGTGACGAACCGGATCTATTTCGCCCTCCTCGAGTCCGCGGCCTCCCAGTGGGCATCGCGCCGCAACGCGATGAAGTCGGCGACGGACAACGCCGAGGACCTTGTCAAGAACCTGACCCGCCAGGCCAACCAGGCCCGCCAGGCGGAGATCACCAACGAGATCAGCGAGATCGTCGGCGGCGCCGATGCCCTCGCTGCTGCCAGGGAGTGAGTGAGAAGTGACTGCGACAGTCGAAGGGACGGCAGCGCCTGGCACGGCCACGGGGCGCATCGCCCGGGTCACCGGCCCGGTCGTCGACGTGGAGTTCCCCGTCGACTCGCTGCCTGCGATCTACAACGCCCTGCACACCGACGTGACCCTCGGCGGTGAGACCAAGACGCTGACCCTGGAGGTCGCCCAGCACCTCGGCGACAACCTGGTCCGCACCATCAGCCTCGCGCCGCAGGACGGCATGGTCCGCGGCGCCGAGGTCCGCGACACCGGCGGCCCCATCTCCGTCCCGGTCGGCGACGTCGTCAAGGGCCACGTGTTCAACACGCTGGGCGAGTCCATGGACGTGCCCACCGCCGAGCTCGGGGTCCAGGAGCGCTGGCCGATCCACCGCAAGGCCCCGGCCTTCGACCAGCTCGAGTCGAAGACCGAGATGATGGTCACCGGCATCAAGGTCATCGACCTGCTGACCCCCTACGTCCGGGGCGGCAAGATCGGCCTGTTCGGCGGCGCGGGTGTGGGCAAGACGGTGCTCATCCAGGAGATGATCACCCGTATCGCCCGCAACTTCGGCGGTGTGTCCGTCTTCGCGGGCGTGGGGGAGCGGACCCGTGAGGGCACCGACCTCTTCCTGGAGATGGGCGAGATGGAGGTCCTCCCGGACACCGCGCTGGTGTTCGGCCAGATGGACGAGCCTCCGGGCACCCGTCTGCGCGTGGCGCTGTCGGCTCTGACCATGGCGGAGTACTTCCGCGATGTGAAGAACCAGGACGTGCTGCTCTTCATCGACAACATCTTCCGGTTCACCCAGGCCGGCTCCGAGGTCTCCACCCTGCTGGGGCGCATGCCCTCCGCGGTGGGCTACCAGCCGAACCTGGCCGACGAGATGGGCCTCCTCCAGGAGCGCATCACCTCGACCCGGGGCAACTCGATCACGTCGATGCAGGCGATCTACGTGCCCGCGGACGACTACACCGACCCCGCGCCGGCCACCACGTTCGCCCACCTCGACGCCACCACCGAGCTGTCGCGGCCGATCTCGCAGAAGGGGATCTACCCGGCGGTGGACCCGCTGGCGTCGACCTCGCGCATCCTCGACCCGCAGTACGTGGGCCAGGAGCACTACGATGTGGCGCAGCGTGTGATCGGTATCCTCCAGCGCAACAACGACCTCCAGGACCAGATCGCCATCCTCGGTATCGACGAGCTGTCCGAAGAGGACAAGATCATCGTGCAGAGGGCGCGGCGCCTGGAGCGCTTCCTCTCGCAGAACATGTTCGTCGCCGAGAAGTTCACCGGCAACCCCGGTGTGTTCGTGCCGCTGGAGGAGACCATCGCCTCCTTCAAGGCCGTCTGCGACGGCGAGTACGACCACCTGCCCGAGCAGGCGTTCCTGGACGTCGGCAACATCGAGATGGCCGTCGAGAAGGCCAAGAAGCTCCAGGGCTAGCGCTTCGCCGGGAAGCGGGCGGCGACACGCCGCCCGCTTCCCGTGAATTCGCCCACGAGCAGAGGGGTTAATGGCAGTGTCGAAGAAGCTTTCCGTCGAGATCGTGTCGCCAGAGCGCGAGCTGTGGGCGGGCGAGGGTGACATGGTCATCGCGAAGACGACCGACGGCGAGATCGGCGTGCAGCCGGGGCACGTCCCGGTGCTCGCGCTGCTGGCGCCCGGCGCCGTGGTGCGGGTCATCGGGGGCCGTGAGAACGGCGAGGTCCGGGCGGCGGCCCACGGGGGGTTCATCTCCGTGTCCGACGGCAACCGGGTCTCCATCCTCGCCGAGGTCGCCGAGCTGGCCGAGGACGTCGACGTCTCGCGTGCCAAGGCGGCCCTGGCCGCGGCGGAGTCCGAGGGGATCTCCCTTGAGGACGCCGAGGCACAGGCCCGCGTGGCCCGCGCACGCAGCCGCCTCCAGGCCGCCGGCGAGTCGGTCTGACGGGAGACGGGTTCGCTGTCCGCCGGGCGCGCCCGGCGGCGGACCATGAGAGGCGAGGGCGAGGACCAGGGTGCAAGAGCTGTTCGATCAGGTGTGGTTCCGGCTCGCCGAGTGGCTCGTCTTCACCCTGCTCCTGGTGGCCCTCCTCGGACTGATCGGCGTCACTGTGCGCAGGTTCGTCCTGGAACGCGGGGGCGGCGCCGTCGAATGCTACCTGCGCGCCGCCGGGCCCCGAACAGGCCCGTGGCGCATGGGATTCGGGCGCTATGGGAGCGATGACCTGCGGTGGTACCGCATCTTCTCCCTCTGGCCGCGGCCGGCAGCAGAGCTGTCGCGCCGCGGTCTTGTTGTTGTGGGGCGCCGCACGCCCACGCCCGCCGACCTCGCCGAGCTGGCCCCCGATGTGGTGGTGGTCGAGGTGGGCTGGGCCGCCGCCGACGGCTCCGACCCCAAGGAGCCGGTGTACGAGCTGGCGATGAGCGAGAGCGCGCTGACCGGCTTCCTGTCGTGGCTGGAGTCCATGCCCCCCGGCACCATCTGGCAGTCCTGACCCGGGGCGCCGTGCCGGCCGCCCGGGCCCTGCCGCGCCCCGGGCCGACGCGGCGCCCAGAGGCGCGACATCCGGGCCTGCGCGGCCTAGGGTAGGGGCATGATCGTGGCATTCTCTGTGAGTCCCCTGGGCGCCGGC
The DNA here is from genome assembly GCF_042650565.1 of Nocardiopsis sediminis. Lineage (NCBI taxonomy): Bacteria > Bacillati > Actinomycetota > Actinomycetes > Streptosporangiales > Nocardiopsidaceae > Nocardiopsis > Nocardiopsis sediminis. The sequence goes on from NZ_JBHSBH010000003.1 coordinate 626,322, forward strand.
GAGTCCGTCGCACCGGCCGTCGCCCGCGCCGTGCGCGTCGTCCGCGAGAGCGGCCTGCCCAACCAGACCGACGCGATGTTCACCAGCATCGAGGGGGAGTGGGACGAGGTCATGGACGTCGTCAAGCGGGCGGTGACCGCGGCGGGCGACGGCGCCAACCGGGTCAGCCTCACCCTCAAGGCCGACATCCGCGGGGGCGTGTCCGACGGCCTCACGCAGAAGGTCGAATCGGTCGAGCGCGAACTCGCCGCCGGCGCCTGACCCCGCCCGCCGGAGGCGGTCACGGGCGGCTCAGCGTTCGCCGCCCGGCTTCCACAGCACCTCGGTGCCGTCGCGCCCCAGGACCCTGCACAGGACGAACAGCAGGTCCGAGAGGCGGTTGAGGTAGCGGGCGGTCAGCGGGTTCACGCCGTCGCCGTACTCCTCGATCGCCGCCCAGGCGCTGCGCTCGGCGCGGCGGGTCACCACCCGGGCCGTGTGCATGAACGCCACGGTGGGCGAGCCGCCGGGCAGGATGAAGCTGCGCAGCACCGGCAGGTCGGCGTTGTAGGCGTCGCAAACGGCCTCCAGACGCTCGACGTAGCCGGGCTCCACCCGCAGCGGCGGGGCCGCGGTCTCGGCCTGCACCGGGCACGACAGGTCGGCGCCGAGGTCGAACAGCTCGTTCTGCACCCGGCCCAGCAGCGTGCGGATGTCATCGGGGACCTCGCCCACGGCCAGGGCCGTCCCGATCGCGGCGTTGGCCTCCTCCACGTCGGCGTAGGCGGCCAGGCGGGGATCGGTCTTGGCGGTGCGGGTCATGTCGCCGAGGTGGGTGCTCCCGGCGTCCCCGGCGCGCGTGTAGATCTTCGACAGCACGACGGGTGTGTCGGAATCGCGTTCGGTCATGGGGCAACCCTAGTTGGGGACGGTGAATAACCGTTGTGCATCGGGGGGTGAAGGCGCTTCACACCACTGATACCGTGTGCAGTGGAAGCGCTACCCAGGGTAGTGAACCGTGGTGACCGCCCATGCGCGCCACCGCTCTTCGGGTGTGATGGCGGGGGCCGGCCGAAGGAAGGAACGCCCGGGAGGCGCTTCCCCGCCTGACGCGGCCTGGCCGCGCGGGGCGGCTGACACGGGTCGGGGGGCCAGGTCAGCCGTCCCCGAGGCATCAGCGGGTCCGGGGGTCACTTCCGCCCGCGCGCGCCGCCCCGGGGCCCCCGGGGCGGCGCGAAACGCCCGTGGACGAGGAGCGATCCTCGGCCACGGGCGTCGCCCAGTGCGGTCGGACGGTTACCGCAGCCAGAGGTCGCCCAGGCGTTCGGCGTCGAACTCCTGGGCCTGCTGTGTGCGCGCCACGCCGTTCACCGGCAGGGTGCTGTCGGCGTAGGTCTCAACGGAGTAGGCGATGGCGTCGGAGAGGTCGCCCACCGCGTCCCAGTTGATCTCCTCCACCGTGTCGCCGGCGGTGTGGTAGTTGGCGTCGTAGGGCTCCCCGGCGACCCCGCCGTAGTACTCCACCTGCTCCTCGGTCTTGATCCCGTCGGCGCCGCTGAACACGCCGCCCGAGGGGATCCCGGCCTCCATGAAGGCGCTGTAGTCGGATCGGCCGCTGAACTCGGTGGGCTCGCTGACCAGGTCGCGTCCGGCGAAGTAGTCTTCGAACAGCTTCTGGATCGCGCCGGAGCCCGAGGGCGGCGGCAGCGAGCCGTCGAGCTCGCCGCGGCCGTCGTAGACGAACCGGCCGAAGTTCTCCGAGCCGATCATGTCGAAGTTCAGGTAGAGCGCGATCTGCTCCACCTCGTCGTCGCTCAGCCCCTCGACGTAGCGGGTGGAGCCGATCAGCCCCTCCTCCTCGGTGCCCCAGAACGCGAAGCGCACCCGGTTGTTGGGCGTGTCGAGCCGGGCGAGCTGGCGGGCCGTCTCCAGGACCGCCGCCGTGCCGCTGCCGTTGTCGTTGATGCCGGGGCCCTCGGCGACGCCGTCGAGGTGGGCGCCGACGACAACGGTGTTGTCGGGCGTGCCGCCCTCGGTGTCGGCGGTGATGCTGTAGGAGGACTGCGTGGTGACCTCGGCGTCGACGGCCAGCCGCAGCTCCAGCCCCTCGCCCGCGGCCAGCAGGTCGGCGCCGACCTCCTGGGTGACGCCCACGACCGGGACGGCGGACTCGGTGCCCACGGTGCCGTTCAGCGGGCCGGGCTCGTTGTTGATGATGACGACCCCGGTGGCGCCGGCGTCGGTGGCGTTCTGCGTCTTCTCGGAGAACGGGCAGGTGCCGCGCAGGGCGATCGCGACGGCGCCCTCGGGGAAGCCGGCGAAGTCGTCGGCCGAGCAGCCGCTCTCGGCGCTGTCGGCGTTGACCGGCACGCCCGGCGCGGTGGTGTCGCCCGAGCCGGAGTACGACATCGTGACGAAGTCGTCGGCGGGGGCGAACTCGCGCTCCTCGGGGGCGGTCTGGGTGAGGACGGCGGGGCTGTTCTCCCCCCAGCTCTCGTACTCGTAGGTGTGCTTGACGGGGGTATAGCCCGCGCGCCGGAGCTGGTTGATCACGTACTTCGCGGCGACGTCGTAGCCGGCGGTGGCGCTCGCGCGGTTGCCGCCGTTGTACTCCGCGATCGTCTGGAGGTTCTCCAGATGGGTGCGGATGCTCTCCGTGGTCACCAGGGTGGGCAGCACGGATTCATCCGCGTGCGCCGTGCCGGGCGCCAGCCCGAGGCCGAGAGCGAGGACGACGGCGGCGCCGCCCGCTGTCAGCCGCCGTGCCGCGGGGGCCCGGCCGGGGGATGGTACGGGGTGTCTGCTGGGCACGTTGCTCCTCCTGAGCGAGCGCCCGCCTACCAGGGGTGATGGGGCGGGCGCGAAGATGCGAGGTAGGGAGCAGCCTGTCAGGAGCGCATGCGCAGGATCAAGGCGGACCGGCCGTCATTGCCACATCCAGCCACATACCTTCCGTGGGCGGTAGGTGGTGTGATGTGATAATCGGTTCCACTTGATCATGATCGCCCCATATGTCCGCGTTCAGAACAGGCGGGGGATATCGGGCTCGATCCCGCGCAGGGCGTCGTAGTCGAGGGTCACGCAGCCGATGCCGCGGTCGGTGGCCAGCACGCGCGCCTGCGGCTTGATCTCCTGGGCGGCGAAGACCCCCCGCACGGGCTTGAGAGCGGGGTCGCGGTTGAGGAGTTCGAGGTAGCGGGTGAGCTGCTCCACGCCGTCGATGTCGCCGCGCCGCTTCAGCTCCACGGCGACGGTCGCGCCCTCGCGGTCGCGGCACAGGATGTCCACCGGCCCGATGGCCGTGGGGAACTCGCGGCGGATCAGCGTGTAGCCCTCGCCCAGCGTGGTGATGTGCTCGGCGAGCAGCTCCTGGAGGTGGGCCTCGACGCCGTCCTTCTGCAACCCCGGGTCGGTCCCCAGCTCGTGGGAGCTGTCGTGCTGGATCTCCTCGATGCGCAGCACCAGCTTCTCACCGGACTTGCCGTGGGTGACCGTCCAGACGTCGGTCCCGTCGTCGGCGACCCCCTCGCGCACGGTGCACGGCGGGTTCATCCAGTTCAGCGGCTTGAAGGCGCGGTCGTCGGCATGAATCGACACCGACCCGTCGGCCTTCATCAGGATGAGGCGGGGGGCCATGGGCAGGTGGGCGGTGAGCCGGCCGACGTAGTCGACGCTGCACCGGGCGATCACGAGTCTCACGCTGCACGATCCTAGCCCCGCTGTACGCCCCGGGGGCCCGTTCCGCTCGCCGGCCGGGCCCGCCCACGGGCACGGGACCCCGCGACACCGGAGAGCCGCTCCTACCCGGCGGTAACGGGTCGGCCGGCACGGGCTAGGGTGAAGGCATGGTGCAGGAATTCCACAAGGTCGGAGTGGTCGGGCTCGGTGCCATGGGCGCCGGTATCACCGAGGTGTTCGCCCGCGCCGGGTTCGAGGTGACGGGCGTCGAGATCGACGACACCGCGCTGCGCGGGGGCCGCTCCCGCGTCGCCGCGTCGCTCTCCAAAGCCGTGGACAAGGGCAAGCTCACCCCGCAGGAGCAGGACGCCATCGAGGGCCGCATCACCTTCGGCACCGACCGCGGCGCGCTGGCCGACGCCGACTTCGTGGTCGAGGCCGTCCCCGAGCGCCTCGACATCAAGCGCGACGTCTTCGCCGACCTCGACCGCATCTGCCCGCCCGGCACGATCCTGGCCACCAACACCTCCTCCCTGGCCGTCACCGAGATCGCGGCCCTCACCAGCCGCCCCGGCAAGGTCGTCGGCCTGCACTTCTTCAACCCCGCCCCGGTGATGAAGCTGGTCGAGGTCGTCGGGACGGTCCTCAGCGAACCCGGCACCGTCGACCTCGCCGCCGAGGTCGCCAAGCGCATCGGCAAGACCCCCGTGGTGGTCGGGGACCGCGCCGGGTTCGTCGCCAACGCGCTGCTGGTCCCCTACATCAACGACGCCGTCTCCCTCTACGAGCGCCGGATCGCCTCCCGCGAGGAGATCGACACCGCCATGACCGCGGCCGCGGACCTGCCCATGGGTCCGCTCGCCCTGGCCGACCTGGTCGGCCTGGACGTGTGCCTGGCCGTGCTCGACGTGCTCTGGGCGGAGTTCCGCACCCCCCGCTACGTCGCCTCCCCGCTGCTGCGCCGGATGGTCGCCGCCGGGCGCCTGGGCCGCAAGAGCGGGCGCGGCTTCTACGACCACACCCGGGAGGACGTCGCCGAGGACCTGCCCGCCGGGCGGCTGGCCGCGTCCGTTCGCAGCGGCGAACTCGGGTTCGACGTCGCCGGGCTGCTGCTCGCGCGGCACATCGACGACGCCGCCCGGATGATCGGCGACGGCTACGCCACCGCCGACGACGTCGACACCGCCATGCGCTTCGGCTGCGGCTACCCCAAGGGGCCCGTCGAGCTGCTCATCGCGCGCGGCGCCGACGCCGTCGCCGACACCCTCGGCGCCGCGGCCAACGCCCACTTCGCGCCCTACGACCCGGCGCCGCTGCTCGCCGCGATCGTGCGCGACGGCGGCTCCACCCTGCACGACGGGTCCTGAGCGCCGTGGACCCGGCCGGCGCCCACGACGTCATCGTCGTCGGCGCCGGCTCCAGCGGCGCGGTCCTCGCCGCCCGCCTGAGCGACCGGCCCGGCCGCCGCGTGCTGCTCCTGGAGGCGGGCCCCGCCTACACCCGCGCGGCCGACGTGCCGCCGGAGGTGCGCGACGGCACGATCATGGCCGCCGCGGCGCCCGGCCACCCGCTGAACTGGTCGCTCACCAGCACGGTCGCCCCCGGGCTGCGGCGGCCGGTGCCCCGCGGCCGGGTGGCCGGCGGGTCGGGGGCGGTCAACGGCGGCGTGTTCGTGCGCGCCACCCCGGCCGACTTCGACGCCATCGCCGCGGCCGGGCACCCCGAATGGTCCCACCGCGCCGTGCTCGCGTCGTTCACCGCTTTGGAGGCCGACCACGACTTCACCGGCCCCGGCCACGGCACGCGCGGCCCCGTCCCCGTGCGCCGGATCCGGGCCGGGGAGGCGGCCCCCGTCACCACCGCGTTCCTCGACGCCTGCGCCGCCCTCGGCCTCCCGGAAGAGGCCGACAAGAACGCCGACGGGCCCCCGGGCGCCGGCCCGCTGCCGCTCAACGTGGTCGGCGGCGTCCGCCACAGCGCCCTGCTCACCCACCTGCTGCCCAGAGCGGGCCGGAGCGGCCTGACCGTGCTCGGCGGCGCCACCGTCCACCGGGTCCGCTTCCGCGGCACGCGCGCGGCCGGCGTCGACGCGGTGATCGGCGGCCGGCCCCGCACCTTCCACGCCCCCGAGGTGGTGCTCAGCGCGGGCGCCGTCGGCACCCCGCGGCTCCTCCTTCTCTCGGGCATCGGGCCCGGAGCCGAGCTGGCCGCCCACGGCATCCCGGTGGTGCACGCGGCCCCGGGGGTGGGCAAGCGGATGAGCGACCACCCCAGCGTCGCCGTCGGCCACCTGCCCCGGCCCGGCCACGAGCGGGGGCCGGACACCCCGGTGGCGGAGGCGGCGCTGCACACCGCCGCGCCCGGCGGCGGCGCCGGGATCGAGCTCATGCCCCACACCGCCCCGTTCCACCGGCTGATCCCCGTCCCGGGCGCCGCCCCGGGGCCGGAGGAGTGCGCGATCGGCGTTCAGGTGCTGCGCCCCGCCCGCACCGGGACGGTCGCCCTCGCCTCCGCCGACCCCCGCGAACCCCCCGTGCTCTCCCATGGCCACCTCACCGCGGCGGCCGACCGCGCGCGCATGCGCGACGGGGTGCGGCTGTGCACCGGCCTCATGGAGACCGCCGCCTTCCGCGCCGTGTCCCCGCGGCACAACGGGCCACCGCCCGCGGTCCTCGGCTCCGACCGGGACCTCGACGACTGGATCCGCGCCCGGCTGTCCACCGCCGTCCACCTGTCGGGCGGCTGCGCCATGGGCGACGTCGCCGACGCCCACGGCCGGGTCCTGGGCGTCGAGGGCCTGCGCGTCTGCGACACCTCCCTGCTGCCCCGCGTCCCCGCGCGCGGCACCGGCGCCACCGCCATGGCGATCGGCGAGCACCTGGCCCGCCTCATCGACGCCGAGCCCTGAGATCCGGCCCGGTGGCGGGCCGTGGGTCAGAGCGTGTCGCGCTCGTAGGGCCCGTCCCACTCCGTGGGCAGCGGGTGCCCGTCGGGAGCCACGCGCTGGACGATCTCGTTGAGCACGGTGCGCACGTAGGGCTCGCCGACCCACAGGTGCTTGGCGCCGTCCACGCCGATGACCTCGGCCTGGGGCACCCGCGCGAACCGCTTGCGGGCCTCGTCCGGGCGGAGGTAGTCGTCGAACTCCGGGACGAGGGCCACCAGGGGCTTTCCGGACGCGGCCCACACGTCGAGGTCGGCGTCGCCCGCACGGTGCAGCGGCGGCGACAGCAGCACCGCGCCCTGCACCTCGGGGTCGCAGCCCCATTTCAGCGCGAGCTCGGTGCCGAACGACCAGCCCACCAGCCACGGCGCCGGCAGCTCCTCGAACTCGGTGAACTCGATCGCGGCGGCGACGTCGTAGCGCTCGGTCTCGCCCTCGCCGAACGTCCCCTGGCTGGTGCCGTGCCGCGACGTCGTGCCGCGCGTGTTGAAGCGCAGCACCGCGACCCCGGCGAGCGCGGGCAGCCGGAACGACGCCTTGCGCATGACGTGGCTGTCCATCATCCCCTCCGCCGTCGGCAGCGGGTGCAGGCAGACGATGGTGGCGACGGGGGCGCGGCCCTCGGGCAGCGCGAGCTCCCCGACCAGCTCCAGGCCGTCGGCGGTGTAGAGGGTGACGGGGCGGCGGTCGGCGGGCAGCACCGTGCTGGCGCGGATGTCCATGGCTCCTCGGTTCGTCACCGGCTCGTGGACGCGGCACGAGACCGTCGGATGGTGGTGGTGGGCGGCCGCGGCCCGGGAGGGCACGCGGCGCGCGCCGTCAGTGCCGCGGCGGGCGGACGCCCCGGTGGGCGCGCTTGTCCCAGCAGGAGGAGTGCCAGTGGCGGCGGTCGTCGCCGTCGCCGAACGGGCGCCAGGCCACCACGTGCGGCATGCCGGGCGGGATCTCCTGGTGGCAGCCCGGGCACCGGTAGGGCTTGGCCGCGGCGGCGCCACTGATCCGCCGCACCGCCCATTCGCCGTCGGGGCCGGTCTCCCGGCGCTCGCCGCCGGTGACGCGCAGCAGCAGCGCGTCGGGATCGGGCGTCGATCGGGCGGTGTCCCCCTTGCGGCGGGGGGAGTTGCGGCGCGGACTCACCCCTCCAGGGTAGGAGGCCCCCGCCCCCGCTCTCGAACCCGCCTCCCGAGCCCTCGGTCACACACCCTCCTCCGCCTCTGGCCGGACGCCCTTGCCGTGGGCCGTTGGAGCGGAGCGAGGACCAGGGCGGGAAAGCCGAGGGCCCCGATCCATCCGGATCGGGGCCCTCGGCGGTCTCGACAGCGGGGTGGCGGTCCTACTCCTGCCACCAGTCCTCGTTGTCGGCGCCCTTCTTGCCGGCGGAGACGGGCTGGCGGCCCGTGCCGTTGGTGGTGGACTCGATCGCGGGCTGCTCCTTGGCCGCGGCCACCGGCTGCGCGGCCGGGGCGGCCGGAGCGGGCGGCATCGCGCCGTCGCCGCCGCCGAGCAGCTGCCGCAGCTGCTGGAGGTGCGACTGGATGCTGTCGCGCTGGCGGGTGAGCTCGTCGACCTGCTGCTGGGCCGCGGTCATGATCCGGTCGGACTCGGACTTGGCGTCGCTGACCATGTGCTCGGCCTTGGACTTGGCCTCACCGTGGATCTGCTCGGCGTTCTTCTTGGCGTTGGCCACGACCTGCTTGGCGTGCTGCTCGGCGTCGCGGCGGGTCTGCTCGGCCTGGGAGCTGGCCTTGGTGGCGCGCTGCTCGGCGCTGGCGGCGCGCTCCTCGGCCTCCGACACCAGCTTCTGCGTGGCGGCCTGCGCGGCGGCCAAGCGCTCGGCGTCCTGGCGCTCGGCCTCCTCGCGGCGGCTGGCGAGCTGGATCTCGAACTCGGCCTCTTCCTGCGCCCGCTTGGCCTCGCTCTCCTCGGCCGCGCGCTGCGCCTGCGCGCGCATTTCGTCGGCCTGGCGCTTGGCGGTCTGGACGGTTTCGTCGCGCTCGCGCTTGGCGGACGCACGGGCCTGGGCGCACTCGCGCTCGGTGGTCGTGCGCAGCTTGGCGATCTCGCCCTCGAAGGTGGCGCGCTTCTCGGCGATCTCGTGGTCGACGGCCGAGCGCTTCTTCTGCACCTCGCGCTCGGTGGTCGACGTGAGCTCGTCGGACTCGCGCCGGGCCGTGGTGCGGATCTCCTCGGCCTCGCCCTCGGCGCTCTGCCGGGTCTCGTCGGCTTCGCGCTGGGCGGAGGTGCGGAGGTCGGTGGCCTCGTTCTCGGCCGCCGCGCGCATCTCGGCGGCCTCGATCTTGGCGCCGGCCTTGATGTCGCCGGCCTCGGCGCGGGCGCCCTGGACGAGTTCGGTGGCCTGTTCCTCGGCGAGGCGCAGCAGCTGCTCGATCCGCGCGCCCAGCCCGGAGTAGGTGGGACGGTCCTGCTCCTGGAGCTGGCGCTTGGCCTCGGCGAGGTCGGTGCGGCTCCGCTCGACCTCGTGGCGCGCCTGGTTCAGCTCCGCGTGCTTCTGCGCGATGTAGGTGGTGACCTGGTCCCGGTCGAAGCCGCGCAGCACCACGTCGAACTCGGTGGCCTGGCTGCCTTCCTCGAAGAAGTTGGTGAGCTGGGTTTCAATATTATTGGACGACATGTGGCGGGTTCCTGAACGGGAGACGAGACGGCTGCATTACGGGGGTCATGCTGTCGAGGACGGGGTGCGCGGTGCGCGTCGCCGTGTGCGGCCGGTCCCCACGCCTGGGTCCGGCGGGCTGTCCTCCGGGGAGGCTACTCCGCAAAGACCTGCCACGTAGGGAAGTTCGCTCCATCGGTATGGAGTCGTCGCCGGCATGCGAGGGACGCCATGTGCGCCGGACCCGGCTCGGACCTGCTCGGGCGGGGGGACAGGGACAGCGCCAGAGAACTGGCAGCTAGCAGACTTTACCAATCCCACGCCCCCTGGGAAGAGGGTTCGCGGTAATTCGTCCATGATGCGCCCCATATCCGTGGGGACAGACGTGCGCGGATGCCGAAAGTGACGGTTGGGTTACGCCTGCGGCGCTGTGCGGCCCGCTGGAGGCGCGGCCGCCGCCGCGCTCACCGTCCGTGTTCCCCGGCGCCCGCTGCCTGCACGATTTCGGTCAGCACGCCGCCGCAGTCCTTGGGGTGCAGGAAGGCGATGCGCGACCCCATCGACCCCGCGCGCGGCGCGGAGTCGAGCACGCGCACGCCCGTCGCGCCGATCGCCGCGGTCTCGGCGGCGACATCGGGGGTCCCGAACGCCACGTGGTGCACCCCCTCGCCGTTGCGGGCCAGGAACTTGGCGACCGGCGAATCCTCCCGGACGGGCTCCAGCAGTTGCAGGTAGGTGGCGTGGCCGTCGTCGGTGCCGTTGACCCGCAGCATGGCCTCGCGCACGCCCTGCTCCTCGTTGACCTCGACGTGGGCGACCTCGAATCCGTAGGTGGACCGGTAGAACTCGACGCTGGCGTCGAGGTCCCTGCACGCGATTCCGATGTGGTCGATTCGGGTGAGCATGGCGGTCCTCCCGGGGATCGGTCGCCGACGTGTATGTATCGTTGCAGACCCGAGCGACACAGCGTCACTGGAGTGTGGAGGCCCTCGATGCCCGGATCCGTCATCGTCAGTGGAGCGCGGACCCCCACCGGAAGGCTGCTCGGGTCGCTCGCCGGGTTCCGCGCCGTCGACCTCGGCGCCGTCGCCATCGAGGCGGTGCTCTCCCGCGCCGGCATCGCCGGCGGCCAGGTCGGCTACGTCGTCTTCGGCCAGGTCCTCCAGGCCGGCGAGGGGCAGATCCCCGCCCGCCAGGCCGCGGTCAAGGCCGGCATCCCCATGAACGTCCCCGCCCTGACCATCAACAAGGTCTGCCTCTCCGGGCTCGACGCCATCGCGCTCGCCGACCAGCTCATCGCCGCCGGGGAGTTCGACGTCGTCGTGGCGGGCGGCATGGAGTCCATGACCAACGCCCCCCACCTGCTGCCCAAGGCGCGCCACGGCTACAAGTACGGCTCCATCGAGGTGCTCGACGCCACCGCACACGACGGCCTGACCGACGCCTTCGACGGCGACTCCATGGGCGCCTCCACCGAGCGGCACAACAACCGGCTCGGCATCGGCCGCGAAGAGCAGGACGCCTTCGCCGCGCGCTCGCACCAGCGCGCCGCCGCCGCGATCAAGGACGGCCGCTTCGACGCCGAGATCGTGCCCGTGAGCATCCCGCAGCGCAAGGGCGAGCCGCGGCTGTTCACCGAGGACGAGGGCGTGCGCCCCGAGACCACCGCCGAATCCCTGGCCCGGCTGCGCCCGGCCTTCGACGCCGACGGCACCATCACCGCGGGCTCGTCCTCGCAGGTCTCCGACGGCGCCGCCGCCGTCGTGGTCATGAGCCGCGCCAAGGCCGAAGAGCTGGGCTGCACGGTCCTCGCCGAGATCGGCGCGCACGGCAACGTCGCCGGCCCCGACAACTCGTTGCACTCCCAGCCCGCCAACGCGATCCGCCACGCCCTGGGCAAGGCCGGCGCCGACGTCGCCGACCTGGACCTGATCGAGATCAACGAGGCGTTCGCGAGCGTGGCCGTGCAGTCGGTGCGCGATCTCGGGGTCTCCGAGGACATCGTGAACGTCGACGGCGGCGCCATCGCCCTGGGCCACCCGCTCGGGGCCTCCGGAGCGCGCATCGCCCTGCACCTCGTCCACGAGCTGCGCCGGCGCGGGGGCGGCCTCGGCGCCGCCGCGCTGTGCGGCGGCGGCGGCCAGGGCGACGCCCTGCTGTTCACCGTCCCGGGGGCCTGAGCCGCCGGCCGGGCAGGGCGGGCCCCGGCCGTGCCGGGGCCGTTACGCGTAGGGCGCAGCCCGCACGCCGAAGGCGAAAACGCCTTCCGGCCTGAGAACGGACTCACTACGGTCGGGGCCCATGACGAACACACCCCCCGCGGGCCCGCCCGGCGCCGCCGACGACGACGAACCCGCCGCCTTCTCTCCCGCGTGGACCCCGAGCCCCGTCGAGGCGCGGGTCCTCGGCGCCGCGACCGGCGCCGAGCGCGAGACCCTGGAGGCGTTCCTCGACTACCTGCGCGACGCCGTCGTCCGCAAGATCTCCGGGGTGAGCGAGGAGGACGCCCGCCGCCGCCTGGTGCCGTCGCACACCACGCTCGCCGGGATGCTGCCCCACCTGATCCTGGTCGAGAAGAACTGGTTCCACCGCACCCTCACCGGGCGCACGCGCGCCGAGATCGGCATCGAGCTGTCCGATCCCGACGACAGCTGGGCTGTTCCCGAGGGCGCGACCGTCGCCTCGCTCATCGCCGAATACGAGCGGGTCTGCGCGCGGTCGCGCGAGATCGCCGCCGGCTACAAGCTGGACGACCACGCGCCCCACGAGGAGGTCGGCGACGTGTCGCTGCGCTGGATCCTGGTCCACATGATCGAGGAGACCGGCCGGCACGCGGGCCACCTCGACATCCTCCGCGAGCAGCTCGACGGCGCCAAGGGGCAGTGATCCCCGCCGCCGCCCGCTGCGGCGGCCCGCCGGGACCCGGTCAGATCCGCGGGGCGTGCAGCACCGGCGACCGGTCGCCCAGCGGGTCGCCGGCGGGCGGTACGGCGGTGCGGCGGTCGGTGTCGGCCAGGGCGCGGTCGGGCAGCCACAGCACGAAGGTGCTGCCCACGCCCAGCGACGAATGGACCGCCACGGCGCCCCCGTGGCTCTCGGCGATCTGCCGCACGATCGCCAGCCCCAGGCCCACCCGCCGCTCGCCGGGGGTCAGCGGCGCCGAAGCGGTGCGCTCGGGCCGGCCGAACCGGTCGAAGATCCGGTCCTGGTCCGCGGCCGCGATCCCCGGCCCGTCGTCGCGCAGGGCGATCCACGCCCACCCGCTGTGGCTCCCGCACGCCAGCAGCAGTTCGCTACCGCCCGGGGCCATCCGCACGGCGTTGGACAGCAGGTTGTCGACCGCGCGGCGCAGCGCCTGCGGGTCGCCCGCCACCACCGGCCCGGGGGCCAGCCGGCGGGTCAGGCCCAGCTCGCGCTCGGCGGCCAGCACCGAGTACTCCTCGGCGGCCTCAGCGGCGATCGCGGCGGGGTCGACGTCGACGTCGGCGAACGCGGGGGAGTTGCGCCGCGCGGACGCCAGCAGGTCCTCCACCAGGCGGGTCATGCGCCCCGTTGCCCGCGTGACGATCTGCGCGGCCTGCGCCCGCGCGGCCGGGGCGGCGTCGTCGTGGGCGAGGACGGCGTCGACGTTGGCCTGGATGACGGCCAGCGGGTTGCGCAGCTCATGGGAGGCGTCGTCGACCATCTGCCGCTGCGCCGTGAACGCGCCCTCCAGCCGGTTGAGCATGTCGTCGACCGTGTCGGACAGGGCGCGCAGCTCGTCGCGCGGGCCCTCCGAGCCGATGCGCCGCGACAGGTCGGTGGCGGAGATGTCGCGGGCGGCGGCGGTGATGCGCCGGATCGGGCGCAGCGCCCGCCCCGACAGCCACCACCCCGTTGCCAGGCTGGCGAGGAACAGCCCGCCCGCCGCGGCCACCGAGTAGTCGCGCAGGTGGGTGAGCGCCTTGTAGTTGACCGCCGCCTCGACGCTGCGGATGTCGGCGGCCTCGAACTCCTGCCCCGCCTTGACCTGCCACGGGCCGCTCTCGTCCTCATAGACCTTCTGTGCCGTCACCGGCCGCAGCGGCTCGGCCTCCACGGTGCCGGACAGGGAGACGTAGATCCCGCCCAGGATCAGCAGCGCGAACCCGAAGAGCACCGCCGAGTACGTGACCGTCAGCCGGAACCGGATCGTCTGCGTCCACGCCGGCAGCCGGCCCCGCACCCCTGACCACCGGGTACCGGACCGGTCCCCGGCCCCGCTCCCGGCCTCGCTCCCCGCCGCCCCGCTCCCGGCTTCCGGGCCGGTCCCGCGCGCCTTCCCCCACATGTCACCGCTCCACCCGTAGCCGGTAGCCGCGGCCGATCACCGTCTCCAGGACCGGCCCCTCCCCGTCGGCGGTCAGCTTGCGCCGCAGTGTGCCGACCGTGACCCGCACGCTCTGCGTGAACGGGTCGGTGTTCTCGTCCCAGACGTGCTCCAGCAGCTCCTCGGCCGAGACCACATGGCCCGGCCGCGACATCATGTAGCGCAGCACGCCGAACTCCTTCAGCGTCAGCGACAGTTCACGGCCGTCGCGCGCCGCCAGGTGCCGTGCGCTGTCGAGGTAGAGGCCGCCGACCTCCAGCACGGCCGAGCCGCCCGTGACGTCCCTGCGCAGCAGCGCCCGGATCCGCGCCAACAGCTCCACCAGCGCGAACGGCTTGGTGATGTAGTCGTCGGCGCCCTCGTCGAGGCCGCGGACACGGTCGGACAGCCCGGAGCGGGCCGTCAGCATCAGGATGCGCAGCTCCGGCCCCGACGCCGTGGCGAGGTCGCCGCGCCGCACCGCGCGGCAGATCGTGAAGCCGTCGGAGTCGGGCAGGGTGATGTCGAGGATCATCAGGTCGTACTCGGTGACGGCCAGCTTCTCCGTGGCCTCGGCGGCCGTGGCCGCGGTGTCCACCGCGTAGCCCGCGCGGCCGAGACCGCTGCGCAGCGCACTGACCAACCCCTCTTCGTCTTCCACCACCAGAAGTCGCACGGACTCACCATAGCCGTGCGGGGAAGGCCCTCCAGGGTCGGCTTTCGGCGGATTTTCGGTGACGTTTCCGGGCGTTTTCGGGGGGCGCTGATGTGCTGTCCGGTGTCGGCCACCCGCGGCCGGCAGCGCGGACCGCGAAGGAGCCCCTCATGGCCGTACCGTCCCGGCGCAGCCGCAGCACCCTCGCGTGCGCCACGACCGGCCTTGCGGCCGGGCTGGTCCTGGCCGGCGCCGCCTACGCCGTCGTCGCCGATAGCCGCGGCGGCGGGCCGGCCTACGTCGAGATGGTGTGGTCGGCGCCGTCGGGGGACACCGCTCCGGCGGCTCCGGCCGCCAGGTCCGCCAGCCCGGAGTGGCGGCTGTGAGCGCCGGGCTGACCACCGGGGCCCTCCCGGACCTCGGGCCCGAGGAGCCCCCCGGGGCGCGGCGGGCCGGTGCCCGGGCGGCCCTGCTGGAGCGCACCCTCGCCGAGGTCGAGCGGGTCGTCGTCGGGCAGGACCGGCTGGTCGAGCGCCTGCTCGTGGGGCTGCTCGCCCGCGGCCACTGCCTGCTCGAAGGCGCACCGGGCGTCGCCAAGACCCTCGCGGCGCGCACCCTGGCCGACGTCATCGGGGGCCGGTTCGCCCGCCTCCGGCTCACCCCGGACCTGGTGCCCGCCGACGTCGTCGGCACCCGGGTGCGCCGGCCGTCGGGCGAGGGCTTCGAGACCGAACCCGGTCCCCTCTTCGCCCACCTCGTCCTGGCCGACGACATCGAGCTCGCCCCGGCCAAGGTGCGGTCCGCGCTGCTGGAGGCCATGGACGACGGGCAGGCCACCATCGCCGGGACCGCCCACCCGCTGCCGTCGCCGTTCCTGGTCCTGGCCACCCGGAACCCGCTCGGGCCGGACGGCGGCGGCCGTCCGCTGTCCGAGGCGCAGCGCGACCGGTTCCTGATGAAGCTGGTCGTGGACCACCCCGCCCCGCTGGACGAGCTGACCATCCTCCGGCGACGCACCGGCGCGCGCCCGCCCCGCGCCGCCGCCGTCCTCGACCCCGGGCTGGTCGCCGAATTGCAGGCGGCCGCCGATGACGTGTTCGTGCACGACGCCGTGGCCGAGTACATCGTGCGGCTGGTGCACGCCACCCGGGACCCCGCCGCCTACGGGCTCACGGCCGTGGCCCGGCTGCTGGAGTACGGTGCCGGGCCGCGCGCCACCCTCGGCCTGGCCGCCGCGGGCCGCGCGCTCGCGGTCCTGCGCGGCCGCGACTACCTGCTGCCCGGCGACGTCGCCGACGTCGCCACCGACGTGCTGGCCCACCGGCTCGTACCGACCCCCGCCGCCCTCGCCGGCGGCCACGATCCGCGCGCGGTCGCCGGCTGGGTGCTGGAGGGGGTGCCCCGGCCGGAGATCGTCCCATCGGGCACCGGCCCCTGGCCGGGCCCGCCGTCCTGAGCGCCGCAGCAACCGGCGCAACCGGATGCCTCACGCACCCGGGAACCGACCAACCCATGACCCTGGAGGGCGACATGAACGGGGATCGGAAGCGACTGCACGCAGTCCCGGACGGCGGGCTCCCCGCCGCCCGTTCACCGGAACCGCACGCGGCAGAGGCTCCACGGCAGGGACCGGAACCGCACGTGGCGAAGGGTTCGCGGCAGGGCCCGGAACCGCACGTGGCGAAGGCTTCGCGGCAGGGCCCGGGACCGCAGACGTGGGCCCTCGTCGACGCCGCGGCCGCCATGGACGTGGGGGACGCCGCCATGCCCAAGCGCGACCTGGCCACCTCGGTGGTCACCGCCGTCGCCCTCCTGGCCGAGCGCTCACCGGACCCGATAGGGGTGCGCATCGCCTACGGCGGGATGCTCGACACGGTCCCGGCGAACGACGGGCCGAAGCCGCTGCTGCGCACCCTGCGCACGCTGTACGGCCTGGCGGACCCGATCCCGTGGGCGGCTCCGGCCCTCGACCTGGCCGGCGCCCTGGACCGGCTGCACCTCGAACACCCCGGCCCCGGACTGCGGATCATCGCCTCCCCTTTCCCCGTCGCCGGAGACCGAACGGGCCCGCTGCCGTGGGAGGCCTCACTGCGCCGGCTGGCCGTCCGCCACGACGTCATCGCCGTGGAGATCGCCGACCCGCGCGAGCTGGCACTCCCGGACGTGGGGGTGGTCGCCCTGGTCGACCCGGCGACCGGACATCGGCGGGAGATCGCGACCTCCGACCCACGCCTACGCGAGCGCCACGCAGCCGCCGCACAGGCGATCGGCGAACGCCGCCGCGCCGCCTTCCACGCCGCCGGAGTCGCCCACGTCCGGCTTGGCACCGGCCATCCCTGGCTACGAGCCGCAGCAGCGGCGGCGGCCACCCCGGGGCGCGGGACGGAGAGGCCCGTCCCGGCCACGGGAAAGGCCGGCCGACCGTGATGGAACGTGCTTCGCGTGCTCCCGGGAGCGGCAGCGCAGGATCCGTCTCCTGCTTCGGGTGCTCCGGCGCCTCCGTTCTCCGCTTCCCACCGCCTACCGGATCCCGGCCACCGGAGAGAGGGCTGCCGATGACGAAGGCATCGCCGGTCCGTGCCGCGAGCGCGCGGCGGTCGACTGATTGGGGCGGGTCGGCCGAGCTATTTGCAGGGTTGGGCACTCTCGCTCCCGCCCGGTCCGCTTCCGTGGCCCGGAGGGGCCGGTGACTCCGGCCGGAGGGCCCCCGGTGCGTGGGCCCGACTTCTATTTTCCCGAGGTGCCCGGGCCCGCTCTCGGTGCCCCCTCGACGCGGGCGGTCCGCTCCTCCTGGGCGCCGCCGTCCCGGTCGCCCGCCCCGCCGCCCACGCCCACCGCGTCCGTGCCGTCGATTCCGGTCCCGCCCACCGCGGCCGCCATGCCGACCGCTGTTCCGGGCGGACCGCCGCCGGCTCGGCGTCGGGCTTGGGGGATCGTCGTCTCCGCGGTGCTGCTCGCCACCGTCTGCGGTGGGGCCGCCGGCTGGGTGGGCGCGGGTGCGGCCTCCGATAGCGCGTTCCAGGAGGCCGAGGCGCCGGTCGACCCGGCGGAGACCGCCGCGGTGTCGCCTCCCCCGACCGGCGGGGTCGCCGGCGCCGCCGCTGCCGTGCTCCCCAGCCTGGTGTCGGTCGAGACCGCGGTCACCTCGGGCTCCGGCTTCGCCTACGGAACCGGCGACCACGTGATCACCAACGCCCACGTGGTGGGCGATGCCGACGAGGTCCGCGTGGAGCGCTCCGGTGAGCGGCCCGTCGACGCCGCGGTGGTCGGCACGGACACCGCGAACGACATCGCCGTTCTGCACGCCCCCGATGCCGGGCTGGACCCCGTCCGGCTGGGAGACGCCGCCGCACTGCGGGTCGGCGACACGGTCCTGGCGGCCGGATCACCGCTGCGCCTGGCGGGGACGGTCACCTCGGGCATCGTCAGCGCCGTGGACCGCGAAGCGCAGCTCGGCGACACGGGAGACCCGCAGCCGGTCATCCAGACCGACGCCGCCATCAACGTCGGCAACTCCGGCGGCCCGCTGATCGACGCCGCCGGGCGGGTCGTCGGGGTCAACACCGCGATCGCGACCATGGGAAGCGGCAGCGGAAGCATCGGCATCGGCTTCGCCGTTCCCATCGACCGGGCTGCGGAGGCGGCCGATGACCTCATCGGCTGATCCCGCCGGCCCCCGACCGATCCGGCCGGGCGGGCTGGGCCGTGCCAACCCGGCCGGATCGCTGCGACGGGGCTTGTTTCTTGGTGTTTCTTGGTCACCTCCGCCGCTCCGTATGAGCGGCGCTTGCGATACTCGGGCGGACCGGGACCTTCAGCGCCGAGGAGTCAGATGGACGTCCGCGAACTCGTCGACCGCACGCTGCACGGCGACCCACGCGCCATTGCGCGCGCGATCTCCCTGGTGGAGAACGCGTCGCCCGCTCTGCGGGAGATCATGTCCGGGCTCGCGCCGCACACCGGGCGGGCCCGGATCATCGGGCTCACGGGGGCGCCCGGCGTGGGCAAGTCCACCAGTACCAGCGCCCTGGTGGCGCGGCTGCGGGGGCGGGGCACCAGCGTCGCCGTCCTCGCGGTCGACCCCTCCTCGCCCTTCACCGGGGGCGCCCTGCTCGGTGACCGGGTCCGCATGCAGGAACACGCGGGTGACAACGGGGTGTTCATCCGGTCGATGGCCAGCCGCGGGCACCTGGGCGGGCTGTCCTGGGCCACCCCGCACGCGCTGCGCGTGCTCGACGCAGCGGGGTTCGAGGTGATCCTCGTCGAGACGGTCGGCGTGGGCCAGGCCGAGGTGGACATCGCCCGCCACGCCGATACCACGGTCGTGCTGAGCGCGCCGGGCATGGGCGACAGCGTGCAGGCGGCCAAGGCGGGCGTCCTGGAGATCGCCGACGTCTTCGTGGTCAACAAGGCCGACCGCGAGGGCGCGCACGCCACCGTGCGCGAGCTGCGCCAGATGATCGCCCACGTCGACCGCCCCGCCGGAGCGTGGAAACCGCCCATCGTGAGCACCGTCGCCGCCAAGGGTGAGGGCGTGGCCGAGCTGCTGGGCCGGCTCGACGAGCACGCCGCCCACCTGCGCAGCAGCGGCGGCCTGGAGGTGCGGCGCACCGCACGGGCGCGCGAGGAGATCGAGGCGATCACCGTGCGCGCCCTGAGGGAGCGCCTGGGGGACGTGCACGGCCACTCCGCCCTCGACAAGCTCGCCGACGCGGTGGCGCGCGGCCACACCGACCCCTACTCCGCCGCCGAGGCGGTCGTGGCCGCCCTCACGGAAGCGGGGTGACGCCCCGGATTCGTGTCAGCACTGTAAATAGTGCCGGTCGACACGCCGACACAAGAGGGGATCCGTTCGCTCGCGGCGAATTCGGGACACGAAATGGGCTTCGAGTAGTTGGATGTAAGCAGGACATCCCTGGAAAAGCCGTGCCGGCACGGTGCCCCCTGGTGGGGTTTCTCCCCGGGGGCTGGTTTGCGGAAAGTGGGGTTCGGGTTTTCCGTCCCTGTCTGACCGCT
>NZ_JBHSBH010000004.1:0-4530 GCF_042650565.1 Nocardiopsis sediminis
TGGGGTGGGAGAGTAGGTCACCGCCGGACATTCTTTTTGGTGGGGTGGGAGCTGTGCTTCTACCCCACCTTTTTGTTACCGCACATTGTGAACAAGTGAACCTTGCTCGAAGCATCCGTATGCGGAAAGTCACCGTCGGACACCGTGTGTGAGGTCTCAAGATCGCTGCTTTCTCGATCGCAGAAGGTGATTTTTTCGCCGGCGTCCCCGCCCGCCTCGGTGTTCTCCGCTGTCGCCGTGACCTCCCGGGATGTGAGGCCGCGTGGGGTGATCCTCGCGCTTGTCGTGCCGGAGTGTGCGGTTTCGCACCCGTTTGGAGGATTTTCGCGTCGACAGGGTCAGGGGGGCCGGGTAGTGTCACCGGTCCATGACACTGTGACGTGGACGTGACGTCCGCACGCTGGGTGAACAGTGGGTCCGCATGCCTCTCGATCGCCGAACGCACCGGCGTTCGAGGCAGGAGGGGCGGGTATCGTATTGCGTAGGGTTCCGGCGATTCCCCCGCAGCGCCGACCCGAGTGAGAATTTGCAGAACCGATTCGGCCCACGCATGCGTCACACGTCTTGACCGCAGTGGGGGAGTCGAGAGTTCCAGGGGGCCATCAACTGAATGACAGCACCTACGGCGCCGGTGGAACCGAACCGCGCCGCGAACCCGATCCGCCCGTAACCGATGGTAGTGCTACAGGGGATGCCGTGGAAGCCCGGAGTGACTCCGGTGGCCGTCCGGAGGACGCCGAAGACCGTACCGACGGGGCCGAAGGCGCGCCCGTGACCGACGACGATCGCGCGGACAGCGCCACCGGCTCTGCGTCCGGCTCCGTGTCCGGTCGTGAGGCGGAGCCCGCGCCCGGCAGCGATGATGAGCCGGCCCAGGAACGGGTCGACGCCTCCGCGGAGGAAAAGAGCAGCGCGTCCGACGCGGCCGACCCCGGGAGTGATGACGACCCCGGGAGCCGTGACGACTCCGCGAAGGGGAGCGACGCGGGTTCCGACGCCGGCGGCGCTTCGGAAGCCGGGACCGACGCCGACTCCACGGCCACCACCACCGCCTTCAGTGCGCTCGGCACCGCCGATGCCGCCGATGCCGCCGATGACGAGGCCGCTGCCACCACCGCCCCTCCCGCCGATGCGGGCGCCGCCGGTGCGAGTGCTGCGGCGAGCGCGTTCAAGGACAGCGGGACGTTCTTCCGTGAGCGGGTCGCCCGTACCCTCGCCGAGCAGGGCTTCGACTTCCGCGAGGACGGCACCTGGGGGGACGGCGACTCCGCCGCCGCGTCCTCGGGCGGCTCCGCCACCGGCGACGACTCCGTCGCCGACTCCGGTGACGACGACACGACCGTGACCGTCACCCCCTCGGCCCCGCCGGTGGCGTCGCCCTCCGCCGCGGCGTCGTCCTCTGTGGACACCCCGGACTCCGGCGAGTCCGCTTCCGCCGAGCAGGCCGGTGCGGACGATGAAGCGGACACGACGTCCGACTCGGTGGGCGGTCACTCCGTTCCGGAGTCCGCGACCGCCGCCTACGACCCCGATGAGACGCTGCCGTCCGCGGTCCGGGGCGACACCCCCGTGTCCCCCACCCACGAGGACGCCGACACCACGCTGCCCGCCGAGCTTCCCCGCCCTGCGGCGGGAGCGGACGACACTCCGCCTGCCCCGACCTCGGCCCCGGCCGGGGGCGTCAGCGGGCACACCGCGTGGGACCCCGAGGGCACCGCGGCGTTCACCCCCGTCTTCGACGACGACGATGACGATGACGACCACACGGCCGCGCGCGGCGGCGCCGGCACGCCTTCCACGGCTCCCTCCTCCGAGTCCTCGTCGATCTTCTCCGCGTTCACCCCCGTCTCCCCGAAGCGGGAGGACGCCCCCGCGGCCCCTGCCCCGAACGCCGCCCCCTCTGGGGCGGACGGGGACGACGTCGAGTCCGCGGCCGGGTCCGGGGGACTCGATGACCCCGCGTCCCGTCCGAGCGGCGACGACCCCTCCCCGGTCTCCCCGCGGCCCGCGAACCCCTATCGCGGCCCCGGGATGGTGGCCTTCGGTGCCGGTGCGGCGGGCGGCGCCGCCGCATCCGCGGGCGGCGGCCCGGGTGCCCCCGCCGGCCCCGGAACGCCGGGTGGTCCGGCGGGCACGGGAGGCTCGGGACCCGGTGGCCCTGGTGGCCCTGGTGGCCCCGGTGACGGCGGTGGCCCGGGTGGCGGTGGCGAAGGCGGCGATGGCGAGGACGACGCGAAGTCCGCCGCAGCCGCCGCCGGCCTGCGCAACCTCAGGGCCATGGGGAAGGGCAAAAAGGGCAAGAAGAAGGCGGCCGCTGCCGCCGCATCCGGCCCGAAGGGCCCCGACGGCCCCACCGGCCCTGATGGCAAGAAGCCGAAGAAGCCCAAGAAGCCGCTGTGGTGGCGCATCACCCGCGGCGGGCTGATCACCGTCGGCGCCTTCGCGCTGCTCGGCATCGGCGGGTTCGGCATCGCCTACGCGACCATCCCCGTGCCCGACAGCACCCAGGAGGGCGTCGCGGACCAGGCCACGGAGTTCTACTACTCCGACGGCGAGACCAAGTTCGCCGAACGCGGCATCGACCGTGAAATCGTGGACCTCGAGGAGATCCCCGACGGGGTCCAGGAGGCGGTCATCTCCGCCGAGGACCGCGGGTTCTGGACCGAGCCCGGTGTGTCCCTCACCGGTACGATCCGCGGCGCGTGGTCCACGTTCACGGGCCAGCAGGTGCAGGGCGGCTCGACCATCACCCAGCAGCTCGTGCGCAACTACTTCGAGGGTGTGAGCAGGGACCAGACGGTCGCCCGCAAGCTCCAGGAGATCATCATCGCCCTCAAGGTGGACCAGTCTCCGGACATGGACAAAGAGTGGGTGATGGAGCAGTACCTGAACACCATCTACTTCGGGCGCAACGCGTACGGCATCCAGGCGGCGGCCGGGGCGTACTACCACAAGGACGTCAGCGAGCTCACGCCGGAGGAGTCGGCGTTCCTCGCCGCTGCCATCCAGCAGCCGACCCCGTTCGGCGAGGCCGACAGCAACACCACTCCGGAGATGGAGGAGCGGTGGCGCTACGTCGTCAACGGCATGGTGGGCGAGGCGATCACCGAGCAGGAAGCCGCCGCGATGGAGTTCCCGCACCCCGAGCCGGAGCGGATCACCGATGACCTCGGCGGCTACAACGGCTACATGCTCCAGCAGGCGATGGCGGAACTGGAATCGCTCGGTTACACCGAAGACCAGGTCAACCGGGGCGGGTACAAGGTCATCACGACCTTCGACCAGAGCATGATGGACATGGCGCGCGACGCCGTGGAGAGCACGGTCGACGTCGAATCGCTGCCCGAGGGCGTGCAGGCCGGCCTGACCGCGGTCGACCCGGCCACGGGCGAGGTCGTGGCGTTCTACGGCGGTGCCGACTACAACGCCAACCAGTACGACAGCGCGTTCAACGGGTCGGCCCAGGCGGGTTCCGCGTTCAAGCCCTACGTGCTGGCCACCGCCCTGGAGCAGGGCTACAGCCTCGACAGCATCGTGAACGGCAGCTCGCCGATCACGGTCAACGGCAGCCAGATCCAGAACGCCGGCGGCGCGAACTACGGGCCGCTGAACCTGGTGCAGGCGACGCAGCGCTCGATCAACACCGGGTACGTGCAGCTGGCGGAGGAGGTCGGGGTCGAGAGTGTCCGCGATACCGCCTATGCGGCCGGCATCCCCGAGGACATGATCACCGACGACCAGGTGGTGCCGACCCTGGCGCTGGGCGTCTCCGATGTGAGCCCGGTCGATCAGGCCAGCGGGTTCGCGACCTTCGCCAACGGCGGGGAGCATATCCAGGCGCACGTCGTCCGCGAGATCGTGAACCAGGACGGCGAGGACGAGCGCGCGGCGGTCGACCGCAACCAGGCCGTCAGCGCCGACACCGCGGCCAACGTCTCCTACGCGCTCCAGCAGGTCGTCCAGAGCGGTACCGGTACCGCCGCGGCGCTGCCCGACGGCCGCCCGGTGGCGGGCAAGACCGGTACCACCGATAGCAGCGTGGCGACCTGGTTCGTGGGCTACGCGCCGCAGCTGTCGACCGCGGTGGGCGTGTACAACGGCAACAACCAGCCGTTCAGCGTCCCCGGCTGGGGGTCGCTGTCGGGCGGTACCCTCTCGGCGACGATCTGGCGCGCGTTCATGTCGCAGGCGATGGAGGGCCGCGAGGTCGAGCAGTTCCCCGGCCGCACCAGCGGCGGTGACGTGCAGAACCTCGCACCCGAGCTGCCGCCGTCGCCCGAGGCCCCGTCGGAGCCGGTCGAGCCCCCGGTTGAGGAGCCCGTACCCGAGGTTCCCCCGACCCCGGAGGTGCCGGAGGTCCCGGAGCAGCCCTCGGATCCGGGCATCCCTCCGGGTGAGGATCCGGGTGGGGAGGAACCGGGCTTCCCGGGGTTCCCCGGACCGGAGGACCCGGAGGATCCGCCGCCCGCTGAGTGATCGGCGGGCACGATCCCGGATACGCCCGCCACGGCGTGACAACGGCGGGGGGGG
>NZ_JBHSBH010000004.1:4547-90894 GCF_042650565.1 Nocardiopsis sediminis
GGGGGCGGCCACCGCCGTTTCGCTTGCGCCGGTTCTCAGTGCACGAGCGCCGCGCATCCGCACGCGTCGGGGAACGGCGGCGCGGCCGCCGGCGGGGCGTCGGCGAACACCCCCGCCCCCGGTGTCGCGCCGCAGAGGGCGTCGGCGGCGAGGATGACGGCCGCCGCCGTCCACGTGCTGCGCTCCACCGGCCACAGCACGTCCTGCGCGAACTGGTAGCCGGTCCAGTAGGCGCCGTCGTCGGGGTCGCGCAGGTGCTGGACGTCGGCGAGCAGCCGGGTCGCCGTGTCGGTCTCGCCCATGGCGGCGAGGGCGAGGACGAGTTCGGAGGTCTCGGCCCCGGTCACCCACGGCTGGTCGTCGACGCACCGGATGCCCAGCCCGGGGACCACGAACGTGTCCCAGCGGGTGTCGATGCGCTCCTTGGCGGCGGGGCCGCGCACGGCGCCGCCGAGGATGGGGTAGTACCAGTCCATGGAGTAGCGGGAGCGGTCGGCGAAGAGGGGTTCGTGGTCGGCCACGAGGTGGCCCAGCTGCGCCGCCGCCAGTTCCCAGTCGGGCTGGGGCCGGCCGAGCCGGTCGCCGAGGGCGGCCGCGCACCGCAGGGCCTGGTGGATGCTGGCGCAGGCGGTGAGCAGCGCGTGGTCGCCGGGGGCGCCCCCGGGGTCGCGCGCCCATTGGATCTCGCCGCGGCCGGTGCGCAGGCCGAGGGCGAAGTCGATGCCGCCGCGCACCATCGGCCACATGTCCCGGGCGAAGTCCTCGTCGCCGGTGATGAGCAGGTGGTGCCATATCCCCACGGCGGGGTAGGCGGCGTGGTTGGCCTCCCGGACGGGGGCGGCGACCCGGTGCTGGCGGATCTTGGCGGGCCAGGATCCGTCGGCGCCCTGGCGGCCGGCCAGCCAGCGGTAGGCGTCGCGGGCGGCGGCGGTGTGCCCGGTGGCGCTCAGCGCCATGGCGCATTCGACGTGGTCCCAGGGGTCGAGGTGGCCGCCGGGGAACCAGGGGATGGCGCCGTCGGGGGTCTGGCAGTGGAGTAGGTGGCCGGCGGACCGGGCGATGTCGTCCGCGCTGAGGACGCCGGGGAGTTCGGGGAGGTCGGGTGAGTTCATACGCCGTCCCCTGCGCCGGTGCCGGCCGCCGGGCCGCCGGGCGGTTTGCGCAGGTAGACGACGACGCTCTTGCCGATCACCGGGTTGAGCACCCGTTCGGTGATGCGGGTGAGCCGGGGGGCCTTGAGGATGTCCCACACCAGCATGCGGTGGTAGGCGGCGACGAGCGGGTGGGTGTCGTTGCCGGTGCCCACGGCGCACTTGATCCACCAGTAGGGGGAGTGCAGGGCGTGGGCGTGGTGGTGCGGGCCGATCTGGAAGCCGGTGGCCTTGAGCTTGGCCTCGAGTTCGGCGCGGGTGTAGATGCGGATGTGGCCGCCTTCGACGGTGTGGTAGTCCTCCGACAGCGCCCAGCACACCCGTTCGGGCAGCCAGCTGGGGACCGTGACGGCGGCGATCCCGCCGGGCCGGAGCACGCGGTAGAGCTCGGCCATGGCCGCGGTGTCGTGGGGGAGGTGCTCGAAGATCTCGGCGGCGACGATGCGGTCGAAGGAGGCGTCGTCGAACGGCATGTCGAGCGCGTCGCCTTTGACGGTGTCGGCCTCGGCTCCGGCGGGGGCCTCGCCTTCGGCGCGCATGGCGGCGAACATGGCGGCGACGTCGGCGAGGTCGTTCTCGTTCTGGTCGAAGGCCACGATGTCGGCGCCGCGGCGGTAGATCTCGAAGGCGTGGCGGCCGCCGCCGCAGCCGAGGTCGAGGACGCGGTCTCCCGGGCCGACGGGCAAGAGGGTGAAGTCGACGGTGATCAGTGGTGGCTCCTTCGGGTCGTACGGGTCGCGGGTGCCGGCCGGGGCCGCCGGTGCGGCCGCGGGGAGGAGGCGGCGATGGACTCGGCGTACCGGCGCGCGGTGGCGTCGGCGACCGCCCGCCAGGTGAACCGGGCCTGGACGCGTTCCAAGGCCGCGGCGCCCATGCGGGCCCGTTCGGCGGGGTCGTCGAGGAGGGCGCCGACGGCGGCGGCGAGCTCCTCGGGGTCTCCGGGGGTGATGAGGCGCCCGGTGTCGCCGCCGGTGCCGACCACCTCGGGGATGGCTCCGGCGCGGCTGGCGACGAGGGGGGTGGCGCAGGCCATCGCCTCGACGGCGGGCAGGGAGAACCCCTCGTAGAAGGAGGGGACCACCGCGACCTCGGCGGAGGCGAGGAGGCGGGCGAGTTCGCCGTCGTCGATGCCGCTGACGAAGGTGACGCGGTCGCGCAGGCTCAGCTCGTCGACGAGCAGGTCGGTGGGTCCTCCGGCGCGGGGGCGGCTGACGACGGTCAGGGAGACGTCGCGTTCGGTGGCGAGTTTGGCGGTGGCGTGCAGGAGGGTGGCGACGCCTTTGAGGGGGCTGTCGGCGCTGGCCACGCAGACCAGCCGGCCGGGGACGCGTTCGACGTCGGGCCGGGGGTGGAAGGTGCGGGTGTCGACGCCGAGGGGGACGACGTCGATGGCGGAGCGCTGCACGCCGAACTCGCGGACGATGTCGTCGGCGGAGGAGCGGGAGGGGACGAGGATGGGGCGCAGCCGGCGGGCGACGCGTCCCTGCATGCCCACGAAGCCGTACCACCGGCGCTTGGACAGCCGCTGCCAGCCGGTGGCCTCCTCCAGCTCGATGCGGCGGTCGACGGTGATGGGGTGGTGGATGGTGGTGACCATCGGGAACCCGGCGGCCTGGAGGCCGAGCTGGCCGTAGCCGAGGGTCTGGTTGTCGTGGAGGACGTCGAACTCGGCGCGCCGGCGGTAGAGCTCGCGCAGGGCGCGCAGGGAGAAGGTGAGGGGTTCGGGGAACCCGGCGGTCCACATGGTGCCGACTTCCAGGGCGTCGATCCAGTCGCGCCATTCGCGCATGGGTGGCGCGACGAAGGGGTTGGCGTCGTTGTAGAGGTCGAGGCTGGGGACCTTCTCCAGGATCACGCCCTCATCGAGGTCGGGGTAGGGCTGGCCGGAGAAGACGCTGACCCGGTGGCCGAGCGCTGCCAGCTCGCGTGAGAGGTGGCGGATGTAGACCCCCTGTCCGCCGCAGTGCGGTTTGCTGCGGTAGGAGAGGAGGGCGACGCGCAGGGGGCGGTCGGTGTTCGGCATGTGGTTGACCCATCGGCGGGATGTGGTGGGTGAGGGGTGCGGCGGTGGCCGCGGGCGGGGCGGCAGGGGCGCGCCGGTGAGCCCACTGCGGGAGGAGGGGCCGCCGCTGTCGGGCGGCGGTGGGCGTGCGGGGTCCGGGCGGGCCGGCGGGCGTCGCGGGGGGTGGTGCTGTTCCGGCCGGCAGGGTCACTCGTCACCTCGTTCGTCGCTCGCGGTGGTGGCGGCCACCGCGGGTCGCGCGTGCCCCGAAAGTTACCCAGCAGTTTAATATGTGGTCCCTGTGCCCGAATTGTCGCCTACCCGGATCTTATGCCGGATGCGGGCGGTGGAGACGGGTCGTGGTCGCGCTGCGTCGGCATGCGGTCACGCCAGCTTCTCGACGTCGGCGCAGACGAAGCCGTGTTCGGGCAGGTCGACGGGTGCAAGCGCGGCGGCCACCTGGTCGGCGGCCCGCCAGCCGCCCTCGGCGCGGACGGCGGTGGCGACCGAGGGCGGGGCCATGACGCCGATGACCCCGCCGTGCACGACGAACACCTGGCCGGTGACGTGCCCGGCGGCGGGGGAGGCGAGGTAGCCCACCAGCGGGGCGACGTGCTCGGGGCCCAGGGGGTCGGGGCCTTCGGCGGGCGCGGGTCCGAAGACCTCGCCGGTCATCGCGGTGCGGGCCCGCGGGCAGATGGCGTTGGCGGTGACCCCGTAGCGGGCCAGGGCGTGGGCGGAGCTGGTGGTCAGCGCGGCGATGCCGCCCTTGGCCGCGGCGTAGTTGGCCTGGCCGGGGGAGCCGAGCAGGAACGCCTCGGATGCGGTGTTGACGATGCGCCCGTAGCCGGGGCGGCCGGTGCGCTTGGCGGTGTCGCGCCAGTGGCGGGCGGCGGCGCGCGACGTGCTGAAGTGGCCTTTGAGGTGGACCCGGACGACGGTGTCCCAGTCGTCCTCGCCCATGTTGAACAGCATCCGGTCGCGGGTGAGCCCGGCGTTGTTGACCAGGATGTCGAGCCGGCCGTGGGTGGAGAGGGCGGCGGCGACGAGCGCGGCCCCGTGTCCGGTGTCGGCGACGTCGCCGGTGAGGGCGGTGGCGTGGCCGCCGGTGGCGGTGATCTCCTCGGCGACGCCGTGGACGGTGTCGCCGAGGTCGTTGAGGACGAGTGCGGCCCCCTGCGCGGCCAGGGCGAGTGCGTGGGCGCGGCCCAGGCCCTGCCCGGCGCCGGTGACGACGGCCACCCTGCCGTCGAGCCGGGTGGTGGAGGCGGTCGAGGTGGGTCCGGTCGTGGTCATGGGCGCTCCCGCGCGAACGACGAACTATGTAGAACGCGTTCTAGTATGGGCGCTCCGGGGGAGTTCGGAAAGGTGTGACCCGTTACCGGAGGTGGCGGGGCGGGCGCTCAGTTCCGGGCGGTGGGAGCGGTCCATTCCAGGACGCCGCCGGGGGCGGTGCGGCGCAGTGCCCGCCCGCGGCGCTCCAGGGTGCGCAGGTGGGCCGCCGTCTCCGAGGCCGCCATGCGGCGGGCGTGCACCGGCAGGTGCGCCCAGCCGCGCTGCCAGGGCAGCGCCGCCGCCAGTTCCCACAGGGTCGCCGGGTTGCGGCCCAGCAGCGCGGCGAGGAGGTCGAGCTTGCGCTCGTGGTGGTCCATGATCTCGGCGGTGCGCGCGGCGATGCCGGTGAATCGGTGCTCGTGGGCGGGCAGCGCCTCGGCGGAGCCGACGTCGTCGTGGATCTGCGCCAGCGAGTCGAGGAAGGCGCCCAGGGGGTCGCCGGAGGCGTCGTCGAAGGGGTAGAGGCCGATGTGGGGGGTGATGCGGGGCAGGACGTGGTCGCCGGTGAACAGGTGGTCGCCGTCCTCCAGGTGGAGGCAGATGTGGCCGGGGGAGTGCCCCGGGGTCCACACCACCCGCAGCTTGCGGTCGGGCAGGTCCACCAGGTCCCCGTGGGACAGCGGGCGGTCGGGCAGGGCGGGCGGGTCCAGGCGGGGGCCGAGCTCGGTGTAGGCCGCGATCTCCTCGGCGGAGGCCCCGGCCGCGCGCAGCTGGCCGGTCTCCAGCCGGCTCTGCGCGGCGGGGTCGAGCGATCTGATGTGGCGGACCATGTCGACATCGGCGTGGTGCATGGCGATCCAGGCGCCGGAGGCGTCGCGTACCCGCCCCGCCAGGCCGGAGTGGTCGGGGTGGAAGTGGGTGACCACCACCCCGCGCACCTCCGCGATGCCGGTCCCTGCGGCCGCCAGGCCGTCGGTGAGGGCGCGCAGGGAGTCCTCGTGCTCCCACCCGGCGTCGACCAGGACCGGGCCCTGTGCGCTCTCCAGGACGTAGACGAGGGTGTAGCCGAGCGGATTGCCGGGGATCGGCACGGGCACGCTCCACATGCCGTTGCCCAGATCCTCCACCGGTGGCATTTCGCGCATGGGCCCCCGCCTCTCAGAAAAATGGGTCCGCAGCCGGAACCGAATTCCGTTCTAGAATACGTTCCACTTCCGCGTGCCGGACGGCGGGAGGGCACCGGTGCTCCCAGAAACGCGGGCCCGACGGCGGCGATCACCCCCGGCACGGTCGTGCCGGGGGAAGGGGCCGGCCGATGTCAGTCGCGGCTGAGGATCAGGCCGCTGGTGGGGACGCCCGTGCCTGCTGTGACGAGGGTGTGGTCGACGCCGGGTACCTGGTTGGCCGCCGTACCCCGCACCTGGCGTACCGCTTCGGCGATCCCGTTCATCCCGTGGATGTAGGCCTCGCCGAGCTGGCCGCCGTGGGTGTTGACCGGCAGTCGGCCGCCGATCTCCAGGCCGCCGCCGGCGGCGAAGTGCCGCGCTTCGCCCCGTTCGCAGAACCCCAGCTCCTCCAGCTGGGCCAGCACGAACGGGGTGAAGTGGTCGTAGAGCACGGCGGTGGCGATGTCGGCCGGGCCCAGCCCCGACTGCCGCCACAGGCCCTCGCCCACGACGCCCATCGCGGGCAGGCCCGCCATGTCGTCGTCGTAGAACGACGCCATCATCATCTGGCCCGGCGCCGACCCCTGGGCGGCGGCCGTGATGACCGCCGGGGGGCGGCGCAGGTCGCGTGCCCGCTCGGTGGAGGTGACCACCAGCGCCACCCCGCCGTCGCTCTCCTGGCAGCAGTCCAGCAGGTGCAGGGGCTCCACCACCCAGCGCGACGCCTGGTGCTCCTCAAGGGTGATGGGGCGGCCGTGGAACCACGCGGCCGGGTTGGTGGCGGCGTGGCGGCGCGCGGCCACCGCGACCCGGCCGAAGTCCTCGCTCGTGGCCCCGTAGGCGTCCATGTAGCGGCGGGCGCACATGGCCACCCACCCGGCCGGGGTGGCCAGCCCGAACGGCACGTGCCAGCCCATCTCCAGCCCCTGGGAGGAGGGCGCCCGGTGGGTGCCGGGGGCGGCCCGGCCGAAGCGGTGGCCGCTGCGCTCGTTGAATGCGCGGTAGGCCACCACCACGTCGGCCTGCCCGG
Source organism: Nocardiopsis sediminis (assembly GCF_042650565.1). Taxonomy (NCBI): domain Bacteria; kingdom Bacillati; phylum Actinomycetota; class Actinomycetes; order Streptosporangiales; family Nocardiopsidaceae; genus Nocardiopsis; species Nocardiopsis sediminis. The sequence continues at coordinate 11,172 of NZ_JBHSBH010000004.1, forward strand.
TGGCCACGGCCATGGCGGCCTGGGCGACGGTCGCGCAGGCCGCGCCGCCGCCGTACTCCACCCGGCTGAAGAACCGCAGCGGGCCGGCGCCGATCTCCCGGGCCACCGCGATCTCCTGGCTGGAGTCCTGGGTGAAGGTCACCATGCCGTCGACGTCGGCGGCCGATAGCCCGGCGTCGTGCAGGGCGGCCACGGTGGCCTCGGCGGCCAGCCGCAGCTCGCTGCGGCCGGACTCCTTGGAGAACTCGGTGGCCCCGATGCCCGCGATCGCGGCGGCGCCGCTCAGCCCCGTCATGCGTCCCCTTCCCGGGGTCCGTGCCCGCCGGGGCCGAGGGTGACCGTGCCCGTCACGTGGGGCCCGGCCGAGGTGGTGCCGCGCACCGCGACGGTGGTCCGCTCGTCGTCGCCCGTCCCCGTGCGTGCGGTGACCTCGCCGCCCAGGACCAGGGTGTCGCCGGCGTAGGCGGGGGCGCCGAGCCGGATCGCCGATGCGTGGACGTGGGCGCCGGGCCCGGCCCAGTCGGTCACGAAGCGCTGCACGAGCCCCTGGGTGGTGAGGATGTTGACGAACACGTCGGCCGAGCCTTGGGCGCGCGCGAGGTCGGGGTCGTGGTGCACGTCCTGGAAGTCGCGTGTGGCCAGCGCCATGGCGACGACCGAGGTGCGCGACAGGGGCAGCCGCAGCTCCGGCAGCGGGGTGCCGGGGCCGCCGCCGGGGTCGGGGGCGCGCCGCCACTGCGGCAGGACGAGGTCGGGGGCGACGCGCTCGAACTCGACGCGCACGGCCATCCCCGAGCGGACGCGGCCGGGGTCCGTCCCCACCACGTTGCCCACCACGCGCACCCCCTCGGGCAGCGCCACCACGGCCACCGCGAACGGCGCCGTGCGGCCGGGGATGGGCGGGTGATGGTGCACGACGTGGCTGTAGACCGTGCCCTCGCCCGAGGCGACCACGTAGCCGCGGTCGGTGGAGTGGCAGTGGGGGCACATCGGGCCGGGCGGGTGGCGCAGGGCGCCGCAGCCGGCGCAGCGCTGGATGCGCAGCTCGCCCGCCTCGGCGCCCGCCCAGAAGAAGTCGGTGTCGGGGCTGCGGGCCGGGCGCAGCGGGTAGTCGGCGGCGTCGGCGCCCTGGGCGGAGGCAGCGGGCGGCGGGGGAGCGGGCGCGCCGTCCCGGGCGGGCCGGAACTTCAGGATGCGGAACAGCATCTCGCCGACCCGTTCCCCCTCGCGATCGCTGTACCAGGTGGTGTACCAGGTCAGGAAGTACCCGGTGCCCATGGCGGTGCGCTTGGGGCCGGTCAGGCCGCCGAACCGGGTGGCCGACCGCAGGTGCTCGCCGGGGTGCAGGTAGCGGTCGTAGGTCTGCTCGCAGTCGGTGGCGACGACGCCGCGGTACCCGGCCGCGTCGAAGCAGGCGAGGAGGTCGTCCACGGCGCTGCCCCCGGCGGCCTCCGGCGCGCCGTAGCCGCGCATCGTCCACACCTGGAGCATCGCCGGCGGGGCGACCACCCCGCTGTGGCCCGCCCGCTGCGCGGCGCCGGCGTCGAGGTAGACCGGGCAGGCGTCGCCCATGGCCTGGACCCAGTGGCGGATCATGGGGGTGTTGACCGGGTCGGGCGCGGGGCCGCCGTCGACCTCGCCGCGGTCGCGGGCCGCGGCGGTGAGCGCTTCCAGGCGCTCGTCCAGGGCGGGTCCGGTGGTCTCAGCGGTCACGGGGGCCTTCCTAACGGGGGGCGCGGGGCAGGCCGAGGCCGAGGGTGGCGATCAGCTCGCGCTGCACCTCGTTGACGCCGCCGCCGAAGGTCATGACCAGCGACCCCTTGGCCCCGGTGTCCAGGCGGGCGAGCAGGTCGCGGGTGCGGGGGTCGGCGGTGTCGCCGAAGCGGGCCACGGTGTCGGCGATCAGGCGCGGCACCTCTTGGAGGCGCTCGGACCCGTAGACCTTGTTGGCCGAGGCGTCGGGGGCGCCCAGCCAGCCGGTGTCGATGGAGGCGGCCACCTGCCAGTTCAGCAGCTCGTTGACGCGCAGGTAGGCGTGCACGCGGCCCAGGGCCCGGCGCACGGCGGGCTCGTCGGCCGGAGGCGGGCCGCCGCCGGCGGGGACGGCCGTGGCCCAGTGCAGGAACCGGTCGTAGAGGTGGGCGATGTTGCCGGAGGGGCCCAGGGTGAGCCGTTCGTGGTTGAGCTGCTCGGTGATGAGCCGCCACCCCTGGTTCACCTGGCCCACCACACGGTCGGCGGGCACGTGGACGTCGGAGTAGTAGGTGGTGTTGGTGTGGTGGTGGCCGTCGGCGGTGACGATGGGGGTCCAGGAGAACCCGGGGTCGGCGGTGTCGGCGATCAGGATCGAGATGCCCTTGTGGCGCGGGGCGTCGGGGTCGGTGCGCGCGGCCAGCCAGATGTGGTCGCTGTAGTGCGCGCCGGAGGTGTAGATCTTCTGCCCGTTGACGGTGAAGCCGCCGTCGGCGCCGCGGACGGCGGTGGTGCGCAGCGACGCCAGGTCGGTGCCTGCCTCGGGCTCGGTGTAGCCGATGGCGAAGTGGATCTCCCCGGCGAGGATGCCCGGCAGGAACGCCTCCTTCTGCTCCGGTGTCCCGTAGCGCTGGAGGGTGGGGCCGACCGTTTGCAGCGTGACCAGGGGGTAGGGCACCTCGGCGCGCGTCACCTCGTTGACGAAGATCTGCTGCTCCAGCGCGCCCAGGCCGCGCCCCCCGTACTCGGCGGGCCAGCCCAGGCCGAGCATGCCGTCGGCGCCCATGCGCCGGATGACCCGCTTGTAGACGTCAGGGTCGGTGGGTGCGGCGCGCTCCTGCGGTGTCATCGCCGTGGCGAAGTACTCGCGTAGCTCGTCGCGGAGTTTGCGCTGCTCGTCGGTGAGGTCGATGAACATGCCGGCCCCCTGGCTAGGCGTGGGCGTGGACGGGGGTGTCGCGCACCGCGAGGTCGCCGAGCGCGTCGAGGCGGGCCTCGGTGCCGCCGAGGAGGCGGGCGGCCCATGCGGCGGTGGAGAAGTGGCGGTGCAGGGGGTAGGAGGCGTCGACGCCGAGGCCGCCGTGGAGGTGCTGGGCGGTGTAGAAGGCGTCGTGGGCCTGGTCGGTGATGAGCAGTGCGGCGGCGGCGAGGACGGCGTCGGTGTCGTGCTCCCCGGAGGCGGGGGGCGCGTCGATCCGCCAGGCGCCGGCCCACATGGCGGCGTCCAGGGCGCGGGCGGCGACGTAGATGTCGCCGACCTTCATGGTGACGGCCTGGAGTTCGGCGAGGGAGCGGCCGAACTGGCGGCGGGTGCGCACGTGCTCGGTGGTGAGGGCGAGGGCGGCGGCCAGCGCGCCGGAGACGGTCGCGGCCAGGCCCGCCAGGGTGCAGCGGCGCAGGGTGCGGGCGGCGGCGCCGGTGGTGTCGCCGCCGAGCAGCGCCTCTGCGGGGACCCGGGCGCCGTCGAGGCCGACATGGGCGGCGGTGATGGCGGCGCCGGTGGGTTCGGGGGTGAGGGTGAGGCCGGCGGTGTCGCGGGGGACGAGCAGGACCCCGGTGCCGCCGCCGTCGAGCCGTGCGGGGACGAGGATCGTGTCGGCGTCGGCGGCGTGGGGGACGGAGACCTTGGTGCCGGTGACGACGAGGCCGGCGCCGTCGCGGACGGCCGTGGTGGCGGGGTCGGCGGGGTCGTGGCGGCCGGGCTCGGCCACCCCGGCGGTGAGGATGCGCCGCCCGGCGGCCACCGGCGCGAGTGCGGCGCGCTGTGCGGCGGTGCCGCACAACGAGACGGGCAGCGCCCCCAGGGCCAGGGTGGCCAGCGCGGGGACGGGTGCGCCGCGCGCCGCGGCTTCGCGCAGCACGATGGCGGCCTCGACCGCGCCGCCGCCGGTGCCGCCGGCGTCCTCGGCGAGTGCGGCGCCGATCAGCCCGGAGCGGGCGACGGCCGCCCAGATGCCGGTGTCGTGGCCGGGCGCCGGTGCGGAGCGGGCGCCGGGGTCGTAGGGGCGCAGCCGCTCGGGGGTGGTCTCGCCGTCGAAGACGTCGGTGGCGAGGCGGCGCAGCTCCTCCTGGGTCGGGTCGAGGGCGAAGTCCATCACAGGCCTCCCGTCCGGCAAAGTAGAACAGATTCTATTCGGCGTTGCGCCGCGGGGGAAGAGGGCGGCGCGTGAGCCCTCTGCGGCGCTTCAACATCGTGTAACGGGGACGTGTCCGCTGTTGTCGAATCCGGATGGCGTAGGGGATCCTTGGATAACGTGTTCTTATGAGCCGGCCGGGAACGCGCGCGGGGGGCGCGTCCGACGCGGTCCGGCGCATCGCCGTGATGGGGAGACGGGGGCGGACATGCCCGCGGATGACGACGAGGGGAGACGTGCCGTGGGGGTCCAGGCACCGGTCGGAGTGCGGTCGCGAAGCCAGAACCAGCGCCGGAAGCGGATCGTGCAGACGGCGGCGGCGCTGGCGCTGCGCGGCGGCGTCGAGGCCATGCAGATGCGCGCCGTGGCCGAGCGCGCCGGTGTCGCGCTGGGCACGCTCTACCGGTACTTCCCGTCCAAGATGGACCTCGTCGTCGCGGTGGTCACCGAGGAGCTCGACCTCCTGGAGAACAGCATCAGCCGCAGGCCGCCCGGCGACCCCACCGCAGCGGGGCGCGCGGTCGACGTCCTGATGCGGGCCACGCGCGGCCTGATGCGCGAGCCCGAGCTCGCCGACGCGCTGGTGCGCTCGCTCATCCTCGCCGAGGTCAAGACCGAGCTGGGCGCGCGCATCACCGACCTCCTCTGGCGCGTGGCCGGGCACACCCCCGGGGCACCGGAGGGCGGCGCCCCCGAGGGCGAGCCCGACCGCGACGCCCCGGGCTACGTGCTGGTCGGCTCGCTGGCGAGCATCTGGATCTTCGAGCTCCTGGAGATCCTCAAGGGCCACCGCGACCTCGACCAGGTCCGCGCCCGCCTGGAGATCGCCGCCGCCCCCCTCCTGGCCGGCTTCGAGGACGCCCCCGCCGCCGGGTGATGCGGCCCCGCGCGGGCTGCAACCGTGAACCGGGGGAGAGTGACCGACCCCACGTTCGCGCCGCTCCGCCCCCTGTCGGAAAAAATAGAACAGGTTATAGTTGGGACTCCGCGGCGCCTCGGGAGGCGGACATGGGAGACCCGGTCATCGTCGAAGCCGTCCGTACCCCCATCGGGCGCAGGCGCGGGTGGCTGGCGGGGGTCAAGCCCGTCGCGCTGCTCGCGCGGGTCCAGCGGGCGGTGGTCGAGCGGGCCGGGATCGACCCCACCGAGGTCGGCCAGGTCTTCGCCGGGTGCGTCACCCAGGGCGGTGAGCAGGGCAACCACATCGGGCGGCACGCATGGCTCTACGCCGGGCTGCCGTGGCAGACCGGCGCCACCACCCTGGACGCCCAGTGCGGGTCATCGCAGCAGGCGGTGCACGTGGCCGCCGCGATGATCCGGGCCGGCGTGGTCGATACGGCCGTGGCCTGCGGGGTGGAGGCCATGAGCCGGGTGCCCCTGGGGCGCGCGGTGCTGCCCGACGACCCCCGGCCCGGCGACTGGACGGTGGACCTGCCCGACCAGTTCACCGCCGCCGAGCGCATCGCCGCCCGGCGCGGGCTCGGCCGCGCCGACCTGGAGGCGTGGGGGGTGCGCTCGCAGGAGCTGGCCGCGGACGCCTGGGCGCAGGGCCGCTTCGACCGCGAGACGGTGGCCGTCGACGCCCCCGTCCTCGACCGCGAAGGCGCCGCGACCGGGGAGACACGGCGGGTCACCCGCGACGAGGGCCTGCGCCCCACCACCGCCGACGGCCTCGCCGCGCTGCGCCCGGTGGCCGAGGGAGCGCTGCACACCGCCGGGACGTCCTCACAGATCTCCGACGGCGCGGCCGCGGTGCTGCTGATGAGCCGGGAGCGGGCCCGGGAGCTGGGCCTGCGCCCCCGGGCCCGGCTGCGCGCCCAGGCGCTGGTGGGGGCCGAGCCGCACTTCCACCTGGACGGCCCGGTCCGCGCGACCGAACGGGTGCTGGCCTCGGCCGGGATGGCCCTGGACGACATCGACCTGGTGGAGGTCAACGAGGCGTTCGCGTCGGTGGTGCTGTCCTGGGCGCGCGTGCACCGCCCCGACCCCGGCCGGGTCAACGTCAACGGCGGCGCCATCGCCCTCGGCCACCCCGTGGGCGCCACGGGCGTCCGGCTGGTCACCACGGCCTTGCACGAACTCGAACGCCGGGACGCCGCGAGTGCCCTGGTCACCATGTGCGCGGGGGGAGCGCTGGCCACGGCCGCGGTCCTGGAGCGCGTCTGACGACCAGGGCTGGGACTGGTGAGCGCCCTTGCGGCGTCGTGGGGTGACAACGGACGCGGTGCGCACCACCGCGTCCGGTTCGCTGCGAGCGGCGACCTGCCCGGAAACACCGGTCCCGACCGCTGATCTGGCGGTATGTCGCGGACCGAGGGAACGCACCCCAATGTCGCGAATCCGAGGCGGCCGGGGCCGGTAACAGAATGGCCGGGATGGCGCCCGATCCATCGCCCTGGCCCGCGATCCCCAGGCTCGTCTGCACGCAGAGGAGGAACCGGTGACCCACGCCAGCCGCTTCCCAGGTGGCAACGCATTCGAGAGCGCTTCTGCGCCGGCGTTCGCGGACTTCCGCGCCATGGCGGCCGGGCGGCCGGCGCCGCCCGCGCCCTGCGAGCGGTGCCTGCACCGGACCTGCCGCGACCGGCGCGCGGCGCGGCAGCCCCGGCTCAACGGCCACCGCGTCGAGTTCGCCCCCGAGCACGGCAAGGCATCGGCGCTGGAGCGCCGCCTGCCCGGCATCGTGGTCTGGTTCGGCGAGGCCACCCACGCCTACTGGGCGCTCACGTCCAGTGGGCTGGTCGAGATCGAGGACATCGATGCGCTGGGGTCCGTGGGGTCAGTGGGGCCTATGGGGTCTTTGGGACCAATGGGTCCCGAGGGGCCACCGGGATCCCCCGCGGTGCCCGCCGCGCGCGAAGCCCCCGACTCCGCCGGGACGGCCCCGCCCTCGCGCCGCACCCGCCGCTTCGGCGGGCGCATCGGCGGAGCCGACGCCGACCCCCCTCTGGCGGACCGGGGGACACAGGTCCACTCCTGAGACGGCGCGATGGTGCAGGCGATGACGGTGTCGAGCCGGTCGCGGGCGTCGAGGAGGCCACGGACCTGGCCGTCGATCCGCTCGCGCTCGTGGTACAGCCGCTCGAGCAGATGGGGGGCCTCCTCGCCGGCCTCGATCCATGGCAGCAGGCCCTGGACCACCGCGCTCGACAGTCCCGCCGCATACAGCTCCTGGATCACCACGACCCGCTGCACGGCGCTCTCGGCGTAGATCCGTTGCCCGCTGCTGCTGCGCTGCGGGATCAGCAGGCGCTTCTCCTCGTAGTACCGCAGCGACCGCACGCTCACGCCAGTGCGCGCCGCAAGTTCGCCTATGCGCATGAGGCCCCCTGTGGCTCGGGACACAGAACTTGCATCTCACGTCAATGTGAGGTTTTAGCGTAGCGCCCGCACGCCGCGCGTTCTGCACGGCCGAACCGAGCGAGGAGCTTCGCGTGTCCCCCAGCAGCACAGAAATCCCTGCGGCCGCGTCCCTGGCCCGCCCGTTCACCCTGGGCGGGCTCACCCTGGCCAACCGCATCGTCATGGCGCCCATGACCCGCTATTTCTCGCCGGGGGGCGTCCCCGGCGACGACGTCGCGGAGTACTACGCCCGCCGCGCAGCCGGCGGAACCGGGCTGATCATCACCGAGGGCACCTACGTCGGCCACGCCTCGGCCGGGCTGAGCGAGAGGATCCCGCGCTTCCACGGCGACGCGGCCCTGGCCGGGTGGGCCAACGTGGTGGAGCGGGTCCACCGTGCCGGCGGCCGGATCATGCCCCAGCTCTGGCACGTCGGCATGGTCCGCTCCGCGGGCGACCCCCCGTTCCCCGAGGCGCCCGCCATGGGCCCCTCCGGCACCGCCCTGGACGGCACCCGCCGCGGCCACACGATGACCCTGGCCGACATCGACGCGGTGATCGGCGCCTTCGCCGGCGCCGCCGCCACCGCCGAGCGCCTGGGCTTCGACGGCATCGAACTGCACGGCGCCCACGGCTTCCTCATCGACCAGTTCCTCTGGGCGGCCACCAACCGCCGCGGCGACCCCTACGGCGGGGACCCGGCCTCCCGGGCGCGCTTCGCAGCCGACGTCGTGGCCGCCTGCCGCGCGGCCGTCTCCCCCGGCTTCCCGATCGTGTTCCGCACCTCCCAGTGGAAGGCGGACAACTACGATGCCCGGCTCGCCGAGACGCCCGCGGGCCTTGAGGCCGTCCTCGCCCCGATCGCCGAGGCCGGGGCCGACGCCTTCCACGCCTCCACCCGGCGCTACTGGCTCCCGGAGTTCACGGGGTCGGACCTCAACCTCGCGGGCTGGGCGAAGAAGCTCACCGGCAGGCCGTCGGTCACGGTCGGCTCGGTGGGCCTCGACGCCGATGTGGTCCCGGCCTTCAGCGGCGACCAGCAGACGCGGGTGACCGGCATCGACCGCCTCCTCGACCGCATCGAGCGAGACGAGTTCGACCTCGTAGCGGTCGGCCGCGCCCTGATCGCCGACCCCGAATGGGCCGGCAAGGTCCTCACCGGGCGCACCGGCGACACCGTGCCCTTCTCCACTACCCAGCTGGCCGCCCTGCGCTGATCTCCGTCAGCCAGCGGAAGACGCTCGGGTCCGCCCCCATCTCGGGGTGCCACTGGACGCCGAGGAGGTGCGGGGCGGCCGGGCACTCGACGGCCTCGACGGTGCCGTCGGCCGCCCACGCCGTCGCGCGCAGGCCGGCGCCCACGGTGTCGACGGCCTGGTGGTGGTAGGTCGCCACCTCCAGTTCGGTGCGCCCGTGCACCCGCGCCGTCAGGCTGTCCGGGGCGACCCGGACCGGGTGGGTGCCGAAGACGCCGGGGGTCGCGCGGTGCTCGGAGGTGGCGACGACATCGGGCAGATGCTGGTGCAGCGTGCCCCCGTAGGCGACGTTGAGCACCTGCATCCCCCGGCAGATGCCCAGCACCGGCAGCCCGCCCGCCAGCGCCGCCTCCAGCAGGGCGAACTCCGCGGTGTCGCGGTCGTCGAGCACGCCCGCGGTGCGGTCGGAGGCGGCCGCGCCGTAGCGGGCGGGGGCGATGTCGCCCCCGCCCGCCAGGACCAGCCCGTCCAGCCCGGCGGCCGCGGCGGCCACCCCCGCCACCACCGGCAGCAGCACGGGGGCGGCGCCGGCCGCGGCCACCGCGTCGGCGTAGGCCTGGGGGAGCAGGGTCGCCGGCATGTCCCATGCCTCGCCCCAGCGCGCCTGCTCGCGGTAGGCGGTGATCCCGATGACCGGTGGCACTGGCATCGCGTCCTCCCATCCTACAGCGGTGTCACGTAGGCGCCGGAGATTCCGCCGTCCACGAGGAAGTTGCTCGCCGTGATGAAGGCGGCGTCGTCGCTGGCCAGGAACGCCACCGCGGCGGCGATCTCGTGGGCCTCGGCGAACCGGCCCAGGGGCACGTGCACCAGGCGGCGCGCGGCGCGCTCGGGGTCCTTGGCGAACAGCTCCTTCAGCAACGGGGTGTTCACCGGCCCCGGGGAGAGCGCATTGACCCGGATGCCCTCGCGCGCGAACTGCACGCCCAGCTCACGGCTGAGCGCCAGGACCCCGCCCTTGCTGGCGGTGTAGGAGATCTGCGAGGTCGCCGCCCCCATTGTGGCCACGAACGACGCGGTGTTGACGATGGCGCCCCGGCCCTGGGCGCGCATGTAGGGCAGCGCGTGCTTGCAGCACAGGTACACCGACGTGAGGTTGACCTCCTGCACGCGGCGCCACGCCTCCAGGCCGGTGTCGAGGATGGAGTCGTCGTCGGGCGGCGAGATCCCGGCGTTGTTGAAGGCGACGTCCACGCTGCCGTAGGCGGCGTGCGCGCTCGCGTAGACGCCCTCCACCGCCTCGGGGTCGGTGACATCGGCGCGGATGAACATCCCGCCGGTCTCCTCGGCGACCGCCGTGCCGGTGGCCTCGTCCAGGTCCACCGCGACGACGGTGGCGCCCTCGCCGGCCAGCCGCAGCGCACTCGCCCGGCCGATCCCGCTGCCCGCGCCGGTGACGACCGCCACGCGGCCCTCGAACCTCTGCATCCCTGTGCCTCCCATGCCGTTCGCGGTCAGGTGTCGTCGGAGAGGAACACCGTCTTGGTGTCGCTGAACCCCTCCAGCGCGTCGGGGCCCAGCTCGCGCCCGATCCCCGACTGCTTGACCCCGCCGAAGGGGGTCCAGTAGCGCACCGCCGAGTGCGAGTTGACCGACAGGTTGCCGGCCGCAACGCCCCGGGCCACGCGCAGCGCCCGCCCGATGTCACGCGTCCAGATCGAGCCCGCCAGCCCGTAGGGGGTGTCGTTGGCCAGGCGCAGTGCGTCGTCCTCGCCGTCGAACGGCAGGACCGACACCACGGGGCCGAAGATCTCCTCGCGGAACGCGGGGTCGGCGGCGTCCGCGGGCATCAGCACGGTCGGCGGGAACCAGAACCCGGGGCCGCCGGGGGCGGTGCCGCGGAAGGCCACCGGCGCGCCGTCGGGGACGTAGGAGGCGACCTTCTCGCGGTGGGCGGCGGAGATCAGCGGCCCCATCTCGGTGCCGGGGTCGCGGGGGTCGCCGACGGCGACGCCCTTCACCGCGGGCTCCAGCAGCTCCATGAAGCGGTCGAACACCGGGCGCTGCACCAGGATGCGGGAGCGCGCGCAGCAGTCCTGGCCGGCGTTGTCGAAGACGCCGTAGGGCGCGGTGGCCGCCGCCCGTTCCAGGTCGGCGTCGGCGAAGACGATGTTGGCGCTCTTGCCGCCCAGCTCCAAGGTCACGCGCTTGACGTCGGCGGCGCAGGCGGCCATGATCCGCTTGCCCACGGCGGTGGAGCCGGTGAAGGCGATCTTGGCGACATCGGGGTGGCGCACCAGCCGCTCGCCGGCCACCGGCCCGGCGCCGGGGAGCACCTGGAGCACGCCGTCGGGCAGGCCGGCCTCGCGTGCGAGCTCGCCGATGCGGATCGCGGTCAGCGGGGTCAGCTCCGCCGGCTTGACGATGACGGTGTTGCCCGCCGCCAGCGCCGGGGCCGCGCCCCAGGCCAGGATCGGCATCGGGAAGTTCCAGGGGACGATCACCCCCACCACGCCCAGCGGTTCGGCGAAGGTGACGCTCCACCCGCCGGGCACCGGGATCTGCCGGCCCGCGGCGCGCTCGGGGGCGGCCGCGTAGTAGGTGAACACGTCGCGCGCGTTGGCGGCCTCGCCGCGGGCCTGCGCGCGGGGGTGGCCGGCGTTGCGCACCTCCAGGTCGGCGAGCTCGTCGATGCAGGCGTCGATCCGCTCGGCGACGGCGCGCAGCAGCCGCGCCCTCTCTCCGGGGGCGACGGCCCGCCACGAGGGGAAAGCCGCCCGGGCGCGCGCCACGGCGTCGTCGGTCTCCTCGACGGAGGCCAGGGCGACGGAGGCGACCACCTCTTCGGTCGCCGGGTCGATCACCGGATGGCCGGCCGGTGCGTGCATGTGCGGGTCCCTCCCGTTCAGAGCCGCTCGAAGCCGCGGTAGAGCTCCCAGTCGGTGACGGCGGAGTCGAAGGCGGCGAGTTCGACCCGCGCGTAGTTGGCGTAGTGGTCGACGACGTCGTCGCCGAACGCCTCGCGCGCGAGCTCGCTGTTCTCCCACAGCTCCAGCGCCTCGCGCAGGGTGGTGGGCACGGTCGGCGCGTTCGAGGTGTAGGCGTTGCCGGTACAGGGCTCGCCCGGCTCCAGCCCTTTGTCGATGCCCTTCAGCCCACCGGCGATCAGGGCGGCGACCGCGAGGTAGGGGTTGACGTCGCCGCCGGGCACCCGGTTCTCCACGCGCAGGCTCCCGCCGTGCCCGACCAGCCGCAGCGCGCAGGTGCGGTTGTCGACGCCCCAGGCGACCGAGGTCGGCGCGAAGCTGCCGGGCACGTAGCGCTTGTAGGAGTTGATGTTGGGCGCGAGGAACAGGGTCAGCTCCCGCAGGGCCGCCAGCTGGCCGGCGAGGAAGTGGCGGCCGGTGGCGGACAGGCCCTCGCCCTCGGCCAGGACGGGGGCGCCGTCGTCGCCGCGCAGGGAGATGTGGATGTGGCAGGAGTTGCCCTCGCGGGCGTTGGGCTTGGCCATGAAGGTGATCGACGCGCCCTCCTGCGCAGCGATCTCCCTGGCACCGTTGCGGTAGACGTTGTGGTGGTCGCAGGTGCGCACGGCCTCGTCGAAGCGGAACGCGATCTCGTGCTGGCCGAGGTTGCACTCGCCCTTGGCCGACTCCACGTAGAGCCCGGCGCCGGTCATCTCGTTGCGGATGCGGCGCAGCAGCGGCTCGACCCGCGCCCCGCCCAGCACCGAGTAGTCGACGTTGTACTGGTTGGCGGGCGTGAGGTCGCGGTAGCCGCGGTTCCAGGCGTCCTCGTAGGAGTCGCGGTAGATGATGAACTCCAGCTCGGTGCCGACCATGGCCCGCCAGCCCCGTTCGGCCAGCCGGTCGGTCTGGCGGCGCAGGATCTGGCGCGGCGACACCGCCACCGGGGAGCCGTCGTGGCGGTGCAGGTCGGCGGTGACCATTGCGGCGCCCTCCTGCCAGGGGGTGCGGCGCAGGGTGGCGAGGTCGGGGACCATCGCGAAGTCGCCGTAGCCGGTCTCCCAGGACGATGAGGCGTAGCCGCCGACCGTGTTCATCTCGACGTCGACCGCGAGCAGGTAGTCGCACCCCTCGGTGCCGCCGTGCAGCACCTCCTCGCAGAAGAACCGGCCCGAGAACCGTTTGCCCTGCAACCGCCCCTGCATGTCGGTGAAGGCGACCAGGACGGTGTCGATCGCGCCCGACTCCACGTCGGCGCGCAGCCGTTCCACCGTCAGTGCGGGACCGCGGTCGTCGGTGTGCACCTGGGGCTCCTCTCGCCGGGCCACGGGGGCACCGCGGCGGCCTTTAAGGTCCAGGACCAGACCATTGGTCGGATGGAAGCACGCGGCGCGCACAGATGTCAATGGAGCGGCCGGGCCGAAACGAGCCGGAAAACCCTGCGTAACCCGAGATGACGGCGGCCGGGGAGATCCTGGTGACGGGTGGTTCCCACCCCTTGACAGGCGTCCGGCGGCGGGCGCATAGTCGCGGAACCATAAGCCAAAGGACCGACCTTATACCTTTCCCCTCCGTCCTCCGAGTGAGGAGCGCCCATGCCCGACGACACCACCGGCCGCCCCGTCCACGTCCAAGGCGCCGAATACGCCCGCGAGAGCACGGAGTACCTCGACCAGCGCCGGCTGCGCCGCGGCGCAGCCGGGTGGGTCCTGCTCGCCGGCCTCGGCGTCGCCTACGTCATCTCCGGCGACTTCGCCGGCTGGAACTTCGGGCTCGCCGAGGGCGGCTGGGGCGGGCTGCTCATCGCCACGCTGCTCATGGGGGCCATGTACCTGTTCATGGTGCTCGGCCTGGCCGAACTCGCCTCGGCCCTGCCCACCGCGGGAGCGGGCTACGGCTTCGCGCGGCGGGCGCTCGGGCCGCTCGGCGGGTTCGCCACCGGAACCGCCATCCTGATCGAGTACGCCATCGCCCCGGCCGCGATCGCCGTCTTCATCGGCGGCTACGTCGAGGCGCTCGGGCTGTTCGGGATCACCAACAGCTGGCCGGTCTACCTCGCCTGCTATGCCGTCTTCGTCGGCATCCACCTGTGGGGCGTGGGGGAGGCGCTGCGGCTGATGTTCGCGATCACCGGGGTGGCCGTGGTCGCGCTGGTGGTCTTCGTCGTGGGCATGGTCCCGGGGTTCGACCCCGCCAACCTGTTCGACATCGCCCCCACCGGCGCCGCCGGCGCCAGCGCGTTCCTGCCCTACGGCTTCGCCGGGGCGCTGGGCGCGTTCGTGTTCGGGATCTGGTTCTTCCTGGCGGTCGAAGGGGTGCCGCTCGCCGCCGAGGAGGCCCGCGACCCCAAGCGCGACATGCCCCGCGGGATCATCGGCGCCATGGTCGTGCTGCTGGTCACCGCCACCCTCATGCTGGTGCTCGCACCGGGCGGGGCGGGGGCCGCCCTCATGGCGGAGTCGACCAACCCCCTGCCCGAGGCGCTGCGCAGCGTCCACGGCGACGACACCGTGCTGGCCGACATCGTCAACTACATCGGCCTGGCCGGCCTGGTGGCCTCCTTCTTCTCCATCATCTACGCCTACTCCCGCCAGCTCTTCGCTCTCTCGCGCGCCGGGTACCTGCCGCGGTGGCTGTCGGTCACCGGCAAGCGGCAGACCCCCTACATGGCGCTGATCGTGCCGGGGACCATCGGATTCGTCCTGGCCACCGTCGTGGCCAATGGCGACCAGCTCATCAACATCGCCGTCTTCGGCGCCACGGTCTCCTACACGCTCATGATGGTGTCGCACATCGTCCTGCGCCGCCGCGAACCCGGCCTGGCCCGCCCCTACCGCACCCCCGGCGGGGTCGTCACCACCGGTACCGCCCTGGTGCTGGCGCTGTGCGCGGTCGTCGCCACGTTCTTCGTGGACATCGTCGGCGCGCTGATCACGGCCGGGATCTTCGCCGTCTTCCTCGCCTACTTCTGGTTCTACTCCCGCCACCGCCTGGTGGCCAACGCGCCCGAGGAGGAGTTCGCGATCCTGGAGCGCGCGGAGTCCGAGCTCAACTGAGCAGGCCGCCTACTGTTAGGAGTGTGCGGGGCCCGATCAGCGGGCGCCCGATGCAGGGGGCGACGTGCAGCAGACAGAGGACGGTGTGGGCGTGTCCGAGGGGCGGGCCGGATCGGGCGCGGAGTCCGATGAGCCGGTGGCCGACGCCGTCTTCCGCCCGGTGCGGGCGGGCAACGCGTTCGAGGAGACGGTCGAGCGGCTGCTCGCCGCCATCAAGCTCGGTGTCGTGGCGCGCGGGGAGCGCTTCCCCGCTGAGCGCGACCTCGCGGTGCGGCTCGGGGTCAGCCGCATCACCCTGCGCGAGGCCATCCGCGCGCTCCAGGAGTCCGGCTACGTCGAGTCGCGCCGGGGCCGCTTCGGCGGCACCTTCGTCACCTACATCCCCCCGCGCCCCAGCCGCGACGAAGTCCGCCGCCAGCTGCGCGCCATGGGCGGCGAACTGGAGGACCTGTTCACCTTCCGCCAGGTGCTGGAGGTCGGCGCCGCGGTCCGGCTGGCGGCGGCCGGCCTCACCCCCGGCCAGGAGCAGACCCTGCTCGCCCGCCTGGCCGAGGCCGACGACGCCACCATCGACGACTACCGCCGCCGCGACACGGCGTTCCACCTCACCATCGCCGAGCTCACCGGCTCCGCCTCCCTCACGGCGGCCCTGGCCGAGACCCGGATGAAGCTCAACGAACTCCTCGACGCGATGCCCATGCTCGCCAAGAACCTGGAGCACAGCCGCGTGCAGCACATCGCGATCGTCGACGCCATCCGCGACCGCGACCCCGAGGCCGCCCGCACGGCTGTCACCGAGCACGTCGACGGCACCACGGCCCTCCTGCGCGCCTTCCTCGGCTGAGATTCACGGAGGGCCCCGCCGGGCCACGACGCGGGCCCGGCGGTCCGTCATCCCCTCGGGAGGAACAGGCCCGTGAGGTCGTCGAAGAAGCGGCCGACCGGGCTGCGCGGCTCCTCGGGGGCGTCGCCCTCGCCGGGCGGCGCCTCCTCCGGTGGCGACGGCGCGGCCGGAGGCTCGGGGGAGGGGCTGGGGGAGGCCGTGGGCTCGGGGGCGGGGTCGGCCGGGGCCGTGTCCGCCGGGGGGATCGCGGGCGCGTGCTCCTCGCCGTTGTCGGCGGGGGGCACCGTCTCGGCCGCTTCGGCCGCCGCCTCACCCGGAACGCGCGACGCGCCGGGCTCGTGTGAGGGGTGGGGGGCGTGGGCGGGGTCGGAGATCGTGGAGTCGCCGTCGTCGCCCGCGATCGGGAAGGGCAGGACGCTGCCGGGCATGCCGGGATCGACCGTCTCGCCGCCCCCTTGGCCCAGCAGCGCCATGGCGCCCCACGTGGCGGCCAGGATGACCGCGCCGATCAGCCCGGCGCCCGCCGGCCCCAGCCGCCGGGGCGGGTCGTCGTCATCGGGCCCGGCGTGCGGCGAACCGAGTTCGGCGATCTGCTCGGGCGGGCCTGCGGCGACGTCGCGGGTGGTGATGCGGTCGGCGGGCAACGCCCGCCGGCTCCCGGCAGGTATGGCGGCCGTGGCCCGGGAGTCGCTGTCGAGTGCGGTCATGTCCTCGTCGGTATCGTCGTCGGTCCGCGTTCCGTCCTCGTGCCCGGATCCGCAGTTGCCCGCGGTTCCGCTCGCGGCTCTGGACCCGGCCTCGGCGGCGACCGGTGCGGGCCGGGCCGTTCCGGCCGGCTGTGCGCCGGCCACCGGTGCGGGCCGGTCGCGGTGCAGCGGGTAGCCGTCGGCGTCGAGGGGGGCCAGCGCGGTCGCCGCCGCCCGGCGCTCGGGGCCGCCCAGCGGGCTCGCGCAGTCGCGCAGGACGACGGAGCGCAGCGTGGCGGGCGGGCCGGGCGGGTCGAGCGCGGCGAGGAACGCGCGCACGGTGCGCTCCGCGCCGACGTCCCCGCCGGCGCCCTCCTCGGTGCTCCCGGCGCCTTCGGTGTTCTCGCCGGGCGCGGCGGCCGGCGGTGCGGGCAGCGCGGACAGGGTCTCGGCCGCGCGGGCGATCGCCGACGCGCAGAGCTCCCGTGCCGTCTCCTCGGCCAGGCCGAGCAGCCGGGCGATGTCCCCGGGCGCCAGCCCGTGGCGCAGGCGCAGCTCCAGGAGCTCGCGGTGGCTGGGCGGCAGCCGCCGCGCCAGCTCGACGGCGGGCTTCTCGCTGTCGGCCGTGGCCAGGTCGGCGTAGGGCGAGCGCGGGCTGAACCCGCGCAGCCGCGCCGCGGCGCGGGCCAGCGCGAACAGCCACGGCCGCAGTTCGCCCGGCCCGTCGTCGCCCAGTTCGGGCGCGACGTGCGCGGCGGCGAGCAGCGCGTGGCGCACGGCCGCGCCGGCCCGATCGGGCTCCTCGCCCTGGTCGGGCCCCAGCAGGGTCCAGCAGTAGCGGTACAGGTCCGGGGCGAAGGCGTCGTAGCAGCGGCGGTGGCCGCTGCCGGTGCGCAGCAGCGCCAAGACCTCCGCCCCGGTGTCGGCATGGTGACGCCCGATATCGGCGTGCGTTGTCACGTCCCCTCCCAAAAGCGCGACACGCGTACTCCGGCGGGCACCGCAAGCGTGGTGATAAGCCGGAGTTGTCCGGATCACGCTAGCGATCTCCAGGGGTCGGCACCTGGGATGCGGTTGAGCTGTGGCCGGAGGGTAAGAATTATGTCACCTCCCGAGGGCCAGGTCATTCGCCTCCGCGAGACGGCGAGCCGATTTCCACCATCCGCTCCACCGAACGGCGCGCTTTCGACGCGGTGGCCGCGTCGACCGTGATCTCGGTGGTGCCCGCGCGCAGCGCGCCCAGCAGCTTCTCCGCCGTGATCATCTTCATGTAGTGGCACTCGGCGCGCGGGTTGACCGGCTCGAAGACGGTCGTGGAGTTGGCCGCGCGCAGCTGGTGCAGCATGCCCGTCTCGGTGGCGATGAGGACCTTGCCGGCCGTGGTGCTCTCGGCCGCCGACAGCATCCCGCCCGTGGACAGCACCTTGACGCGCTCCTGGGGCACGGCGCCCGACCCCACCAGGTACAGCGCCGAGGTGGCGCAGCCGCACTCGGGGTGGACGTAGAGCTCGGCGCCGGGCTCGGCGGCGACCCGCTCGCGCAGCGTGGCGCCGTCGATGCCGGCGTGCACGTGGCACTCGCCCATCCACACGTGGATGTTGTCGCGCCCGGTCACCCGCTTGACGTGCGCGCCCAGGAACTGGTCGGGCAGGAAGAGGATCTCGCGGTCCTCGGGGATGGACCGGATGACATCGGCGGCGTTGGAGGAGGTGCAGCAGATGTCGGTCTCGGCCTTCACCGCCGCGGTCGTGTTGACGTAGGCGACGACGACCGCATCGGGGTGCTCGGCCCGCCAGGCCCGCACGTCGTCGGCGGTGATGGTGTCGGCGAGGGAGCAGCCGGCCTCCGGCTCGGGGAGCAGCACGGTCTTCTCGGGGGAGAGGATCTTGGCGGTCTCGGCCATGAAGTGCACGCCGCAGAAGACGATGGTGCTCGCCTCCACGCTCGCCGCCAGCCGCGACAGCGCCAGGGAGTCGCCGGTGTGGTCGGCGACGTCCTGGATCTCGGGCCGCTGGTAGTTGTGCGCGAGGATGACGGCGTCGCGCTCCCGGGCCAGGCGGCGGACCTCGGCGGCCCACTCGTGTCTGGTCATGGTGTCCGCCGGGGCGGTGACCGGTGCCATGTGGTGTTTCCTTCGGCCGTGGCGCCGCCCGGTGGAGCCGTGCGGCGGCCTCCTGGCTGTGGGCGATCCCCCACTGCCAGTTAATGCCTTTCAGGCAAAAACTCCACGCAGCCTAACATGGTGACTCATGGGAGGGACAGGGGCGGACATCGACGGCATTGACGGCATCAGCGACGGCGGCGGCACCCCCGTCGGCCACGCCACCGGCGCGGCCGACGGCCCGGCGGAGCCGCGGCTCGCCGCCATGGCCGCCCACGAGGTCCTGGCCGTGGTCCTCCAGATCCGCGACGACCGCCTGAGCGTGCTGCTGTGGCGCCGGGCCCGGCCGCCCTTCGAGGGCCGCTGGGTGCTGCCCGGCGGCCGGCTGGGCGACCTCGAAGGCCTCGGCGAATCCGTGCGGCGCCAGCTCGCGCAGAAGGTCGATGTGCGTGATCTCACCCACCTGGAGCAGCTCGAGACCCGCGGCGAACCCGACCGCCACCCCTACGGCCGCATGCTGGCCACCGCCTACCTGGGGCTGGTCCCCGCCGGCATCGACCCCGTCATCCCGTGCGACACGAGCTGGCACCCCGCATCCGACCTGCCGCCCATGGGCTTCGACCACGCCGCCATGGTCCACTCCGGGCGCCGGCGGCTGCGCGCCAAGCTGTCCTACACCAACGTCGGCTTCGCGCTCGCCCCGCCGGAGTTCACCATGTCGCAGCTGTCGCGCTACTACCGCGCCGCGCTCGGCCACGACGTCGCCGCCACCAACCTGCGCCGGGTGCTCCTGCGCCGCGGCCAGATCGAGGAGACCGGCCGGTCCGTCCCCTCGGGGCGTTCCGGCGGCCGCCCCGCCGCGGTGTTCCGGTTCCGCACCCGCCGGCTGGAGATCACCGACGCCTTCGCGGTGCTGCGCCCGCCGCCCGAGGACTGATCGCCGGTGGGAAGGGGTGGCGAGCCGCGCCGATCATGGCGGCCCCGCCGTGTTAGCGTCCCTTTCGTGACGATTCGCAGTGTGGTGTTCGACGTCGGCGAGACCCTGATCGACGAAACGCGCATCTTCGGGCGCTGGGCCGACCGCCTCGGCGTCCCGCGGCTGGCCTTCTTCGGCCTGCTGGGGGCCGTCCTGGCCGAAGGCCGCCCCCTCATCGACGCCTTCCGCCTGGTCAAGCCGGACTTCCGGCTCGACATCGAGACCGCAGCCTGGCTCGCCGCCGAACCCGAGTCGCTGCGGGAGTCGTTCGACGCAGACGACCTCTACCCCGACGTCCGCGGCTCCCTGGGCGAACTGCGCGCCCTGGGCCTGGGCGTCGTCATCGCCGGCAACCAGCCCTCCTCCGCCGGCCCCGCTCTGCGCGCCATGGACCTGCCCGCCGACCAGATCCACGTCTCCGACGACTGGGGCGTCTCCAAGCCCGACCCGGCGTTCTTCGACCGGGTGCTGGAGGTCACCGGGCACGCGCCCGGCGAGATCCTCTACGTCGGCGACCGCCTCGACAACGACGTCCTGCCCGCCAAGGAGGCGGGGATGTCCGCCGCTCTGGTGCGGCGGGGGATGCTCGGCTACCTGCACAGCGGGCGGCCCGACGCCAAGCGCGCCGATGTGGTGCTCGATGGACTCTCACCGCTGGCCGGCTGGGTCGCCGCGCGCGCCTGAGCCGTGCGCCGCCGGACGGGCGGCCGGGCACCCGCCCGGCCGCCCGGACACCTTTGGGGTGATGTCGGGTAAATTCCTGGTTTGCCAACCTGAAAACAAGGGAAAAAGCGACCCCATGACCGACCGCCGGAGAGACCGGACCCGCCGCAGCACGCCCGGAAGAAGGACACGACCAGCAACATGATCACCTTCGAGGGTGTCAGCAAGCACTACCCCGACGGCACCGTCGCCGTCGACCACCTGGATCTGGAGATCCCCACCGGGCGCACCACGGTCCTGGTCGGCTCCTCGGGCAGCGGGAAGACCACCGCCCTGCGCATGATCAACCGCATGGTGGAACCCACCGGCGGCACCATCTCCATCGACGGCGAGGACATCCGCGGCAAGGACCCCGCCACCCTGCGCCGCTCCATCGGCTACGTCATCCAGCAGGCCGGCCTGTTCCCGCACCGCACCATCGTCGACAACATCGCGACGGTCCCGCTGCTGCTGGGCACCCCCAAGGCCCAGGCCCGGGCCCGCGCCCGCGAGCTGATGGAGCTGGTCGGGCTGGAGCCCGCCCAGGAGAAGCGCTACCCCCACCAGCTCTCCGGCGGACAGCAGCAGCGCGTGGGGGTCGCCCGCGCGCTCGCCGCCGACCCGCCCATCCTGCTCATGGACGAGCCCTTCAGCGCGGTCGACCCCCTGGTGCGCACGAGCCTCCAGGACGAACTGCTCCGGCTCCAGCAGGAGCTGCACAAGACCATCGTCTTCGTCACCCACGACATCGACGAGGCCGTCAGGCTCGGCGACGCCATCGCGGTGTTCCGCACCGGCGGCCGGCTCGCCCAGCTCGCGCCCCCCGAGAAGCTGCTCGCCGAGCCCGCCGACGCCTTCGTCGAGGACTTCATCGGCTACGACCGCGGGGTGCGGCGGCTGTCCTTCTTCCCCGCCCGCGACCTGTCCCTGCGCAGCGACATCATCGTCACCGA
This sequence comes from Nocardiopsis sediminis, assembly GCF_042650565.1. NCBI lineage: Bacteria > Bacillati > Actinomycetota > Actinomycetes > Streptosporangiales > Nocardiopsidaceae > Nocardiopsis > Nocardiopsis sediminis. The sequence goes on from NZ_JBHSBH010000004.1 coordinate 32,100, forward strand.
CACCGCGACCGCCGCCGAGGCCGGGGACGTCGCCGCCGCCACCGGCGAGCCCTGGCTGCTGGTCACCGATACCGGCCGGCTCCCGCTGGGCTGGATCGCCGCCGAGCACCTCGCGAGCCTCGACCCGGGCAGCGCCCTGTCCGGCGTCGACCTCATCGGCTACGGCCACATCTTCACCGTCCCCACCGACTCGCTGCGCGCCGCGCTCGACGCCGCCGTCCTCTCACCGGCCGGGCGCGCGGTCGGGGTCGGGGCCGACGGCACCGTCATCGGCGTCGTCTCCCAGGCCGACCTCGGCGCGGCCATCTGGTCGGTGGGCGAGGCCGACGGCCACCCCGCCGCGGTGGGCGACAATGGCTGACCCCGGAGGCGTGGCCGAGGTCTGGAACTGGACGGTGTCCAACCTCGACGACCCGATCGGCCCCCGCCTGCTCGAACACGTCCAGCTGTCGGTCGTGCCCGTCGTGCTGGGGCTGGCCCTGGCGCTGCCGCTGGGCGTGTTCGCCGCGCGCTGGCCCCGCGTCTACCCGTCGTTGCTGACCGGCGTCAATGTCCTCTACGCGGTGCCCTCGCTCGCCCTGTTCTTCCTGCTGCTGCCCTACACCGGGTTCAGCCCCTTGACCGCGATCGTCCCCCTGGCCCTGTACACGCTGGCGATCCTGGTGCCCAACGTCGTCGACGGGCTGCGCCAGGTCCCCGACCACGTCCGCCAGGCCGCTGTGGCCATGGGCTTCAGCCCGCTGCGCCGGCTGGTGCGGGTGGAGCTGCCGGTGGCCCTCCCGGTCATCATCGCGGGCCTGCGGGTGGCCACCGTCGCGACCATCAGCATGGTCAGCGTGGCCTCGCTGGTGGGCCTGGGCGGCCTGGGCCAGATCATCCTGACCGACGGTTTCCGCCGCAACTTCGCGGCCCCCGTGATCGTCGGCGTCGTGCTGTCGGTGGCGCTCGCCTTCGTCGCCGACGCCCTGCTCGTCCTGCTCCAGCGGTGGCTCACCCCCTGGACCCGCGGGCGCGGGGCGGCGGCGACCGCGGCGGCGCGCACCGGTGCCGCGGCAGGTGCGAAGAAGGGGGCGCCCGCATGATCTTCGACGTCGTCGAGTGGTTCACCCGGCCCGAGCAGTGGACCGGCTCCGCCGGGATCCCCGCGAGGTTCGGCGAGCACGTGCTGTACTCCGTCCTCGGCCTGGGCCTGTCCGCCCTCATCGCGATCCCCGTCGGCCTGCTCACGGGCCACACCGGGCGCGGCGGGTTCGCCGCCATCACCCTCGCCAATTTCGCCCGGGCGCTGCCCACCATCGGGGTGCTGACCCTGGTGGTGCTCGGCCTGGGCCTGGGGCTGGCCCCGGTGCTGGTGGCCCTGGTGGCGCTGGCGGTCCCGCCGATCCTGGTCAACACCTACGAAGGGGTGCGCGGCGTCGACCCGCAGCTGCGCGACGCGGCGCAGGGCATGGGCATGCGCGGCCCCGAAGTCCTGTTCCGGCTGGAGCTGCCCATCGCCCTGCCCCTGATCCTGGTGGGCCTGCGCACCGCCGCCATCCAGGTGGTCGCCACCGCCACCATCGCCGCCTACGTCGGTATCGGCGGCCTGGGCCGCTACATCGTCGACGGCCAGTCGCGCCGGGAGATCGAGATGATCCTCGGCGGGTCCCTGCTCGTCGTGGTGCTGGCTCTGGTCGTCACCGGTCTGTTCGCGCTGCTGCGCCGCGTGGTCGTGGCCAAGGGCCTGCGCGCCCGGCCCGCCGCCACCCCCTGAACCCCGGCGACGCCGCGGCCGGCCCGCGGATGTCCGCCGCAACCTTCGACCGAACGACAGAAGAGGTACGTCATGCGCATAGCGACGCGGTTGGCGATCGCCGGAGTGCCCCTCATGCTGGCGGCCACCGCCTGCGCCGGCGACGATCCCTACGAGAGCGGCGGTGGCGGGGGCGGCGCCGACGGCGCGGTCGTCGTCGGCTCGGCCAACTTCCCCGAGAGCATCCTGCTGGCCGAGATCTACGCCCAGGCCCTGGAGGCCGAGGGCGTGACCGTGGAGAAGCAGCTCGACATCGGCAGCCGCGAGGTCTACTACGACCAGGTGGAGTCGGGCAACCTGTCGGTGTTCCCCGAGTACAACGGCGGCATCCTGTTCTACCTCGACCCCGACGCCGTAGCGGGCGACACCGAGGCCACCAACGCCGCGATCGAGGAGGCCCTGCCCGAGGGGCTGGAGATCCTCGACTCCGCCGCCGCCGAGAGCAAGGACTCGGTGACGGTTACCCGCGAGACCGCCGAGGCGGAGGGGCTGGAGACCATCGCCGACCTGGCCGAGGCGGCCCCGGACATGACGCTGGGCGCCCCCGCCGAGTTCGAGACCCGGCCCCAGGGCGTTCCCGGGCTGGCCGAGACCTACGGGGTGGAGTTCGGGGAGTTCACGCCCCTTGAGGGCAACCTGCTCGTCCAGGCGCTCGCCGACGGCGACGTGCAGGCCGCCAACCTGTTCACCACCAACGCGGCCTTCACCTCGGGCGACTACGTCGCGCTGGAGGACCCGGAGAACGTGTTCGGCTCGCAGAACGTGACCCCCCTGATCCACGGAGAATCGGTCGACGAGACCGCGCGGGCGGCGCTCAACGCGGTGTCGGCGGAGCTCACCACCGAGCAGCTGACCGAGCTGGACCAGCGGGTGGAGGTGGACCACGAGGAGGCCGACGACGTGGCCGCCGACTGGTTGCAGCAGGCCGGCCTGGCCTGACCCGGAGCCGACGTGCAGGGCCGGACCCCGGTGCAACGGGGGTCCGGCCCTGCACGCCCCGGGCCGCGGGGTGCCCGGTGGGGACGCTTAACGGTTCCCTATCGTTGGGGCCTGCAAGCCGTTGTGAAGTGGGGCCGGAGGGCCCTCAGCGAGCCGTCACAGGATCATGGCGAGGACGAGTCCGACCGCCAGGATCCCGAGCACCGTATAGAAGCCGTCCATGGGTCCTATTGGACTGCCGACCGCCCCGCGGCGGCACTAGCGCCGGGGTCAAGGTTGGGGTCACAACCGGACGGGCAAGTCTTACCGCTCTAGAGAAGATCCACTCGTCATTGGGGGGAAGCGGGTCCCTGCTGCTGCGCGAGGGAGCGGTACCGTCCCGCGTACCGGACCAGCGGAGACGCGCCGGGCTCCGGAGCGCCGGTCCCGGGCAGCGATTCCACCGATGCCAGGTAGACCACGTGGTCGCCGGCCGCCACCCGGGTCGCGACCCGGCATTCCAGGGCGGCGAGGGCGGTGTCCAGGATCAGGGCGCCCGTGTGTTCTCCCCGGTGGTGCGCCTCGCCGGCCAGCAGGAGCCGCGCGCTGGGGCGGCCCTCGGCGGCGAACCGGCCGGCCAGGGCCCGGTGGCCCGACCCCAGGACGTTGACCGCGAACCCCCCGGCGAGGTCGATCGCCTCGGCCAGGTAGCTCGACGCCAGCACGCCCAGCATCACCGTGGGCGGCTCGGCCGACACCGAGGTGAAGGCGGTCGCCGTGCTCCCGATGTCGTCGCGGCCCTCGCGCACCGTCACCACGGTCACCCCGGTCGCGAACCGCGACATCGCCTCGGTGAACTCCCCGGGGCTCACCCGATCTCCCAGCTGCCGGGCATGGCCAGCGGCCCCGCCGCCGGCAGGCCCAGGCGCGCCGAGATCTCCGCGAGCGACCCCCATGCGTCCAGCCGCCCCTGCGGCGCCGCCGCGCGGTCCTCGCTGGACTCCGCCGGGATCAGCCGCTCCAGCGGGCCCGTGCTGGGGTAGGGGCGCAGCCCGGCGCCGGGCAGCCCGGCCTTCTCGCGGGCCAGGCGCACCGCGGTCTCCAGCCCGCCCAGCTCGTCGACCAGCCCGCGCTCGCGGGCGTCGCGGCCCGTCCACACCCGGCCCCGCGCGACCTCGTGGACGGCCTCGGGCGTCATGCCGCGCGCCTCGGCGACCTTGCCCGTGAAGTCGCGGTAGATGCTGTCGAGCATCGCGTTGATCCGCTCCCACTCGGACTCGGAGAAGCCGCGGTCGGTGCCGAACATCCCGGCGTGGGCGGCGCCGTCGACGGAGTCGCTGGAGACCCCCAGCCGGTCCATGAGCCCGGTCAGCACGGGCTTGGCGGCGTAGACGCCGATGGAGCCGGTGAGGGTGCCCGGCTGGGCCACGATGAGGTCGCCGCCCAGCGCGATGTAGTAGCCGCCGGAGCCGGCGAAGTCGCCCATGGAGACGATCACGGGGGTCCCGGCGTCGCGGGTCAGGGCGACCTCGCGGCGGATGATGTCGGAGGCCACCGCGGAGCCCCCGCGGCTGTCGACCCGGAACACCACGGCCTTGACGTCGTCGTCCTCGCGGGCGGCGCGGAAGGCCGCCGTCACGGTGTCGGAGCCCATGGTGGCACCGCCGCCCAGCGGGGAGCGGCGGCTGCGGCCGGTGGCGATGGTGCCGATCCCCGAGATGAGGGCGATGTGGCCGCGGCTGCGTACGGAGACCCGGGAGGCCACCGCGTGGCGGTGGTGGTAGCGCGTGACGTATCGCAGGCGCGCCCCCGCTCCGGCGCGGGAGCCGTCGCCGAACCGGCCGAGCAGGTCGGCGTAGACCTCGTCGCGGTAGGCGAGGCGGTCGACCAGGCCCGCTTCGAGGGCCTCCTCGGCCAGCAGCGGGCCGCGGTCGGTGAGCTCGCGCACGCGCTCGGGCGCCAGCCCGCGGCCCTCGGCGATGCCCTCGACCACCTGCTCGCCCAGCGACTCCACGATGCGCCCGGCGGCCTCGCGGTGGGCGTCGGTGTAGCCGGTCTCGGTGAAGACGTTCACGGCGTTCTTGTACTCGTGGCGGGCACCGGCCTGGTACTCCACGCCGAGCTTGTCGATGGCCGAGCGGAAGAACGTGGTGTGCATGCCCAGCCCGGTCAGCCCCACCAGCCCGGTGGGCAGCAGCGCGATCTCCTCGAACGCGGTCGCGAGGTAGTAGGGGACCGTTCCGGGCCCGAAGTCGCCGAACGACTCGCTCCAGGCCACGGTGGGCTTCCCGGCGGCGCGGAACGCCACCACCGCCGCGCGCAGCTCCTGCACGCGGGCGAAGCCCAGGGGCCGGCCGTCGATCCGCGCGGCCAGCGCCACCACGCGCGGGTCGTGCGCGCCGCGGCGGATGCCCTCGATGAGATCGGACAGCCGCTGGTGGCGGCGGGCCAGGATCTGGCCGAGGGGGTCGGCCGGCGCCTCGTCCGAGAGCCCTTCGGTGAGGTCGATCTCCAGGACCAGTGGCGCGCTGCGCCGCCGGCGGGCCTTGGACACGGGATCGAGCAGCTTCGCGACATCCACCATGCCTCTCAGGCTAGTGGCTGCCGCGCGACGGGGGCGTGGCGCGCGCAGGCGGATTCGCCCGCTATCGTCGGTGACGTCACGCAGGACTCAGAAGGGAATCTGATGCCCGGGACGTCCGGTCGAGTGTGGTTCAACCGGGGCCGGATCGGCCTCACCACGGCGGCGGCCGCAGCGGTGGCGCTGGTCGCGGCCGGGTGCGGCGGCGGCTCCGAGGGAGCCGGGGGCGGCGACACCCCCACGCTCGAAGCGATGTACAGCGAAGTCGTGCCCGCGGCGCAGGCGCCCGCTCCCGAGGGGTTCTCCGAGGTCGAGGTCGAGGGCGTCAAGATCAACGCGCCCGAGGACTGGAACATCGACAACACCGACGGCTATGTCTGCATGCGCCCGCCGGACCAGGGCAACGACTGCGAGTACGGGTCCATCCAGGTCCTGCCGCATGCGGCCGAGCGGCACGACAACCGGTGGCCCAAGCGGGGCAACGCCTTCAACGACGCCGAGGCCGGCTGGGCTTCGGCCCCCGGGGAGTGCCGCAGCGCGGCCACGGCCGAGGGCGGCACCGCGGTCACCGGCGCCGAGATCACCTCCCCGCCCAACGACCTCACCGAGCACGCCGACGGCCTGAAGTCCCACCACCGCGTGTGGGAGGTCACGTGCGAGAACGGTGACACCTTCGAGGTGCGGCTGTGGTTCCTGCCCGAAAGTGACGTCGCCGTCTACGTGTGGTCGGCCGATACCCGCTACTCGGCGCTCTACGACGAGGTCGCCGCGTCCATGGACATCTCCGACTACAAGAAGTAGCGGGGGCCGCGGCCGGGTCATGTGCCGGTGGAGTGGCGCGATCTGCGGCACTTGCGGCAGGACGTGCTCTGGATGGGGTTCTCCGTGCCGCAGCAGGTGCAGTACCAGTTGTCGGTTCGGCGCCTGCCCAGCAGGACGTCGTCGAGCAGGACCCAGTCGACCCGGGTCTCGAACCGGGAGTTGAAGCGCCGCGGCAGCGGCGCCCCGCAGCTCCAGCAGTCCTCCAGGAAGTTCCGGTCGGCGTTGACCGTCACCTGGCACTCGGGGCAGAACGCGAACCACAGCAGCGCGTGGCCGTCCCTCCCGGCGGGCACGGCCACGCGCACCCCGTACATGAACCTGCCTCGCTCTACGTTGTTCATGGTGACCGAGCGTAGAGGTGTGCAGGTCATGACGTACGGGGCTTTCACCAAGGCGCCCGTAACGGGGGTTATGGGCGGGTCGTCCCACCGTCCGGAGCCGGCGCGGCGGCGCCCGGTGCCGCCGGCACCGCGCCGGCCGTGGCCGCCGCAGCCGGGACGACGGACCACCAGGTGACGCAGCGCAGCAGCCACTCCACCGGCCCCAACCGGAAGCGGCGCAGCCACAGCGTGCTCGCCACCCACTGGGCGGCCAGGATGGCGGCCGACAGTGCGAACAGAGCGCCCCACTGGTAGCTGTCCTCGAAGCCGAACCACCATCCGGCGGCCAGCATCAGCAGCGTGGCCGTGAGGTAGTTGGTCAGCGCCATGCGCCCCAGCGGCGCAAGGATGGCTTCCAGCGCGGCGCGCAGCGGGGTGCGCATCAGAAGGCACAGCCCGGTCGTGTAGACCCCCGCCAGCAGCAGCCCGGCGACCGCGCCCGATTGGGCGATGCCTGCACTTCTCGCGGCGATATCGGCGTAGTGCCAGCAGAAGGCGGCGACCGCCGCTACTGCCAGGACCCCGGACACGGCCGCCACCTGCCCCGTGCGGTCGGCGAGGGTCTGCGGGACGCGGTAGCGGACGGCCGCCAAGCCCAGCAGGAACATGCCGGGGATGAGCGTTACCCCGCCGGTGAACACCGTCAGCGACAGTGCCGTCGCCGCGGCGCCGCCGGCCAGGATCAGCCACCGCGGCAGGTAGGTGGCGGGCAGCAGCACTACGAGCCCGAAGAAGCCGTAGTACCCCAGTGCCTCGCCCGGATGCAGGACCTGGTGTCCCAGGCCCAGCAGGAGCAGTGCCGCGAGCCTGCGCGCCAGAACCAGTCGCGGGCGGGCGTGCCGGCCGGTGGCGGAGTCCAGGAGCAGGGCGAACCCGATGCCGAACAGGAACGCGAAGATCGGGAAGAACCGCTCGTTGACGAGCAGCAGCAGGACGATCTCGGCGGTGTGGCGCACCCGGACCTCGTCCTCGGGCACCGGCACGTTGAAGCCCATGTGGGTGACCGGCTCGAAATTGGCGAGCAGGATCCCGCACAGCGCGAAGCCGCGGATCACATCGAGCACCGAGATGCGGGAGCCGCCGCGACCGCCCGCGGGCGTACCGCCGGCCTCGGTACCGGGGGCCGGTGGCGGTGCCGCCGGCACCGCCGGGCGTTTCCAGGTGTGCTCCATGGGGGGCTCCGTACCTTGTCGGGGGGTGAGATGCATCGCGACGCTACCGAGGGGACGAGGCGCCGGGGATCACCCGTGCGGGCGAATCTCGACGGATACTTTCGGCGGTGTTCGATGGGGATTGCGGTACCAACGTCGCATCCGATCGGCCAGAGGGACGGCCGGCCGTCTCCGCGTGAGCGGGCAGCCGGAACCAGTAGAAGCCGTGGCCGGGCAGGGTGAGCCGGTAGGGCGCGGCACCGATGGCCGGGAAGGGTTCCCCGCCCATGCACTCGACCGGGGTGGTGCCGTGGAACCGGCGCAGGTCGAGTCCGGCCGGCTGGGGGAAGCGCGACAGGTTGTTGACGCACAGCACGCGGTCGTCGCCGTGCTCGCGCAGGAACGCGAACACCGCGGGGTTGCCGGCGTCCAGCTCGGTGAAGCCGCCGGTGCCGAACACCGGGTGTCTCTTGCGGATGCGGATCATGTTGCGCGTCCAGTTCAGCAGCGACCCGGGGTTGTCGCGCTGGGACTCGACGTTGAGCGCCTGGTAGCCGTGGATCGGGTCCATGACCAGCGGCAGGTACAGGCGGGCGGGGTCGCAGTGGGAGAACCCGGCGTTGCGGCCGGCGGTCCACTGCATCGGGGTGCGCAGGGAGTCGCGGTCGCCCAGCCAGATGTTGTCGCCCATGCCGATCTCGTCGCCGTAGTAGAGGACCGGCGAGCCCGGCAGCGACAGCAGCAGCGCCGTGAACAGCTCGATCTGGTTCTTGTCGTTGTCGAGCAGGGGCGCGAGACGCCGCCGGATGCCCACGTTGGCGCGCATGCGCGGGTCCTTGGCGTACTCGGCGTACATGTAGTCGCGCTCGTCGTCGGTGACCATCTCCAGGGTCAGCTCGTCGTGGTTGCGCAGGAAGATGGCCCACTGGCAGTCCCGCGGGATCTCGGGGGTCTGCGCCAGGATCTCGGAGATGGGGCGGCGCTGCTCGCGGCGCACGGCCATGAACATCCGCGGCATCAGCGGGAAGTGGAAGTTCATGTGGCACTCGTCGCCGCCGGATGCGAAGTCGCCGAAGTAGTCGACGACGTCGGCCGGCCACTGGTTGGCCTCGCTCAGCAGCACCCGGTCGGGGTAGAGGCGGTCGACCTCGGCCCGGACGCGCTTGAGGAAGTCGTGGGTCTCCTGGAGGTTCTCGCAGGTGGTGTCGTCGCGCTCGAAGAGGTAGGGCACCGCGTCGAGCCGGAACCCGTCGATGCCGAGGTCCAGCCAGAAGCGCAGCACCTCCAGGATGGCGTCCTGCACCGCCGGGCTCTCGAAGTTCAGGTCGGGCTGGTGGGCGAAGAAGCGGTGCCAGTAGTACTGGCCGCGGCGGTGGTCGTAGGTCCAGTTGGAGGGCTCGGTGTCGACGAAGATGACGCGGGCGTCGTTGTAGCGGTCAGGGGAGTCCGACCACACGTAGAAGTCGCCGTAGGGGCCCGAGGGGTCCTCGCACGATGCGGCGAACCACGGGTGCCGGTCGCTGGTGTGGTTCATGACCAGGTCGGTGATGACCCGGATGCCGCGCCGGTGGGCCTGGTCCACGAGGTCGACGAAGTCGCCGATCTGCCCGAACTCCGGGAGGATGCTCAGGTGGTCGGCGATGTCGTAGCCGCCGTCGCGCAGCGGGGACTCGTACAGCGGCAGCAGCCAGATGCAGTCGATCCCCAGCCATTCGAGGTAGTCGAGCTTGCCGATCAGTCCCCGCAGGTCGCCGGTGCCGTCGCCGTTGGAGTCGTGGAACCCGCGGGTGAGGACCTCGTAGAAGACCGCGCGCTTGTACCAGTGCGGGTCGCGGGGGCGCTCGTGGGTGAAGGTGTCGGGCACGGCCGCGCGGCGCGCGGAGCCGGCGGCCCGCACCGGCTCGGATCTGGTCACGGCACCTCCCCTCGCGCCGCCGATGCCCGGTCACGGGTGTCGTAACGGGCATCCGGATACGACGCGGTCCGCTACCCGCCACCGGTGCGGATGTGACGTCCGCGGAGGCGGCCCTGCCGTGGCAGGGTGTGATCATCGTCACGCGGATCATGGGCGGCCGGCCGGGACCAGGGGGTGCGCTTGACCCGCCGCCCGGCGCAACGGTCATAATGGGAGCAACCGACAGGGGAGCGCTACGGCGCTGAGAGTGCGGTCGCCGACCGCAGACCCTCACACACCTGATCCGGATAATGCCGGCGAAGGAAGTCGTGGACCCGCCACCGGCCCGTCCCGCGGCGTGCGCGCACGCCGCCACCGGACACCGGTCGGCGCTCTTGGCCTGGGCCCTCCGTTCTTCATGACGCGAAGGGACTCCCGTTGAGTGACACCGCATCCGGGCCCGCCACCGGGCACACCGGACCCGCCCGCCCCCGCTACCGCACCGTGGACATCGTCGTCGCCGCGGTCCTCGGCGTCGCCTGCGGCGTGATCTTCTGGTTCTGGGGCATGCTCTGGGCCGCCACCGAACCCCTCTTCCTGTTCTTCCCGCCCGCGCAGGCCGTCCTGTACGGGGTGTGGCTGCTGCCGGGCGTGCTGGGCGGCCTGATCATCCGCCGGCCCGGGGCCGCCGTCCTCACCTCGACCGCCGCCGCCGTCGTCTCCATGCTGCTGGGCACCCAATGGGGCGTCGCCGTCGTCCTCGCGGGCTTCAGCCAGGGGCTGCTGCCCGAACTCGTCTTCGCGGCCGGCCGCTACCGCCGCTGGGGCATGGGCGCGGCCGTCCTCGCCGCCGCCGCGGCCGGGCTCTCCCCGGCCGTCTGGGACAACATCCGCTACTACCCCGAACTGCCACTGTCCTTCCAGGTGACCTACGGGGTCATCGTCGTCATCAGCGCCGCGCTCATCGCCGGCGCCGGCGGGCGGCTGCTGACCACGGCGCTGGCCAAGGCCGGCGCGCTGACCCCCTTCCCCTCGGCCCAGGGGTGAGCGGCCCGGGAGGCGCGCGCGTCGACCTGTCGGGCTGGGGGTGGCGGCACGCGGGCCGGAGCGAATGGGCACTGCGCGGCGTCGACCTGGCCATCGAACCCGGCGAGCGGGTCCTGCTGCTGGGCGCCTCCGGCGCGGGCAAGAGCACGCTGCTGCACGCCATGGCCGGGCTCACCGGCGACACCGGCGCCATCACCGGCGACGCCGAGGGGAGCCTGCTGGTCGACGGGGCGCCGCCCGGCGGCGGGCACGGCGGGATCGGGCTCGTGGGGCAGGACCCCGAGACCCAGCTCGTCATGGCGCGCGCGGGCGACGACGTCGCCTTCGGCCTGGAGAACCTCGGCCTGGCGCGCGAGGACATCTGGCCGCGCGTGCACGCCGCCCTCGATGGTGTCGGGTTCCCCTACGGCACCGGCCGCCCCACCGCGGCCCTCTCGGGCGGGGAGAAGCAGCGCCTGGTGGTGGCCGGGGTCCTCGCGCTGCGCCCACGCCTGCTGCTGCTGGACGAGCCCACCGCCAACCTCGACCCCGAGGGCGCCGCCCTGGTGCGCGCGCTGCTCGCGGACCTGGCCGCGACGACCGAGGCCACCATGGTCCTGGTGGAGCACCGGGTCGCCGACGTCGTGGGCGGCGCCGGCTCCGCGGCGGCCCTGGTCGACCGGGTCGTGGCGGTGGAGCCCGGCGGCGGGGTGATCGCCGACGGCGCCCCGCAGGAGGTCTTCGCCGAGCACGGCGACCGCCTGGCCCGGCGGGGCCTGTGGATCCCCGGGCGTGAGCCCGCGCCCCGCGTGGCGCCCGGGCCCGGCGGCGGCCCGCTCATCGAGGCGGCCGGCTGCACGGTGCGGTCGCCCGCCGGGATCGGTGTCGGGGCCGGGCGGGCGTCCGGGCGGCGCACGCTGCTGAACGCCGCCGACGCCGAGGTCCGGGCTGGAACCGCCACCGCGCTGACCGGGCCCAACGGCGCGGGCAAGTCCACCCTGCTGATGCTGCTGGCGGGGCTGGCCCGCCCCGGCGCGGGCGCGGTGCTGCCGCGCGGGCGCCTCGCCGAGGCGGACCGCCGCCCGCTCGCGCGCTGGCCGGCGCGCACCCTGTCCCGGCACGTGGGGACGGTCTTCCAGCACGCGGAGGACCAGTTCGTCACCGGGACGGTCCGCGACGAGCTGTGCTTCGCCCCGCTGCGCGCCGGAATGGGGGAGCGGGAGACCGCGGCATGGGTCGACGAACTGCTGGAACGCCTGCGCCTGGATCCGCTGGCCGGCGTCCACCCGTTCACCCTCTCCGGAGGGGAGAAGCGGCGGCTGTCGGTCGCCACGGCCCTCAGCTCCGGCGCCGCCCACGCCCCCGATGTTCTGCTCCTCGACGAGCCGACCTTCGGCCAGGACACCCGGTCCTGGACCGAACTGGTCGAGCTGCTCGCCGCCCTGCGCGCGGAGGGCCGCGCGGTGGTCATGTGCACCCACGACGAACCCCTGCTCCGCGCCCTCGCCGACACCGAACTCCGCATCACCGACGGCCGCGTGTCGGCCCCCGCACCGATTCCGGGGGCCGCGGAAGGAGTGCAGGCATGATGCCCGCTTCTGCGCAGGCCACGGGGGCCGCCGCCCTAGGGGACGGGGTCGTCGAGGACGCCGAGGCGCGGGCGTGGCTGGTGCGGGCCAACCCCGCTGCGAAGGTGGTGGCCGCGCTGGTGGTGGTGGCGGGGCTGGTGCCGGTCGTCGATCCCGTCAGCAGCGGGGTCGTCCTGGCGGCCGTGGCGCTCATGCTGCCGTTCGCCGGGCTGCACCGCGGGCTGCTGGTGCCCCTGGGCCTGCCGCTGCTGCTCATGGGCTCCTCGATCGGCGTGGTCACCCTGCTGTTCGGCGACGGCGGCCCCGCCGCCGCGCTCGGCACGGCCGTGCGGCTGCTCGCGATCGCGCTGCCCGGGATGCTCGTCGGGCTGACCAGCGACCCCACCGAGCTGGCCGACGCCCTCGTGCAGAAGCTCAAGGTCCCCGAGCGCCCCGCACTCGGCGTGCTCGCGGCGGTGCGGCTGGTGCCGCTGCTCGCGGCCCAGTGGCGGACCCTCGGGCTGGCGCGGCGCGCCCGCGGGCTGGAGGCGGGCCGCAACCCCGCCACCGCCCTCGCCATCTTCGCGGGCAAGGTGTTCGCCCTGCTCGTGCGGTCGATCCGCACGGGGACCCAGCTCGCGACGGCCATGGACGCGCGCTCCTTCGGGACCGGCCGGCGCACCCACGCCCGGGTGAGCCGGTGGCGGGCGGCCGACACCGGGCTGCTCGCCGGCACCGTCGCCGTCCTGTGCGCGGCCCACGGCCTGTCCCTGGCGCTGGGCACGTGGACGCCCCTGTTCTCCTGACATCCCCCGGCACCCGCCTCCGGCGTTCTCGCGATGCCGCCGGGCCGCGGCCACCTCGCGCGTGGTAGACAGCGGGAAGGCAACGGCGACCGAGGAAGGCGGCGGACGTGGGTGGACTCGTACGTGTGGAGACCGATCCGGGCACACCGGCCGTCGCGGTGATCCGGCTGGACCGGCCGAAGATGAACGCGATCAACGCGCAGGTCCAGGCCGAACTCGGCGAGGCCGCCGCAGCGGTCGCCGCCGACGCCTCGGTGCGCGCGGTCGTCCTCTACGGCGGGGAGAAGGTGTTCGCCGCCGGGGCCGACGTCAAGGAGATGGCGGAGCTGGACTTCGCCGCCATGGCCGACTACTCCCGCGCGCTCCAGGACTGCCTCACCGCCGTCGCGCGCATCCCTAAGCCGGTGGTGGCCGCCATCACCGGCTACGCACTGGGCGGCGGCTGCGAGCTCGCCCTGTGCGCCGATTTCCGGGTGGCCGCCGACGACGCCAAGCTGGGCCAGCCCGAGATCCTGCTCGGGGTCATCCCCGGAGCCGGCGGAACCCAGCGCCTGCCCCGCCTCATCGGGCCGGCCCGCGCCAAGGACCTGATCTTCACCGGCCGCCACGTGGGCGCCGAGGAGGCGCTGGCGATCGGCCTGGTGGATTCCGTCGTCCCGGCCGCCGAGGTCTACGCCGCGGCCGTCCGGACGGCCGCCCGCTACGCCGACGGCCCGGCGCTCGCACTGCGCGCGGCCAAGCAGGCCATCGACAGCGGGCTGGAGACCGACCTGGCCACGGGCCTGGAGATCGAGCGGCAGCACTTCGCCGCCCTGTTCGCCACCGAGGACCAGAAGACGGGGATGCGCAGCTTCGCCGAGCACGGGCCGGGCAAGGCCCGCTTCTCCGGCAGATAGGCGGGGACGGCGACGCGCCCGGGAGCTTCCCCGGGACTGCTGCCCGGTTCCGCCGGCCCACCCTTTCGACATGGACGTACACGAGGAGACGACCGACATGTGGGGACTGGACACCCACCTCGCGACCGAACGCCGCGACCTGCTCGCCGCACCCGTTTCCGAGGCGCTGGACCGGTGGAAGACGGCCGCGCCCGCCGCCGACCCGCTCGTGGCCGAGATCGACCCCGCCCTCGCCGACACCGCGAACTGCTGCGCCGCCTACGGCATCCCGCTGGAGGCGTCGGCCAACTGCGTGGTGATCTCCGCCAAGCGGGGCGGGACGTCGCGGATGGCCGCCTGCGTGGTGCTCGCGAGCACCCGCGCGGACGTCAACGGGGTCGCCCGGCGCCACCTCGAGGCACGCAAGGCGTCCTTCGCCCGGCAGGAGGACGCGGTGGAGCAGGCCGGCATGGAGTACGGCGGGATCACCCCGGTCGGGCTGCCGGCGGACTGGCCGATCCTGGTGGACGCCGCCGTGGCGCGTACCCCGCACGCGGTGATCGGCAGCGGGCTGCGCGCCTCCAAGCTCGTGGTCTCCGGTGCTGCACTCGCCGAGCTTCCGGGAGCCGTGGTCATCGAGGGCCTTGGGGTACCCGCTGCCTGAGGACCCTAAGGGTTCTCCGTGGGACCCGGGTTCTTCCCTGGTGTCCGCGGCCGGTTCCGGACCCGCGTGGGGCCCCGGGGGCCGGAGCGACGCTCCAGGCCGGAGGTGGTTTCGGCGCGCCAGGGCGGGCGCGGGATGACCGTCCGGAAGCGGCGCGCGGGGAATTCGTCGGAACCGATCCCCCGCCTTTTGCGTCATACTCATGTGGTCGCTCAGAACGTGCCGGACGGCAACACGGACACCTCCGCGGTGGGCTTTCGGCTTCGGCGTGGGTGAGCGGTCCGGTTAGCGTTGCATCAAGGAGCGCGCCCCGTCGGTCGCAGACCGCCATGGGGCGTACCAGTAGGTCGCTGTGGAGATCACGAGACGCAGGTCCCGGCCGAGTGCCGGGCTCCCGCGGAGGAAATCCCGGCCATCCCCGGCCGATAGGCTGATGCGGTGGGTGTGCGGGGTTTTGAGGGGATGAATTCGCTATGGCAATGACGGCAGGTTTCCCCGAGGACGAGGGGCTGCCGGAGCGCATCGGCCCATACATGATCCGCCGCAGAATCGGCCGGGGCGGAATGGGCGTTGTGTACCAAGCCGTAGACCCCCGGCAGGACCGGCTGGTCGCGATCAAGGTGCTGCGCTCCGAGGTCGCCGGCGACCAGATCGCGCGCGCCCGGCTCGCCCGCGAGGTCGAGACCATGCGCCGCGTGCAGAGCGACAACGTCGCCGGGGTCATCGACGCCGACACCTCCGCCGAACTCCCCTGGGTCGTCACCGAGTACATCCCGGGCCCCACGCTCGACTCCACGGTCACCGACCACGGCCCGTTGCGCGGGCGGGCCCTGACCCGCTTCGTCTCCGGGCTGGCGCGGGCGATCGGCGCCATCCACGAGGCCGACGTCATCCACCGCGACCTCAAGCCCGGCAACGTCATCATCTCCAACGGCGAGCCCATCGTCATCGACTTCGGCATCGCCCACGCCGTCGACGGCGCCAAGCTGACCCAGACCGGCACGTTCGTCGGCACGCCCAGCTACCTGTCGCCCGAGGTCATCGAGGGCACGGACCTCAGCTCGGCCACCGACATCCACGCCTGGGGCGCCACCGTCGCCTTCGCCGCCACGGGCAACGCGCCCTACGGGGCCGGCTCCTTCGAGGTCATCTTCTTCCGCATCCTCAACGGCGAGATCAACCTCGACGGCATGCCCGAGGCGCTCAAGCCGCTGGTGCTGTCCGCCGTCTCCCGCGACATGGGGGCGCGGCCCACGGCCCGCCGGCTGGTCGCCGAGACCGGGCGCCTCAACCTCGACCTCCCCTGGACGGAGGACGCCTCCTCCTACTCCGGCAGCGGACTGACCGGACACCACACCGTGCAGGCCCAGCGCCCCGACGACCAGGGCGAGGGCGGCGGCGGGTACGGCGCCCTGGCAGCGGGCGCCGCGGCCGGTGCCGCCGCAGGCGGCCTCGCCGCCTCCGCGATGGCCCACGGCGCCGGAGCGCAGGACCCGATCCGTACCGACCCCGTCGATCCGCAGGGCGCGGCCGACCCCCTCTCGACCGACCGCACGGTCTCCCCTGACAGCACGATGGCCGCGGGCGCGGGCGGTGTCCCCGACCTCGCCGGCTCTCCCGAGCGCACCATGGCGGTGGACCCCGACCGGGTCGACCGCACCATGGCCGTCGCCCCCGCCGACCCTCAGGCCACCGGTCGGCTCGACCCCGATCAGGCCGATCCCTACGCCGACGACGACCAGATGGCGCCGCGCACCCAGTTCTTCAACTCCACGCTGCGCCCCGAGGAGTTCCGCGACATCCTCACCCCGGTCGACGAGGGCCGCGGCCGCAACCGGGTAGCCTCCTACGGCGAGGAGGAGGACGACGAGGAAGGCGAGGGACGCCGAGGCGGGCTCCTGAGCCGCTTCGGGCGCTCCGGCGGCGACCGCCTCAGCGACTACGTCGGCTCCGACGACGAAGAGGACGACTACTACCAGGACGAGCCGCGCCGGATGACGCCGTGGATCCTGGTGCCCGTGCTGGTCCTGGTGGCCGGTCTGTGCCTGACGGTCCCGCTGTTCGGCCTGGTCGTCGGCGTGCTCGCCGCCGCGGTCCTGGGCGCGCTCGACACCGTCAAGGCCGACCACGCGCGGCGCCTCCAGACCCGCGGCCCGCGCAGCTCCGACAACGTGGTGATCGCGCTCAGCCTGCCGTGGGCGCTGCTGCAAACCCTCGGCCGTACCCTCCTCTACGGGCTCGGCTACCTGCTCGTGGGCATCCTGGCCGGCATGGTGGTCGCGCTCATCGCCGACCAGTGGACCCCCAACAACATCTCGGCCTACGCGTTCTGCGTCACGGTGCTGCTGAGCTTCCTCGGCCCCAACGCCAAGGGCGCGCGGCGCGAGGCCATCGGGCTGGTCGGCAAGATCGCCATCCGCAACGCCTACGTGTACTGGGGATCGATGGTCGCGGTTGCGCTGCTGGCGATGCTGGTGGTCTCCTTCGGCTTCTCCGCGGCCCCCGCGGGGCCGTTCTCCGAGGGCCCCGGAGGGTTCTTCGGCGGATCCTCGAGGTGACACGTCTCATCCCCGGAACCGGGGTCGGCGGTTGCCCTTGTGCTACTAGTCAGTAACATCAGGGGAGAACCACTACGAACAGGCGGGACGGCGTGACGTGAACGCCGCCCCGCCACCCGATCGCAGCAGAGCGACTGACACCCTTGAGGGGTCAACACGGACGCGCGAGGCGTCCGCGCCGTCCGAGCGGGCGACGCATGGGAGCGCAGGGAGGTCGGCCACCGGCCATGAATATCGTCGTTTTGGTCAAGCAGGTCCCGGACACGGCGACCGAACGGAAACTCGCGTCGGACGACCACACGCTCGACCGCGCCGCGTCCGACGGCGTCATCAACGAGCTCGACGAGTACGCCATCGAGGAGGCGCTGCTCCTCAAGGAGAAGCACGGCGGCGAGGTCACCATCCTCACCATGGGCCCCGGCCAGGCCACGGACTCCATCCGCAAGGCCCTGTCGATGGGCGCCGACAAGGCCGTCCACCTGCTGGACGACGCCCTCCACGGCTCCGACGCCCTCCAGACCGCCTACGCGCTCTCCCAGGCCCTGGGCACCCTGGAGTTCGACCTGGTCGTCCTGGGCTCGGAGTCCACCGACGCCCGGACCGGCGTCGTCGGCGCGGCCCTGGCCGAATACCTCGGCCTGCCGCAGCTCACCCTGGCCGGCAAGGTCGACATCGACGGCACGGCCGTCCGGATCCAGCGCCAGACCGACTACGGCTACGACGTCGTCGAGGCGCAGCTGCCCGCCGTTGTCTCGGTCGTCGAGAAGATCAACGAGCCGCGCTACCCGTCGTTCAAGCTGATCATGGCGGCCAAGAAGAAGAAGGTCGACACGCTCACCGCGGCCGACGCCGGGATCGACCCCGCCAAGATCGGCCTGGCCGACGCCACGACCGAGACCGTCGACTCCGCGGCCGCCCCGCCGCGCGCCGCCGGGACCATCGTCAAGGACGAGGGCGACGGCGGCGTCAAGGCCGCCGACTTCCTCGCCGAGAAGAAGTTCGTCTAGGTCCGCGAGCGGGGAACGAAAGTAGGGATGGACAGACATGGCTGAGGTCCTCGTCCTCGTCGACCACGTCGACGGAGAGGTCAAGAAGGTCACCACCGAGCTGCTCACCGCCGCCCGCCGCATCGGCGAGCCCTCGGCGGTGTGGGTCGGCGACGGCGCCGATGCGGGCCGGGCCAAGCTCGCCGAGTACGGCGCCGAAAAGGTCTACGTCGCCCCGGCCGAGCTCAACGACTACGTCGTTGCGCCCACGGCCGAGCTGCTGGCGAAGCTGGCCGGCGAGAAGTCCGCCGCCGCGATCCTGGTCTCGGCGACCGCCGCGAACAAGGAGGTCGCCGGCCGCACCGCCGTGAAGCTGGGCTCCGGTGTGCTCACCGACGTCGTCGACCTCGACGCCGACCTCGTGGCCGAGCACAGTGTCTTCGGCGGCGCCACCATCACCCACGCCAAGGTGCGCAGCGGCGTGCCGGTGGTCGCGGTGCGCCCCAACTCGGTGCCGCCCGCGCCTGCCGAGGGCGCCGCGGCCGAGGAGCAGGTGTCGGTCGAGATCTCCGACGCCGCGAAGTCGGCCAAGGTCGTCGAGCGCGTCGCGCAGGAGAAGGGCGAGCGCCCGGAGCTGACCGAGGCCGCGATCGTGGTCTCGGGCGGCCGCGGTGTCGGCTCCGACGACTTCTCCGTCGTCGAAGCCCTCGCCGACTCCCTCGGCGCCGCCGTGGGCGCCTCGCGCGCCGCGGTCGACTCCGGCTGGTACCCCAACCAGTTCCAGGTGGGCCAGACCGGCAAGACGGTCAGCCCCAACCTGTACGTGGCGCTGGGGATCTCCGGTGCGATCCAGCACCGGGCCGGCATGCAGACCTCGAAGAACATCGTCGCGGTGAACAAGGACCCCGAGGCGCCGATCTTCGAGCTGGCCGACTTCGGCGTGGTGGGCGACCTGCACAAGGTCGCCCCCCAGCTCACCGAGGAGATCAACAAGCGGAAGTGACCGGCTTCCGCCGGGAGACGGACGGCCGCGGCCCTAGGGCCGCGGCCGTCCGTTGTGCCGTGGCCACGGGCCGGGGCGATTCACCCCGATTCGCCGCCGTATCCTGAGACGGCCATGGTGTATCTGGATCACGCAGCCACGACCCCCGTCCGTCCCGAGGCCGTCCGGGACATGACCGAGGAGTTCGGGCATCTCGGTAACGCGTCGTCGCTGCACGGGGCGGGCCGCCGCGCCCGCCGGGCCGTGGAGGAGGCGCGCGAGGCCATCGCCGTCGCCCTCGGCGCCACCCCCAACGAGGTGGTGTTCACCAGCGGCGGGACCGAGGCCGACAACCTCGCCGTGAAGGGCCTGTACTGGGCCCGCAACCAGGCCGACCCCGCGCGCCGGCGGCTGCTGGTCTCCGCTGTCGAGCACCACGCGGTCCTCGACCCCGCGCGGTGGATGGCCGACCACCAGGGCGCCCTCTACGAGGAGCTGCCGGTCGACCCGCTCGGCCGCGTGCTGCCCGAGACCCTGCGCGCCGCCATCGAGCGCGACCCCGCCTCGGTGGCCGTGGTGTCGGTGATGTGGGCCAACAACGAGGTCGGCACGGTGCAGCCGGTCGCCGAACTCGCCGCGATCGCCGCCGAGTACGGCATCCCGTTCCACACCGACGCCGTTCAGGCCGTCGGCGCCGAACCCGTGGATTTCGCCGCGAGCGGGGTGTCGGCGCTCACCGTGAGCGGGCACAAGCTCGGCGGCCCCGTGGGGGCGGGCGCGCTGCTGCTGGCCCGCGGGGTCGACCCGGTGCCGGTGCTGCACGGGGGCGGGCAGGAGCGCGAGGTCCGCTCGGGCACCCTGATGACCCCGCTGCTGCGGGGCTTCGCCACGGCGGTGCGGATGGCCGTCGACGAGCGCGCCGCCCACTCCGCCGCACTGGCGGCGCTGCGCGACGACCTGGTCGCGGCGGTGCGGGCCGAGGTCCCCGACGCCACCCTCAACGGCGACCCCGTGCACCGCCTGCCGGGCAACGCCCACATGTCCTTCCCCGGCTGCGAGGGCGACGCCCTGCTGATGCTGCTCGACGCCAAGGGCATCGAGTGCTCGACCGGTTCGGCGTGCTCGGCGGGGGTGGCCCAGGCCAGCCACGTGCTGCTCGCCATGGGCGCCGACCCCGAGACCGCGCGCGGCTCGCTCCGGTTCTCCCTGGGCCGCGGCTCGACGGCCGACGACGTCACGGCGCTCGCCGAGGCGATCGCGCCGGCCGTGGCACGCGCCCGCACGGCCCGGGGCAAGCGCCGCTGATCCGGTGGGCGCCGCGTCGCAGCGGCGCCCGGGTCACCTGCCCAGCTGGCGCTTGATCGGCCGCAGGAGCTGGTCGATCACGTCCCATTCGGGGTCGAGGCGGCTCTGGACGGCCGCGCGGCCCTCGGGCCAGGCGCGCACGGCCTGCTCCAGCTCGGGCAGCACGCCGGAGTCGGGGTCGAGGTAGAAGTGCAGCTGGCGCTGGCCGGCGGCGGTCTGCTGGGCGAGCAGCGCGCCGTTGTCGCCGAGCAGGTCGCGCAGGCGGGTGGTGAGCGCCTCCAGGGCACCGGCCGAGGACCCGGCGGGCAGCTTGTCGTCGTTGGCGTCGGTGTAGGGGACGACCACCAGCACGTACAGGGTCAGAGCGGGGAAGTCGCGCCGGTGCAGGGGCTGGCGGACGGCGATCTCGATGAGCCCGCGCAGGGGCACCCGCCCCTGGAGGGTGACCCAGCCGCCGCTGCCCAGGGCGCCCGACAGCTGCTGCACGACCGAGGGGATCGACGTGGGCGGCAGCGGGTCGAGCGGCTTCTCCGCCAGCGCCTCCACCCGGCCGATCCAGCGCACGTAGTCGTCCTCGCCCAGGGCCAGCATCACCACGTGGTCGGCGACGCCGTTGCGGGTCTCCTCGGGCAGGAACATGAAGTCGGGGTGGTAGACGCCCGCCTGGATGCGCCCCTGCTGCTGGTCCACGCGCAGGGACACCGTGCAGTGCGCGAGGTCGAGCTCGTGGTCGTCCCACTTCAGCGGCTTGCCGAGCTTGTCGTGGTCGGCGGGGAAGGCCGGGAAGAACCGCCAGTCCGGCTCATCGGGGGCGGCGCGCGCCCAGCGCTCGGCCAGGATGCGCGCCTGGTCGTCGGGGCCTGCGCTGAGGGTCAGCGCGTAGGCAGCGCCCTTGCCGAGCGCGGCCAGGGGGTCGTCCAGTTCCGCCATGCGCGCCATGAGCGCATCGGGGTCGTCGTCGGCGCTCAGCCCGAAGTCGCCCAGCAGGTCGCCGGAGGTGTGCGGGGCCGCGGAGACCTCCCACTTCAGAGCCGGGTGGATGCGGGTGACGCATTCGGTGAGCCGGCCGGCGGTCTCACCGGCGACCGGCTGCCCGGAGTCGATGCTCGCGGCCAGATCGGCGCGGAGCCCGGGCCATTGCGCCCAGAACTCGTCCACGGCGACGGCGGAGTCGGACTGCGAGGAAGATCGGCGGCGACGGAACAGAGCCATGGAGAGATTTTCGCAGAGCGCGGGGGTGGCCGAGCCACCAGGAGGGGGCGGCCCGCCGTAGGGAGCAGACCCGGCGAGCGCATAGGCTGGAACGGCTATGACTCTGCGTGTACTGGCCGCCATGTCGGGCGGCGTCGACTCCGCGGTGGCGGCCGCCCGTGCGGCCGAGGCCGGCCATGACGTGACCGGGGTGCACCTGGCCCTGTCCAAGAACCCGCAGTCCTATCGCACCGGTGCGCGCGGCTGCTGCACGGTCGAGGACTCCCGCGACGCCCGGCGCGCCGCCGATGTGATCGGCATCCCCTTCTACGTGTGGGACATGGCCGACGAGTTCGACCGCGACGTCGTCCAGGACTTCGTGGCCGAATACGCAGCGGGGCGCACCCCCAACCCGTGCCTGCGGTGCAACGAGAAGATCAAGTTCGCGGCGGTGCTCGACCGCGCGGTCGCGCTGGGCTTCGACGCGGTGTGCACCGGCCACCACGTGCGGCTGCTCGACGGCCGCCTGCGGCGCAGCGTCGACTCCGCCAAGGACCAGTCCTATGTGCTGGCGGTCCTCACCCGCGAGCAGATCGCGCACGCGATGTTCCCGCTGGGCGACTGCACCAAGGACGAGGTCCGGGCCGAGGCCGCCCGGCGCGGGCTGACGGTCGCCGACAAGCCCGACAGCCACGACATCTGCTTCATCGCCGACGGCGACACCGCGGGGTTCCTCCAGGGGCGCCTGGGCGCGGAGCCGGGCCCCATCAAGGACGAGTCCGGCGAGGTGCTGGGCACGCACAACGGCGCGCACTCCTTCACGGTCGGGCAGCGCAAGGGGCTGAACCTGGGCGGTTCGGTCGACCGCCGCTACGTGCTGTCGATCGAGCCGGTGCAGAACACGGTCACGGTGGGCCCGCGCGCATCGCTCGAGGTCGACGAGGTCGTGGGCGCGCGGCCGGTGTGGAGCGGGTGCGCTCCGCTCACCGAGCCCACCCCCTGCACGGTCCAGCTGCGCGCGCACGGCGAGGTGCTGCCGTGCCGGGCCTGGGAGCGCGACGGCGAGCTGGTGGTCCGGCTCGACCGGCCGGCCGCGGGGGTGGCGGCGGGCCAGGCCGCGGTGGTCTACGACGGCGACATCGTGCTGGGGTCGGCGACCATTGCGCGCACCTCGCGGGCCGCGCAGGAGGCGCCCGCGGGTTGAGCCGCCGCCCCGTTCTCGGGCGCACGTCACCCGGCACCCTCCTGTGGCGCGAGTTAGGTTAGGCATAACATAGTTCCGGGTCGGTGAACGGAGGGCGCGATGGAGTACGAGTTCCTGCGGGGACAGCCCTTCTGGATCGTCTACGCGGCGCTGTTCGCGATCGTCTTCCTGCGCACCCAGGCCACCTACTGGATCGGCCGCGGTGTCGGGGCGGGGTTGCACCGCTCGCGCCTGGGCGTCCGCGCCGGGCACCGGCTCGGCCGGGCCGAACACCTGATCAACCGGTTCGGGCCGCCCGTCGTCACGGTCTCCTACGTGACCGTCGGCTTCCAGACCGCCGTCCAGCTGGCCGCCGGCGCCATGCGGATGTCCTTCCCTCGCTACCTGGCCGCCATGGTCCCCGGCTGCGCGGTTTGGGCGGCCATCTACAGCCTCGGCGGCATGGCCGTGGTCGCGGCGTGGTGGAACCTGTTCCTGCGCTCCCCGTGGCTGGCGGCGGGCGTCGCCGCAGCGGCGGCGGCAGCGGTCGCGGTGGCCCTCGTCCTGCGCCGCAGACGCCGCAGGGCCGCAACGGGCGGCGACGGTACCGGCGGCGACACCTCCGAGAAGACGCCGGCCGCCTCCGCCTGAGCGCCCCGGCCCGCCCGCGCCCCGGTCCACCGCGCCGTTCTCGCTGGCCGAAGGGCCGCCGCTCACCCGTAGGTGCGCACGTGCCTTAATCTTGGGCCTCGTGACCGAGCAGCGATACCGTTCCTATTCAGCGTTCAGGAGTGGGTTTTGGGCCCTGGCCCTGGCGCTGCGCGCATCCCGAACGGTGGTGGATGCACTGGTCCCCCGCGTTCCCTGTCTGTTCCCCGTTCGGCTGCGCGCATCGTGTGCGCGTTCCGTGGCGGGTGGGCGGGTTTCCTCACGCCCTCGGTTACCCGGCCCGGCCTGGACGGTCCGATGCCCGCGACGATCGCTCCGGTCGTCGTGGGGCGGTGCCGTCCGTCGCCGGATCGGGTGCCCAAGGGCGCGTCGCCCGATCGCGATGCCGGCGGCATCGTGACGGGACATCTTGCGTCGCCGGCAGGCCAGCGGTTTCTGCCAGTGCCGGCCACCCCACTGGGAGGTGTATGCCGGGTCCACGGCCACGATGGCGAGGCCGAGTCCGGCGGCCATCGACACGAGCCGGGCCTTGAGCCTGCCGGTGGGGATACCAGAGACGATCCGCCGGAACTTCTTGTTCCGGCCGTGCTTCTCCCGTGTCTTCTCGGCGGCGAAGTCCAGGTCCTCGATCCCGATGGCGGCGACACCGCAGTGCTTGGCCCAGTGCAGGACCTGGGTGATGGCGTGCCGGATCTGCGCGTCCCGATGGGCCGCGGTGCCGCTGAGGTCGTAGTGGAACCGGTGCGGGTCGCCGACCGGGTTGCCGTGCACGTCGAGCCGGTAGGCGGCGAAGTGGTCGGCGTTGGTATCGACGCCGACCATGCCCTTGGCGCGGGCGGTCTCCAGCCCGATGGTCGGGACGACCGGGCGTTGCCAGGACGCGGTGATATACCAGCGGCCGCGTTCCACATCGTGGTGGATGCGGTAGGCGACGGCCCGGTCCGCGGTGATGCGGTCGGCCCACTCCGCGCCCCGGTGCGCGAATACCACCTTGGAGGCGAGCACGTAGCGGCCGTGCTTCGCGTTCGCGAGATCGGCCAACGGCGCGGGCAGCTTTATCGACACCTCGCCGTCCAGGCTGATGCGGATCGTCTCATTGCCATACCGCTTGCCCGACTCTCCGTCCGCGGAGAGGAAGCAGCGCTCCGCTTCCCAGCGCCGACGCCACTCGGCCTCGCTGAGCTGGGCCTTGGTGAGGTTGTGCCGGGTGTTGAGGAGGCGACGGCCGCCACGTACAACGTGGACGACGCCGTTCTCCCGGTCCGCACGGGCCGCGTCGAGCCGGTGTTTCAGTGTCGCAAGACGGCGGGACTTGTGGAACCACTCGCCCTTCGACCGGTACCCGCCTGGTGCCTGCTTGCCGCCCTTCGCCCCGATCGGCTGGGACAACCGGTGCCGCAGCATCGTGACGCCTGCTTCGAGGTTCTGGATGTGCGCGAGCTGGCAGCGACGGGACAGCGCCCACTGATCGTGTGTGGCCTTGGTGATCGACCCCGCCCAGCGGGAGGACGAGGCGGCGGTGAGGCCCTGCTTACGAGCCGCCCACTTCTGCGCATCGTGGTCGTTGCCGTCCGCACACCGGGCTTGGAGGTCCAGCGACGCCAAGTGCCCGAGATGGTCACCGACCAGGCGCAACACCTTCTCGTCCTCGGTGGTGAGGTTCTTGAGCCGGTCGCGTATCGCCACCCCGGACGGCCCGGGGGCGACGAAGGGGGTGTCGATGGCGCGGAGCTGCTTCTTCGTCTCAGTCATCGGCGGCAGCCGCCTCAAGCGCCTTCTTCGCCCGGTTCTTCGCCGAAGGACGCCCGTACAGGCGGGCACAGAACCAGGTCAGAACCTCGACCATGTCGCCTACCAGGTCGTCTTCGGCTTCGCCTTCGTCCAGCACGACCAGGCGACGGCCATTCGCAGACAAAGCCGCCTCGACCAGTTCCACGTTCATCCGGCCAAGCCGATCCTTGTGCTCCACCACCACGGTGGTCACGTTCGGGTCGGCCAGCAGGCGACGGGCCTTGGTGCGGCCCCCGCGCATACCGGAGGCAATCTCCGACTCGACCCGCACCACCCGGTGGCCGGCTTTCGCCGCCCACTCCGACAGCCGAGCCACCTGACGGGCAAGGTCGTCTTCCTGATCATTCGAGGAGACACGGGCATACAGGCCCACGCCGCCCGTCGCGGACGGCGAGGTGTTGGCGTCGATGTTGACCAGGATCGTGCGCGGCCCCACACGCTCCGCGGGGACCGGCAGCGTGCCCTCACGGAACCAGCGGTACGCGGTGCGCGGGGCGACCCCCTGCGCTCGCGCCCATTCCGTCAGGTTCATAAGGAGGATCATAGAGCACTCATGACAGGTAACAGGCACTCATGAACACTAAAACAGCAGTAATTCCCTACCCCTGGCCCGAAGCCGCCTCCACCGGGGTCGGGTCCTACCCCGGAGACGACCCCGGCGAGGCCGTGCGCACCGTCCTGGGCGAACTCCCCGACCTGCCGCACCTGCCCGAACTGCCCGTGCGCGGTGCCGGGGCCGACATCATCGGGCGCTCGGGTGCCCTCCTGGTCGAGTTCCCCATCGAGGTGCAGCCCTCGGGCTGGCGCGTGGTGCAGCGGCCCGGCCGCGACTCCGCCCGGGCGTCGAGCTTCCTCTCCTACGACCTGGAGGCCCTCGAACGCCACGCCGGCGGCTACCGGGGGCCGCTGAAGATCCAGGTCGCCGGCCCGTGGACGCTCGCCGCAGGGATCGAGCTGCGCTCGGGCGAGCGGCTGCTCGCCGACCCCGGGGCGGTCGCCGACCTCGCCGAGTCGCTCGTCGAAGGGGTGCGCGCGCACATCGCCGACGTGCGCGCCCGGGTGCCCGGCGCCGAGCCGCTGGTCCAGGTCGACGAGCCCTCGCTGCCCGCCGTGCTGCTCGGCGACATCCCCACGGCCAGCGGCTACGGGCGGCTGCGCGCGGTCGACCGGGTCGTCGCCGAGGAGCGGCTGCGCGCCGTCTTCGCCGCCGTCGCCGACGCCGGGGCCTACCCGGTGGCGCACTGCTGCGCGGCCGCGGTCCCCATCGACCTGCTGCGCCGCTCGGGCGCGCGGGCGCTGAGCCTCGACGCCACCCGCCTCACCCGCGCCGCCGACGAGCCGCTGGGGGTGGCCCTTGAAGCCGGTGCGGGTCTGCTCGCGGGGGTCGTGCCGGGTGTCGACACGGTTCTGTCCGACCCGGCCGATACCGTCGACCCCGTACGTGAGCTGTGGAATCGTATCGGACTGGCCCCTGAACTGGCCGCCCGCGCGGTGGTCACCACACCCACCTGCGGGCTCGCCGAAGCCTCCCCGGGCCATGCCCGCGCCGCGCTGGAGTCCTGCCGGGCCGCGGCCCGGGTCCTCCGCGACGAACCACGGCGCTAGAACGACGAAAGGACGTACACGGGTGAGCGCGGAAGAATCGGCCGCCGTCGATCCGGTACCCGCTGAGGTGCGCGAGCGCCACTCCGAGCTGTGCGAGGTCATCGACGACCACAGCTACCGGTACTACATGCAGAGCCCGATCATCTCCGATGCCGAGTACGACGCCCTCATGCAGGAGCTGCGCGGCATCGAGGACCGGCACCCCTCGCTGGTCACCCAGGACTCGCCCACCCAGAAGGTCGGCGCGCCCATCAGCGTCGACTTCGCCGCGGTCGAGCACCTGGCGCGCATGCAGAGCCTCGACAACGCCTTCGACGGCGAGGAGCTGGCGGCCTGGGCGCACCGGGTCGAGAACGAGATCGCGATCGAGTCCTACCTGTGCGAGCTGAAGATCGACGGCCTGGCCGTCGACATCGTCTACCGCGACGGCCGCCTGCACCAGGCGGCCACCCGCGGCGACGGCCGCGTGGGCGAGGACATCACCTTCAACGTCCGCACCATCGCCGACATCCCCGAGCGCCTCGACGACTCCGTCCGCCCCGTCCCGTCCCTGCTGGAGGTGCGCGGCGAGGTCTTCCTGCCGGGCGAGGCGTTCAAGGCGCTCAACGCCCGCCTGGCCGATGAGGGCAAGGCGCAGTTCGCCAACCCGCGCAACGGAGCCGCGGGCTCGCTGCGGCAGAAGGACCCGCGGATCACCGCGTCGCGCCCGCTGAGCATGCTCGTCCACGGGGTCGGCCTCTACGAGGACGTCGAGTTCACCCACCAGTCGCAGGCCTATGAGGCGCTGCGCGACTGGGGGCTGCCGGTCAGCGACCGCTACCGTGTGGTGTCCTCCATGGACGAGGTCCGCTCCTACATCGACCACTACGGCGAGCAC
Organism: Nocardiopsis sediminis; assembly: GCF_042650565.1. Classification (NCBI taxonomy): domain Bacteria; kingdom Bacillati; phylum Actinomycetota; class Actinomycetes; order Streptosporangiales; family Nocardiopsidaceae; genus Nocardiopsis; species Nocardiopsis sediminis. Next base: position 59,724 of record NZ_JBHSBH010000004.1, read on the forward strand.
CGCCACGAGCCCGCCTACGAGATCGACGGCGTGGTCGTCAAGGTCAACGACATCTCGGTGCAGCGCCGCCTGGGCTCCACGAGCCGCGCGCCGCGCTGGGCCATCGCCTACAAGTACGCGCCCGAGGAGGTCACCACCAAGCTGCTGGACATCCGGGTCAACGTCGGCCGCACCGGCCGGGTGACCCCCTACGGCGTCATGGAGCCGGTCCGCGTGGCCGGGTCCGAGGTCGAGTTCGCCACGCTGCACAACGCCCAGGAGGTCGTGCGCAAGGGCGTGCTCATCGGCGACACCGTGGTGCTGCGCAAGGCCGGCGACGTCATCCCCGAGATCCTGGGGCCGGTGCCCGAGGTCCGCGACGGCTCCGAGCGCCCGTTCGAGATGCCGGACGCCTGCCCCGAGTGCGGCACCCCGCTGGGCGCGCAGAAGGAGGGCGACGTCGACCTGCGCTGCCCCAACAGCAGATCCTGCCCGGGCCAGCTGCGCGAACGGCTCTTCTACGTCGCCGGGCGCAAGGCGCTCGATATCGAGGCGCTCGGCTACGTCGCCGCCACGGCGCTCACCCAGCCGCTGGAGCCCAAGACCCCGCCGCTGCGCGACGAAGGGGACCTGTTCCACCTCACCGTCGAGCAGCTGCTGCCCATCCGCACCCTGGTCCTCGACCGCGACACCAGCGAGCCGAAGATCGACCCCGAGACGGGCGAGCGCAAGGTCGTCACGTTCTTCGCCAACCAGCAGGGCGAGCCGAAGAAGACGGTCGAGAAACTCTTCGACCAGCTCGAACAGGCCAAGCAGAAACCCCTGTGGCGTGTGCTGGTGGCGCTGTCGATCCGGCACGTGGGCCCCCGCGCCGCCGAGGACCTCGCACGGTACTTCCGCTCGCTCGACGCCATCGCCCAGGCGAGCGAGGAGGAGCTCGCCTCGGTCGAGGGGGTCGGCCCCACCATCGCCGCCTCGATCCGGGAGTGGTTCGCGGTCGACTGGCACCGTGAGATCGTGGCCAAGTGGCGGGCCGCCGGTGTGCGGATGGAGGAAGAGGGTGTCGGCGGGCCGCGCCCGCTGGAGGGGGTGACGGTCGTGGTCACGGGCTCGCTGGACCGCTACAGCCGCGACGACGCCACCACGGCGGTCGCCGAGCAGGGCGGGCGGGTCACGGGGTCGGTCTCGAAGAAGACCGGGTTCGTGGTCGTGGGCGAGAGCCCGGGCTCCAAGTACGACAAGGCGGTCCAGCTCGGCGTGCCGATCCTCGACGAGGCCGGTTTCACGGCGCTGCTGGAGAAAGGGCCGGAAGCGGCCACCGAACTCAGGCTCAACCCGGAACCCGAGGCGTGACCAGCGGTGCGGCCGGACCGGGCACGGCCCGGCAGCACCGCATACGCCCTCTGGCCACTGGTCTCTACGATGCGCGATCACTAGGCTACCTGTCGCAGTATTCTGGATCGAATCGGGCGATTCTCCCAGGCGAAGGGTGCCTTACTTAAAGTCCCCGATCGACGACACCTGGTGATGAAGCATCGTAAGCTGAGTCCGCGGTCGACCCGGTGCACCCGCATTTCGCAGACGCGCTGTAACGGTCATGGGGGTGACCGGAACAGTGAACGTGAAGACAGATCTCGTGAGGAGCGCCGGCGCCGTGAGTGGCGCAAAAGGTTTCGGCGCCGGGCTCCATGAAGCACCCCTGAGGACGTCTATGTTGGATCCCACGAGCACCCGGGATGTCGGGCCCCGGGTCGGGACGCCGCTGTGGCTCTACCTCGCCAGCACCACCGTGGCGGGCTGCGCCCTGCTCGGCGTGTCCGTCTACGTCTTCGGCCTCGACGGCCTGGTCGCGCTCGCGCGCAAGCCGCTGGTCTGGGTCGTCCTGTGCATGGTCATCCTGGGTGAGCTGCGCCCCATCGCCACCCCCAGCACGCCCTCCGACAACGGCGCACCCACCTCGATGCCGTTCTCCTTCGCCCTGCTGATCGCCTACGGCCTGCCCGTGGCCGGGCTCGTCCAGGCCGTCGCCACCGTCATCGCCGGGGTGGCCCGGCGCCACGCCCCCCACCGCACGGCGTTCAACCTCGCCCAGTACGTCCTCAGCTTCGGCGGCGCCGACGCCGTCCTGCGCCTGCTCATGCCCGGCCCCGTCCCCGCCCCGTGGGTGCCGCAGGGGGCCGAGCTGCTGGCGGTCGCCCTCGCGGGCGCGGCCTACTTCATCACCAACATGGTGCTGGTGGAGTGCGCGGTCGCCATGCACGAGCGCGCCCCGCTGCACACCATGATGGGCAAGGACATCGGCCAGCGCCTGTTCGTCAACGGGGTGCTGCTCAGCCTGGCGCCGCTGGTCGTGGTCGCCATGGCGCACTCGGTGTGGCTGGTTCCGCTGTTCTCGCTGCCCCTGATCGCCCTCTACTCCAGCGCCACCCTCTCGGTGAAGCGCGAGCACCAGGCCAACCATGACGAGCTCACCGGCCTGGCCAACCGCAAGCTGCTGATCGTCCGCACCCAGGAGGCCCTGGCAGAGGCCCAGCAGCGCAAGCAGCGCGTCGGCCTGCTCCTGCTCGACCTGGACCGGTTCAAGGAGGTCAACGACACCCTGGGCCACCCCACCGGCGACCGCCTGCTCCAGACCGTCGCCCGCCGCCTCACCCACAGCGTGCGCCCGGGCGACCTCGTCGCGCGCCTGGGCGGCGACGAGTTCGCCGTGCTGCTGCCGCAGGTGCGCGACTCCGCCTCCGCCCGCGAGGTCGCCACCCGGCTGCGGGTGTCCCTGGCCGAGCCCATGCGCCTCGACGGCATGGACTTCGACCTCGAGGCCAGCGTCGGCATCGCGCTCTACCCCAACCATGCGCCCGACTTCGAATTGCTCATGCAGCGCGCCGACGTCGCGATGTACGTCGCCAAGGAGCACCGCACCGGGGTCGAGCTCTACGCGCCGCACAAGGACCGCAACTCCACCGCGCGGCTGAGCCTGTTCGGGGAGCTGCGCCGCGCCCTGGTCGAAGACGAGCTGGAGATGTTCTACCAGCCCAAGGTGCGCCTGTCCGACCGCCGGGCGGTGGGGCTGGAGGCCCTGGTCCGCTGGCGGCACCCGCAGCGGGGGGTGCTGCCGCCCGAGGAGTTCGTCCCCATGGTGGAGCAGTCCTACCTGATGCGCAGCTTCACCCACGAGGTGATGGAGCAGACCCTGCCGCGCATCGCGCGCTGGGGGGCCGAGGGCTTCGACGTCCCCGTCTCGGTCAACCTGTCCGCGCGGGAGCTGCTCGACCCCACGCTGCCCGACATCGTCGCCGCCGGGCTGCGCCGCCACGGCGTGCGCCCCGACCGCCTGCGCCTGGAGATCAGCGAACGCGTGATGGTGGCCGAGGCCGACGCCGTCACCCCCACCATCCTGGCGCTGGCCGACCTGGGGGTCTCGCTGTCGCTGGACGACTTCGGCACCGGCTACTTCACCCTCGCGCGGCTCAAGGGGCTGCCGGTCGAGGAGATCAAGATCGACGAATCGTTCGTGCGGCGCAGCGTCGCCGACCCCGACGGCCGGGTGATCGTGGAGTCGGCCGTCGACCTGGTGGGCACCCTGGGCATGCACGCGGTGGCCGAGGGGGTCGAGACCGCGGCCGTCGCCGAGGCCATGCGCGCCATGGGCTGTTACGCCGCCCAGGGGCGGTTCTTCGCCCCGCCGCTGGAGGCCGGCGACGTGTCGGCGTGGCTGCGGCGCAACGAGCGCCACGGCGACCAGGACCAGCCGGCCCAGGAGCACACCGGGTCGATCTGACGGCGGGCGGGGGCGGCCGGGAGCCGGCCGCCCCCTTCGCGGGCCGCGGTTGCGGGGGTCAGTCCGCGGGCTCCACGGACAGCGCGTGCCGGAACACCCCGCGGGGGTCCCACGCGGCCTTGACCCGCTGCAACCGCGGGTAGTTGTCCTCGTAGTAGAGGGTCGGCCAGGGCTCGCCTGATGTGTTGCGCTCGGGGTCGGCCAGGTCGGTGTCGGGGTAGTTGATGAAGGCCCCGCCGTTGACCTCATCGGGCAGCGGCACCCCGCCGGTGTCGGCGTACATGTCCCGGTAGCACTCGCGGATCCACGCCAGGTGGCCGGGCGCGTCCTCCGGGTCCTTCCACGACACCAGGTAGGACAGCTTCAGCACCGAGTCGCGCGCCGGCATGGCGGTCGCGTCCGCGGCGACCTCGTTGACCCGGCCGCCGTAGGTGTTCAGCGAGACGCTGCCGCCGATCACGTCGGTGTCGGTGCGGGTGAGGTGGTGGTACAGGGTGGCGATCTGGCGGTCGGTGAAGCGGCGGCGCAGGTGCGCGGCCTTGATCTTCAGGTGCCAGTCGCCGACGCTGTCGCCGGGGCCCTTGAGCGCCGCCGTCAGCCAGGGCAGCCGTCTGGTCCGCAGCCCGCTGGGCTCGGCCACCCCGGCGCCGACCGCGTCGATGTGCTCCTTGAGCAGCCGCTCGTCCTCACCGGGCTCCGCCGCCACCTGGCCGACCATCATGTGCACCCCGGCGGCGCGGCGCAGCAGCACGAATTCGCTGTAGAGCCCCGCCGCCTCGTCGCCGTCCCCGCTGTGGGCCTCGGCCCACTCCCCGTGGTTGCGCACCATGCGGGTGAAGGCCTCCCGGTCCATGCCGTCCCAGCTCCACTCGGCGCTGAACGTCAGCACCGTGGCGGGCGGGGCCGGGAGCAGCCGCTCCGGGGGCAGGTCGGGGGAGGCGTCCGGTGAGCGGAACCAGTAGCGGGTGATGACGCCGAAGTTCCCGCCGCCCCCGCCGGTGTGCGCCCACCACAGGTCCCGGTTGGGGTCGGACTCCTCGCGGGTGGCGATGACGCTGCGCGCCCGCCCGCCGGCGTCGACGACGACCACTTCGACCGCGTAGAGGTGGTCGACCACCAGGCCGTGCAGCCGGCACAGCGGCCCGTACCCGCCGCCGACCACGTGCCCGCCCGCGCCGACCTCGGGGCAGTAGCCCGCGGGGATGGTCACGCCCCATCCGAGGTAGAGGCGCCGGTAGGCCTCGGCGAGCGTGGCACCGGCCTCGACCGCGAAGGCGCGCAGCCCGGGGTCGAAGTAGACCCGCGTCATGTCGGAGAGGTCGATGACCGCCCGCACCTCGGGGTTGTCGACGAGGTCCTCGAAACAGCACCCCCCGCTGCGCGGGGCGATCCGTTTCCCGGAGGCGACCGCCTCCTGGACGGCGCTGACGACCTGCTGGGTCGAGCCCACCACGTAGACCCGGTCGGGCTCGCCGTTGAAGCGGTTGCTCGCTCCGCGGGTCACCAGGTGGTCGTAGCGGGGGTCGTCGGGCCCGATGCGCACGGGGCCGGGGGCGGGCAGGTGGTCGGGGATCCGGTAGGTGAGCTGGCTCATGGCTCGGCCTTTCCCTTGGGGCGAAGGGGGATGCAGGAAGGTGGTCGGCGTCGCCGTCAACCTACGAGGCGTGAAGTGGGGAGTTAATAAGGCCAAGTCGTGTGTGGCCGGTGGTGGTACCACCACCACGCTCCGTGCCTGCCGGAACACGCGGTTCCGGCGGATGTGAGATGGGATACACGGGACATACGCGGGTGTTCCACGCGGTGGAACGGGGCGGGCGGGGGCGGCCGTCCGCGGACCGCCGACGGCGGCGCGGGCGGGGCGGCGCATCCGACGACGCCCCGTCCCGCGCCCCCATAGGATTGGGGCGTCCGCACCCACCGAAGAAACGGTTTGCCGAACATGTCCGCCATCACCCGCGATGAGGTCGCTCACCTCGCCCGGCTGTCGCGGCTGGCGCTGCACGAGGACGAGCTCGACCGGCTCGCCGCCCAGCTCGACGAGATCATCTCCGCTGTGGCCAAGGTGCAGGAGGTCGCCAAGGGCGACATCCCGCCGACCTCGCACGCCCTGCCGCTGACCAACGTCTACCGCACCGACGAGGCCCGGCCGGGGCTGACCCCCGACCAGGCGCTGGCGGGCGCGCCCGCGGTCGAGGATCAGCGCTTCCGCGTCCCGCAGATCCTGGGGGAGGAAGAATGACGGGCACCGATCTGGTCCGGATGGGCGCGGCCGAGCTGGGCGCCGCCATCGCCTCCGGCGCCACCTCGTCGGTCGAGGCCACCGAGGCCTACCTCGACCGGATCGACGGCGTCGACGGCGACATCCACGCGTTCCTGCACGTCGACCGCTCCACCGCGGTGGAGCAGGCCCGCCGGGTCGACGCCCGCCGCGCCGCGGGCGAGGAGCTGGGCCCGCTCGCCGGCGTTCCGGTCGCGCACAAGGACGTGTTCTCCACCTCCGACATGCCCACCACCGCCGCCTCCAAGATCCTGGAGGGCTGGCGGCCCCCCTTCGACGCCACCGTCACCGCGCGGCTGCGCGAGGCCGGGCTCGTCATCCTGGGCAAGACCAACATGGACGAGTTCGCCATGGGCTCCTCCACCGAGAACTCCGCCTACGGCATCACCCGCAACCCGTGGGACCTCACCCGCATCCCCGGCGGGTCCTCGGGCGGGTCCTCGGCCGCCGTGGCCGCCTTCGAGGCCCCCCTGGCCACCGGCACCGACACCGGCGGGTCGATCCGCCAGCCCGCGGCCGTGTGCGGCCTGGTCGGCGCCAAGCCCACCTACGGCGGCTCCTCCCGCTACGGCCTGATCGCCTTCGCGTCGTCGCTGGACACCCCCGGCCCCTTCGCCCGCAACGTGCTCGACGCCGCGCTGCTGCACGAGGCGTTCTCGGGGCACGACCCCCGCGACTCCACCTCCATCGACGCCCCCGTGCCGCCGGTGGCCGAGGCGGCGCGCCGCGCCGACGTCGAGGGCCTGCGGATCGGCGTCGTCAAGGAGCTGGGCGGCGAGGGCTACCAGCCCGGTGTCCTCCAGCGCTTCACCGAGTCGGTCGAGCTGCTGGAGTCGCTGGGCGCCAAGGTCGTCGAGGTGTCCTGCCCCAACTTCGACGCCGCGCTGGCCGCCTACTACCTGATCGCGCCGAGCGAGTGCTCCTCGAACCTGGCCCGGTTCGACGCCATGCGCTACGGGCTGCGCGTCGGCGACGACGACTCCCGCAGCGCCGAGGAGGTCATGTCGCTGACCCGCGCCGAGGGGTTCGGGCCCGAGGTCAAGCGGCGGATCATCCTGGGCACCTACGCCCTGTCCAGCGGGTACTACGACGCCTACTACGGGTCGGCGCAGCAGGTGCGCACGCTGATCAAGCGCGACTTCGACGCCGCGTTCGACAACGTCGACGTCCTCGTCTCGCCCACCACGCCCACCACGGCGTTCCCGCTCGGCGAGCGCAGCGACGACCCCATGGCCATGTACCTGGCCGACCTGTGCACCATCCCGGCCAACCTCGCGGGCAACGCCGCCCTGTCGGTGCCCTGCGGGCTGGCCCCCGAGGACGGCCTGCCGGTCGGGTTGCAGATCATGGCCCCGGCGCTGGCCGACGACCGCACCTACCGCGTGGGTGCGGCGGTCGAGGCCGCCCTCGCCGACCGCAACGGCGGCCCGCTGCTCTCCCGCAGCGCCTACGCCGTCTAGGTGTTCTGTCCTGTGAGGTAGCCGCCCCGCCCCGGGGCCCGGCCACCGGCAGAGGCACGAAAAACGCCCGCCGCCGTATCGCTACGGCGGCGGGCGTTTCGCCTTTCCCCCTCGCGGGGGAGGTGATGTTAGCCGTCGATGTCGTCGGCCGCGGCGGCGCTCTTGCGCTTGCGGCTGAAGTACATCGCGGCGCCACCGGCGCCCAGGGCGGCCAGGCCCGCGGCGACCAGGCCGCCGATGGCGGCACCGGTCAGCGGCAGGTCACCGCCGGAGCTCGGCGGGGTCTGCTCGTCCGGGGTGCTCGGGCTCGGCGAGGGGCTGGGGGCCTCTTCGCTCGGGGTGGGCTCCGGCGACGGGGCCTCCTCGCTGGGCGAGGGGCTCGGCGCGGGCGCCTCGCCCTCGGTCCAGGTGACGGTGGCACCGGAGCCGACCTCGGCCTCGCCGCTCTCGGCGGTGATGAGGGTCTGGGTGGGGTCCTGGCCCTCGATGCCCTGGAACAGGCGGCCGGCGTGCACGTCGGTGGAGACCGACGCCGACACCGAGGCCTCGCCGGGCTCGGTGCCCTCGGGGACCTCGAAGCCGAAGGTGGTGCCGTTGGAGGCGGCGTCGATGGGCTCGCCGCTCTCCAGGTCGACCAGCTCGACGCCCTCGGGGGCGTCGAGGTTGAGCGGCACGGACTCGGCGCTGGTCTCGACGGTGAACTCGCCGATGGTGCTGCCGGCGGTGCCCTCGGCCGAGCCGGGGGTGATCCGCAGGGACGCGTCGGGCTCGCTGGTCTGCGGCAGGTCCTCGGCGTTGGTGGTGAGGTACTCGTAGAGGGCGGCGACGTTGCCGTCGTTGCCCTCGGCGAGCTCGATCCCGTTGCTGAAGTGCCAGATGGCGGCCTGGGTGCCGGCCAGCGCCTGGCGGTCGTTCAGCCCCTCGACACCGCTGGCCTCGGCGAGCTCGGCGACGCTGAGGGCCGGGAAGGAGTTCTGGAGGATCCAGTGGACCTTGGCGGGCTCGCTGAAGTCGCCCTGGCCCGGGTAGTTGGCCCAGTCGTCCTCCTGGTAGTCCGCGTTGTTGCGGATGCTGGTCTCGAAGTCGATGCAGTAGGTCTGGAGGACCGTGCCGTCTTCGAGGGTCAGGTTGAACAGGGTGGTGCCGACGTTGCCCTGGTCGGTCTTGACCGTGATGCCGTCGAGGGCGTTGCCCGTGTAGCTGCCGCGAGCGCCGTCGGCGAGGGCCGGGGCGGCGGAGAACCCGAAGGCCAGGGAGGCCGCCGCGGTGACGGCGACGGCGGTGAGGACCCGGCCGCGGCGCTTGGCGGTGTGGGGGAGTTCAGTGTGGATCAAATTGTGTCCCGGTGAGTTTTTGAGGAGAACCGGACATTGCTGTCACGCCAGTTCAGGGCGGTGGCAGCGGCGGCCGACCGGTGCGGGCACCCAGTGGTGAGGCGTACTCGCGCAATCCGGTGCGGTGTTCGGCCGATCGAATATCGGACGCCTGAGGGGCGCGTCTGGTTGTCGTCGATTTGCGGCAGCGGGGGGCCGCGGCGACGAATCTCGACTACCGCACCGCCAGATACTAGCGACCCGAATCCGGGGTTCCAACATGGTTCGCGGAATTCACACGAATCTGTTGCGTGGTGTCGGTTTCCGGAAGCTCCGGGGAGGGCAGAAAAGATCTTCCGTGCCTATACCGCACCGCCGCGGCCCCGCCAGGGGCCATCGGCCTTTCCCCGTCGGCCCGCAATTCGGGCGTGCCGCTAAACGGACCTTCGCCATCCTTAATGACCTGCGGAAATGGTGCCCGTGGTGCGTGCGGGGTCAGCGCTTCCTGCGCCGCGTCGCGTAAACCATCGCGGCGCCCGCCACCAGCAGCCCCGCGCCGATGGCGACGAGGGCGCCCGCCCAGGTCCCCGTGAACGCCAGGTCACGGTCGGGGCGCCGGTCGTCGGCGATGACGACCGGGGGCCGCGTCGGCGACGGCTCCGGGGCCGAGGGGGAGGGCGGGGACGCCGTCGCGGGCGGCTCCTCCGACGGGGGCGGGGCGGGCTCCTCCGCCGGGGCCGGCGAGGCGCTCCAGTCGACCTTCACGGTGGCCGTGCTGGGGGATACCGCCGGCTCGGCGGTCAGCAGCGGCTGTGTCTGCACGCCGTCGCGGCCGGTGAACAGCCGGCCCGGCTCGACGGTGGCGTCGTCGGCCTGCGCATAGACGGTCGCCACCCCGGCGGGGGCCGCGGGGTCGACGTGCAGGAAGAACTCCTCACCGTCGGCGGCCTGCGTGATCGTGGCGCCGTCGGCGTCGGCCAGCCGGAGCGCGGACCCGCCCTTGACCGACAGCTCGACGGGCCCGGTGTCGGTCGTGCGCACGGTCAGCGGCCCCAGCGGCAGCGCCGGATCGCCGCCTTCCAGGCGGCCGGGGGATAGCTCCAGTGTGGGCCGGGGGTCGGGCAGCTCGCTGCGCCCGGCGGAGTCGACCAGGTACCGGTACAGGGCGCCCACGGCCGGGTGGTTGCCGCCGCCGCGCTCGCCGGGCCGCGCCGCGAGCTCGGTGCCGTTGGTGTAGTGCCACACGGCGGCCTGTGTGGCGGCGATCGCCCGCTCCTGGTCGAGCCCGGGCACCCCGCTCGCGGTGCCCAGGCGGTCGAGGTCAACGAGCGGGTAGGAGTTGCGCACGATCCAGTTGAGCGGCGCCGCGGCGCCGTCGGGGATCCCCTCGGCCCCGGCCAGGGGACCTTCGACATAGGTCACCTGCGGGTCGACGCTGATGCTGATGTCGGCGCAGTAGGCGGTGACGGACACGCCGTCGTCGATGAGGATCCGGTACAGCGAGGTCTCGGCGGCCGCTCCGTCGGTCAGGCGCACGGTGGAGCCGGCGACGGGCGTCGGGTCGACCCGGGAGATGCCGTCGGCGGCGGTCGCGGGTGCGACCCCCGTGCCGATGGCCGCCGCGGCACAGAGCACCGCGGTCCAGCGCCGCGCGAAGCCGGGCATGGTGGTACGGCTCTCCTGGTGAGAGTGAGAAGGGAGGCGGCTGGATCAGGGATGCGGATTCCAGATTAACCGCCGGCACCCGAAAGCCCGGGCGTCGGCGCACGAGCGACGTCGAATCGTGTGCGTGCTGTGACCTGGAGTGTGCGCGGCCTCCTCACGGGCCTGTCCCCGCTCCCGTCCGGGCATCGGTAGGCTGCTGGGTGTGCCCCCGCCGCCTGCCGATCCGCGGGGCACGGTCTCAACTGACTTCGACGCCCACGCCGCCGGGCAGCGCGCGGCGGGGCTCTTCGGATACGGAAACGGGTTGTGCGGCGATGGTTGGCGCGGTAACGAATAGCCCTGCCACGAGCGGGGCGACGGCCCCGGTGGCGTTCGACGACGCCATGCGCAGGTACGAGCCGGTGCTCGGCCTGGAGACCCACATCGAGCTGGGCACCGCATCGAAGATGTTCTGCTCGTGCGCCACCGCGTTCGGCGCCGCCCCCAACACCCAGGTCTGCCCGGTGTGCCTCGCGCTGCCCGGGTCGCTCCCGGTGGTCAACGGCACGGCGGTCGAGAGCGCGATCCGCCTGGGCCTGGCGCTGAACTGCTCGATCGCGTCGTGGTGCCGGTTCGCCCGGAAGAACTACTACTACCCGGACATGCCGAAGAACTACCAGATCTCCCAGTACGACGAGCCGCTGTGCGAGAACGGGTACCTCGACGTCACCATCGACACCCACGAGGGCCCCCGTGAGTTCCGCGTGCACATCGAGCGCGTGCACATGGAGGAGGACACCGGCAAGACCAGCCACGTGGGCGGTGCGACCGGCCGCATCCACGGCGCCGACTACTCCCTCGTCGACTACAACCGCGCCGGCATCCCGCTGCTGGAGATCGTCACCAAGCCGATCGAGCACACCGGCGACCTCGCCCCGCTGGTGGCCCGGGCCTACGTCGCCGAGCTGCGCGACCTCGTCCGCGCCCTGGGGATCTCCGACGTGCGCATGGAGGAGGGCTCGCTGCGCTGCGACGTCAACGTCTCGCTGATGGCCCGCGGCGCGGGCGTGTGGGGCACCCGCAGCGAGACCAAGAACGTCAACTCCCTTCGCTCGGTCGAGCGCGCCGTCCGCTCCGAGATCGAGCGGCAGGCCGGCGTGCTCGACGCCGGCGGGCGCGTCGTGCAGGAGACCCGGCACTTCCAGGAGAACACCGGGGGCACGATCTCGGGCCGGAGCAAGGAGGAGGCACAGGACTACCGCTACTTCCCCGACCCCGACCTCGTGCCCGTCGCCCCCTCGGCGGAATGGGTCGAGGAGCTGCGCGTCTCCCTCCCGGAGCTGCCCGCCGCCAAGCGCATCCGCGTCAAGGCCGAGTGGAGCCTGTCCGATGAGGAGCTGCGCGACCTCGTCAACGCCGACGCCATCGAGCTCGTGGCCGCCACCGTCGACGCCGGGGCCGCCCCCGCCGACGCCCGCAAGTGGTGGCTGAACGAGCTGTCCCGCCGCGCCACCGAGACCGAGGTCGCGCTGGCCGAGCTGCCGGTCACGCCCGCCCAGGTGGCGCGCGTCGTCGCGCTGGTCGCCGAGGGCACGCTCACCAACAAGCTGGCACGCCAGGTGATCGAGGGCGTGCTCAACGGCGAGGGCGAGCCCGATGACGTGGTCGAGGCCCGCGGGCTCAAGGTCGTCAGCGACGACTCCGCCCTGGGTGCCGCCGTCGACCAGGCCATCGCCGACAACCCCGCCATCGCCGACAAGGTCCGCGGCGGCAAGGTCGCCGCGGCGGGCGCGCTCGTGGGCGCGGTGATGAAGGCCACGCGCGGCCAGGCCGACGCCGGCCGGGCGCGCGAGCTGATCCTGGAACGGCTCGCCGCCGGGTGAGAGCCACCGCGGAGCACCACGGGGCGGATACGCTGGGTGATCGCTTCGTCACCATGTCTCTGCCCCTTCTCTATCTCCGCGTGACATTGGGTGAATAGCCTGACCGGACGGGATCTTGAGGTGCGCGAACGGACCGGCCGACGATGCTCCGGTCCCCTGAACGCCCCGCTCCTCCAGGCTGAGGAGGTGCAGCACTTCGATGGCCACGACATCAATGGGCGGACCGGCCATTGCCCGCCCCGGACCCCCCACCTGCGCGCCGGCCGCGCCCGGCACGGCCCCGGCAATGCATCCGTGACTACGTACGCGCCGGTGGCCGGGCCGGCGGGCACGGTCCGGCCGAGGAACGAGGGAGGGGCGTGTGACGACGCGAGGCGCCACCGTTGACCGTCCCCGCGGACTGAGCGGGCAGGAGCCCCATGGGCGTGCCCGAGGGTGCACGGTGGCGGGCGGCCTGAGGAGCGGGACATGACGACCACGGCCGCAGCCGGGCGCCACCGGGCCCACAACGCGCGCACCGGCTCCGGCTCCCCCTGGGGAGGCCGGTCATGAAGGCCGACTCCCGTATCTGGCTCGGGGGCATCGTCGCCCTCACGGTGCTCTACGCCCTGGGCACGCTCACGGTCGACGGCGGCCTGTCGCTGACCGAGCGCCTGGGCAACTGGCCGACCGCCGTCGCGGCGGGGGCGGCGGCCGTCTCCCTGCTGTACTCCGCGCGCACCCGCGCCGCCACGGCGGCCGACGGCGAGGCCAACGCCGACGGTGCCGACGGCGCGGCCGGGCTGCGCTTCCTGGGGTTCGCCGCGCTGGCCTGGTGCGCCGGGTCGGTCACCTATGCGGTCACGGGCCTGCTCAGCGCCAACGCCGCGGTCACACTGACCTTCGGCGACCTGTTCATGCTCTTCGCCCTGCCGCTGTTCGTCCTGGGCTTCACGAAGTTCGCCCCGCTGCCGCGCGGGGTCCGCCCGGCGGTGCGGCACTTCACCGACTGCTACGTCTGCGCGGCCGCGGTCTTCTCGGTGGTGTGGCTGCTGCTGTTCGCCCCGCTCTACAGCGAGCTGGGCGAGGGGGCCGGGTTCCTGGCGTTCGCCCTCGTCTACCCGGTGGCCGACATCGCCGTGCTGTGCCTGCTGGCCCCGCTGGTGGCCACCTCGCCGCACAGCACGCGGCGCGCGGTCCTGCTGGCGATCGGCGCGTTCGTCATCATCTGCGGCGCCGACCTCATCGGCGCGGTCAGCCGGCTGACCGGGGTCGCGCCGGCGGGCGGGATCGAGTACCCGGTGCGGCTGCTGGGCTTCGCGCTGCTGGCCAGCCTGCCGTGGCTGATCCGCGACCGCGCGGGGGCCGAGCCGCGCCGGATCACCGGCCGCGGGCTGTACCGGTTCGCGCCCGAGATCGCCGCCGCCGGGGCGCTCGCCGTCGCGGCGGTCGTGCTGACCATCGGCGGGCTGCGCCTGGAGGGCGTCGCGCCGGTGCTCCCGCTGGCGGCGGGGTCGGCGGTGGTGGTGCTGCTGGTGCGGGTGAGCGGGGTCCTGGAGGAGAACGCCACCCTGAGCCGCATGGTGCACACCCGCGAGCAGCACTTCCACGAGCTGGCCCGCAACAGCGGCGACGTCATCCTCATCCTCGACTTCGACGCCCGGATCTTCTACGTCAGCCCCGGTGCGGCCGAGGCCTTCGGCTACCGGCTCGACGACGTCCTGGCCGAGCCCGTCACCGCGATCGTGCACCCCGAGGACCTGCCGCAGGTCGGGGCGGCGATGACGGAGTTCCAGCGCGGGGCGGGCAAGGGGATCCACCTGCGCCTGCGGGTGCGCTCCGGCGACGGCACCTGGCGCCATACCGAGTCCACCGCCTCGCTCTACGAGCAGCCCGGCGAACCCGACCGGCTGCTGGTGACCACCCGCGACATCAGCGCCCAGGTGGCGCTGGAGGACCAGGTCAACCACCTGACCTTCCACGACGGCATCACCGGCCTGCCCAACCGCGCCTACCTGGAGGAGCGGGCGCGCGAGGTGCTGGCGCGGCGCGAGCCCATCGGCGGCGCGCACGAGGTCGCCGCGATCTTCCTGGACCTCGACGGCTTCACCGCGGTCAACGACTCCGCGGGCCACACCTTCGGCGACTACCTGCTGGCGCAGGCCGCACGGCGGCTGCGCGCCACCACCGACTCCGGCGTCACGCTGGCCAGGTGGGGCGGCGACGAGTTCGCCGTGCTGATCGAGGAGAGCGCCCACGCCCAGCAGGTCGTCGACCTCGCCGAGCGGCTGGCCCGCGTCATCAGCGCCGATCCGTTCCAGGTGGCCGACCGCGAGGTCGTGCTGACCGCGAGCGCCGGGGTGGCCTTCGCCGAGCGGGGGATGGACAGCGGCGAGCTGCTGCGCAACGCCGACATGGCCATGGCGCGCGCCAAGGAGCAGGGCGGCGGCGGGCGGCTGGAGATCTACGCGGCCGACATGCACGCCCAGGTGGTGGGCCGCCTGGAGTTGCAGACCGAGCTGCGCCAGGCGCTGGCCAACGGCGACTTCCTGCTGGAGTACCAGCCGGTCGTGGACCTGGAGAGCTCGCAGGTGACCGCGGTCGAGGCGCTGGTGCGCTGGCGGCGCGGCGACGAGCTGGTGATGCCCGACGTGTTCATCGGGCCCGCCGAGCAGTCGGGGCTGATCGTGCCGCTGGGCGAGTGGATCCTGCGCGAGGCGTGCGCGAAGGTGGCGCTCTGGCGCGCTTCCGACTGGGACATCGCGCTGTCGGTGAACCTGTCGGTCAAGCAGGTGCTGCAACCGCGGTTCGTCGAGACCGTGGCCGGTGTCCTGGCCGAGAGCGGGCTGCCCGCCGGGGTGCTGACCATGGAGGTCGACGAGGAGGTGCTGCTGGAGAACCCGGGCGAGGCCGTGGAGCGCCTGTCGGAGCTGCGCCGCCTGGGGGTCCGGCTGGCGATCGACGACTTCGGCATGGGCTACGCGTCGCTGGCGCACCTGCGCCAGCTGCGGGTCGACGCGATCAAGATCGACCCGTCGTTCATCCGCGACCTCGGCTCCGACGGAACGGTCACCCTGCTCACCCACACGATCATCCGGCTGGGCCAGGACCTCGGGATGCAGGTCATCGCCGAAGGCATCGAGCGCGCGGAGCAGCTGGAGCAGCTGCGCTCCATGGGCTGCGGGTACGGGCAGGGGTTCCTGGTGGCGCGCCCGATGGTCGCCGGGGGCGTCGAGGCGCTGGTGGGCGGCGAGGCCGAGATCGCGCTGTAGGGGGCGGCTAGGGGTCCGTGTGCGGCCTCCGCTGGCCCCGGGCGGGGGTGCCGGGGAATCCGGTGGTCAGCGCCGGTGTACGGTATACGCTCGCCGGCCGCCGGTGGCGGCCCCGGGCGTCTCCCCGTGTTTCAGGCGTGCGACGTGGATGTTCGCCGGTCCGGCGCGACCTGCATAGAAATCGTATGCTGAGCGTCACATCTCACAACGTGAGACAAAGTGGTGTTTCAGTTGACGGGTGACCCGTCCTCGGCCAAAGTTGACAGCGTGCAGAGCAACTTCTTCCTCATTCTCGTACTTGGTCGGCGCGCAGCCGTCTGACCGGGTCATTCGCTGCGCGCTCCCCTCAACCGCATCCCGGCGGTGAGGGGTTTTTTGTTGCCAGGCACACCCGACGACGACCCTCCAAAGGATCTTGTGATGACCGAGCAGATGACCGGAGCCCAATCGCTCATCAGGTCACTGGAGCATGCCGGTGTCGACGTGGTTTTCGGGATCCCCGGCGGTGCGATCCTTCCGGCCTACGACCCCCTGTACGACTCCGCCGCGGTGCGGCACATCCTCATGCGCCACGAGCAGGGCGCCGGTCACGCCGCCGAGGGCTACGCCTACGCCACCGGCCGCCCCGGTGTCTGCATGGCCACCAGCGGGCCCGGCGCGACCAACCTGGTCACCCCGCTCGCCGACGCCCACATGGACTCCGTGCCGATGGTCGCGATCACCGGCCAGGTCGCCGGCCCCGCGATCGGCACCGACGCCTTCCAGGAAGCCGACATCTGCGGCATCACCCAGCCGGTCACCAAGCACAACTACCTCGTCCGCCACGCCGCCGACATCCCCCGGACCATCGCCGAGGCGTTCCACATCGCCTCCACCGGACGCCCCGGGCCGGTGCTCGTCGACATCGCCAAGGACGCCCTCCAGGCCACCACCGCGTTCTCCTGGCCCCAGCGCCTGGACCTGCCCGGCTACCGCCCCGTCAGCAAACCGCACGGCAAGCAGGTCCGCGAGGCCGCGCGGATGATCGCCGAAGCGCGCCGCCCCGTGCTCTACGTCGGCGGCGGGGTCCTGCGGGCCGGCGCCAGCCAGGAGCTGCGCGTCCTCGCCGAGCTCACCGGGCTGCCCGTCGTCACCACGCTCATGGCCCGCGGCGTCTTCCCCGACAGCCACCCCCAGCACCTGGGGATGCCCGGCATGCACGGCAGCGTCTCGGCCGTGGGCGCGTTGCAGAAGGCCGACCTGATCGTCGCCCTGGGCGCCCGGTTCGACGACCGGGTCACCGGGCGACTCGACAGCTTCGCCCGCGACGCCAAGATCGTCCACGCCGACATCGACCCCGCCGAGATCTCCAAGAACCGCCACGCCGACGTGCCGATCGTCGGTGACTGCCGCGAGGTCATCGCCGACCTCGTCGTGGCCGTCCGCAACGACCAGACCGCCGGCCGCCAGGGCGACTACGCCGCCTGGTGGTCACAGCTCAACCGGCTGCGCGACACCTACCCGCTGGGCTACGACGCGCCCGATGACGGTAGTCTCGCCCCGCAGCAGGTGATCCAGCGCCTGGGCGAGATCGTCGGACCCGACGCCGCCTACGTGGCGGGGGTCGGCCAGCACCAGATGTGGGCGGCCCAGTTCATCGGCTATGAGAAGCCCGGTTCCTTCATCAACTCCGGTGGCCTGGGCACCATGGGCTTCTCGGTGCCCGCTGCACTCGGAGCCAAGGTCGGCGACCCCGGCCGGACCGTGTGGTCGATCGACGGCGACGGCTGCTTCCAGATGACCAATCAGGAGCTCGCCACCTGCGCCGTCGAGGGCATCCCGATCAAGGTCGCCGTCGTCAACAACGGCAACCTCGGCATGGTGCGCCAGTGGCAGACGCTCTTCTACGAGGGCCGCTACTCCAACACCGACCTCCAGACCGCGCCCAGAGACGAGAAGGTCCGCATCCCGGACTTCGTCCGCCTGGCCGAGGCGTACGGTTGTGTCGGCCTCCGCTGCGAGCGGGCCGAGGACATCGACGCCACCATCGAGAAGGCCATGGCCGTCGACGACGCCCCGGTTGTCGTCGACTTCACCGTCAACCACGACGCGATGGTCTGGCCGATGGTCGCCGCGGGCACCAGCAACGACAGCATCCAGTACGCGCGCGAAATGGCGCCCGACTGGGACGACGAGGACTGACGGGCCGCCAGGCCTCTAAGGAAGGGCAACGGACTTAGGAAAATGAGCCAGCACACGCTCTCCGTCCTCGTGGAAGACACCCCGGGCATCCTCGCCAGGGCCTCGGCGCTGTTCTCCCGCCGCGGATTCAACATCAACTCCCTCAGTGTCAGCACCACCGAATACGAGGGCCTGTCCCGCATGACGATCGTGGTCAACTGCGACCGCCACCCCTTGGAGCAGGTGACCAAGCAGCTCAACAAGCTGGTCAACGTCATCAAGATCGTCGAGATGGACAACGACGCCTCCGTGCGCAGGGAACTCCTGCTCGCGAAGGTCAAGGCCGACGCCGGCAGCCGACCGCACGTCATCCAGACCGCGGAACTGTTCCGGGCGCACGTCGTCGACGTCGGGCCCGACGTCGTCGTCATCGAGGCCACCGGTAAACCCGAGAAGCTCGACGCGCTGATCCGCAACCTCGAACCGTTCGGGATCAAGGAACTGGTCAAGTCCGGGCTGGTCGCGCTGGGCCGCGGGCCGAGGTCGATCACCGACCGCTCGCTGCGCGCCATCGACCGGAGCGCCTGACCGCTCCGGCCGCCCGGAACCCCGCCGACCACCTTCCGTCGGCCCGGCCGCCCTGCCGGACCGGCCACCGCCCAGCCATCGACAAGGAGTAAGCCGAAGTGGCAGCAGAGATGTACTACGACGACAACGCCGACCTGAGCATCATCCAGGGACGCAAGGTCGCCGTGATCGGTTACGGCAGCCAGGGGCACGCGCACGCGCTGTCGCTGCGCGACTCCGGCGTGGACGTCCGCGTGGGCCTCGCCGAGGGCTCCGGCAGCCGCGCCAAGGCCGAGGAGGCCGGCCTGCGCGTCGTCACCCCCGCCGTGGCGGCCCAGGAAGCCGACCTGATCATGATCCTGGTCCCCGACCACATCCACCGCGACCTCTACGCCAACGAGATCGCCCCCCACCTCAAGGCCGGCGACGCCCTCTTCTTCGGCCACGGCTTCAGCATCCGCTACGACCTCATCACCCCGCCGGCCGACGTCGACGTCGCGATGGTCGCCCCCAAGGGCCCCGGCCACCTGGTCCGCCGCCAGTTCGAGGAGGGGCGCGGCGTCCCGGTCCTGGTCGCCGTGGAGCAGAACCCCACCGGCGGCGCCTGGGAGCTCGCGCTGTCCTACGCCAAGGGCATCGGCGGCACCCGCGCCGGCGCGCTGAAGACCACCTTCACCGAGGAGACCGAAACCGACCTGTTCGGTGAGCAGGCCGTCCTCTGCGGTGGCCTCTCCGAGCTGATCAAGGCCGGGTTCACCACCCTCACCGAGGCCGGCTACCAGCCCGAGGTCGCCTACTTCGAGTGCCTGCACGAGGTCAAGCTGATCGTCGACCTCATGTACGAGGGCGGCATCTCCAAGATGAACTGGTCGGTGTCGGACAACGCCGAGTACGGCGGCTACACCCGCGGCCCGCGCGTGGTCACCGAGCAGACCCGCGAGGACATGCGCCGCATCCTCGGCGAGATCCGCGACGGCAGCTACGCCCGCGAGCTGGTGGCGGAGTTCGACGCCGGCCGGCCGAACTTCCTCAAGCGCCGCGAGGCCGAGCAGAACGAGCCGATCGAGAAGGTGGGCGCCGAGCTGCGCCCGCTGATGAGCTGGCTCAAGGGCTGATCACCCCGGCGGCCCGCCTCCGCCGGGGGCGGGCCGCCGTCGGCAGGTCCGGGGCGAACGCGGCGGCACCGGCCACCCCCACCCTTTCCGCTCGCGTTCCCCACCACCGCACTAGACTTCCGGGGACAGTCCACCGAGCCCCGCCGTGGGGCCGCCCCCGGTGCGTCCACGTCGCAACCCGTATAAGGATCTCGCTGTGCCCAAGCCCGCCGTACTCGTCGCGGAAGAACTCTCGCCCGCCGGCCTCGCCCTGTTGGAGGGGGACTTCGAGGTCCGCCACACCAACGGCGCCGACCGCTCCCAGCTGCTGCCGGCCCTCGCCGACGTCGACGCCCTCATCGTGCGCAGCGCGACCCAGGTCGACGCCGAGGCCCTGGCCGCCGCCCCCCGGCTCAAGGTGGTGGCGCGCGCCGGTGTCGGCCTGGACAACGTCGACGTCGAGGCCTCCACCAAGGCCGGCGTGCTGGTCGTGAACGCCCCCACTTCCAACATCGTCAGCGCGGCCGAGCAGGCCGTCAACCTGCTGCTCGCCTCGGCGCGCAACACCGCGCCGGCGCACAACGCCCTCATCAACGGCGAGTGGAAGCGCTCCAAGTACACCGGCGTGGAGCTCTACGACAAGACCGTGGGCGTGGTGGGCCTGGGCCGCATCGGCGCGCTGGTCGCGCAGCGGCTCTCGGCGTTCGGCACCCGGCTGATCTCCTACGACCCGTTCGTGCAGCCGGCCCGCGCCGCGCAGATCGGCGTCGAGATGGTCACCCTGGACGAGCTGCTGGAGCGCAGCGACTTCATCACCATCCACCTGCCCAAGAACAAGGACACCCTCGGCCTCATCGGCGACGACGCGCTGGCCAAGGTCAAGCCGGACGTGCGGATCATCAACGCGGCGCGCGGCGGGATCCTCGACGAGGACGCGCTCTACCGCGCACTCAAGGAGGGGCGCGTCGGCGGCGCCGGCATCGACGTGTGGGCCAAGGAGCCCTGCACCGACAGCCCGCTGTTCGAGTTCGAGAACGTCGTCGTCGCCCCGCACCTGGGTGCCAGCACCCACGAGGCGCAGGAGAAGGCCGGCACGCAGGTGGCGCGGTCGGTGAAGCTGGCGCTGTCCGGCGAGTTCGTCCCCGACGCCGTCAACGTCCAGGGCGGCGCGGTGGCCGAGGAGGTCAAGCCGGGGCTGCCGCTGACCGAGAAGCTCGGCCGCATCTTCACCGCCCTCGCGGGCGGCGTGGCCAGCCGCATCGACGTCGAGGTACGCGGCGAGATCGCGGTGCACGACGTCAAGGTCGTGGAGCTGGCCGCGCTCAAGGGCGTGTTCGGCGACGTCGTCGAGGAAGCCGTGACCTTCGTCAACGCACCGCTGCTGGCCAAGGACCGCGGGGTCGAGGTCAACCTCGTCACCAGCGAGGACCACTCCGACTGGCGCAACCTGATCACGGTGCGCGGGGTGCTGCCCGACGGCCAGAACGTATCGGTCTCGGGCACCCTGTCGGGGCCCCGGCACACCGAGAAGCTGGTCGCGCTCAACGGCTACACCATGGAGATCACGCTCAGTGAGCACATGGCGTTCCTGTCCTACGACGATCGCCCCGGCATCGTGGGGTCCGTGGGCGCGCTGCTCGGCGACGCCGGCGTCAACATCGCGGGCATGCAGGTCAGCCGGGACCAGGAGGGCGGCAAGGCGCTGATCACGCTGACCGTCGACTCCCGCATCCCCGAGGCCACGCTCGGCGCGATCTCCACCGAGATCTCGGCCGAGACCACCCGCCAGGTCGACCTCGACTAGCACCCTTCCGCGACACCGGGGCCGTCCGCGCAGGTGAGTGCGGGCGGCCCCGCGCGTTGCCCGGGGTGTTTTATGCGAATACTCGGACATCCGATAGTCTGTCGTCCTAGGAGATGGGCGAACAGTGATCACACTGGCCCCGCCGCCGGACCGCCGAACCCGCGGGCCCGGCAGGGCGGGGGGAACGCCCGCGCACGCCGCTCCGCCGCCGGCACACCGCACGGCGCGGCGGGCGCCGACCGGTACGGCGATCCCACCGGGCCCGGCGCGCATCCGTTCCCGCACCCCGCCGAAGGGCCCTGCCGCCTCGTGCCCCGCGGCTCCGTGCTTTACCACCACGCCTCGACTCTGGGGAACCCCATGTACGACCTCACCACGTCCCGCGCCGACGCCGACGACGAGACCGCCCGCGCGCTCCAGGACGCCCTGGACCGCCGGGACAACGGCGGCCTGCCCGCTGGCGCCGACGGCTGACGCACGAAGCCGTCCCCTCCCCGGCCTCCGCTCCGGGGATGCCCCGCTGTGCGCGGATGCGCCGGTCGGCGGGGTGGGCGCCGCGGCGGAACGCTAAAGTCGTCTCATACACCGTTCCCTCTGGTCTCATCATGTGAGACGTCAGAGGTCGGCCGAGCCGGTGCCCGCCTCCCTGGGCGCCGGTCGCCACCGAGACCACCACCGAAGTAGAGGCTGGGCTTATATGGCTGAGCGCACTGTGAAGTTGGCCGTCATCCCCGGCGACGGCATCGGCCCCGAGGTCGTCGCCGAAGGGTTGAAGGTCCTTTCCGCCGCCGCCCCCGCGCACGATCTCGCGCTGGAGACCACCGAATACGAGCTGGGCGCCAAGCGCTGGCACGCCACCGGTGAGACCCTGCCCGACTCCGTCGAGGAGGAGCTGCGCGGCCACGAGGCCATCCTCCTCGGCGCCGTGGGCGACCCCAGCGTGCCCAGCGGGGTCCTGGAACGCGGCCTGCTGCTGCGCCTGCGCTTCTCCTTCGCCCACTACGTCAACCTGCGGCCCGTGCGCCTCTACCCGGGTGTGGCCACGCCGCTGGCCGGCACCGTGCCCGAGGACATCGACATGCTCGTCGTCCGCGAGGGCACCGAGGGCCCCTACGCCGGCATGGGCGGGGTGATGCGCAAGGGCACGCCCGGCGAGATCGCCACCCAGGACAGCGTCAACACCCGCTTCGGTGTCGAGCGCGTCGTCCGCTACGCCTTCGCCAAGGCGGCGCAGCGCCCGCGCAAGAAGCTCACCCTGGTGCACAAGGACAACGTGCTCACCTTCGCCGGGGAGCTCTGGCAGCGCGTGGTGCGCGAGGTCGGCGCCGAGTACCCCCAGGTCGCGGTCGACTACCTGCACGTCGACGCCGCCACCATGTTCTTCGTGACCCAGCCGGGGCGCTTCGACGTCGTGGTCACCGACAACCTGTTCGGCGACATCCTCACCGACCTCGGCGCGGCCGTCGCGGGCGGCATCGGCCTGGCCGCCAGCGGCAACATCAACCCCGAGAACGCCTCCCCCAGCATGTTCGAGCCCGTCCACGGCTCGGCCCCCGACATCGCCGGGCAGGGCGTCGCCGATCCCACCGCCACCATCCTGTCCTCGGCGCTGCTCCTGGACCACCTGGGCCTGCCCGACGCCGCCCGCCGCATCGAGCGCGCGGTCGCCGACGACCTCCAGGCGCGGGCGAAGGACGGCGGCGAGCGCTCCACCGCCCGGATCGGCGACGACATCGCCCGCCGAGTAGCCGAGCAGGGCTGAGCCACGACGCCTCGGCCCTGCTGGAACGATCGGCGCGGCCGGGGCGGACACCGCTTCCATGGGGACCCATGGGGCGGTCATGCCGCAGCGGGCGCGCCGTGCCCACACGGCGCGCCCTTCGCCATTCCTAGCCAAGGTCTGTCCACAGGCAGGACACGGCCCTACCCCCCGGGTGCGCCCTTCCGTCACACTAGATTGCAGGTCGGCAGTGCTGCCGGCCTGATGCACCCGAGAGGACTTGACCACCCATGGACAGCAGCACCACCACAAGCGGGTTGACGTTCGACATCCGGCTCTCCTCCCAGCGGAAGACCCCGCAGGAGCGAGCGGAGCTCCTGGACAGTCCCGGGTTCGGCACCGTGTTCACCGACCACATGGTCACCATCCGCTACGCCGAGGGCAAGGGCTGGTACGACCCCCGCCTGGAGGCCTACGGCCCGATCACGCTCGACCCCGCCACCGCGGCGCTCCACTACGCGCAGGAGATCTTCGAGGGCCTGAAGGCCTACCGCCACCCCGACGGCTCCGTCGCCACCTTCCGGCCCGACGCCAACGCCGCGCGCTTCAACCGCAGCGCCCGCCGCATGGCCATGCCGGAGCTGCCCGAGGACCTCTTCCTCGGCGCCATCTCCACCCTGCTCGAACACGACTCCGAATGGGTCCCAACGCAGGAGAACAGCAGCCTGTACCTGCGGCCCTTCATGTTCGCCACCGATGTCGGCCTCGGGGTCAACAACCCGTCGCGCAGCTACCTGTTCGTCCTCATCGCCTCCCCCTCGGGGGCCTACTTCTCCGGCGGCGTCCGGCCGGTCACCGTGTGGCTCAGCGAGGACTACACCCGCGCCGCGCCCGGCGGCACCGGCGAGGCAAAGTTCGCCGGCAACTACGCCGCGAGCTTCCTCGCCCAGGCCCAGGCGGTCGAGCAGGGCTGCGATCAGGTCGTCTGGCTCGACGCCGTCGAGCACCGCTGGGTCGAGGAGATGGGCGGGATGAACCTGTTCTTCGTCTTCGGCTCGGGCGACTCCGCCCGCGTGCTCACCCCCGCGCTCACCGGCACCCTGCTCCCCGGCATCACCCGCGACTCCCTGCTCAAGCTCATCCCCGAGCTGGGGTTCCAGGTCGAGGAGGGCCGGCTGTCCATCGACCAGTGGCGGTCCGCCGCCGAATCCGGCGAGCTCACCGAGGTCTTCGCGTGCGGCACCGCCGCCGTCATCACCCCGGTCGGCCACGTCAAGAGCTCCCACGGCGAGTACGCGATCGGCGACGGCTCGCCCGGCCCGATGACCATGCTCCTGCGCGATGAGCTCGTCGCCCTCCAGTACGGCACCCGCGCCGACACCCACGGCTGGGTGCACCGCATCGGGTGACCCCGGCTGCGGCTCCCTGACCGCCCGCGGCCCGTCCGGAACCCCGGCCGGGCCGCACCGGCCGGGCGGTACCCCGCCCGGTGTGCCCCCGGTGTCCGGATCCGGGTGTTTCCCGTATCAGCATGCGAGACGCCACCCCCGTGAACTCGTGGTTCGCCGACCCCCTGTGGCACACTGACACCGTGCCGTCTCACATGACGATTATCGTGAGGCGCGTCGGCTGATCACGGACCCCGCCGGCGCGCCGACCTCTCGTGTCCACGAGGGGTCTTTTTTATTGCCCGATGGCCCCGCCGGCCGGCGACGGCACACCAGCGACCATGTCCACCTGGGGGAGATCCCGCCATGCCAGACGACGGCTTCCACGTCTTCGACACCACCCTGCGCGACGGCGCCCAGCGCGAGGGCATCGCCCTCACCGTCGCCGACAAGATCGCGATCACGCGGCTGCTCGACGCGTACGGCGTGGGCTTCATCGAGGGCGGCTGGCCGGGCGCGAACCCCAAGGACACCGAGTTCTTCCAGCGGGCTTCACGAGAGCTCACGCTGAAGCACGCGCAGCTCACCGCGTTCGGCGCGACCCGCCGTCCCGGTGTGCGGGCGGCCGACGACCCCCAGGTCGCCGCGCTGCGCGACTCCGGTGCGCCGGTCGTCACCCTTGTCGCCAAGAGTGACGGCCGGCACGTCGAACGCGCCCTGCGGACCACCGCGGACGAGAACCTGGCGATGATCGCCGACACCGTCGCCCACCTGCGGGAGCACGGGCGGCGCGTTTTCGTCGACTGCGAGCACTTCTTCGACGGCCACCTGTACGACCCGGGCTACGCCACCGCCGTGGTGCACACCGCGGCCGAGGCGGGCGCCGACGTCGTGGTCCTCTGCGACACCAACGGCGGCATGCTCCCGGCGCAGATCGGCCGCATCGTCGCCGAGGTGCGCGAGGCGACCGGGGCGCGGGTGGGCATCCACGCCCAGGACGACAGCGGGTGCGCGGTCGCCAACACGCTCGCCGCGGTCGACGCCGGCGCCACCCACGTGCAGTGCACCGCCAACGGCTACGGCGAGCGCGTGGGCAACGCCGACCTGTTCTCCGTCGTCGCGGCCCTGGCCCTCAAGCACGGCCGCGACGTCCTGCCCGCGGGCTGCCTGGCCGAGACCACCCGGGTCTCCCAGGCCATCGCCGAGCTGGTGAACATCGCCCCCGCCACCCACCAGCCCTACGTGGGGGTGTCGGCGTTCGCCCACAAGGCGGGGCTGCACGCGTCGGCCATCAAGGTCGACCCCGACCTGTACCAGCACATCGACCCGGCCCTGGTGGGCAACGACATGCGGATGCTGGTGTCCGACATGGCGGGGCGCGCATCGGTGGAGCTGAAGGCCAAGGAGATGGGCGTCGACCTGGGCGGCGACCGCGAGCTGCTGGGGCGCGTCGTCGACCGGGTCAAGCGCATGGAACAGGACGGCTACAGCTTCGAGGCGGCCGACGCGTCCCTGGAGCTGCTGCTGCGCGCGGAGCTGGGCCGCCCGGCGCGCTTCTTCACCGCGGAGTCCTGGCGGGTGATCACCGAGCGGCGGGCCGACGGCGGCGGCATCAGCGAGGCCACGGTGAAGCTGGACGTCGGCGGCGAGCGCGTCATCGCCACCGCCGAGGGCAACGGACCCGTCAACGCGCTGGACCGCGCCCTGCGCGCGGCCGTTGAGGGCGCCCACCCGGCGCTGGACGGCTTCGAGCTGACCGACTACAAGGTCCGCATCCTCGAAGGCGCGTCGGGGACCGACGCGATCACCCGCATCCTCATCACCTTCGGCGACGGGCGCGGCGAGTGGACCACGGTCGGCGTGGGCGAGAACGTGATCGACGCGTCATGGATCGCGCTGGAGCAGGCGCTCACCTACGGGCTGCTCCGCGGCGCCCCACCGCAGCCGTGAGGCCCCCGGCCGGCGCGCCGGCGCCGCCGGGCACGCCGCGGATCAGGGGAAGGGCAGGCCGTTGGGCTCGCAGCCGTTGAGGGCGAACGTCTGCTGCTGCATCACCGGGGCGGGGTCGCCGCGGCCGGTGCAGTTCACGTGGCCGTGGCCCAGCGCGTGGCCCACCTCGTGGTTGACCACATAGGTCCGGTAGGTCTCCAGGTCGCCGCCGAAGTGCTCCACCCCGCTCACCCAGCGGTTCTGGTTGATGACGACCCGGTCGTCCTGGGAGCAGGAGAGGAAGCCGCCGGTGCGGAGGGGGGTGCACAGCTCATCGGTGGTGTTCGGGGCGGCCAGGGTGACGCGGAAGGCCACCGGTCCGGAGTCGACCCGCTGGAGCGCGACGTCGTCGTCGGCGGGCCACCCGCGGTCGTCGTCGCCGAGGATCTGCTCGACGGCGTTGGCGAAGTCCTCGGGGTCGCCGGGCAGGCCCCGCTCGACCTCCACGAGGTAGCGCCGCAGGACGCCGTCGCCGACCGGCTCGCCCTCGCCCTCGACCACCTCGAGGTTCCCGCTGCCCTCGCGCACCTCGTCGACGACGGAGCGCAGCAGGACCGGGGTTTCGAACGGGGGCGGCTCCGAGGGCGGGGCCTCGGGCTCTGCGGCCGCGGCGCGCTCCCCGGGGCCGTGCGGCCGGGGTTCCGGCTCGGTCCGTTCGAGCACGAGCAGCCCGGCGGCCGCGAGGATGACGGCGAGGCCGAGCAGGGACTCCAGTGACCAGCGGCGTCGGTGGCGCCCCCGGGGACGCCGTTCTCGTGCCGTGTCCGGCGCGGGCGTGGACAACCGGAAAGCCTTTCTGGTCTGGGG
Source organism: Nocardiopsis sediminis (assembly GCF_042650565.1). Classification (NCBI taxonomy): domain Bacteria; kingdom Bacillati; phylum Actinomycetota; class Actinomycetes; order Streptosporangiales; family Nocardiopsidaceae; genus Nocardiopsis; species Nocardiopsis sediminis. The sequence goes on from NZ_JBHSBH010000004.1 coordinate 86,839, forward strand.
TACCGGGTGGTAACAGCATTCCAGAAACAGGCGTTCACCGGGAGGAGGCGACCCCGGCGGATCCGTCCGCGGGATCCGCCGGGGCGCCCTGGGGCAGGCCGGGCCCGGTACCGCGACCGGGTCCCGTCAGCAGCGGGGCGTCAGTTCTCGGCCGTCACGTGCTCCACGACCTCGAAACCCCACAGCTCGCTCGCCGCGGCGGCCGGACCGCCATGGCCGTGCCCATGGCCGTGGCCCGCCGGGGCGGAGCCCTCGGAACGGCCGGCGGCGGCCTGGGCGTGCCCGTGCCGGAACGCGTCGCTCTTCAGCCAGTTCTGGAACGACTCCTCGTCGCGCCAGCGGGTGTAGACCAGGTAGCGGTCGGTGCCCTCGACCGGCCGCAGCAGCTGGAACTCCTCGAACCCGGGCTGGTTCTCGACCAGCCCGGCCCGCCCGGCGAAGCGCTCCTCCAGCGTCGCCCGGGCGTCCTCGGGAACCGTCAGGACGTTGAACTTCACGATGCTCATGGCACCAGTCTGGCCCACGTCGCCCGGGGGCGGCGGCCGCCCCCGCGCCGGGCACGCCCCGGCGCCGCCGTCACTCGGGGGGCGGCCACGTCGACTCCATGTGCTTCTTGAAGCTCTCCAGGTTGACCCGGGTGAGCTCCTTCTCCAGGCCCGGCTCGTCGCCGAACTGCCCCCTGTCGCCCTCGGGGAGCGTGCTGTGCTGGAGCGTGACCCGGCAGCTCCGCGCGCCGGTCGGCCGGAAGGTCACGATCCCGGCGAAGCCGCCGTCGGTGCTGCGCCAGGAGATGCGCTCGCCGGGCACCTGCTCGGTGATCTCGGCGTGCATCCTCTGCTCCCGGCCGGTGGAATCCAGCAGTGTCCAGCTGAGGTGGGTCTCATCGGGGTGCTCGAACGAGAGCACCGTGGGCATGAACTCCGGGAACTCCTCGAACCGGCTCCACTGGTCGTAGGCGACGCGGGCCGGGACGGCCACGTCGACGGCGAGACTCACGTCGGCCACTCGGCACCTCCTCGTCGCGGCGGGCCGGCCCGCTGTCAGACAGGGGGCCGCCACGTGGACTCGATGTGCTTCTTGAAGTTCCGCAGGATCCGTACCGCCCGGCCCTTCTCCACGCCGGGCTGGTCGCCGAACTGCTCCGCCGCGCCCTCGGGGAACGTCGTCAGCTGGAACGTGATCCGGCACGAGCTCTCACCGGTGGGTCGGAAGGTGACCAAGCCGGTGTGGCCGGTGTCGCCGTCGGCGGTGCGCCAGGCGATCCGGTCGCCGGGGACCTGCTGGGTGATGACATCGTCGAACGGCACCGGCCGGCCGTCGACGGTGATGATCCACCGGAGGTGGACGTCGTTGGGCCGCTCCAGGCCCTTCAGATCGGGCATGAAATCGGGCCACTCCTCGAACCGGCTCCACTGGTCGTAGGCGACGCGGCACGGGACCTCGACGTCGATGGCCACGGTTATGTCGGCCATGCCCGCACCTCCGTACCCGTCCCGCGCGGCCGCCCGGCAGCGGGCGCCGCGGAGCCACGGCCGGGGGTTCGTCCTCATGCGCACATCGGTGTGCCCGCGCCATCGCCGCCCCCGCTACCCGGGGCGGCGGCGGGCTAACGTTCCCCTCGGGCGGTCCGCGGCGCGGGCAGCCCCCTCGATAGCCTGAGGTCATCGGATTCCGCAATGGACAGGCAGACAGGTAGGGGACAACGTGCGCATCGCGAGATTCTCGTCCGGCGACGAGGTCGGGTTCGGTCTGATCGACACCGACACCGACGGCGACGGCGACAGCGGGCAGCTGTTCGTGTCCCGGATCAGCGGGCACCCGCTCATGGGCGAATTCCGGCTCACCGGCGAGCGCGCGAAGCTGGAGGACGTCCGGCTGCTGTCGCCGGTGCTGCCCAGCAAGGTCGTGTGCATCGGCAAGAACTACGCCGACCACGTCGCGGAGATGCAGGACATCACCGGCGCCTCCACCGACGAGCCCGTGGTCTTCCTCAAGCCCTCCACCGCGGTGGCCGGCCCCGGCGACCCCGTGTTCCACCCCGCGATCTCCGAGCGGGTCGACTTCGAGGCCGAGCTCGCCATCGTCATCGGCCGGGTGTGCCGGGAGGTGCCGCCCGAGCGCGCGAAGGACGTCATCTTCGGCTACACCTGCGCCAACGACGTCACCGCGCGCGACCTCCAAAAGAGCGACAAGCAGTGGACGCGCGGCAAGGGCTTCGACTCCTTCTGCCCGATCGGCCCCTGGATCGAGACCGGCCTCACCCTGGAGGAGGCCTCTGACCTGCGGGTGACCGCCACCCTCGACGGCGAGCTGAAGCAGGACGGGCGCACGTCGTCGTTCATCCACGACATCCCGGCGCTGATCGCCTACGTGACCTCCTTCATGACCCTCCTGCCCGGCGACGTGCTCCTCACCGGCACCCCCGCAGGCGTGGGCCCGATGCGCGTGGGCTCCGAGGTCACCGTCTCCGTCGAGCGCATCGGCGACCTCACCAACCGGGTCGTCACCCGCGACTGACCGGGCCCGGGGGCGGTGCGCGGGCCGCCCCTGCGTTCGCCCACGTGGCCGGGTGGCGGCGTCGGTAGGCTGGGAACGTGACTGAGACTTCGATTCGCGTGCGCTTCGCGCCGTCCCCGACCGGCATGTTCCACGTTGGCGGCGCGCGCTCCGCGCTCTTCAACTGGGCCCTGGCCCGACAGCGATCCGGCGGCGAGTTCGTGCTCCGCATCGAGGACACCGACGCCGCCCGCAACAGGCCCGAGTGGACCGAGGGCATCATCCGGGCCCTGGCCTGGCTGGGCATCAGCGAGGACGACCCGCACTTCGAGGGCCCCTACTTCCAGTCGGCCTACGCCGACAAGCACCGCGAGACCGCCGCGCGGCTGTACAAGGACGGCAAGGCGTACTTCTGCGACTGCACCCGCGAGCAGGTGCAGGAGCGGCGCGACAACCCGCACCTGGGCTACGACGGCTTCTGCCGCGACCGCGGCCTGGAACCGGGCGCCGGGCGCGCGCTGCGCTTCCGGGTGCCCGACGGCGGACCCACCGTCGTCGACGACCAGATCCGCGGCCGGGTCGAGTTCGACAACAGCTCGATCGAGGACTTCGTGATCGCCCGCGCCGACGGCTCCCCGCTGTTCGTCCTCGCCAACGTGGTCGACGACGTCGAGATGGGCATCAACGAGGTGATCCGCGGCGAGGAGCACCTCTCCAACACCCCCAAGCAGCAGCTGCTGTGGGAGGCGCTCGGCCACACCCCGCCCGGGTGGGCGCACCTGCCGGTGATCGTCAACGAGAAGCGCCAGAAGCTGTCCAAGCGCCGCGACAAGGTGGCCCTGGAGTCCTACCAGGACGAGGGGTACCTGCCCGAGGCGATGGTGAACTACCTCATGCTGCTGGGCTGGGCGCCGGGCGAGGACCGCGAGATCATGCCGTGGTCTCAGATGGAGCCCCTGTTCCGGATCTCCGAGGTGAACAGCTCCAGCGCGTTCTTCGACGAGAGGAAGCTGCGGGCGTTCAACGGCGAGTACATCCGCGCGCTGAGCCCCGAGGAGTTCGCCGAGCGCTGCCGGCCGTGGCTGGCGCCCGATGCCGCGCCGTGGCCCGCGGAGAACTACGACGACGCCGTGTTCCGGGCGATCGCGCCGCTGGCGCAGAGCCGGGTGACGGTGCTCTCCGAGATCGTGCCCAACGTCGACTTCCTCTTCCTGGACGAGCCGGTCGAGGACGAGAAGAGCTGGGCCAAAGCGATGAAGCCCGGTGTCGGCGCCGAGATGCTGACGGCCGCCCTGGAGCGCTTCGCCGACCCCGGGCTGGCCTGGGAGGCCGAACCGCTCAAGGCCGCCGTCGAGGAGGTCGGCACCGGGCTGGGGCTGAAGCTCGGCAAGGCGCAGGCCCCGGTCCGCGTGGCCGTCACCGGGCGCACGGTCGGCCTGCCGCTGTTCGAGTCCCTGGAGCTGCTGGGGCGCGAGCGTGTCCAGCGGCGCCTGTCGGCCGCGCTCGCCAAGCTGAGCGCCCAGGAGACCGCGGCCGCGACCGCGGAGTAGGCGGTGGCGG
>NZ_JBHSBH010000004.1:90917-265953 GCF_042650565.1 Nocardiopsis sediminis
GGCCCCCCGCCACAACCGGTTCGCGAGCACTCCGGATGTCCGCTAAAGTTATGCCTGCGCCGAGGGGCACGGGACCACAAGGAACCGGCTCCGATAAAGCACTGGGGTATGGTGTAATCGGCAGCACGACTGATTCTGGTTCAGTTAGTCTAGGTTCGAGTCCTGGTACCCCAGCCATCGGTTTCCGCAAGCGGAATCCGTTGCGGACCGGTTCGCCGGTCCGATCGTTCAGGCGATCAGCAGGCCCCCGTCGTCTAGTGGCCTAGGACGCCGCCCTCTCAAGGCGGTAACGGCGGTTCGAATCCGCTCGGGGGTACGCACAGGGAGAGGCTCCCACATTGTTGGGGGCCATTTTTCTGGGATCCGGGCTCCACGCCCGGCCATCCGAAAGGGACGATCCGGTCGCACGCGCCGATAAGATCGCCCCACCGCATTTCCGATGCGCCCCCGTCGTCTAGTGGCCTAGGACGCCGCCCTCTCAAGGCGGTAACGGCGGTTCGAATCCGCTCGGGGGTACCGAAGGCCCCACCCGTCAGGGTGGGGCCTTTTTCCATCTTTCCGCTCAGCCTGCGGGGGCGGTCGGCCGAGTCCCGGGATCGGCGGTCTCCGACGCGCGCAGCATCGCCATGAGCTGGTCGATCAGCCAGTCGGCGAGTTCCTCGGCGGGCATAGGGCGTTCCTCCAGCCAGATGAGCAGTGCCGCCTCCACCGTGGCGATCCAGCACCGCATGGCCAGCAGGGTCCGCGGTGACGGGGCGCCCCCGCCGGAGCGAGCCACGAGGATGCGCAGCACCTGGACGCGGACCTCGTCGAGAACGGAGTCGGTGCGTTCCCCGGCCACCCGCGACCCGCCCCGCAGCAAGGCGAGAACGGCCGGCGCGTAGCCGTCAGCGAAGGCGATGAAGGCCCGCAGGGACGAGCGCAGCTGCTCGGTCGCCGGCAGGCCGGGCGGGGGAACCAGTCTCGGGGAGAGCTCGTCGACCGCGCTGCGCAGCGCGGCGGTGCGCAGCTCCCCGATGTTGGCGAAGTAGCGGTAGACGAGGGCGCGGGAGACGTCGGCGGCTTCGGCGATGTCCTCGGGCGTCACCTGGTCGGGGGAGCGACGGGCGAAGACCTCCAGCGCCGTGCGGATGAGGTCCTCGCGCCGCCGGTGCGGGGACATCCGGCGGGGGCGGCGTCCGGCATGCCGACCACTGCCGGAGGACTCGGTCTTCGGCATGGTCGTCCACTCCATTCGTTCGCCATCGCCGGTGATGGGTTCCCATTCTCGCCCCATGCGTGGAGTCCTCGTGCGGGTTCGGCATCGGCCACCGCCTCTCCCGATGCCGGCCCGATGATCGAGGCGCGCGGGTCACACCAGAGTAAATGTGTCGTCGGTCACATTCATTCGCGACGGCGGGGCGCCTCCGGCGCCGCCCCGCCGCCTGGCCAGGTGCAGCAGAGCGGATGCTGTGCGGCTCGGCGCCCGGGAACGCCGGTCACCGTCCGCACCCGGTTGGGAACGCGGCGGATCTGGGCAGGATCAGACCATGCTGAGATACCGGGACCGGGCGCCTGCGTGCGCCGCCGTGATCGCCGTCGCGCTGCTCGGGACCGCCTGCTCCGGGAGCGATCCCGGCCAGGGCGCGCGCGGCGGAGGCGCCGCGACCGATCCGACCCCCATGGCGCGGCTGGCGCCGCCGGGCGAGCCCTCCGACATCGCCACCGACCTCGAGGTGCCCTGGGCCATCGGTTTCCTGCCCGACGGCGCCGCGCTGGTCACCGAGCGCGACTCCGGGCGGATCGTGCGGGTGACCCCCGGCGGCGAGACCACCCCGGTGGGCACGGTCGACGACGTCGCCCCCCGCGGCGAGGGCGGGCTGCTCGGCCTCGCGGTGCAGCCCGATGCCGGCGACACCCCTGACGTGTACGTGTACTACACGGCCGAAGCCGACAACCGGATCGCCCGGATGACCTACGACCCGCAGAACGGGCTCGGCGACCCGGAGGTGCTGGTCGACGGCATCCCCCGTGCGGCCGTCCACAATGGCGGCCGGATCGTCTTCGGGCCCGACGGCCTGCTGTACGCGGCAACGGGCGACGCCGGCGACGAATCGCAATCCCAGCAGATCGACCGGCTCGGCGGCAAGATCCTGCGCATGACCCCCGACGGCGACCCGGCGCCCGACAACCCCTTCGACAACCTCGTCTACAGCTACGGGCACCGCAACGTCCAGGGACTGGCCTGGGACGACGACGGCGTCTTCTACGCCACCGAATTCGGCCAGGACACCTACGACGAGGTCAACGTGATCGTGCCGGGCGGCAACTACGGCTGGCCCGAGGTCGAGGGGGTCGGCGACCACGCGGGCTACATCGACCCGGTGGTCACCTGGACCACCGACGAGGCCTCACCCAGCGGCGCCGCCGTCGCCGGGGACTCGCTGTGGGTGGCGGGGCTGCGCGGCGAACGCCTGTGGCGGGTACCGCTGACCGGCGACTCCGCCGACCCGGTGGGCGAGCCCGAAGCGCTCTTCACCGGGGCCTACGGGCGCCTGCGCGCGGTCACCACCGTCCCCGGCGGCTCCGCCATCTGGGTGAGCACCAGCAACACCGACGGCCGCGGCGCTCCGCGCGACAACGACGACCGCATCCTCAACGTGCCGATGGGGGAGTGATCCCGCGGGGGCCCGTTGAGCGAGCCGGAGGGAGCGCGCCGCGACGAGGACGGTGTCGGCCGAATCGGCGCCGCCCGGAAGCGCACTCGCAGGCTGAGCGGAAAACAGGTCAGCCGCCGTTGTCGCTGTGCAGGGACTCGTTGATCTTCTCGGCGGCCGAGGTGACGGCCTGGGCGTGCAGGCGGCCGGGGGAGCGGGTGAGGCGTTCGATCGGCCCGGACACCGAGACGGCGGCGATGACGCGCCCGCCCGGCCCGTTGATCGGGGCGGACACCGACGCCACCCCCTGCTCGCGTTCGCCGACGCTCTGCGCCCAGCGGCGGCGGCGCACCTGGGTCAGGCTGGCGGAGGTGAAGTGCGCGCCGCGCAGTGAGCGGCGGATGCGGTCGGTATCCTCCCAGGCCAGCAGGACCTGCGCGGCCGACCCGGCGTTCATGGGCAGCTCGCTGCCCACCGGCACGGTGTCGCGGAGCCCGCTGGCGCGCTCGGCGGCGGCCACGCAGACGCGGACGTCGCCCTGTCTGCGGTAGAGCTGGGCGCTCTCGCCGGTGAGGTCGCGCAGCTGCACCAGGACCGGGGTGGCGATCGCGAGCAGCCGGTCCTCGCCGGTGGCGATGGACAGCTCGCCCAGGCGGGGGCCGAGGACGAAGCGCCCCTGGCTGTCGCGCGCCACCATGCGGTGGCGCTCCAGGGCGACGGCCAGGCGGTGCGCGGTCGGCCGCGCCAGGCCGGTGATGCGCACGAGCTGGGCGAGGGAGGCCGGGCCCGATTCCAGGGCGTCCAGGACGGACATCGACTTGTCCAGGACACCGACGCCACTGGATGAGCTAGAGTTGTCCATGGCTTGATATTGCCGTCTCGCTATTTGGAATGCAAGTCCGCCCGGCCCCGCACGGCGGACGCGCGCCACCAGGGACGTCCGCGGATCGGTGTCCCGCCGGCGGGACACCCACGGCCGGCACTGGCACCGGCAGCCCGCCCGCCGGCCCGGCTTCCGCGGTGGCGAGAGGCCCGCATATGCACCGTCGAGACGCGAGGAGGCGTCGTCAATGGCACGCACGATGGCCGAGAAGGTCTGGGAGGAGCACGTCGTCCGGCGTGCCGATGGCGAGCCCGACCTGCTCTACATCGACCTGCACCTGGTGCACGAGGTCACCAGCCCGCAGGCGTTCGAGGGGCTCCGGCTCGCCGGCCGCCCCGTCCGCCGCCCCGACCTGACCGTGGCGACCGAGGACCACAACGTCCCCACCGAGAACATCCTCGGGCCGATCGCCGACCAGGTCTCGCGCACGCAGATCGAGACGCTGCGCAAGAACGCCTCGGAGTTCGGCGTGCGGCTCTTCCCGATGGGCGACATCGACCAGGGCATCGTGCACGTGGTCGGCCCGCAGCTCGGGCTCACCCAGCCGGGCATGACCGTCGTCTGCGGCGACAGCCACACCAGCACCCACGGCGCGTTCGGGGCGCTGGCCTTCGGTATCGGCACCAGCCAGGTCGAGCACGTGCTCGCCACCCAGACACTGCCCATGGCCCCGTTCAAGACCATGGCCGTGACGGTCGAGGGCGACCTCAAGCCCGGTGTGACCGCCAAGGACATCATCCTCGCGGTGATCGCCGAGATCGGCACCGGCGGCGGCCAGGGCTACGTCATCGAGTACCGCGGCGAGGCCATCCGGCGGCTGTCGATGGAAGCCCGCATGACCGTCTGCAACATGTCGATCGAGGCGGGCGCGCGCGCCGGGATGATCGCGCCCGACGAGACCACCTTCGACTACATCAAGGGCCGCCCGCACGCGCCGGAGGGCGCCGAGTGGGACGCCGCCGTGGAGCACTGGCGCAGCCTGCGCACCGACGACGGCGCGGTCTTCGACAAGGAGGTCGTGCTCGACGCCGACGCGCTCAGCCCGTTCGTCACCTGGGGCACCAACCCCGGCCAGGGCGCCCCGCTGGACGCGTCCGTCCCCGACCCCGCCGGCTACGACGACCCGAGCGAGCGGGCCGCCGCCGAGAAGGCGCTCGCCTACATGGACCTGCGCCCCGGCACCCCGCTGCGCGAGGTCCCGGTCGACACCGTCTTCCTGGGCTCGTGCACCAACGGCCGGATCGAGGACCTGCGCGCCGCCGCCGAGGTCATCCGCGGGCGCCGCGTGGCCGACGGCGTGCGGATGCTGGTCGTCCCGGGGTCCATGCGGGTCAAGGAGCAGGCCAACGCCGAGGGGCTGGGCGAGGTCTTCACCGCTGCGGGCGCCGAGTGGCGCGAGGCCGGCTGCTCGATGTGCCTGGGGATGAACCCCGACCAGCTCAAGCCGGGCCAGCGCAGCGCCTCGACCTCCAACCGCAACTTCGAGGGCCGCCAGGGCAAGGGCGGGCGCACCCACCTGGTATCGCCGCTGGTCGCCGCCGCGACGGCGGTCCGGGGCACCCTGTCCTCGCCCGCCGACCTCTAGACCGCCCGAGACCACGAGGGAACCGCCGACATGGAGAAGTTCACCGTCCACACCGGCCGCGCCGTGCCGCTGCGCCACAGCAACGTGGACACCGACCAGATCATCCCCGCCGTCTACCTCAAGCGCGTCGCCCGCACCGGGTTCGAGGACGGGCTGTTCGCCGCCTGGCGCGCCAACGACCCCGAATTCGTGCTGAACAAGCCGGAGTTCGCCGGGGGCAGCGTGCTCATCGCCGGCCCCGACTTCGGCACCGGGTCCTCCCGCGAGCACGCGGTCTGGGCGCTCCAGGACTACGGGTTCAAGGCCGTGCTCGCCTCCCGCTTCGGCGACATCTTCCGCGGCAACTCGCTCAAGGGCGGGCTGCTGACCGTGCTGCTGCCGCAGGAGGTCATCGGGCGGCTGTGGGACGCGGTCGAGGTCGACCCTGCGACGGAGATCACGGTCGACCTCGTCGAGCGCCAGGTGCGCGCCCCGGGCGTCACCGAGCCGTTCGAACTGGACGACTACACCCGGTGGCGGCTGATGGAGGGGCTGGACGACATCGCCCTCACGCTCCGCCACACCGAGGACATCGACGGCTACGAACAGCGGCGCAAGTCGTGGCTTCCGGTCACCCAGTAGAACCGGAAAGCCCGGAATTTTACTCGGATTTGGCGCGGCGCCTGCGGGACGCGCACCGCCGCGCCAACGCTCTCCCCGAGGGTGTCCGGATTCCGGTAATCCGTAGGCTTTTGACGGTCACGGAAGCGGTCAAACGGGATCCTGTACGCGCGTCGGAGCGTCTCGACCGGATGCTCGAAGAGCTTCCGCCGCAGGTGGGGGAGCCCCCGACACGCTGAATTTTCAGGCGTTTGTGTTTGTGCCGGAGCACCCACGTCCCCTAATTTCGTGCGAGCAAGGGGGAACCGGAGGAACCACATGAACAAGCGTGACCTGATCGACGCCATCTCCGACCGGCTCGGTGACAAGAAGACCGCCACCGAGGCCGTCAACGCAGTGTTGGAGACCATCCAGAAGACCGTCGCCAAGGGCGACAAGGTCGCCATCACCGGGTTCGGCGTGTTCGAGAAGTCCGAGCGCGCCGCTCGCACGGCCCGCAACCCCGCCACCGGGGCCAGCATCGCCGTCCCGTCGAGCTTCGTGCCGAAGTTCCGCCCCGGGGCGGACTTCAAGGCCTTGGTGAACACCAAGAAGAAGTAGTCGCACCACCGCACCCCGCGCCGCCCGGGTTCCCCGAGAGGACCCGGGCGGCGCGCGTGCACCCCTGCGCTGTCCCCGGGGCGGGGCACGACCCGCCCCGCACATCACACCTGTGCCGGGCCCAGGCGCGGCAGCAGCTTGGCCGTGTGCGGGCCCACGCCGAGCGCGACCGCGTCGCGCAGGTCGCCGGGGGTGTCGACGTCGCGGCGCACGCTCGGCACCCGCGCCCCCGCCAGCTCCGCGGCGCCGCCGGCGGCGTGCCGGAGCCGCGATCCTCCCTCGAACGCCGGCGCGAACGCCGCCCCCGGTGTCGCGGCGTACAGCGTCGTGCCGACCCCGGGGGCGTCGGCCAGGAACGACGTGGGATGGCCGGCGGCCTCGGCGAGGACCAGGTCGAGTTCGCCAGGGCGCAGAGCGGGCAGGTCCGCCGACAGCGCGCACACGCCCAGCCCGGGGTGGCGGCGGGCGGCCTCGGCCGCACCGTGCAGCAGGGCGGGGTTGAGCCCCGTCCCGGGCTCGCCGCCGACGACGCCCGCGCCCATCCCGCCCAGCGCGCGCGCCGCCCGCGGGTCGTCGGTGACCACGAGCACCGCCGCCACGCGCGCCGAGCACACGGCGGCCATCACGGTGTCGGCGGCGATCGCCAGGGCGAGGTCGGCGCGGTGGCGGCCGGCGAAGCGCGCCAGCCGCGACTTCGCCCCTGAGAGCCGCTTGACCGGGACCACCAGCGCCCACCGCGCATCCGGCTCGACCACCCTCACCACCCTTTCGCACCGCCCCGCCGACGCGGGGCGCGAACGTGACAGCGCGGGCACGCAGGTGCGCATTCCCGGGAGCGTGCGGCGCATCCGGGCAGCATCGTAATGCGGCCGCCCCGGCCGCACCCGCGCGCCGCGGCCGGAGGGCGACGACGCCGGTGATCACTGCATCCGCCTAGACTGATCCTTCCGCACGCGGCCCGGGGGAACCGTGCGCGGTCCCCCCGGCGCACGGCCGGCGGGAGCGGCCGCAGCGGCGGCGATTCGGAAGCGGCAGTCGGAGGAGTCAGTGGCGAAGCAACGGGAATCGCGATGGGTGAAGGCGGTCGTGGCCTCCATCGTCCGCCCGATCATGACGGCCGTGACCAGGGCCGAGTGGAGCGGACAGGAGAACATCCCGCGTGACGGCGGGGTGATCCTCGCCGCCAACCATCTGTCGATGGCGGACCCGCTGACGATCGCGCACTACCTGTACGTGGCCGGGAAGCGCTGGCCCACGTTCACCGCCAAGGAGGGCGTCTTCCGCATCCCCGTGGTGGGCGCCGTCGCCCGCAGCACGGGGCAGATCCCCGTGCGGCGCGGCACCACCGACGCCGTCAAGGCGCTGAAGGCCGCCGAGGAGGCGCTCACCCGCGACGGGTCATCGGTCATCATCTACCCCGAGGGCACCTGCACCCGCGACCCGCACCTGTGGCCCATGGTCGCCAAGACCGGCGTGGCGCGCCTGGCGCTGACCACCGGCGTGCCCGTCGTCCCGCTGGCCCACTGGGGCGAGCAGCACCTCCTGCCCTACGGCAGCGCCAAGCTCAGCCCGTTCCCGCGCAAGCGGGTGCAGATCGTCGCGGGGCCGCCGGTGGACCTGTCGGCCTACCGCGACCGGCCCATCACGGCCACGCTGCTCAAGGACGCCACCGCCGACATCATGCGGGAGATCACCCGATTCCAGGCGGGCATCCGCGGCGAGGAGCCCCCGGCGGTGCCCTTCGACCCCCGCCAGGCCCGGCAGGAGAAGATCGCCGCATGGCCGGCGGAGCCCGTCCCGGGCGAGACCGCCGATGACACCGGGGCGGCCCCCGGTGCGCAGCCCCCGGCCGACGGCGCGGGCACCGGCGACGCGACCGGCGGCAGCGCGGAGGACGGCACCCGCCGTGAGGACGGGCGCGGCGGCGCGGACCGGCCCTGACCGGCCTCCCGGCAGCGGGCACCCGGGCGAGACCACCGACACCACGAGAAGGGCGACGATGACGATGGGCCACGCGGCGCAGGCCGGCGGGCACGACCATGATGCGGGAGCCGCCGGGCACGGCGGCGACCCCGGCCGGCGCAGCCGCGTCGCCGTCATGGGCAGCGGGTCCTGGGGCACGGCGTTCGCCAACGTGGTCGCCGACGCCGGCACGGCCGACGTCGTGATGTGGGGGCGCCGCCCCGAGGTCGTCGAGTCCATCCGGGTGCGCCACGAGAACCCCGACTACTTCCCGGGGCTCGCCCTCAACCCCGCCCTCACCGCCACGAGCGAGCCCGCTGTGGCGCTGGCGGGCGCCGACGTCATCGTCATCGCCGTGCCCTCGCAGTCGCTGCGCGCCAACCTCGCGCAGTGGAAGCCGCACGTTCCCCCCGGCGCCGTCGTCGTCAGCCTGATGAAGGGCATCGAACTCGGCACCTGCCTGCGCATGAGCGAGGTGATCGCCGAGGTGCTGGAGCTGCCGCCCGAGCAGGTCGCGGTCGTCTCCGGCCCCAACCTCGCCCGCGAGATCGCCGAGCGCCAGCCGGCCACAGCGGTCGTGGCGTGCACCCACGAGCCCACCGCCGTGCACCTCCAGCACATCTGTAAGTCCGCCTACTTCCGGCCCTACACCAACACCGACGTGATCGGCGCCGAGCTGGGCGGGGCGGTCAAGAACGTCATCGCGCTGGCCGTGGGCGTGGCCGTGGGGATGGGCTTCGGCGACAACGCGAAGGCGTCGCTCATCACCCGCGGGCTGGCCGAAACCGTCCGGCTCGCGGTGTCCCTGGGCGCCGACGAGCACACCCTGGCCGGGCTCGCCGGGATGGGCGACCTGGTCGCCACCTGTAGCTCCCCGCTGTCGCGCAACCGGACCTTCGGCGAGCGGCTGGGGTCGGGCATGACGCTCGACGAGGTGATCGCCGAAACCCGGCAGACCGCCGAGGGCGTGAAGTCCTCGGAGTCCATCCTCGCCCTTGCACAGCGGCACGGGGTGGACATGCCCATCACCGCGGCGGTCGTCGGGATGATGCACCACGACCTCTCCCCGGCCGAGGCGCTGCTGGCGTTCATGTCCCGCACGGCCAAACCGGAGCGCTACGGGGTATGAGCCACCAGAGGTGAGCCCGCGCCCACCGGGGGAGGGGCGTGGTGCCAGCGGGACCGAAATCAGAACCGCGCGAGCAGGCTGTCGGACCGCGCCCAGGTACGCGCGGGCGAAGGAGGGGGACAGAACGAGATGGAACGCCAGGACGACCACGACAACCGCGGGAAGACCACCCTCGGGGAGAACACCCGCGCCGTCCGGCTGCCGTCCGGTCCCGCGGTGAACGAGCGGCCGGTGCGCATCCCGGTCCACCGCAGCACGACCTATGAGTTCGCCACCTCCCAGGAGTACGCCGACGTCCTCGACGGCGTGAGCCGGGGCTACTCATACGCGCGGATCGACACCCCCACCGCCGAGGCGTTCGCCCACGCGCTCGCCGCCATGGAGGGGGCGGGCCTGGACCGCGAGGTGCGCGGGCAGGCCTTCGCCTCGGGCATGGCGGCGATCAGCACCACCCTGCTCGCGCTGACCGCGGCCGGCTCCCACATCGTCGCCTCCCGCGCGATCTACGGCAACACCTACTCCCTCCTCGACGGCCTGCTGCGGCGCTTCGGCGTGCGGACCGACTTCGTCGACATCACCGACCTGGAGGCCGTGCGCGCCGCGGTGCGGCCCGAGACGGCCGTCATCTTCACCGAGACCCTGTCCAACCCGACGATGACCGTCTCCGACCTGCCCGCCCTGGCGGGCATCGCATCGGACGCCGGCGCGCGGCTCGTCGTCGACTCCACGTTCGCGTCGCCGGCCGTGTGCCGGCCGCTGGAGCACGGCGCCGACATCGTGCTGCACTCCGCCACGAAGTACATCGGCGGCCACAGCGACGCCACCGGCGGCGTCGTGGTCGGCGACCCCAACACCGTGGCCACGATCCGGTCGGCCCGCATCGACCTGGGGCCCAGCCTCGCGCCCGACGAGGCGTTCCTGCTGCACCGCGGGCTGGAGACGCTGCCGCTGCGGGTCGCCCGGCAGTGCGCCACGGCCGCGGAGTTCGCCGCCGCCGTCGCCGGGCACCCGGCGGTCGAGCGCATCGACTACCCGGGGCTGCCCACCCACCCGGGGCACGAGACCGCGCTCCGGCTGTTCGACACCGGGCGGTTCGGCGGGACGGTCACGGTCACCCCGCACGGCGGGCGCGACGCGGGCATGGCCTTCGCCGACGGGCTGCGGCTGGCCACCATCGCCGCCTCGCTGGGCGGCACGCACACCCTCGTCGGCCACGTCGGCTCCACCACCCACCGCCAGCTCGACGACGCCACCCTCCTCACATCGGGGATCGGGCCCGGAGCGGTGCGGTTCGCCATCGGCATCGAGGACCCCGCCGACCTCATCGCCGACGCGCTGGCGTCACTGGACCGGTGCGCCGAGGAATGGGAGTCGGCGGGGCAGGCGGGTATCGACCTGGGCACGAGCCAATGACGAATGCGCGGGACACGATTGCGCAGGTTCCGGATGGGCGCGCAGGCGAGATAGGGTCAGGCATCATGGCCGAGCAGCACAGAATCCGGGTCGCCGTCGTCTTCGGCGGGCGCAGTTCCGAGCACGAGATCTCCTGCGTCACAGCGGGCGGGGTGATGTCGGTGATCGACACCGACCGCTACGAGATCGTGCCCGTCGGGATCACCCGCGAAGGCAACTGGGTTCTCACCTCCGGCGACACCGAGCGGCTGGCGATCACCGAGGGCCGGCTGCCGGCGGTCGACGGCACCGGGATGGCGCTGGCGCTGCCCTTCGACGCCCCCTCCGAACTCCTCCTCGTCGAGCCCGGGGCGGTCCCCGAGCGGCTCGGCCAGGTCGACGTCGTCCTTCCGCTGCTGCACGGCCCCTTCGGCGAGGACGGCACCATCCAGGGGCTCTTCGAGATGATGGGCGCCCGCTACGCCGGCGCCGGGGTCCTGGCCAGCGCGGCGTCCATGGACAAGGTCGTCTCCAAGGCGCTGCTCGCCGGGCACGGGATCCGCCAGTGCGCCTTCGTGGCCGTCACCGACCGGTCGTGGCTGCGCGAGCGCAAGCGCGTGCTCGACGACATCGCCGACCTGGGCGGCACCGTGTTCGTCAAGCCGGCCCGGGCCGGCAGCAGTGTCGGGGTCAGCAAGGTCACCGACGCAACGGACAACGACGCGGTGATCGCGGCGGTCGAGGCCGCCCGTGAGCACGACCCCAAGGTGATCGTGGAGCAGGCCATCGCCGGCCGCGAGATCGAGTGCGGGGTCCTGGAGGCCCTCGACGGCGGCGCCCCCGAGGTGTCGCAGCCCGCCGAGATCCACGTCGCCGAAGGCTTCGACTTCTACGACTTCGAGGCCAAGTACCTCTCGACCAGCAGCCTGACCATCCCGGCGGACCTGCCGACCGCGGCCGTCGAGGAGGTCCGCCGCCTGGCCGCCCGCACCTTCGAGGCCGTGGGCTGCGAAGGGCTCGCGCGCGTGGACTTCTTCTACGGCGACGACGGCGAGGTCTACGTCAACGAGATCAACACCATGCCGGGCTTCACCCCGACATCGGCGTTCCCCAAGATGTGGGCCGCGAGCGGCCTGGAATACCCGGAGCTCGTCGACCGCATCCTCCAAACGGCCCTGCGCCGCGAGCCGGGCCGGCTGCACTAGCAGGAGCGGCGAGCACACGTCACGAGAACGAACGGCCACCGCGGAGTAGCGCGGTGGCCGTCATGTTGCCGGGGTCAGGGCGGAGTCAGCGCCCATCCGGGTGCGGCGGAGGCCGATGTCCCTGCTCCGGGTACCCGTACCCAGGCTGAGCGGGCCCGCCGTGGCCGCGGGGGTAGTCGGCCTGGGGCAGCTGGGCAGCGGCCGCGGAAGGCCCGCCGGGGACCGCTGTACCGTTCCCGGGAACAGAGGCGGGCAGCAACCGCCGGGCCAGGATCGTGCCGCCGGCGGTCGCCGCCGGGAACACCACGACCGCCACGAACGGGATCGCCAGCAGCAGGTAGGCGGGGACCGAGAACCCCAGCACCAGCATGCGGCGGCGGCCCATGTACCAGCGGCGTTCACGCAGCTTGCGCAGCCCCCGCCGGTCGAACGCCGCGCCGACCAGTTCGATGGTCAGCATCCAGCCGCCGAAGATCGCCGAGATCACCGGAACGATCGTCTGGCCGACAACGGGGATGAACCCGGCGATGAACATCGGCAGCGTCACCACAGCCGTGATGAGGATGATCGTCAGCGACTGCCGGACCGCACGGGCAATGGACGCCGCGATCGGGTCGTCCAGCTCGGGAGGGGCGTCGCCGAGCTCGTACTCGACCTCCTCGGCGATCTTGTCGTAGAGCGGGAACCCGAGCGCGAGGGTGAGCCCCGTGAAGCCCACGACCATGATCAGCACGGTCGCGGCCACCAGGACGATCCCCGTCGCCACGCGCAGCGTCGTCGCCCACCCGTCGGACCAGCCATCGGCGAACGGCGTCATCCAGGCGACGATCGACTCGATGTTCACCACGAGCGCGATGAACGCGACCAGGAACAGGATGGAGGTGATGAGAGGCGGTATCGCCCCGAGGAAGAAGAGCTTCGGCCGACGCACGACCATGCCGAAGCCTTGCAGCAGAATGCCGACACCGGAAAAGGCATCGCGTACAGGAGTGCTCACGTCGCCCGACCCTATGGCATCACCGTCGACGTCCGTCCCCTGTCGTGGAACGGTCCGATCACAACGCGATCGGCCGGTGGGCGAGCGCGGTGTCGACGATGAGCGGATCGATCGCCCGCTCTGGACCGCGAAAGCCCAGAGGGGGTCCCACTCACAATCAGGAGAGGGAGGAGCCACAACCACGAGGAGGGAAGGATTATCCCCAACCACGAGAATGCGCATTGCGCGCGCACGACCACGTACGGTGTCCTGAACCCATGCCGGACCTCTCGCATGTGCATGCGCTCGCCGATTCCCAGCACGGGGTGGTCTCCCGTGCCCAGGCCGTCGAATGCGGGCTCAGTGCGGGGCAGATCGACCGGCTCATCCGCCGGCACGAATGGCGGCGCCTGCGCACCGGCGTTTACCTCGTCCGCCGCGACCCCGCGCCGCCGGCGCTCGCGGCCCGCGTCATGGCGGCGCAGCTCATCCACGGCCCCCGCGCGGTCGCCGTGGGGCCCACGGCGGCACGGCTGTGGCGGTTGCAGGGGCTGCTGCGCGGGCCGGGCTACGAGTACGTCCACCTCACGGTGGCCGACCGCGGCGCGTCGGCCAGCACCGGACTCCGCCTCTACGGCTGGAACGTCGAGCCCGGCGAGGTCACCCTGCGCAAGGGGATCCGGCTCACCACACCTGCCCGCACCCTGCGCGACACCGTCCTGCTCACCGACCGAGACTCCGCGGTCAGCGTCATCGACTCCGCCCTCGCCCAGGGCCTCGTCGACCCCGGCGACCTCCCGGCCCTGGCCGCCGCCAACACCGGCCGCGTCGGCGCCCCGCGCTCACGCCCGTGGTGGGACCTCGCCGCCTTCGGCGCCGAGAGCACCCTGGAAACCCGCCTCCGCCTCATCTGCCACGACGCCGGCATCCCACCCGAGGCCCTGCAATACCCCGTCCACGACTCCACGGGAACGGTGGTCGGCCACGCCGACCTCGCCTGGCCCAGTTGGGGAGTAGTAGCCGAAGCCGACGGCCACGGCCCCCACAGCCTCCCAGGAGCCCTCTACACCGACCGTCACCGCCAGAACTCCATCGTCACCACCCCCGACCACCTCACCCTCCTCCGCTTCACCTGGAGCGACCTCCACCACCCCAGGGAAATCGTCGCCATGATCCTCGAAGCCAGGAACAACCGGACGGCCTGAACCACCGCGGCCGCCCTCGGGTCCGTCGACTACGACTCGCGACTCGCGCCTGGGTGCTTAGATTGACAGCGGGCCCGGTTCGGCCGATCAGCAACGTCCGTCACGCCGACGGCAGCTCCAAGCGCCCGGAGGACAGCAGCTCCGCGCGCAACGTCTTGAGGTCTGTCTTCCCGTCGACCGTATTCACGTTCCAGAACGTCCAGCCGTTGGCCGACTGGCGGTTCAGGACGAAGGCCGCGGCCGTCGAGGGGGCGGTGAAGACCTCGCCGGACTCCACTCTGATACGGCCACCGGCCAGCACCGTCGCCGAGTAGCGCACCCGCTTGTTCGTGCCGAAGAGCTCATCGCCGGCCGAAAGCGTCCCCGAGTCGATTAGCTGGGCGACGGTCACGTCATAGTAGGCGCGGGTGCGATGGGAGACCCGTCGCTCCGGGTCGACCCCCCTCGGCACCGGGAACCCGAGCGCGGAGGGGTCCCATACCAGCTCGCAGAGGCGCTGGTACAAAACCTGGCGCTCCTCGATGGCCTGCTTGGTGAAGCCGACGCCACCCGGGTAGTGCCGGAAGAGCTTTTCCAGCCCCCGCCTTTTACGGAATCGGCGGAACCCGACGTCCTTCTCGTACGACTCGGGATGCAGGGACGCCGCAAGGATGTTCTGTCCCCGGTAGTAGACCACCTTCCGGTCGTAGGGGTCGTCCTGGTAGCTCGCGTTGTCGGACTTCGACAGCAGCAGGAGGGCGCCCAGCCGGTCGCGCATCGCCTGGAAGTTCGTCTTGTTGCCCGTTTCCGCCTGGTGGCGCTCGAACTTGTTCGCCCAGATGTGCTCGATCTCGTGGGGGTGCTGCGGGTGGAGGTAGTCGGCGATGCGGTCCGCCCGCCCGCACTCGCGCTCCACGAAGGCGGTGATACGGGCGAGGAGGTAGCGGACCTGCGGGGTGTTGCCGGGGCGGAGGCCGAACTTGGTCGCGGTGATGCCGCGCAGTTCGTCGTCCAACCGGCCGATCTCGAGGCCCAGCAGGGCGCGTAGACGGTCGACGTCCTCGCAGGCACGGAGCTTCGGTACCAGGTCGTGGATGATCTCCGGGTCGAGGTCGGTGCCTTGGCGTGCGCCGCCGTTGACGAACTTCCGCACGTACATCACGTCGATGGCGGCGGCGACGAGCCCCGCCTTCTCGCGGAAGACCGACAGCGTTTCGCCGCGGCGTGCGGTGGCCAGGATCGCCGTGTACTGCGAACCGATGCCGTTGACCGCGTTGTAGTACACCGCCTCCAGGCCGGAGTGAGGGGCGGCGCTCGCTCCCATGAGCGTCGCGTAGCGCTCAGCCAGGACGGTGACTTCGTCCTCGACGAACCGGCGGAAGTCGTCTGCTGCATACAGCCGCATCGTTCTGGTGTTCGCTCGGACCCATTCGTGAGCCGCCCGGCCGATGACGTTCACGTCGGCTGCGTCGTTCCGCCGCTCCTGCGTGAGATCGGCGTACTTGGCGGTGAGCAGGCTCTTGATGAAGTCGCTGGGCGTGCGGGAGTGGAAGGAGGTCAGATGGGCGAGCATTTCGCGCCAGCTCTTGTTGAGCTGGTCGCCGTCCGTCTCTGCCCGGGATAGCAGGAAGCTCTTGAGGAGGTCGACCGGGTCGAGGCGCGCGCCCCGGTCGTTCATCGACTCGAAGATCTCCCAGCCGTGGTCGCGGTTGAGGGCACGGATCCCCACCAGGCACACGCGGTCGCGGAGCCAGTCGAGGAAGTGCAGGATGGATTCGTCGTCCAGCTCGGCCGGGAAGTCCGTCCGGAGGTCGCGGGCTCGCTCGTAGAGGTTGCGGACCGACGGGGTGGGGCTGGCGGGGAGCTCGTAGGGCCAGCCGCGGTAGATGGAGTCGAGCAGCGGGACGCGCTCGTCGATGTCGATGGTGTAGGTGCGTTCTCCGTGACGGACTCTGCGGATCAGGTTTTCGAGTTCGGTGAGGTCGTCGGAGTGGTCGGTGTCCTGTTCGGCGAGCAGCTGGCGGAGGTGCAGCAGGAGAAGGTGGAGTGTCGTGACCCGCTGCTGGCCGTCGACCAGGTAGGTGAGTCCTTCGTTCTCGTCTTGGAAGTAGACGAACGACCCGAGGAAGTAGGGCGGATAGCCGGAGGTCCGCTTCCTGCTGTGCGTGACGTCCCACGAGGTGGCGAACCTCCGGTACAGGTCCCCAACGAGGGACTTGACGTCCTCGCGCGACCACATGTACTCGCGCTGATAGAAGTCGAGCTTGAACCGGTGCCCGTTGAACAGCTGCTCTAGCGTGAACCCGCGGCCCTCAATGGGGGAGTCGGCCATGACCTGAGAGGCTCCTCGATGACTGGGCTGATCCGTTAGAGATCGCCGTACCCGTCCGAACGCCACCATTGAACACGTTGAGATGGCTGGATGTGGCCAATCCATGAATGTGGTCGCAATGAGGCCGGTATCGAGGCCCTTAGGAATCAAGGGGGCGAGCGCGACGGAGATCACCTCTGTGACAACCGGGAGCGCTTCACCGAAGAAGGGAGACGACCCATTCCGACATTTGGCAAAGGATGAGAAATTGTCGCTTCATTCCTCGAATTCGTAGCAACCGCCGATCCATCGGAACTCCACTCGGATGCGACAAATCGGGTCCGAGGAATGTCAATTCAAGACTCTACTCCGTCTACAATCAGCACCTGCGACTTTGACATAACCGTCGACTTCTTCAGGGCCATTACTCAGGGGGAGGCGCCTGCTTCTTCACCTCACCGAGGGACTCAGCGATGGCCGCAAACTCGGCCATCGCCGCTTGGAGGTCTTCCACGATCTCCGTCGCTATGACCTCGGGCGGGGCGAGCATGTCGGAATCGTCAAGCTTGGGGTCCCCCATCCAGGTGATGTCGAGGTTGACCTTGTCCCGAGCTAAGAGCTCGTCCAGGGTGAAGGGCTTGAAACGCTCAGTTTCCACCCGGTCAGCCCGGTCCTTGCCCGGTTTGTAGCACTCCAGGAAGTCATCCAGGTGTGCCCGGGCCAGCGGATTCTGCTTGAGGGTGAAGCGTTGACCGGTGCGGAAGTCGTAGACCCACAGTTTTTCGGTCCACGGCTGATTGGGCCTGGCAGGTTTTTTGTCGAAGAAAAGTACGTTCGCTTTCACTCCACCGGCATAGAAGATGCCCGTGGGGAGGCGCAGCATCGTATGCAGGTCGAACTGCTGAAGCAGTCGGCGTCGAATGGTTTCGCCCGCGCCGCTCTCGAAAAGCACGTTGTCGGGCACGACCACCGCGGCCCGGCCATGAATCTCCAGCAGTGAGGCGATGTGCTGGACGAAGTTGAGCTGCTTGTTGGTGGTGGTGACCCAGAAGTCCTGGCGGATGTAGGAGATCTCCTCCCGATTCGTCGTCTTGCCATCATCCCCGAACACGGTGATGGAAGACTTGCGGCCGAAGGGAGGATTGGCCAAAACCACGGAAGCGCGCTTGGTCGGAGGCTGAGCCAGGGAGTCGCCGACGGTGATGAGCTGAGGACCACTGTGTTTACAGATGCCGTGTAGGACCAGGTTCATCGCGGCCAAGCGCGCAGTCCCATCGACGAGTTCGTTGCCCCATATGCCGCCACGCTGGATATGAGCACGTTGTTCGGGCGTCAAGGGTGTGGTTTCGGCCTGCTTCTGGATGTAGGCGTGGGCGGCGAGAAGGAACCCGCCGGTACCGACTGACGGGTCGGTGATGGTGTCGTCCGCGGTCGGCTGGATGCAGTCCACCATGGCATCGATCAGGGCGCGCGGAGTGAAGTACTGACCGGCACCAGTTTTGGTGTCTTCGGCTCCTGCCTCGAGAAGGGCCTCGTAGGCGTCACCGTTGACATCGACGCCTTGGAGCGACCAGTTCTCCTTGCCGATGTAGTCCTGGATCAGACGCTTGAGCTTGGCAGGGTCCTGGATTTTGTTTTTCGCTTTGCGGAAGATCACGCCAAGATTGCCGGGCAAGCTACCGAGCTCTTCAAGCAGGTTGTGATAAGCGTTCTCGAGATCGTCGCCGTCACTGTTAACCAACTCTTGCCAGCCCCGGTTCCGCCAAGCGGGGCTGTCCGGAAGGATGCGTTCGGGATTGAGAGAGCGGTTCTCCCGCTCGTGCGCCATCTTTAGAAAAAGTAGGAATGTGAGCTGTTCGACATAGTCGATGGTGGAGACACCATCGTCGCGCATTACGTTTCGGAAGCTGATGAGCTTGCGGACCAGTCGCCGTGTCTCAGCTGTGCGTTCAGGGGCGGTCACGGATTCTCAGAACTCCAGGGCGATCTGTTCGCCGGCATGAACCGGACGGGGCTCGTGAAGGGCGTGTGCCGCGGTATCGGACCTGACCAGTATGGGCGTTTGGTTGGCTGTTGAGCGATTTCGGCGTTTCCGTTTGGGAGCGGCGGCGCTATCGTCTCGTATCCGATCCAACAGGAGGGAGGCGGGTTCGTCAGCTGGATCCTGAGGCGCCAACTTGCCGTTGAATGCTGCCGTCAGTAGTGCCCGACGAAGATGACCGGTTCGCTCCCTGGCCTTTTCCACCTCTTTGCTAATTATCGTCACCGAACGTGAATACTCGTCGATCCGGTCTGCTGTATCTCGCTGTGTCTTGATATCGGGAACAGGAATCAAGACCTCTTCAATGGTCCGCTGATCGATTTTCGGCATGCTGCCAGAAAGTCCTTTGGCGGAGTCCTTGAAGTGAGCGCGAACTCTAGTTGACTTCAAGACGGCAAGAACGAATCTTGGATCCAAATGATCAGAAATCCTCACTCTAACAAGTAGATCTGGAAATATAGCCCACCCGCTGGGGCCTTGATAAACCGCCGAGGTGCCTACGAGGTCAGGCGTATTTGATCGCTGGATAAATATGTCACCTGGTTCAAGCCACAGTCCACTGGCTTTTCTGGGTGGAGTGGAGGTCATTTTTGTGTGAGTATCTGAGAATACGCCTTTTGTTATTGCTGTGAGTGTGAGAGTTCGAATTCCCCCTTCTCTTGCCGCGGGTGCGGAGTGGCCGTTGCGCAGTGGTTCTCGAAGAAGTTCTTTAAGTGGAGTGACTTTTTCCGAAGAAAAAGAGTCCAACTCGGTATCGGTGAATCTTTCCACAAGTCTGCCGGCTCTAATTAGAGATTTGTCCAGCAGGGCTTGCGCGGATTTCAGGCGGGTTAGTTCAGTTTCCAGTGTAGAAATAATTCTGCGCTGCTCGGCTAGAGGGGGGAGTGGTAGATGGACGCTCATAAGTCGTGAAGTCTCAATTGAAGCGACCGTCGTGCCCGCCTTGCGGCAATCATGTAGGATCGACTGCTCCATCCAGCGAAGTCCCCAGGCAAGCCAGCGAGCATCCACTGCTTCATTTGGGTGAATCGCCTTCATGTCCTGATTGAGCGTAACATCGTTAACAGTCAACCCAACAGGAAATCGCTTTTCTAGGACTCCGGAGCGGACCACAAAAGCCACCGAATTTGTTGGAATTAACCGTACTGGCGACGACTCCAAGGCCTTGTGTGTGATCCGGTCTTGGACGGTGTCGAGAATTTCCTGTCTCATGTCTTTCGGGGAAACCCAAGGAATATCTCCACCCGCCCAAAATTCAGGCTTGGCTTTGGAGGGGGTTGCACCTCCATAGAACTGACCCAACTCACTCAGCCGGGCGATCGTCCACCCCTCGGGCAGCTTCTTCGTCACGCGCCCAACTCCCGTCCCAGTTCATCCAGCAGTGCTTCCGCCCGGTCGTCACCGAAGGTCATAACAAACCCGTCTACGCCTCCGCGCTCCAGGAATGGGGGTTCGTCAAGGTGCTGGGGCTCGAACGCGATGCTTGTGGAGATCACATCCACGATCCTGTGCAGCCACCAGCCCTGGTCCTCGGTGAATCCGGCACCGGCCTGTTCCTGACGGACCATCCACGCTGCGAAGCGCTCCTCAACCAGGCTGCGGTACGGCTTGACCTCAGCATCGAGCCCCAACTCGTATCGGAGGATACCGATCAGGTCCACGACTCCGCGCGTGGTACCCGGACGGCTGACCGCCTTGCCCATCTGCACGTAGGCGTTGTACAGGACCTCAGGGGTCCAGTTGTACTGCGGGCGGGCGATCGTTTCGGCCAGCGCCTTGAGGTTGCGATACACCTCGCGCGGTTCCCCGCCTTCTCGGAACGCCAGTTCGAAGGGGGCGATTTTATCCTGGTTGGTCTCCATCCACTCGCGGAACGAACCCACGCGACGCGCGGCCAGTTCCTCCGAGGAGATCCCGGTGGCCTCGATCACTTGGTCTCGGCTTCCCTCGTCATAGACGATGTCGTGTGCGCGGCGGATGTCCATGAGGAGGGTCCGCAGCTCCGGGTTGGCCGCGAGTGGCTTCCACGCCTCCTGCAGCTGCTGACGTGGCCCCTCCTCACCGTGAAGCCGATGTGCCTTCTCCTGTTCATCAGGATCCACCGCTCGCACCAGCCCGCTCACGATCTCCCGCAACGGCTGCCCTGCCACCTGTTCGATTTGGGCGCGCTCGCTGTCACCGAGCTGGGTGTTGAGTCGCGCCAGCCGTCCGGCAAGGGTCGCCGTCTCATCTTCGGTCAGAGACATGGCCGCGGCTTTATCCATCAGGCGCTTGAGGCTGATCTGCTTCTCAGTCGCGCGAACTAGAGGCTTCGCGTCGACGCGCGGTGAGTCGGTGACCCCGACCGCGTCCACGATCACGAACCGCGTCTTAGCCAACGCGTCTGGGGTGACGGCCTGGAATTCGGTGGGGTCGACGGTGCGCGCTCCACGGCCCTTCATCTGCTCAAAGTAGGCCCAACTCTTGACGTCGCGCATGAAGAAAACGCACTCCAGCGGGCGTACGTCAGTGCCGGTGGCGATCATGTCCACGGTAACGGCAATGCGCAGTTCGGGGCTGTTTCGGAAGGCCTGGATGAGCTGATCGGGGTTCCTGGCGGAATGAGTGATCTTGACGCAGAAGTCGTCGCCGCGTCCGAACACCAGGCGCGCGATTCTGACGATGTCCTCGGCATGGTTATCATCCCGCGCGAAGATAAGCGTCTTGGGTACCTCGGTCCGCGGCTTGCCTCGCGTCCCTTCCCCCTCGGGTGGGAACACGTGAGTGAACAGGTTGTCGCGGAAGGTGGTAAGGACGGTGCGGATCTGATCCTCCGCAATAACCGACTTGCCGAGATCTGTGGGCTTGTAGTCGTAGTTGTCCTCCAACTCCCGATAGCGCTGACGGCGTGTCTTGCGGTCCTTGACTGGAACGACCGTCTCGGCGGGAATGGAGCCGCCACGCTCGCCTAGCTCGGTGCGAATGCGGAAAACATCGAAGTCAACGTTGACCCCGTCGGCGACGGCCTGTTCATAAGTGTATTCGCTCACCAGATTCTGGTGGAAGAATCCGAAGGTCTGGGCGACTGGGGTCGCGGTCAAACCGATCACGTGCGCGTCGAAGTACTCCAGCACGGCGCGCCACTTGCCGTAGATGGAGCGATGGCATTCATCCACCACGATGAAGTCGAACGCTTCCGGAGGGAGGTCGGGGTTGTAGGCGACCTCAGCCGGGCCCTCGATGAGGTCGTAACCGTCCAGGGCGGAGTCATCTGTTTCGGGGTCGGGAATCTCGCGTCCGGTCAGGGCCAGCCACAGGCGCTGGATCGTGGAGATGACGACCTTAGAGGAGTCGAACATCTGCGCCCCGGTGAGGCGGTCGACCCCATACAGCTCAGTGAACTTGCGGCCGTCGTCCGGCGGCCGGTAGTTGGAGAACTCGGAACGAGCCTGCTTACCGAGGTTGTTGCGGTCCACCAAGAACAGGACCCGCTTGGCCCGGGCATGCTTGATGAGCCGGTAGCTCTCAGCCACGACGGTGTAGGTCTTGCCCGCACCTGTGGCCATCTGGATCAGGGCGCGCGGGTCATCTTTGGCCAGGGAGGCCTCCAGGCCCTGGATGGCGCGCTCCTGGGCTGGGCGCAGAGGTGTGTTGTCCAGGAAGGTGCGGGGGAGGCGACGGAGGCGGGCGCGCAGGGTGGGAGCCTGGCGATCCTCCTCGGCTTCAGTGATCCACTGTGCCAAGGTGGCAGGCTGGTGGATGGCGAAGAGGCGGCGCGAACGTGCGTCAGGATCCAGTTCGTTGAGGAAGCGAGTTTCGTTGCCGTCGCACACGTACTGGAAGGGCAGAGTGGCCCGCCAAGCCGAAAACATCTGGCTATTCGTCAGCCCGCTGGCGTAGCGGGCGGCCTGGTCCTGAGCGGCAGTCAGGTCGGCGCCCTCGCGCTTGGCCTCGATGACGCCCACCAATCGCTGGTCGACGTAGAGCAGATAGTCGGCTCGTCCGACCGCTGTGGAGACTTCCCGTACCGCCACACCTTGGGCGGCGGTCAGGTTCATCATGTTGAAGTCCTGAACACGCCATCCGGCCCGCTCCAGCAGATGGTCGATCTCGGCCCGCACTTGGGCCTCGTTCATAGGCGGACGTGCGGCACGCTGGGCGCGCTCGATGAACGCATCGCGCTGCGCGGGGCTGGCTTTGGCGAAACCGGGGTGGGTGAGCCCGGCGCGCAACAGTTCCAACTCGTCGGCCTGCGCGGTGACGAATTCCCGTAGGGCCTCGGAGTCGCGACGTGCCTGGTCGAGTTCGCGTTCCGCCTGCATCCGAGCCAAGCGCTCACGTTCCAGGCGGTCGGCGTCGCCATCGTAACGCTCGCGGGCCCGGGCAAGTCGCTGCTCGTACTCCGCCAAGGTGGCACGCAGTTGTGAGAGCTCGTGCTTCTCGGCGTTGGTGGCCGGCTCAGGCTCGGTTGTGCCGGGCTGGGGAGCGAGGAAGACCCGGTGCGCTGTGTCACGGGTGATGGAGCGGTGGAGCCAGTCGGCGAGCTGGAAGCAGGACTCGACGGCGGACAGCGCCGCGCGGACACCACGGTAGTGTTCGTGGACGGCTTTGTTGCCGAGACCGCGCACATCCTCGAACCAGGTCTTGACTTGGGGGACAAGCACACCCGTGCGACGCAGAGCGTTGATTCGGTCGACCTGCTTCGTGCCATCCACTCGGCAGCTGGTCAGGCGCACAAGCAAGCGGGCGAGGAGCTCGCCGAACAGGCGCGCCTTGTACATGGCGGCGTTGGGGTCGGTGTACACGTAGGACTCGGCTTGGGCTCCCAGCAGAACCAGCTCATGGTCGTGTGCAAGCAGGAAGCCGAAGTTGGGGGTGCGCTCGGCGATCTGTGCGATACGCCGCTCATCGTCCGGGGGCAGGGAAGACACGGGTCCAGCTCCAAACCACGCTCAGGGGGTGAGCAAAGCCTTGTAGGCTACACTCTCACTCATCATTGAGCAACGGGTTAATTTCGGCCCCTGGTCCTGGCGCCCGGATTAGGTGCGTGGTGTTTTTCTCAGAAAAATATTCTGAGTAATATGAGCGTGGCCACTTCTTCTGTGGAAATGTTCGGGCTCGAACTGCGCCGCAGTATCGGTGTACTGGCGCCCTGCTGATGTCGGAAGGCAACACAGAGGCGCCATCCGAGACACAGGAGCCGCTCCATGAGGACCTGTGTATTGTCGGCGGACCGGAGCGTCAGAGCTCCCAAGAAGCGAGGACGACCTGACCGGCCTACATCTTGCCGAGGGCTGACCAAGTGTCGATGCTGGGAGAGCACTGGTTGTCGATTGATTTCGCCTCTACCGAGTGGATTGTGGCCTCCGGGCGACTCGCAGCAGCCCTGCCTGGACCCTAACCTTGGGTGTTCTCAGTTGGAGACCACGAGAGGCGGTCCGGGCATGAGGGTTGTGCGACGTCTTGGACGGACACCTGCGGAACTCGGCAACACGCGGATCGTACGCATCCCCAGAAACACCCTTGTGGCAGCTAAGAAGGATATCCCGGAGGTCTAGTGCACCCGCCTTCCTGGGCCGTTGCAGCTGGGACCCGCCTCGACCTTGATGCGTTCGGTGCCGAGTTCTCTCGCGCCTGGGCTCGGCTGGAGTCGAGGTTTCTCAAGGTGGAGGCGTGGCAGTCCTATCGGGAGAGTGCGGACAACGAATCTCAGCACGCATTTGAAGCGGGCGACGAGCATCGTGCGGGCGAGCTGTTGAGACTGGAGGCCGAAGCGGACGGCCCGTTGTACGCGGACGTTCGCAGCCGTGGCCTCGATTTCGCAAGGATCCGCATCGTCCGGCCCCCGTTGACGCCTCATCTGCGATACGAGGTCATCAGCTACCGCATTCGAGCCGAAATGGGGGAGTCCATCGAGGTCGTTGAGGTCGCTCGGGACGTGACGCTGCCGGACGAGCACCGATTCGACTTTCTCCTGTTCGACCGTGACAGGGCTCTGGTTCACGACTATGGGCAAGATGCGGTGGGCGACCAGGTCGGCGGCTGGCTCGTCCGGAATGCTGAGGCCGTCCGCAGATTGGAATCCCTCGCGCTGGGCCTTCGGGCGCAGGCTCAGCCGCTCAACCGCTTCCTCACGAACGCCGGGATCTGAGCCGGAAGGCTCTGGAGCGGTCTCGCCCGGATGGGTAGCGTGCGTGCGATGAGGATGCCATGGCCGAGGCCGGGCTTCGAATTTCGGCTGTTCTCGTGAGCGCTGGCGCCGTCGCGGCGAGTCTGGCCGTCCCCATGCTGTTGCTGTGGGAGGCCGATGAGGAGACGAGGAGACGCTGAATCGCTGGGCCCAGATCGGGCAGGCCGTCTCACCCATCGGTGTCTTCTTCGCCGGAACGGCGTTCATCGGCATCACCATCACGCTCTTCCTCCAGCAGCGCGATCTGCGCAATCAACGGGCGCAGTTGAACGTGGCATTGGAGGATCAGCGGCGCGGCAGCGAGATCGCGCTGCGGCAGATCCACACCGACATCATCAAGATGGCCATCGATGATGACGATCTCCTCCAGGTCTGGCCCCGCATCGGCGCCGGGGTCGGTGAGACGAAGCAGGACCATGACTGCAACCTGGTCCTCAACTTGCAGAAGGTCGCCTACGAGACCCGGACGGTCGAGCTGAAGGAATTGCGGGGTGCCTTGCGCTACCTCGTGACCAGCCCGCATATCCATGCGTTCTGGGCCGGGCGCGCGGGCCGCGCGCTTCTGTCACCGGTGGGGATGATGGGGAGGACTTCTTCACCGCCGAGATGGACGCGGCCTTTGCGGAGGTGCGTCCGCCTCGGCCGCCGTCGCTCGGGCGGGTGCTCGCCGACGCGGTCGGCCAGTAGCGGCGCGCTCGGCGTGCCGCTGGTTGAGAGCGGCGCACCCGTCACGATGGAGGATGCTGTGTCGGTGCTCCGCTTCCGCCGAGCACGCCGGTGTCACAAGAGCGGCAGCACGCGGCTGCGGATGGCGCTTGCACTGAGGTCGAGGGTGGCGGCGATGGCCTCGTAGCTTTCGCCCGCCTTGTAGCGGAGAGCGAGTTCGGCGTCGGGGACGCCGATGTCGCGCTTGGCGTGGCTGTTGGCGGAGCGGTCCGGGCGGGCGGCTCGATGGCGGACGCGTTGGCGCACGGCGATGACCGTGACGGCCTTGGTGTTCCCTTTCCTCCCGCGGACGTCGTGGCCCCACGGGCGGGACGGCGTCTCCCCCTCGTGCCAGAGGGCGAGGAACGCCCGGCGGGCGCGGGAGACGAGGGCGTAGAAGCTGCCGCGGGTCAGTCCGAGGGCTTCGGCGGCCTCGGCGTAGTGCCCGAGCTCGGCCAGGGCGAGCAGGATCCGGCGGTGTTTCTCGGGGAGGGCGGCCCAGATCTGCGCGAGCGCCCGGCGCTCCACGATGCCATTCGCCGGGCAGGGGGAAGGGTTGGCGGCCAGGGCCCAGTACCGCTCGAACTTGGGCGTGGAGGTCGATTCGTAGCCCCAATTGAAGCCGCGGAAGGAGTCGTCCTTGCGCGCGTACTCGCCGATGGCGCTCCAACCGACGATGGTCAGGTCCCTGCGCGTAGGCGGTCCGCCGGCTGGGTCCGTGTCGTCGGCGAGGCGGACCAGGTACTCGGCGATCGCCGACCACGCGACCTCGGCCCGTGTGCGCCAGTCGAGCCGTCCCGGCCACCGGACGGTCGACGACGCGAGCGCGGCGATGTCGTCGATGTCGGCGGTGCTGAACCCGTGCGCGATGGGTTCGTTGCGGGCGTCGCGGGCAGTGAGGGCATGGTCAGGGCCGGATGCGGGCATGGCGAAGGACTCTTTCGGCGTGTGTGCGGAGAGACCGCCGGAGGGCGGGAGACGGACCTGCGGAACAGGAAGCGCAGGGAGATGCAGGGAGATAAGGAAGGCGCGGGGCGAGCGGCGGGGGACGGCTTACGCGCGTGATGTGCGGTGCGTGGAGGCTCGCCCTCGGTGCTGCGGGTGCTTCCGGGTGACGCTGGTGCTGTGGTGGCGCGGGTCGTGCGACGGGTACGTCGGTGCGCGTCAGTGGGCGAACAGTGCCCAGACGGTCCGTCCGCCCCGCTCGCGGTCGTAGAACCCCCAGTGGTGGGAGAGCGTCGCGACCAGGCGCAGTCCGCGGTGGTGGGTGGCGTCGGCGTTGAGCGGCTTGACCTGGGGGACCGGTAGCCGGCCGCTCACGGGTTCGGTCCGGGGCCCGTCGTCGCCCACCGAGAGGAGGACCAGCCCCGAGGCGAGGGCGGAGATCCCGACCGTAATCGTGCCATCAGGGTCGCCGCTGCGGGTGTGGCGGCACGCATTGCCGAAGAGCTCGGAGACGACCAGTTCCGCATCGTCCACGACCCGGGTGAACACGGCCAGCGCGGCCCGGGTCCGGCGCCGCAGCTGCGGGCAGAGGGCGGGGCGGCCGGCGTAAGTCCACAGCTGGGAGACGGGAGAGGGGCAGGGGTTGGCCGGGCCGGTGAGGCCGGTGGACGGGAAGGCGTTCATCAGGCAACCGCCTTTCGGGGGGTGCGGTGCGAGGGGTCGGCGGACGGGCTGCTCGTGGGCGGGGCTCCTGCGGTGACCGGGGCGAGGAACGGGCGACGTCCGCGGGGGATCAGCTGCTGAGCGGTCGGCGGCGGGGGAGGAACGGGGGGTTCCATCGCCGCGGTGTAGCGGGCCGCTGCCTCGACCCGGTCGGCGCGTGCCACTGAGTCCCGGCCCCAGACGAACCACCAGGTGCCCTGCGGGCCCTGGGCGGCGACGACCGGAACGGTGCGCCCGCGCTGCCGCACTTAGAGGACGGGGAACTCCTCGGCGGCGGGGGAGAGGAGCGCGTGCCCTCCGATGAGGCGGATGGTGGCGGCGAGCTGAGAGAGGAGCTGGAGGCGAGGGGACCGCTCGAGGGTTGGCCCTGGTGGAGCCGCTTCGGACATGGAGAAACCTCCTACATAACCCGACTGGTTTTGGAACCCTGGGGTAGGTTCCATGGTCTCCAAGATCGAGACAGGCGAGCGCAAGAAGGTAACGCCGGAGGATCTCGATGCCCTCCTCGATTACTACGAGGAAGCGGACACGGGGATCAGGACCTCTCTGCACGAGTGCGCCAGGCTCGGCAACCAGCGGGGATGGTGGTCCAAGTACCGGGACCTGCTCGCGAGCGGTCTGCCTGACTTCGAGATCGAAGCGTCGGTCATCAAGACGTATGAGTGCCAGGTCGTGCCTGGTCTATTGCAGACCCCTGACTACGCGGAGGCCATCTTCCGCGCCAACCTGGTTCGTTCGGATACCGAGATCACCAAGCGACTCGATGGGCGCTTGAAGCGCCAAGAGATCCTGAACCGGGTCGACCCACCTGAGTACTGGGTCATTCTCGATGAGGCGGCGGTGAAGAGGGTCGTGGGTTCCCAGAAGGTCATGGTGCAACAGCTTCGGCACCTCACCCACATGGCGGCTCGCCACAACATCAACATCTCGGTGCTGCCCTTCACGGAAGGGGCGCATCCCGCGACGGTCGGCAGCTTTGTCATCATGGAGTTCCCGAACCCCATGGACGCGAGTATCGGATACGTCGAGACACCCACCTCCGATGTTTACGTCGAGGAGGAACGTGATCTCGCCGTGTTGAACACGATGTTCTCCGGCGCACAAGGGTCGGCGCTGAGCCCTGTGCGATCGCTCGCGTTCATGGACGCGACCATCAAGTCCCTAGAAGAGTGAACTGAGTGTCCTACAACCCAATGTGGCGCAAGAGCTCCTACAGCGGAGTCAACCAGAACTGCATGGAGGTTTCCTTGGCTCACTGGCGCAAGAGCTCCTACAGCAGGGTGAATAACTACTGCGTCGAGTGCTCTGTCAGTCCCGGCGTCACGGCCCTCCGGGACTCGAAGCATCCGGACGCCGCCATGCTGGCCTTCTCCTCGACAGAGTGGTCGGCGTTCATACGCTCCGCCTGCTCCGGGGAGCTTTGACGTTCTTTCACCGCGCCTCGGGCAGGAACAGGCTGTCGGGTCCGTGGGGGAAACGTAGAGGGTGTCGTGGGCGCAGGCGGCAGGTCCCTTCATGGCGTGCATCGTGCCCACGCGTACCCCCCCTTCCCACTCCGTGTGGCGACTTGTAGGCGCTCAGCCGGTGAGTATCGGGCATTGTCGCCGGCGCCACCGTCCGCATCAGATCATCTCCGCTGTTCGGGTCATCGGATCGTGGTTGCGGTGCTATAGGAGTCGAAAGGGGATCAGTGCGCCGGCGGAGCAGGCGCGCCCTACGACCGGCCGGCGACCGAGTAGGACGGCCGTGCGTGAGTCGAACCTCCTCATAGGCTTCGACGAGGACGTCCACCCGATGAAGCAATCGACCACGATTTGAGGCTCTGAGATGAAGGCCGCGAAGATCCTCAAGGCCATGGAACGTGAGCTCCGCGAGTACCCGGAGTCGGCTGGCGAGATCATGGTCGACGCCGCAGGCGAGCTGGGGAAGTGCGGGGCGTTCGAGCAGTCTCTCGAACTGTGCGATCGGATCATCGCCGGGTTTCCGGCCGAGGACGCGGGCTACGCCCATTCGCAGCGGATCGAGATGCTGTACGAACTCGGGCGCGACGACGAGGCCGAGGCGGCGCTGGCGGCGTTGTGGGAGCTCGACGACGAGGCGCCGCACGCGGCTCCGATGGTGGCGGAACTCCTCGAATCCCGGGGGGATGCCCGGCGGGCGCTCCGCTGGTCCGACCGGGCCTTCGCGGATGCGCTGAGCCCGGGTGGTGCCGGCATCGAGCACATCCAGAACATCGCCGACCTCATGTCCGCCCAGTGGCGGGCCGATCTCCGGCGGAGGCTCGGGATGGCTCCGGACGACCTCGATCGCCTTGTCGAGCGCAACGATCCGTTCCGGGAGATCTTCGGGGCACTGGGCGTACCGGACCCGGAGGGTGACGCGCGCGCCGCGCTCGGTTTGGCCGGGCCGTCGCCAGCGGGCGCCGGACAGGCAGGGGTGCCGCTGCTCTCGCACTTCATCCGCGCCGACGTCATGGCCGCTCACGCCGAGGGCCTGCTCACCGGGTTCGGCGGCGGCGAGGAGATCACGCCGGACGGCTACTTTCGTGAGGTCGAGCTGAACCGTCGGCAGATGCAGCGTGAGACGGAGTTCTCGAAGGGCCGGGATGTGCCGGTGTCCATGGCGGATGTCCGGGCGTACGCCAAGGAACAGGGGGTCGACGTGCTCACCCCGGAGGTCCGGCTCGAAGCGGCGTCCGCCAAGTTCGCCCGCGGGGGCGACTTCCCCGTGTGGCCGCCCGAGCGGAACGCGTCATGCTGGTGCGCGTCGGGCCGCAAGTACAAGAAATGCTGCGGACGGCCCTGAACACGCGGCGGGCCTCCACGCGCGGTTGGTGAGGTGGCCGACTCCGGCCGTTAGGCGTGGCCCCGTTGTGTCTGTGCGCCGTCGTAGGGTCACGGGGAGGAACGACCGCGGTCCCGGAGAGGCGACGAGTGGATACGCAGGGTACCCCCACCCCACGACCCCAATGGCTGACCGATGCGACCGAGGCCGTCCGCATCTGGTGGCGGGCGGAGGGCGGAGGAACCGACCGCAAACACCGCGGCGACGTCAAGGTGGGGCAGGTGCTGCCCGCCCCGGACCGCGACCCCGGATGGTTCGCCGTCATCGCCGCCGAGACCAAGTTCGACGAGACCGACCTCGAAGCCGCCTACCTCGCGCCGGCGGAAGGATCGGACGAGATCCGCTACAACCTGCGTGAAGCGGTTAACGACGAGGGCCGCTACCTCGTCCGCGTAGCGCCGCACGCCCCGGGCGAGGGGCTGTACCTCTGGAAGCAGGGGCGTCCCGCAGGACAGCTGGTCAAGTCCCTGCTCGACGCGTTGGAGCAGATGGACGGCTCCGGCGTGGTGTCGGCCTTCGGCCGGGGACGCCCCGATCCGCCCCCGCGGAATGCACCCGGCCGGGCGGCGACCGGGCTCAATGAGGGACAGCGACAGGCGTTCACGGCGTGCGCCTCTCCCGGCCTCAGCATGATCTGGGGGCCGCCCGGCACCGGGAAGACGGAAGTCATCACCCGCGCGATCCAGCACGCGCAGGACGCCGGCAAGTCCGTCCTGCTGGTATCCGGCACCAACATCGCTGTGGACAACGCGCTGGAGCGGGCCATTCGGCGGCTGAAGCCGGATCCCGGCGCCATGATCCGGGTGGGGACCCCGCACCTCGCCGCCGTCGCCGACAACGAGGCGGTCTCCCTGACCGCGCTCAAGCGGGTGCGCCAGCAGGCCAAGGAGGACGAACTTCGGGCGCTGGAAGCGGAGATCGCCCGAGTCCGCCTGCCGGTCGCCGAGTATGAGGAGGCGCAGGCCCGGCTCGGCGGTTTCGATCAGAACGCGTATTTCGCCGCGCGTGACCGGATCGACGCCTCCGCGCGTGCCGTCGATCTCCAGGGGCAGCAGAGCCGGCAGGCACACGACGCGGAGGGCGCGCGCCAGGCACTTCAGCGCGCAACGGAGCGCAAGGACGCGGCGGAGCAGGCATGGGGGAGCCTCTCGGCAGCAGCCGGACGCTGGAATCGTGTCGACGCACTGCGTACACAGATTAGCGATCTGCGCGCCCGCAGGGACGCTGCGCTCCTGCGGGTCCACGACGCCCAGCACGGGCTGGCCGCGGCACAGGCGGAAGCGGCGCGGATCGCGGGATCGGGCCTCATCACCCGCCTGCGGTCGGGCGCGCAGCGCCGGGCGGCAGAGGAGGCCGTCGCTCGGGCCGAACAGCTCCTGATCGGCGCCAATCGCGAACTGGGCGACCTGGACGGGGTCCTGGCCCGTGAGATTCCCCGGCTGTCGACCGAGATCGGGCGGCTGGAGGAGGAGAATGCGACCGCTCCGCGAAGCGCAGTGGTGAACGCGTGGCGGGAGAAGGAGGCCGCCGAGGAGGCGGTCGGCTCCGCCCGGCGCGGGTTCGACACCGCCGCCCGGACCTTGGACCGGCTCGAAGGGGAGGTCGCGCGGGCGCTGGCCCGGCCGGGGGCGACCGAGGACGACCGGGCACTGGTCGCCAAGGCCGACACCGACGGGCTCCCCGCGCTCTTCGCCGAGCTGAAACCGCTCGCCGAGCGGGCCGAGCAGGCGGAGAAGAACAGCAAGGGCCTGGAACGCAGGAGGGAGAAGGCGGAGCGCGAGCTCGCCGAGCTCGGCAGGAATGCGGAGCGGGTCATCATCGGGCAGGCGGGCGTCGTCGCGTCGACGCTGGCGATGATGCGGATGAAGCCCGCTGTCGCCGGGCGTTCCTACGACTACGTGATCGTGGACGAGTGCGCGGCGTCGAGCGTCCCGGAGGTCGTGCACGCGGTCTCGCGCGCCACAGTGGGCGCGGTCCTGCTGGGGGACTTCATGCAGAACGCGCCGATCGCGCCGTCCCGCGGGTTCGGTTCCTCCGACTCCCGGGTGGCAACGTGGCTGGCACCCCGGGACTGCTTCTCCTTCTTCTCCGTCGCCACCCCTGAACAGGCGAATCGGGAGCCCGCGTGCGTGGTGCTGACCGAGCAGCACCGGTTCGGCGGTGAACTCACCCGTCTGGCCAACGCCACCGCGTACGGAGGGCTTCTCCGCGCCGCGCCCGGCAATGCTCCCAGCCAGATCGTGTTCGTCGACGTCGACGGCCTGGGCGAATCGCTGGCTGCGGTGCACAAGAATCCCGAGGGCGGGGGCGGCAAGTGGTGGAGCATCGGGGGCGTGGTGTCCCGGGCTCTGGCCGAACAACAGCTCAGCACGGGGACCGCGAACACGGTCGGCATCGTCACCCCCTACCGGGTCCAGGCCGCACTGACCCAGGGGATCCTCGATGACGCCGGCGGCAGCGCCAAGATCGAGGTGGGAACCTCCCACAGCTTCCAGGGGCGCGAGTTCGAGACGGTCGTCTTCGACATGGTGGAGAACGGCGGCGGATGGGTCGCAGAAGGAGAGCTGGGGAGCAACTCCTACAAGCTGGCCGGCCTGAAGCTGTTCAACGTGGCCATCACCCGGACCCGCCACCACCTCTTCCTGGTCGGCGACGGAACTGCGGTGGAGCGGGCCACGAACGGCCCGCTCGCAGCGGTCAGGGCCGGAATCGACCGCGGCGACATCACCGTCATGCGAGTACGCGACGTGATCGGCGTCCCCGAACCCGACACCCTCGACGGCGCCGCCCGCGACCTGTGGGATGCGCTCAGTCAGTACGTCCGCTATACCGGCCTCTACGACGAGGGCGGTGTTCCCGACATGCTGCTGGAGCACATCGCCCGGGCACGGCGCAGCATCTGGGTGTGGGCGCCGTGGGTGTCGGAGCGTGCGGCGGAGTTCCTGCCCGCCTTGGAGGAGGCGATGCGCCGCGGGGTGGACGTGCGCGTCGTGACCCTGCCCAAGTGGGAGCTTGAACGCAAGCCGGGCAAGATGAGCGCTTGCCACGATGACCTCGTACGGCGGGTCGGCCGCGTCGTGTTCATGTCCGATCAGCACCAGAAGCTCGTGGTGATCGACGGGCAGACCACGTTCATCGGGAGCATGAATGTGCTGTCCCACAAGCGCGATCGCGGACGCCGCGAGATCATGACCATCGTGGAGAGCGCCGCCTATGCACAGCACGTCCTCCGTTTCGAACGCGTGGACCAGCTGCGCATGCCGCCGCTGTGCGGAAAGTGCGGAAACCGGATGCGGGTGGTCAAGCTGACCCAGCCGAAGAAGGATCATGGGCTCCGATGGCAGTGCCGCAGCGGGAGCGGCAGCGCCGACCTCTGCTCGGAACGCAAGTTCCCGCCGCTCCCGAAGGCGCGCAACCAGAAGGCGTGACCCGCACCGGCACGGCTTCACCTCACCGATTTGATCCAGACGACGGTCTTGGTGCGGTCCGTGCGGCTCGGGCGTCGTTCGGTCGACCATGCCTTGCCTCGAGGGCCGAGGAGGGTCTCCAAGGCGCGGAGCACGAGCCCGTGCTCGTACGCCCAGCCTTGCGGATCCGATGTGAGGGAGACGGGCAGCTTCTGGGAGAGGATGCGGTTCGCGGCACCCCAGGTGATGCCCTGCTCGGAGTTGAGGTCGCGGAAGAAGTCCTCCCGCTGGCGCAGGCCCTCGATGGCCGCCCTGATGTGGGTCTCCACCGCGTCGACCGTCTGGCCCGCTTCCTCGCCTGTGGTCAGGACGGCGCCGCCGGCCCTCTCGATGGCGTCGGAGAGTTCGGCCTCCAGCTCTTGGCGGAGCTGTGAGGCGTAGTTGTCCAGCGGTTCCCGGCGGTCGTCGGGGTCGGCGACCTCGTGGGAGGCCTCGAAGGAGAGGGCGCGGATCGGGATCGGGTACGGGCGCTCTCCCGCGCTCGACCAGAAGACACCATGGCCCGGGATGGGCTCGTTGAGGAGGGACGACAGCAGGTCCGCGGAGAAGTGCGAGTTGGCCTGGCGCAGGGCGCGCAGGTCCTTCTCGGCCAAGAGGTGGAAGACGAACCAGTTGTCGCCCTGCGACAGGATGTCGCCCGAGATCGACCCCGGCTGCTGGGTGATGAGCATCGCCCCCAGGTCGTACTTGCGGCCCTCCTTGACCCAGGACACGAACGGGCCCTCGGACTGGGTGGACGCCGAGCCCAGGATGGACTGCGCCTCCTCGATCACCGCGATGGTGGGGATCGTCCGGGAGTCCCGGCGGGTGAACTGCTCCTGGTTGTGCTCGAAGATCTCCTCCAACAGCACGCCCGCCAGCGCGAGGCCTTGGGGCCCGCGCAGCCGGGAGATGTCCACGATGCACAGCCTGCCGTCGCTCAGGGCCCGCTTCAGCGCCTGGAGCAGCCGGCTCGACGGGTCGTGCAGGGTGCTCACGATGCGGGTCATGTTCGACCTGGCCGCGATCGCCTCGTACTCCTGTCCCGCCTCCAGCCGCAGGACGTCGTTGAAGACCGCGAGGTCGGTGCCGTTGCCGCCGCGGTGCACGGCGTCGACGAGGCGGCGCCAGTTGTCGTCGCGCTTGAGTTGGCGCAGTTTGACCACGTTCTGCTGGTCCTGGCGTTCCGGCGGGATCACCATGGACACGACGCGGCTCGGCGGCAGCTCGCGAATGTCGAGTTTGACCGTGTTGACGGCGGTGAAGGAGGCGTAGAAGTCGCTGGGCGCCTCCTTGTCGGTGAACACCACCACGCGATCGGCCAGCTCCGGGACGTCGCACAAGCCCGGGCGGCCCTTGTCGTCGGGCCAGAAGTACTCGCCGTCGGGGTCGAAGACGACGGTTCCCACGGGCACCCGCCGACCGCCGCGCTTCTCGACCGCGGGCCCCTCCTCGCGCCCGTAGAGGTTGGCGAACAACAGCTTCACCAGGTTGGACTTGCCGAAGCCGGCCCGTGCGAAGACGAGGGAGCGTCGGCTGACCAGCTGGCGGATGTCGAAGCGGGGGATGACCGCGGGCTTGCGGATCTCCAGCCGCGCATCCCCGTTGGCGCGGGGATCGCCGGCCCCGTAGACGAACTCGCCCAAGGCCAGGAAGCCGAGCTCCGCGGTGGATCCGGGGTCGGCCGTGGCCCCGGAGACGTGCCGCAGCATGTCGTCGGAGAGGAACGCGACCTTGGAGCCCACGTGCGGCAGGCGCCGGTGGGAGGGGACGAAGACCGGCGGCTCGCCGGGGTTCTTCTCTCGCAGGACGCCGAGGATGCGGATGTCCACCCGGTACTTGAGGTACTGGTCGCGCAGGTTCTCCGGGATCGGCCGGTCCTCGCGCTGCTGCCGGATCGCGTAGTCCTCGCCGGTGGGCGACACGAGCCGCCCGTGCGCGGCCAGCGCGGTCACGCGACCCAGCACGGCTTCGGCGTCGTGCTCCAGCCCCACCAGCACGAACTGGCCGTGCATGGGGGAGGACTGGAAGTCGCTGCGGTAGGGCAGGACGAGGTCGGCGTGGAACTCCATGCCGCCTTCGGAGAACCCCAGGAACGTGCCGACGACGGTGGCATTGCGGAACAGGCTCACCGGTACCTCCGGGCGGCGACGTCGGACACGTACAGCTTGTTGAAGGCGTCGAATAGGTGCCGCCGGTCGGGCGGGACCTGCTCGCGCACCGCCTCCACCAGGGAGTCCTGGAGGATTTCAAGGTCGAAGTCGGCCACCTGGGCGTGCTGGTCGGCCTCTTGCAGGCACAGCGGGTAGTAGGGCACGGGGAACCCCGACTGGGCGTCGTACAGCAGGGTGCCGAAGACCTCTTGGGCGCGGTCGCGCTGGTCGTGGAGGAGGTCGACCGTCCACACGGGGTCGCCGGACTCGCTCCCGAACCGGACGAGGTGCATCGCCCCCATGTTGTGGGTGGGGACGGATACGGGGCCGCCGCCGGTGCGCTCGCGGTCAGCGCCGGCGGGCGGGCGGATGTAGTCGGGACGCCGGTAGACGCGGCGCTGGAGGTCGTAGGGGATGGCCGCGAAGTAGGGGTGGCCGGTCGGGAACAGGTTCGCCAGGGACATCGCCATCCGGTAGCGCTCCACCACCTCCGAGCGCTTTGCGATGCCGACGATGAAGACATCGCGCTTCCACTTCCGCCGCGTGCGGTCGATGGCGTCCCGCATGCGGGTGTACATGGCGTGGAAGAGGTCGTCGGCGAAGACTCGCGACCGCAGCAGGCCGTCGCGGACGATGAGCGTCGAGCTCGCCCAGTTGCTGTAGCAGACCAGCCAGTACAGGACCGCCCACTCGCACAGGTCGCGGAAGACCTCGGGCCATCCGGACCACTGCCTCTCGGACCTGATCATCGGGCTCAGCTCCGCCAGCGAGGACACCCCGAGGTCGCGCATGAGGATCCCGAGCACGCTGTCGGGGTCGGAGAGGTGGCGTTCGCCCAGCTCGACGGTGTCGGTGGTGGGAGAGACGACGTCCAGGAACAGCTCCACCCCGTGGCTGTCGACCACCCGGACCACCTGCATGGTGAAGGGGTTGAAGCGCAGCTGGTTGTTCCCGCCGTCGGAGGCGACCAGCGACACCGCGCTGCTCTGCCGAGGTTGGATGACCCGCACCTCGGGCTTGATGGCGTCGATGTCGGCCATGACATGGCCGAGCAGCCGGGAATCGCTGGAGGTGGCCTCCCGGATGAGCCGCTGGACATCGGGGATGCTGTCCGGGTCGAACACTCGCGCTCCAGCGTCGGGGGATACGGATATCGAGGGCGTGGTGGCGAAACGTGGCGGCACGTTGACGTTCCGATCACTTTACTGATCACCTGTGGCGTCCGTGACCTGAGGGTCCGGAATGGCCGGTTCCGGCAAATGCAAATCGATTCGCATGGCGTTTCCATGCTTATCGAGTGAACCCCCGGTCGGCGTCGGGAATGGCCTTAGTCGAATATTCGTTCGCATGGCGTTTCGGTTGGATCCTGGGTAGGCGCGCGCCGACCGGTTTCCCGCCGATGCGCGGGGAAGGGCCGATGGATGACCATGCCGCCCTTCCCCGCGGCGGAGTGCGCTGCCCAGTGTGTTTCTCAGTCGGCCGTGAGCGGGGAGACGGCCGATCGGAGAGCGGGGAGGCCGGCGGGCTGCTCCGACAGGACCGCGCAGCGGTTGGTGAAGCGGGCGAAGTCCGCGCCCAGAGCCGCTCCGTCGACCGCGTCGCCGGCCACCGGCGCGAGCGCGGCTGACGGGGTGAGGCGGGCGGTGACCTGCGCGAGATCGTTGATGGCGAGGAGGGCGTCGCGATCGCCCGCTTCGGCGAGCGGGATCAGCTGGTGGCGCACGGTGTCGGCGCCTATCAGCGCCGACCGTATGAGCGCCGCCCTATCGGGTTCCTGGACCGGGGCGTGAGCGGCGTGGTTGATCTGGACGCCGCCGTGCGCGAACGGATTGTTCTGGACGGGGCCGGTGATGCTCCCGGCCGTCACCCCGTAGTTGATGCCGATGCCGCTCTTGCGGCCGGGACGGCGCTCCTCTTTCCTGTGGTTCATGCCGCTTCTCCTTGCTGGATGTTGCCCACGCCCATGGGGTTGTTCTGCACATTGCCGTTGATGTTCTCGCCGATGACCCCGAAGTTGACCATTGCCTTCGAGGAATCTTCGCGGTAGCGAGCGACGTCGATGTCGTGCGCCACGAGGAATCGCTCCACCGAATCCAGCACCCTTCGGTGTAGGACGTCGGCCTGGAATCTGGAATCGCCGTCCATGTGCATGTCCGGCACTCGGCGCTTGCTGTACGCCTCGCGCAGGCTCACCGGGCCGTCTCCGGGATCGAGCTCCGGAACGGCCGCGGGCCGGTGCCGGACCGGATGGCCGACCAGCTCGACGATGTCCCCCACGGCTTGCACCGCGGCGCCTGCCAGCCACGTCACCCGAGCGGGGTGGGGTGAGTGGAGGCCGGTGACGCGGTCGACGAGGGGCGCCATCACTTGGGAGACGATGACGACGCGCAGGTACTCGTCGCGTCGGTCGAACCTGACGAGGGCCGAGACAGTGAGCGCTCCCGACCACCCGGTTATGCGCGCCCAGAGGTAGGGGCGTGCCAGCCGTGAATCGGGGGCTGTGTCACCAGGCGGCAGTCCCTCGGTGACCGGCGGCAGGTGTTCCCACATCTCGTCGCCGATCTTGTCCCACCGGTGGTCGGGGGTGCCCCAGATGCCGATCACGTCGACGGGGCGGTGGTCGTCCGGGTTGTCCTCGGATGCCTCACTGCGCCCGAGGTCTCGGGATACGTGCTCGTAGAGCTCGGTGCGGCTGAACCCCTTGGGTTCCAGCTCCGTCGGCCCGTTCATGTGGCGCAGGAATGAGGCGAGCGTGTCGGCCGGGTCGCCTCCGTCGGTTCCGTCGCTCGCGGAGGTGCGGCGTCCTTTGGTGACGTCCACGGAGAGGGTCGTGGGGTGCCACACCTCCAGGCCGGCACCGATGAAGCGGTGTTCCTTCTCGATCCCGTACTTGCCCTCCTTCTCCCGGGTGTAGGGGAGTGCCGACACACCCCTGTCCAGGAGCTGCGCGAACCGCGCCGTCGTACGTTGTCGGCCGTGGCGCTGGACGGCCGTGTGCAGGGCGTACTGCGCCCGGATCCGATCGGACAGGAAGACCGCCCACAGCAGGACGGGCAGGCTCACCGCGGCCACGAGGGCGGGGACGGTTCCGCTGATCGGTCCGGCGAGGCACGCGGTCAGCACGCTGGCGACGAGCAGGCGGCGCTGGCGTCCGAGGCGCATCCCATGGCGGCAGGCCGCGACCACCTCGTCCTGGTCGAAGCCGATGACAGGCACCGGCCGGTTGCTCGCAGCGATGCGGCTCAGGACCCAGCGGGCATAGGCGTCGCCGAGTACGACTTCGGGGTCGCGTGTCCGCTCACTCTCGGACGGGGTGTCCAGTCGCTCCGGCTTCGGGCGGAGTGCGGCGAAGAGGCGATACCGGCGGCGCAGAACGTCGCCGAGCTTTTCGGCGGCGTTGGCCAACTGGCCGGACGACCATTTCGCACCCGCGGCGACCCGGTCGGGCCGGGCGAAGGCCGCTGCGCAGAGGAGGGGCGTCACCTCGTCGTCGCCGGCCCCCGCCTGAGGAGGTGGGGGTGACGGTGGAACGTTCGAATTCATCACTCTCTCGCATTCTTATTGGGCTTATGTCTGATTTGGTGGATGTGAGGCTCTTGTTTCTCGAATTGAGGCAGCGTGCATCAAGGTGACGGTGGGAACGCAATGCCGAGCGAAGGGGTGCTCCGGCGGATATGGGGAAGGGTAGGGGCATCCGGGACCGTTTCGTGCCACCCGAACCGTGAATATAGGGAGCGGTTTGGGGTGTGGAGAGCTGTTTGGCCGGTGTTTCCCGTTGTCCTCTGAGGAGGGTTTGGGAAACGCGCCCGCGCTTGTCCGGATTCTGAGAGCCTGTGGCGGGATGGTGTGTGAGT
Organism: Nocardiopsis sediminis; assembly: GCF_042650565.1. Lineage (NCBI taxonomy): Bacteria > Bacillati > Actinomycetota > Actinomycetes > Streptosporangiales > Nocardiopsidaceae > Nocardiopsis > Nocardiopsis sediminis. The sequence continues at coordinate 130,261 of NZ_JBHSBH010000004.1, forward strand.
CCGATCCCGATGGCTTCCAGGTCGATCACTTCCGCTGGGAGATCGATCTTCCGTCATCGAAGGCGTATGCGCCGGTATTCGGGCCGTCCAAAGAGATCACGATTGGCTCCGGAAAGGACCCGGAACCTCTTCGTTGAGGTCGCGCACACTGTCACCGGGCCGAGAACGGGCGCCGTCACGTGCGAAGACGAGGAGAAGGAGAACTGCTGTGTCCCGTGTGTTCATCAACTATCGGACCGGAGATGAGGAGGCCAGTGCCACCCTCATCGAACGGGAACTCTCGCGCCGGTTCGGTTCGGACGAGATTTTCAGGGCGAGCAAATCGATCAAGCCGGGGGACGATTACGAGCGGGAGCTGCTGCGTGCGGTCCGCCGCTGCGACCTGCTCTTGGCCATCATCGGCCCTGGCTGGTCCGACGCCACCGGCCGGAGCGGCGGACGAGCGCTGGACGACCCGGGTGACTGGACGCGGCGGGAGATCGCCGAGGCGTTCGCGTATGGCGCGCGGGTGATCCCGGTGCTGGTCAACAATCGGCAGCGCCTCCCGGAGGAGGAACTCCCCGACGACCTGGCGCCGCTGGCGAAGTGCCAGTACCGGCGTCTCAGCCACCGGAACGCCGACGCCGACATCGAGCAGATCGTGCGGACGGTCGCTGATGCGGTCCCGCGGTTGGTCGACCGGAGAGACGAGGAAGGCGGAGCCGGTTCCGGGGCCCGTCCGCCCGGCGGGCCTGGCCACCCTTCGGGCGGTGGCACGGCCCGGAACACGGTCGGCGACGTGCGCGGACTCGCCCGGCAGGCGGGCGACGTGACCGACCGGCGCTCGGGCGGGATCGGTGACATCGGGATCAACCACGGCACCGTCATCGACAGCATGAGCGGGTTCCTGCACACCGGGAGCGGGAGCCAGGTGACCGGCGGCACCCAGGTGCAGGGGGACCTGGTGCAGGGCGACCAGGTCCAGGGCGGTGTGAACTTCAAGGGGGAGAACCAGGGCGGCATCAACCTGGGGGCGCAGCAGGACCGCACGCGCCGGAACTCTGAACCGCACGAGGACGGTGCGCGGTGAGCACGTCCCCGATCGGAGATGACGCGGTTCCCCGGAGCCCCGCCGCGACGAACGCCACGTCCGTTGGGGCGATGCGCGGCCACACACATACAGGTAGCGGTAACCAGGTCTTCCTTTATGGCGCCGACCTGTTCGGTGCCTATGCCGAAGTCGGTGACGGGAGGCTACGCAGGCGCGCTCGGGTGGTGACCGCAGAGCAGCGGAGCCGTAACGAGGAGACCTTCGTTCCCGGCCCGGATTATCATCACGCACAGTCCTTGCTGTCCGGAGACAGCCGGACGGTCATCCTCTCAGGGCGCCCCGGAAGCGGGCGTCGCACCGCGGCGATGGCTCTGCTGGGTCTCATCAAAAGCGGGCGGCCGGAGCAGGGTGTTGTTGTTCGGGAATTGCCGGATGAGCAGGTCAAGGCCGATGAACCGGCCGGAAAAGCCCTCCAACCGGACTCCATTGAACAGGGGCAGCGGCTCCTTCTGGACCTGACGGCGGATCAGGACCTCCTCTCCCGCATCCGGCCCTTCCTTGAGACGTTCCGGCACGAAGTGCAGACCAAGGACGGCTACTTCGTCGTGGTGATCGACCAGGGCCAGGAAGACGAGGTTCGAGACGAGTTCGGCGATCTCCTCGTGTCGTGGAGGTCGCCGAACGGTGTCGCGGTCCTGGAAAAGCACTTGAGGGTCCATGGCGTCGGAATCGACGCTGCCCGGTTGAACACGCACGAGGCCGCCAAATGGGCGGCCACGGCTCGGCTCGGCGAGATCGCCCACCTTGCCCGCCTGGCGCGTGATGCCCGTCTCGCATCCCCGGACACGAGTGCCGAATCCTGCCTCACCGAAGCCCATGCTGCTCTGGCCGACCGGGGTGCCGAGGTCATCAGGGCGGTCAACGGCCTCTCCGACAGCTGGCAACGTGCCGTTCTGCTCGCCGCAGCGCTGCTCGACGGCCGCAACGTCGACGCGGTCTTCACCGCCGCGAAAGAGCTGATGACCGTCCTCGCGACGTCCACGCTCACCGTTCCGCCGCTCGAACGGACGGTTTTCCCCAGCCAACTCGACCGGTTGGGGGTGTCCATTTCATCGGACCGGACCGTCAGGTTCGCCAAGCTGGGGTACGCGGCCGCCGTTCGCGACTGCTTCTGGGACGGCCATCCCGACCTCTCCCAGGAGTTCGTTGCGTGGGTGGACCGGTGCGTGCGCAGCCCGCGGATGGCGCCCGCGGATCGGGACGCGGTGGCCGGGCACTTTGCCGATCAGTGCGTTCGGCTGAGCCGCCTCGAAAGCCTCTTCGGCCTCGTGCGCCAGTGGGCTTCTGATCCCTCTCAAGGGCGCTCCCTCGCACTGCAAGCAGCCCTGGCGCTGGGCAGGGTTCTCGCCACCCCGGAAGCGGGCCGGGCGGCGCGCCGCGAGGTCTATCACTGGGCGAAAGAGAAACCACTCCCGGCAGAGCTCGGTCAGGTCCTCGTCGCGGTGTGTGTCGATGTCATCGCCGACCGGCAGCCCGACGAGGCCCTGGTGCGCCTGCACTACCTCGCCCGGCGCGGCGGTCCCGCGGTTCGTGGCTCGGCCATGGAGGCGCTGCACGAGCTGATGTCGGCCAGGCCGGACATGTACCGACTCATGATCAAGCGCCTTGCCGAGCGCGCCGGCGCCGATAAGGACGTGTGGGGCGCTGATCGGGAGCTGCTGTGGTGGCTGACCGAGCCGGAGCGGCTGACGGCGTCCCGGCGAGGTCGGCAGCAGGCGATTCCGGTGTTCGTGCGCGCCAACCTGGTGACGGCGCTCGCCGACGCCCTGCACGACGACAACGAGATGCGTCGGCACGTCGGTCGTGCGCTCCAGACGGAGATGGAGACGGGCGGGGCGGGGGCCTTGCTCGGCCTCTTGGTGGAGGCCGGGGGAGGGGCGCGCCGTCTCAGTTCCGTCTACGGTGCTGCGCGCCGGTGGGCGCTCAACCCGGACGAAGTGGGTGAACGGGGCGCGAAGGCGCGGGCGGCGCTGACGCTGATCAGGCGCATCGACCGCGCGCAGGGATGGGACGACGGCGTGGAGGAGAGGGCGAGTTGATGAGTGCGAAGGGAAAGGTCGGGGTGGCGTTCGCGATCGCTGCGGTGCTCGTCCCCCTGGTGATGTCGTTCTTCCTCGGCTGGTGGACGGTGCTATGGGCGCCGTTGGCGCTGATCGTGCTCGGCCTGGCCACCGTAGCAACCGGCGTCTTCACCGAGCCGGACCCGCGTGCCGGGGTCAGCTACATCGACAGCTCGGGCTTGGACGAGGTTCCTCTACCGGAGCCCGACCCCGTCTACCGGCACGCGACCGGCGAGATTCGCCTGCCGAGCGCCCAGAGCGACTACGCCTTCGTGTTCTCGGCGACGGTCTGCCGCCGGGAACGGCGGCCATCGGCGGTTGTGGGCGAGCACCGGAACCCCGAGGCCCTGGCCGATGAGCTCGTGCTCGATCGGGCTGCAAAGATCGCCGCCGGGCTTTCGCCCGAGCTCTACGGGGCGGCACGGCCCCGTCTGGCCGCTGTGCTGGGTGAGGTCGTCCCGGACGGGCGCAACCGGTTCGAGGTGTGGGCAGAGGACGTGTCTCTGACGCTTCCCAAGGAGGACGCGCAGCGGCTGCGTTCGCTCGCCGATATCCGCAAGGACAAGGACGTCTGGGAGCACCAGCGCGCGCATGAGCGCGACCAGCGGGAGTACTACGGGAACGACGTCTTGTCTTCCCAGGCCAGCGCGGTCTCGTGGTGGTTCTCGCGGGACCCGTCCAAGGTGCGGGAGACGGTCGAGCTGACCGACACCCTGGGTGAGCTGTCGGCCGCGGCCGACAGCAGCGAAGCGCTGGCCGAGTTCCGCGCCTTGGTTCCGCGTGCCGGTGCGCCGGGGGCGACGCAGGTTCCGCTGTGGGAGGACGGGGGTTCCACGGCGGAGGCACCCGTGGGAACGCCTGCCGCTCCCTCGGCATGGGAACCGGTCGACCATGCCGGGGCGCTCATCGATCTGAGTGTGGAGCGAGGCGGTCCGGGGCTGCGGGATTCGATGCCCGACCGTCTCGCGCTCGTTCTCGACCAGCATGAGCAGTCCGATACGGCGGCGGAGCTGCGAAAGAAGTACGACGCCCCCCAGTTGTTCGATCCCTATGCCGAGGGAGCCGGTACGCCGGAGGGCTTGACCGATGTCCCTATGGATGAGCAGGAGGGAGGGGACGAGGAAGGCCGAGCGGATCCTCCGCGCGAAGGCGACGACGGCTTCCCGGATGACAAGCCCCCCTTCTGAATCCACGGGGTTGCCCCGGAGGGGCGCGACGTCGTTCCGTCGCGCCCCTGCGGGCGTTGTCAGTCGGCCGGGGACCGTCAGGTCACAGCGGCGATCGGTTCAACGCCCGGGCCAGGCGTGGGGTCAGGCCGCGTACCGCCGGGTCGGTGTGCCATCGGGCGAGGGTGCGGGAGAGTTGGCGGACGTCGTGGGCGACGGTGGCGGAGTCGATGGCCTCTGCGCCGTCGAGGAGGTCGTGGGCCAGGTCGCAGGCGCGGTCGATGTTGTTGCTGCCGGCGTGGGCCAAGGCCAGGCGCATTCCGAATCGGGTCCGGGCGCGGACCGCGTTGCGCGGGATCTTGTGGACGGCCGGGGTGAGGACCGCGGCGGCCTCGGCGGGGCGGCCGACGTCGTAGAGGCACCAGCCGGTGACCACGGAGTGCCGGTCGATCACCGTGGACGAGCCCAGCACCGGGGTGTCGGGGGAGTCGCCGGTGTCGGCTGCGGCCAGGGCCGCCGCCTTGTCCAGGGCGCGGCGGCAGGTGTCGTAGTCGCCGACCAGGGCGTGCCCCTGGGCCTCGCGTTCGGCGGCCATGGCGCGGATCCGGGGCGACGCGGTGGCGGTGGCCTGGGCGCGCTGTGCCAGTTCGATCGTCTGGAGCCCGTCGTGGGCGTACATGGCGATGCAGGCGCGCCGGACCAGGGCGTGGGCGTGGAGCTGCCCGTCGCCGGCGGCCGTGGCCATCTCCAGGGCCCGGTCGGTCCACCACAGCGCGGTGCGGTCCTCGCCCGCCTCCTGGGCCATCCAGCCGCCATATTCGGCGTACCGGGAGGCGAGCATGAGGGCGGGCGGGCCGAGCTCCGGGCCTGCTCCCTTCGCGAGCTGTTGCAGCGCCTGGGTCTGGGCGAGGACGGTCGGCAGGACGACCGCCGGGCTGGTCTGCTGGCCGAGGACGCGCAGCTGGTCGAAGAGGAGGCGGAACGACGTGAGGACGCGCTCCGACAGGAGGGCCGGCTCACGCTCCCGGCCGCTCGCGCTCAGCCCGAGCAGCGCGTCGGATCCGATGCTGAAGGCGCCGAGCCGCGCCCCCGCCGGGAAGCCGTGCGGTTCGACGGGCCGGCGGGCCCCCTCCCGGTCGGCGGGCCGGGTGGACGGGACCGCTCCGCGCCGTCCCGGCGCTTCGACGAGGCCGGCCAGCCGCCCTCCCGCGCCCAGGGCGGCGTCGCAGGCGCGGGCGAGGTCGATGGAGGGCGCCTTGCGTCCGTTCTCCACCTTGCTGAGGTGGCTCTTGCTGAAGAATGTGGCCTCGGCCAGCCGTTGGAGGGACAGCCCTGCGGCGTCGCGCAACCGGCGCAGTTCCGTGCCGAAAGATCCGGTGTCGTTGCCCGTATCCCTTTTCGCCTGCTCCACCTTCGCACCTCTCATTCGGGAACGGCCACCGCGTGAATTCCCGCATACCAGGCTTTCACGCGACTTTCGGCCGTCGTCGGTCGTTGGCTCAGCCACGTCACTGCGCCTGGGAAATGATGTGGACCGCGGTCGCCGCGACGCCCGAGGCGATGGATGCGATCTCGGCGAGCACAGGGATCGCCACCGGCCACGTGCGGGTGAACGAGAGCCCGAGTTCGGCGCGCCGCTCGCGGTCGATCAGCAGGGCGGCCCGGCGCCACTTGTGGTCCTGGAGGTGGCAGCCGCGGAGGATCCCCGGCGCATTGTTGCGGCAGAACTCTCCCGGCGTCCGGTTGGGCGCGCCGCAGGGGACGGGCACCTGCAAGAGGAAGTAGAAGGCGGAAAGGGCCGACAAGGCGATCACTGCGACGGGTTCGATCGCCGGTTCGAGCCAGCCGAACAGCGACCCCCCGAATGGCAGGTAGCCCCAGTAGTGTCGGGCGGGGGTTTTCCTGGTCTTCGTGGACATACCGGAAATGGTCCGGTGGGGCCGGGGATTTCCGGCAGGGGTTGGCCGTTTCCTGCGATTTCCCTTTTGCGGGTCAGAGGGGCAGGAACGGGCTGGGGCTGCCGTGCCAGGAGAGGTAGAGGTGCTCCCGGGCACGGGTGCAGGCGACGTAGAGGAGGGAGCGTTGGGCGTCGAGGTCGGCCTGGTGTTGGTTTTCGTCCAGGTCGGCACTTGTGACGTGGTCCATTTGCGGGAGGGCGGTCGCGGTGGCGCCTGTTACCGCGACCGCGCGGAATTCCAAGCCCTTGACGCCGTGCATGGTGGTCACGCGGACGGTGCCGGCGGCGTCGGTCACCGTGTGCTTGCCGGGGTTGAACAGTGACGCCGGCAGCGACCGTGCGCGCAGGTGGGCGGTCACGGAGTCGCGGAGCCGGTTGGTGCGGGCGGTGACGCAGATGTCGCCCGGTGCGATGCCGTCGGCCAGCCAGCGCCGGACCCGTTCGGCGAGCGCGTCGAGTTCGGCGGGCTCGTCGGCGGCGCCGTGCAGCTCGGGCGGCGGGCCGCTGAGCACGCAGCTCGTGGCGCCCGCGGGCTCGGGGGCGGAATCGCCGAGCTCGGTCACCGGGCGGCCGCGCATGATGCCGTCGGCCCAGGTGAGGATCTCCTCGGTGGTGCGGTAGTTGACGCGCAGCGGGTAGGAGCGGCCGACCACGGCGATGCCCAGCCGCCGGAAGGAGACGGTGTTGTCGTAGATCCGCTGCCGGTTGTCGCCCGCGATGAACATGTCGTTGTGGCCGCGGGAGACGGCCGCGCGCAGCGTGCGCCACTGGGCCGGGTGCAGGTCCTGGGCCTCGTCGACGACGAGGTTGGTGTAGGGCTTGGCAGGGCGGGAGTCGAGGATGCGGGCGGCTTCGGCGTGCAGGTCCTCGATCGGGAGCCGGCGGCTGTTGTGCATCTTGGCACGGGCCTCGCTGACGGCCTCCCAGACCTGGCGGCGCTGCGTGACGCTCAGCGGCAGCGTGCGCCCGCGGCGGGCGTCGGGGTCGAGGTAGCCGTCGAGGGTGGTGATGCCCTGCGCCGTGATCACGTGCCGGTACTCGAAGAACAGGAAGTCCACGGGGAACGGCAGCCGGTGCTGCTGCGTGATGTTGGCGAAGACGCCCCGGGTGTCGGTGCGCAGCCGCACATCGGGGTGTTCCTCCTTGACGACATCGAGCGCGAGCTTGTCCGTGGTGACGACGTCGACGTCGGCGACCAGCTCCGGCGGGAGCAGCAGCGCGAGGTTGCGCTTGAGGGATTCCACCAGCGCGTTGGTGAAGCTGGTGAGCAGCACGCGGCCGTCGAGTGGAAGGTGCTCGGCGAGGTACTTCACGCGGTGCAGCGCCACGACGGTCTTGCCCGTGCCCGGCCCGCCCGACACTTTCGCCGGTCCGTTGAACCGCGCGCGGTAGGCGAGGTCGCGCTGCTTGGGGTGCAGGTAGATGCGCCAGGCGTTGAACTCCCCGGCGAGGACGTCCTCGATCTCCTGGTCGTCGTCGACGACGATGACGCGCTCGCGGGTGTGCCGGATCGCGGTGTCGTAGTCGTCGGTGGCCACCGCCCCGACCACGGGGCGGCGCGGCGCCACGACCTCGTCGAGGACGCGTGCCACCGAGTGGCCCTCGGCGAGCGCGCTGACGACCTCGTACTGGTCCTGGGGCAGAGCGGGCCGCCAGTCGCGGAGCTCCTTGATGCCGCTCAGCGAGCGGCAGAAGTCGCGGATCTCAGGGTCGACGCCGAGCCGCGCGAGGTCGCGGTCGCTGACGTGGGAGAGCAGGCCTGCTGGATCCGGCTCCCTGTCCTCTGCCGTTGTGCTCGCCGCCGGGGTGGCCGGGGTGGCCGGGGGCGTGGGCGCCGCAGCGGGCGTGGGTGTGGGCGTGCCGCCGCCCGCCCCGCCCGCTGTGCCCGCATCGGCTGCGGCCGGCGGGCGCGGCGCGTCGTCGTGTCCGGGCGGGCGGCGGGACGTGCCGGCCCGTTCCAGGGCCGTGGCGTCGCGCCGCTCCAGTGTCCCCATGACGGTGTTGACGTCGTGCCGCTGGTCACCGGCCCACTCCTCGGCGGAATCACGCGGCAGCAGGTGCACCAGCAGGAAGGTCTCGCCCGACTCCGGAGCGAGCATCACGCCGGTCCAGGTGTCGCTGATGCGGAAGGTGCGGATCCGCGGGTCCTGGCCGGCGGTCAGTGGCCGGATGCGCAGGTCGGGGTGGGAGATGAGGGCGTGCAGCGGCAGCTCGCGGAACTTGCGGGTGACGGCGATCAGCCGCTCGCGGGTCGGCCGGTCCAGTTTGTCGTACTGGGGCAGACAGGTCGCGTCGATGGCCAGGTGGGGCATGGGCCTCCTCGTCTCAGCCGCGCGTCCGCGTGGTCACAGCCCGCATGATCTCTGCCATTCCCTTTTGTTGTAGCCGATGGTGCCGACACAACGGCCGGATGCGGCCAATTTCCGCCACCCCCCTTCCGGGGGTACCAGGTCGCCGTCCGCGCCGGCGTGCGGCGGGTGGGGCGGGAGGGTAGTGCGGGGAAGACGGTCGCCGATCGCGGTGTTGGCGCCGATTGGGGTGCGTCCCCTCCGGCCCTGCCACCGATGCGGCGGCGGGCCGGACGTCGTCCAATGAGGAGAAGGTGAGCATCTGTGAAGGCGGTCGTGTACCGGAGCTATGGCGGACCCGAGGTCCTGGAGGTCGCCGAGGTCCCCGATCCCAAGGTCGGCCCCGACTCGGTGCTGGTGTCGGTCAAGGCGGCGGCGGTCAACCCCGTGGACTGGAAGATGCGCGAGGGCTACCTCGACGGGGTCTTCGACGTGTTCTTCCCCGTGATCCCGGGCTGGGACGTGGCGGGACGCGTGGAGGCCCCCGGGTTCGCCGCGCCCGAGTTCTCCGTCGGCGACGAGGTGATCGGCTACGTCCGCCAGGACGCCGTGCGCAACGGCACCTTCGCGGAGAAGGTGGCCGCGCCCGTTCGCACTCTCGCCCGCAAGCCGCACAACCTGAGCTGGGCGCAGGCGGCCGGCCTGCCGCTGGCCGGGCTCACCGCCTACCAGGCGCTCGTGCACGGGCTGAAGGTCGGCGACGGCGACACCGTGCTCATCCACGCGGCGGCGGGCGGCGTCGGCGCCCTCGCGGTGCAGATCGCCCGCGCGCAGGGCGCGCGCGTGATCGGCACCGCCTCCGAGCGCAACCACGGCTACCTGCGCTCGCTGGGGGCCGAGCCGGTCGCCTACGGCGAAGGCCTGGCCGACCGGGTGCGTGCGATCGGCACCGTGACCGCCTCCCTCGACCTGGTCGGGGACGACTCCGCGGCGGCGACGGCGGAGCTGGGGGTGGCGCCGCACCGCATCGCCTCGATCGTCGATGCCTCCGTGGCCCAGGCGGGCGGCGTCTACGTATTCGTCCGGCCCGACGGCGCCGACCTGTCCGCGTTGGTCGACCTGGTCGAGGCCGGCAAGGTGACCGTGGACGTCGAGAAGGTGTTTCCGCTGGAGCGCGCCGCCGACGCCATGCGGCTGAACGCCGAGGGCCACACCCGCGGCAAGATCGCGATCGAAGTGGGCTGAGTCCGGTCTCCGCCGTGCCCCGGACGAGGTCAGGGCCGTCCCTCGCCGGGGTCCTCCCCAACTGTGTGAATTGTGAACCACATCACCCTTTGTGGCATCAAACTGCGGTAAGGGACCGTTGCCGCCCGTCGGAGTGATCTCCGGCTGGACACGGGCCGTCCGTTTCCGAAACATGGGGCGCAATGGACCAAAGTGCGACAACGACGACGAACGCGGTCCCGTCCCCCGGCCGGGACCGCGTTCGCGACACAGTGGGAGTGGGCGACCGGATGGTGCGGCAGACCTCGGAACGGCGAGCCGACGAGCGAGCGGAGGCGGCGCCGCCCCCGGCCGAAGGCCCATCTCGCGGGGCCGTTGGAGCCGAGCGAGGAGGCGAGCGTGACCGGTAAACGCCGCGTGGGCGCCGACGGCGCACACCCCCATCCCTTACGCCCCAGGACCCAGCACCGCGCCGCCCCGCGGTCCGCGTGCTTCCCCGCCCGCCCCGCAACGGGCGGGGGCGCACGGTGACCGACCAGGGATCGTGGGACGGGGATGGCCGCGAGCGCCCCTCGCCGCGGGCGCGCTGGGCCAGGTCTGCGCTGGGGTTCGGTGCGGTGGTGTTCCTCGCGGCCGGCATCTGGCTGGAGAACACCCCCGACATGTTCGAGGACCTGCCGCGCTGGGTGGTGTGGGCGTGCAGCCTGGCCGGCGCCCTGGGCCAGGCCGTCGCCGCCCTCTACCTCGGGCCCGACTCCCCGCTGGGCCGCCGCGCTGTGGACCCGGCCCGCCCGGTGTGGCGCGAAGGGCTGGGCAACAACCTGCTCCAGCCGGTCGCGCACTTCGTCGGGTACGCGGCCGAGCAGGAGCGCATGCACGCCCTGTTCCGCCGGTTCCCGCAGGAGGGCTGGCGCGGCGTGCTGAGGCCGTCGTTCCTGCGCGGCCACCCCGGCGACCACGCGCCGCCGCTGGTGATCGTCGTGACGGGGCTGCCCGCCACCGGTAAGAGCCAGCTCGCCAACCGGGTCGCCCGGCAGGTCGGCGACCGGTTCCCTGACGGTGTCCGGTGGATGGACCTGAGCCGCACGCTCGGCGCCGACGAGGGCGGCGATGCCCCCGCGGCCGCCGGAGCGGACCGGCCCGACGACGGCCGGCGGATGCGCTGGCTGCCCCTCGGGGGCCGACGCCGCCCCGCTGCGGGCGAGCCGGCCGCGGACGCGGCGGCGGCAGACGCGCCGCGCCTGGGCCCCGTCGTCCCGCGCTCGCCGACCAACCTGCTGGAGGAGGCCTTGGACGCGGTGGGCGACACCCCGCGCGGCCCGCGCCGCCAGCTCCAGGACGCCTGGCGGACGCTGACCGCGGGCAAGCGCATCCTGCTCGTGCTGGAGAACGCCGAGGACCCGCGGCAGGTCGAGGCGCTGTGCCCCAACAGCGCGATGAGCGCCGTCCTGGTCACCAGCCGCCGAGCGTTCCAGGACGCGTCGTTCGAGTTCGAGTCCGTCACGATCGACGGCCTGACCGGTGACGAGGGCATCGAGCTGCTGGAGCACCTCGCGCCGGTGGGCCCGGCCGTCGGCGACCCGGAGCGGGAGCGCGACCTGCGCCGCGAGATCGTCGAGCACTGCCACGGGCTCCCGCTGGCCGTGGCCATGTGCGGCAAGCGCCTCGCCTCCTCGTCCGGCCCCGACACCGGGGGCCTGCTCGAGGCGCTCCGACACGAGGACGAGACCCCGCTGCTCGGCCCGCGCGGGTTCCCCGCGTCGTTCACCGTCGTCTTCCAGATGAGCGGCCCCACCGCGCGGCTGCTGCTGCGGCGCATGGCGGCGACCGGGATGGGGGAGATCGCCGACTACGCCGCCGCCGCGCTCCTCGGCGTCGACCGGGCGGTGGCGCGCAGGGTCATCGAGGAGCTCCAGTCGCTGTTCCTCATCGAGCCCGTGGGCCGGGCCGACGACGGCGTCCTCCGCTTCCGCCTGCACGAACTCGTCGGGGACACGCTGCGCGTGCTGCGCCCCGCCGACTTCGCCGTCCCCGAGGAGGAGGGCCGGGCATGGGGCGAGGAGGCCACCCACGCAGCGCGCAAGCGCCTCGTGGACGCCTACACCTGGATGGTGGAGCGGGTCGCCGAGGGCATCCACCCCGCCGACGACGGCTTCCCCCAGCCCGCTCTTGCCGCCCCGCCGCGCGGGCCGCGCATCGACGCGCTCCTCGGGCTGGAGCCCCCCGAGCGCCCGCAGGAGTGGCTGGACCGCGAGAGCGAGGTGGTGCTCGGCTGCATCTGGATGGCCGCCGCCGACGGCCACGCCGGGACCGCCTGGCGGCTGTCCCGCGCGGTGGCGGCGATCTGCCTGGTCGTGCGCACCCATTGGGACGAGTGGGATCAGGCCGTCGACGCCCAGCTCGCGATCGCCCTGGAGCAGAAGGACCTGCTCGCGCTGGGCATGGCGCTGCTCGACGCCGCCGAGCTGTGCGCGAGCCGCGGCGGCTACGTCCCCGGCGACACCTACGCCCAGCGGGCCGCCTACGTCTTCGAGGAACTGGGCGCCGACGCCCGGTGGACCGCACGCGCCCGCAGGGCGCGCGCCGTCAGCCGCCAGCGCTGGGGCGACCTTGACGGGGCGATGGCGGAGCTGCGCCGGGCGGAGAGCGCCTTCGCCGAGCACGGCGAGCCCTGGTGGCACGCGCGCACCCTCTACAACCTGGCCGAAGTCCACTTCGACCTCGGCCGCCTCGACGTCGCCCGCGACCTCCTGGAACGGGCCGCGGCCTCCTTCAGCGCCGAGGGCGACACCACCCAGCGCGACCTGTCGCGGATCCTGCTCGCCGAGGTCCTCGCCGCCGGCGGCCGCGAACTGCGCGCCTGGTACATGCTGCGGGAGATGCGGGACCGCTTCGCCGGCGAGGGCAGGCACTGGTACGTCGCCCAGTGCCTGCGGGTCATGGGCGAACTCGACGGCGACGCCCTCGAACGCCACTACCAGGCGTGCGACCTGGTCTTCAACGGCCGCCGCCAGGCCGAGCTGCGCGACCGGGTGGAGCGCGAGTACGCCCACGACCTGCGCGAGCGCGAGCGCGCCGGGACACCGCCGGGCGGCCTGAGCGAGCACATGGCGCTGCGCCGGAGCCACCGCGAGCGCCTGGAGCGCTCCGCGGCCGACCACCTCGGCGAGTACGCGGCCGGCGCGCACGAGGAGTTCACCCGCGCGGCCGGAGGCGGCCGGCGCCGCGCCCGGGCGCGCCGCCGCGCGTGGTCGGTGCAGGGGCGCACCGCCCTGCTGCGCCAGGCGATCGGGCTGATGGAGCGCATGGGCGACGAGTGGGGGATGCGGCGCGCCCAGCTCACCCTGGGCCGGACCCTGGTCCGGGCGCGCGACCTCGCCGAAGGGCGCGAGCAGCTGCGCCAGGCCGCCGAGGGGTTCGCCCGGCTGCACGTCACCGGCGACCGCCCAGGCGAGCCGGGGGACAAGCGGTGGGCGGCCCGGGCCCACCACATCGCCGCCGAGGAGCTGTTCACCGCCGTGATCCCCGGCGGACCCGAGGGCCGGGACGGCACCGGCCGCGGCCCGCGTCCGCCCGGCGTGCGGTCGGCCTCGACCGAGTGGGCGCGCAAGCAGATGAAGGCCGCCCGCGAGCACGCCGAGCAGGCGCGCGCCGCCTACGGGGAGCGGGAGAACCATTCCGGGCGCATCGGCACCGAGATCCTGATGGCCCGGATCCTGTGGGCGGTCGGCGCCGAAAACGAGGCGGTGTTCGCCCACCTGGAATCGGCGGAGTCCGACGCCCGCGAGCACGCCCGGCCGGAGCTGGCCGCCGAGGCCGGTGAGTGGCGGGAGGCCTTCGCCAACGAGCACGCGCAGGTCGCCCGCGGCTGGGTGATCTACTGACGGGGCGGGGCGGGGCGGGTAAGGCGTGGGCGCCGGCCCCGCCCGGTGTGCCGACACGGTGGACCCGGCCCTCGTGGCGGCGCTCGCGATGCGCCGGCCGACCGCTCCCCGGAGGGGCGCGGTCGGCCCGCCATGCCGCTGTCCCCGAGCGGCGCCGGGGATGCGCGTGGCGCCGCAGGGGCGTCGTCTCTGCGAAGCCGTGTGGTGCGGGGTGCGCAGCGCGTGCCGGGTACGCCCGCCGGGCGCCGTGCGCGGCGCGCAGCAGGATCGGGCGTGGGGATCGGATCGGTGGCCGGGGGCCGTTAGGCTGCGGCGGTGAGCGGGCAATGCCCGCTGCGCCGCGGCTGCGGCGCTCGTCGGCGGAATCGGACCCACCACCCCTCGGGAGCGCGCGTGTCATCGGGAACCTGGGCGGCCGCGGCCGTCGCGGCGGTAGTGGCGCTCGCCTTGGCGCCCACGGTGTGGGTGTGGCTGGCGAGCCTGCGCCACCGGTTCCCGGCCGAGGACGTCCCCGTCCGCCCGGTGGCGATCGTGCTCGGCGCCGCCGTCTGGGAGAGCGGCCCCTGTCCGATGCTGGCGCGCCGGCTCGACCTCGCCGCCCGGCTCTACACCGCGGGCCGGGTGCGGGCCGTGCTGGTCTCGGGCGACAACCGCGCGGTCTCGCGCCACGAGACAGACGCCATGACCGCCTACCTCGTCGCCCACGGGGTCCCCGAGGAGGATGTGGTCGCCGACCCCCACGGCTACCGGACCTGGGACACCTGCGTGCGGGCGCGCGACACCTACGGCGTCGACGGCGCGACCGTCGTCACCCAGGCGTTCCACCTGCCGCGCGCCGTCGCGCTGTGCCGTGCGGCCGGCGTGGACGCGGTGGGTGTGGGCGACCCGAGCCTGCGCCGGCGGTCGCGCGCCACCGTGCGCGGCTACGCCCGCGAGATCGGCGCGAATCCCAAGGCGCTGCTCGACGCCCTCTTGCGCCGCCCGCCACTGCACCCCGACCCGCCCACCGACACGCTGAGGGCCGTCCTGGAACGGGCGTGACGCCAGATGAGCGCCGCCCGATGAGCAGTCCACCGCCGGGGCGGGCCTACTGCTGGACGGCCCCGCTGATCGGTGCCGGGGCTGGGCGGTGGGGAGTGGGGCGGGGGATCAGCAGCGCCATGGCGGTGGCCGCGAGGCACACGGCCCCCGCTGCGACCCACATCGCCGTGTAGGAGCCCAGCGCGTCGCGCACGGCGCCGCCGGCCAGCGCCATGAGGCCCGCGCCCACTTGGTGGGCCGCCAGGGTCCAGCCGAAGACGATGGCGCTGTCCTCGGTGCCGAAGCGGCCGCGCAGGGCGCTCAGGCCGATCGTGGGCGGCACCGTCGCGACGTCCAGCAGGCCGAAGACGATGACGAAGACGACCAGCGATGTCCGCACCTCCGGCCCCAGCAGCAGCGGCAGCACCACGAGCGTGATCCCGCGCAGGCCGTAGTAGGCGGCGAGTAGCCTGCGGGGGTCGAAGCGGTCCGTCAGCCAGCCCGAGAACGCCGTGCCCGCGATGTTGAAGAGGCCGATCAGCGTCAGCAGCGACGCCGCGGCGGTGGGCGGCATCCCGTGGTCGTGGGCGGCGGGCACGAAGTGCGTCCACATGACCCCGTTGGTGGAGGCGCCGCAGATCGCGAAGGTTCCGGCGAGCAGCCAGAACGTGCGGGTCCTGGCCGCCCCGCGCAGGACCCGCACGGCGTGGCGGAGCGCGCCGGGCCGCGGCGCCGGGGCGGGGGTGAACGCTGTGGCCCCGTAGGCGCGCTGCCCCAGGTCGGCGGGGTGGTCGCGGAGGAGCAGCCAGATCAGCGGGGCCACCGCCAGCGCCGTTAGCGCGACCGTCACGGTGCCCGCACGCCACTGCCCGTTGTCGATGATCCAGGACAGCACCGGCAGCAGGGCGAACTGGCCCGCGACGCTCGCGGCGCTGAGCAGGCCGGTGACCAGGCCGCGCCGGCGCACGAACCAGCGGTTGGCGACCGTGGCCGCGAAGGCGAGGGCCATCGATCCGGTCCCCAGCCCGACGAGGACCCCCCAGTACAGGGTCAGCTGCCAGGCCGCGGTCATGACCGTGGTCAGCCCCGCTCCCGCGGCGACCACCAGCAGCGCGGCGGTGACGACGCGGCGCATGCCGAACCGGTCCATCAGCGCCGCCGCGAAGGGCGCGCCCAGCCCGTTGAGCGCCATGTTGACCCACACGGCGACGCTGATGGCGCCGTGGGACCAGCCGAACTCCCGGTGCAGCGGGGTCATCAGCAGGCCCGGCAGGGTGCCGAAGGCGCCCGCGGCGATGATGGCCAGCGCCGCGACGGCGGCGACCGCCCAGGCGCGGTGCAGGCGGGGACGGGGGCCGGGGCCGACGGTGTCGTCCGTCTCCGGCGGTGTCTCGTTGCTCATGACAACGATGGTGGGACCGGCGCCGCCCCTGCGGCGAGTGGCCGGATGGACAACATGTGAAAGAATCCGGCCATGGCCATTTTCACCGACCCCGGGCGGCACCCGGTCGCCGTCCTGGTCCGCAACGGGCTCATGCCCATGGAACTCGGCATCGTCCACCAGATCCTGGGCCGGGCCGCCTCAGCCGAGGGGCGGCCGCTCTACTCCATCGTCACGTGCGCCGTGTCCCCCGGCGATATCCGCACCCACGCCGATTTCACCATCGGCGTCGCGCACGGGCCGGAGGCCCTGGCCGAGGCGTCGACGGTGATCGTCCCCGCCTCGCACGACCCCGATGCGGCCGACGAGAACGGGCGGCTCGACCCGGGGCTGGCCGGCGCCCTGGCGCGGATCCGGCCGGGCACCCGGATCGCCTCCATCTGCACCGGGGCGTTCGTCCTGGCCGCGGCGGGGCTCCTGGACGGGCGCCGGGCGACCACCCACTGGAAGTCCGCCGCGTTGTTCGCGTCGCTGTTCCCCGATGTGCGCCTCGACCCCGGCGTCCTCTACACGCACGACGGAGACGTCCTCACCTCCGCCGGGGAGGCGTCGGGGATCGACCTGTGCCTGCACATCGTCCGCACCGACCACGGTGCCGCGGTCGCCAACGACGTCGCGCGGCACACGGTCGTCCCGCCGCACCGCGACGGCGGCCAGGCGCAGTTCATTCCGCGCCCGGTGCCCCTGCCCAAGGCCTCCTCCACCGCGCGCGCCCGGGCGTGGGCGCTGGACCACCTCGACCGCCCGCTGACGCTGAGCGACCTCGCCGCGCGGGAATCGACCAGCGTGCGCACGCTCACCCGGCGCTTCCGCGAGGAGACCGGCGTCTCGCCGTTGCAGTGGCTGACCCGCCAGCGCGTGGAGCACGCCCGGCACCTGCTGGAGCAGAGCGACTTGACCATCGACCAGGTCGCCGCCGCAGCGGGGTTCGGCACGGCGGTGTCGTTGCGTCAGCACCTGCACGCCGCCCTGGGGGTCTCTCCCAGCGCCTACCGCCGCACGTTCCGCGGGATCGCCTGACACGCTCGCCGGGGCGCGCGAATCCGCGTTTGCTAGGCCGGCGCCTGGCGGGGGAGCGATTCGGGGAGGGTGGCGACCGCGGCCGTGAGGGCGGCGAGCAGGTCGGGCTGGCAGCCGCCGCACTCGAACCGCGGCAGGGAGTCGGGGCCGGTGACCTCGAAGGCAACGGCGGCGGGGTCGCGCTCGGTGTGGCGGCGGAAGTCCAGGCCGCAACGGGCGCAGGTGAGCCGGGCCCGCTTGGCGCGGCGGCGCGACCAGCGCCGGGCTTCGTCGGGAACCTCCCGGCAGGCGGGCTCCAGTTCCGGGGGGTTCCGGACGTCCGTAGTGGACGCCCGAATGTAGGCGAAGTACATGCGACCCTCTCCCCTCGAGCGGCGATTGGTGACCTGCGGTCACCAATCATGGATATTGCCACTACACACGGTCACCGGTCACGTCTGGTTGCGGCGCGGCGGTCACGGCGTTGCGCGGGTTTCGGCCCGCCGCTCCGCTCCACGGTCAACGGCCGCCCGGCCCCGTTCGCCGGTCCGGAGAACCGGGCGCGGTGCCGGCCGGCCGGGCAGGGCGGGCACGCCCCGGGGCCGCGGATTCGCGGGCGGGGGCGGCACGCGGGGATAATGTCCGACCATGGACGCGACGACGGGCACCGGCCCCCTTCACGGCGTGGACGACATCGACTGGGCGGCGCTCGCGCCCGAGGACGGGGCCGACATCCCCGGTCTGCTGCGCGGCATCGCGGGGGACGCCTCCGCCCCCCGCGGCCTCGACGACTCCGTCTCCGCTCTCTTCGACCTCATCCGCTTCCCCGCCCCCGCCTACGCCGCGGCGCCCCGCGTGGCCGAATACCTGCTGCGCATCGCCTGCCACCCCGACACCCCGGCCGACTGGCGGGCCCGCCCGCTCAGCCTGCTGCTGGAACTGCTCGTGCCCACGGCGGCCGCGACCCTGCCCGCCCGTACCGACATCGCGCTGTGGCGCGACGAGGTCGCCTGGGCGGCCGCGACCGACGCCGAGAAGGTCCGCGACCAGTACCGCGCATGGCTGGAGGAGGCGCCCGACGAGCAGCAGTACCGCCGGATGCTCAGCCGCCTGGACACCGCGTCGCGGGAGAACGGCGCCGCGCTCCTCCAAGCGGAGCTGGACGTCTACGACACCGTGCGCGACCACGCCGGCGACCTGGCCGGCCTGCTCGACGGCCGTGAGAACCGCCGCGGCATCGACCCGCCGGCGGAGTGGGCCAGCTACCTGCTCGCCTTCGTGCCCGACACCGCCGAGACGGCGCTGCCCCCGCTCAAGGCGTCCCTGGCCGAGGCGGCCCCGGCGCTGCCCGGCCAGGCACCGCCCCCGCTCGGCACACCGCAGCACGACGTCCTCTCCGCCGAGCTGTTCGCCATCGGCATGCTCGCGGCCCCCGACGACGCCGGGGCCACGGTCGCACTGGCGCACGAAATGGCATCGGGCCACCTCTACAACGGGTTCGCCGCCGCCATGGCGCTCACCGTCATCCACGGGGAGAAGACCCCGGAGGAGTGCCTGGTGCGGCTGCGCGCCGCTGGCCGGACCAGCGTCGGCTACCCGGCCCTCTTCGACGACTCCTGGCCCCACTGCGGTGAGAACACCCCTGCGACGCTCGGCTTCCTGGCGCTGGGCCGCGCGGGCGAGCGGGCGCGGCCGCTGCGGCTGGCCATGCTGCCCAAGGTGCTGGCGAGCGCCGAGGGCACGGCGCGGGCGGCCGTCGCCGCGACCGCGCTCGAAAGCGTGCTGGGCCCCCGCTCGGCCGCCGAGGCCCCCGATCCCGAGGCCGACTTCGACGACGACACGCTCAAGGTCTTCTGGGCCATCGCCGAGCTCCCGGCCGATGGCTGGGACGACGGGCTGCCCGATGCACTCGCAGCGTGGGGCCTGCCCACCGGGCGCGCCGACTTCCGGGCCTTCGCCGGGGTCGAGGACGACGCCGGCGACGAACCCCCGGCCGACGGCGCCCCGGCGCAGGCCCCGGCCGGCGCGGCGCAGCAGCGCCCGCAGGGCGGCCTGTTCAGCCGCCTGTTCGGCCCCGGGTCCTGACCCGCGCGCCGGACCCGGGCACGCGTCCGCCCCGGCCCGCCGTAAGGGCGGGCCGGGGCGGTGGCCGGCCGGGCTTCCGGCGCCCCAAGACGCGAAAACGCCGGGGGCCGCGTCCGTTGCGGACACGGCCCCCGGCGCCGGGTGGGCGGCTGTGCCGCCGCCCTGGGCCTCTTAGCGCATGTACTCGTCGCGCACGCGGGCCAGGCGCTCACGCAGGGACGGGGCGCGGTCGCCGGCCTCGTCCGAGGCCTTGGCCAGAGCCGGGCGGCGGAGCTTGGTGACGATGACCGCCAGGGCCAGGACCGGCAGCACGGCCGCGGTCACCGCGCTCGCCGCCATCGGCAGGTCGGTACCGGTGATCCCGGTGCCGGGCACGCCGGACTGGATCCCCACAGCGGCGCTGGTCCCGGACCCGCCGCCGTTGCCGGAGACGGCGTCGGTGCACTTGGTGTCGGTGCCCATCGGCTGGGGCGCGCCCTCGGTGCCGTTGCCGTCGCCCCACTTGGTGATGGTGTAGTCGACGTCGATGTGGCCCTTGTCGCCGGTGACGGTGAGGTCGGAGTCGTTCCACTTCTCGCCGGTCAGCTTGGCGAAGGTCTTGCCGTCGAGGTCGAGCAGGACGTTGCAGTCGCCGGCGGGGTCACCGGGGCCGCGGTCGCCGATGAAGAACTTCTCCTTCTTGCCGTTGTACTCGACGTAGCCCTCGGTGCCCAGGGGCCAGGACGGGCTGGCCGCCAGGCCCTCCTGCATGGGCTCGCCACTGGCAGGGGCGCCGGTGTCGCCGTTGATGCCCGAGCCGTCGTCCCAGAAGTAGGACGCCTTCAGGTTGCCGTTCTGGACGCTGTCGGTGCCGGCGGCGGCGGTGGTGGCGGGCAGGGTGATGTTCGGAGCAGTCATGGTGAGTCCCCCGTAGGTGTCGGGTGCAGGGCCGAGAGGGGCCCGGGGCATGGCGGGTCCGGCCGGTGTCCGGGCACGGCGGGGCCGTGGCCGGGTGCGGCGGTGTGCCATGGGGTCGCTCTGGCGGTGCGCCAGGCATGCGGGCGGTCAGCTGTGGTGACCTCGGTGGGGCGGCGCTGGAGCGCGGCCCGGCCCGCGTGAAGGGGCCTGATCTTCCCGGGCGGACGAAGTGCCCGGGCTCGGCTTCGGTGGTTGGTCTGCGGTTGACCGTCAGATCACGAACCGATCACGAACCACCCTAGTCAACGTGCAAGTAAATTGCGAGGGTGGGGCGGGTAAAACCGCAGATCAATCTGGGTGATTTCGGTGGTCCGGGGCTGGATGCCCTGCGTGCGCGGGGATCCGCGCCCTCAGTGGAGCTCAAGGAAATCCACCCGTAAACCCAAGCGACGGTCTGTTTTGCCGTGCTAGGGCAACGGTTCGTACAACAGCGATGGGGGTGGTGTCATTCCTGCGAGAGGACATTTTTCCGGGCTTTCTGAAACCCCTGCGCCGAGGGGGATCCGGCGGCCGGACGGGGCCGGTGCCGCCCCGATCCGGCGTCCGGGCCGGTGGCGGACGCGCTCAGCGCGGGGCGGCCAGCGCGTCGTCGACCCCGGGCTCGCGCGGCCCCAGGAACCGGGGTTCCGGGCGCAGGAGGGTGTCCGACACGGCCTTGAACGCCGCCGGGAGCTCGCGCACGTAGCCGTAGACGGTCGCGGTGGTGCGCACCCCGATGCTGCCGTCGCCGACCCCCTCGGTGTCGATCCCGGCGGCCCGGCACAGGGCGACGGCGCGCGGCAGGTGGAAGTTCTGCGTGATGACCGCCGCCGCATCGACCCCGAACACCTCGTGCGCCCGCACGCACGACTCCCACGTGCTGAAGCCCGCGTAGTCGCCGGCGATCTTGGCGGCGGGCACGCCGAGGGCGACCAGGTAGTCGTGCATGGCGTCGGTCTCGTTGTAGGACTCGACGCTGTTGTCCCCGCTCACGAGGACCGCCTCGATCCGGCCCCGGTGGTACAGCTCGGCGGCGATGTCCAGGCGCCGCGCGAGCAGGGTGGTGGGGCGGCCGTCGTCGCGCAGCCCGGCGCCCAGGACCAGCGCCACCGGGCGGGGATCGGCGTCGCCGACGGCGCCCCGCCGGTCCGCGGTCGAGACGGACAGCCAGGTGAAGGGCGCGACCCCGATCAGCGCGGTCAGCAGGCAGGCGGCGACCCACGTCTTGCGGTACGACAGCAGCTTCGTCACACCCTGGTCGACGCTCCGCGCCCCCGGCCGGGTTCCCGGTCCGGCCGTGATGTGGCGCCGGGATATCGCGGTCTGGGCCCGGCCGTGCCGCCGGGATAAGGTCCCGCCCATGGACGACTTTCCGGCGCGGCTGCGCGCCATCGCCGACCTTCAGGCGGCCGAGATGCGCGAGGCCGCGGGGCGCCACGAGTACGACGGCCGGATCACCGACCTCTCCCCTGAAGCCGTCCGGCAGGGGCTGGCCCGCCTTGGCCAGGGCGAACGCTTCGCCGACCCCCACGACGACGCCCATGCCACCGCCGCCGAGGACGCGCTGCGCGTGCAGCTGGGCGACCTGGAGCTGCACCGGTCCAACCCGCTCTGGCACATCGGGGAGCTGGACCTGTCGGTCTACGACAAGGACTACGCACCCGCCGAGCAACGGGACGAGGCGCGCCTGCGCCACCTGGCCGCGTGGCCGGATGCGGTCGGCAACGCGGTCGCCGCCCTCGACCGCGTGAGCGCCCCCGTCGCCGGCTCCCTGCTGGCCTCGGTGCGGGGGCTGGCCGCCGGCGTCCCCGCCGACGCGCCGCAGGACCTCCGCGAGGCCGCGCTGGCCGCGCACCGCCGCCTCGTCGGCCACCTGGAGGCCGCCGCCCGCGACGGCGACCCCAGCGCCGCGCTGGGCGGGGCCGCGCTGACCCGGCTCATGGGGACTTCGGAGGCCACAGCGGTCGACCTCGGCCGCCTGGCGGAGCTCGCCGACGCCGAGCGCGACCGGCTCGCCGGACGCATGGCGGAGTCCGCCGCGCGCATCGACCCCTCGCGCGCACCCCTGGACCTCGCCCGGGAGCTGGTCCGCGACCACCCCGACGCCGACGGCGTGCTCACCGAGGCGCGCCGCTGGACCGCGCACGCCATCGCCTTCACCCGCGAGCGCGATCTCGTGCCCTACCACGACGGCGAGTGCGTCGTCGGGGTCGCGCCGGAGTCCGCGCGCTGGGGGACCGCGATGCTGTCGTGGGCCGCGCCGGCCGAGGCCGACGGCAAAACGCACTACTACGTCACCCCGCCCGAACCGGAGTGGGAGCCGGCCGAAGCCGAGGAGTGGCTGGAGGTGTTCAGCGCGACCACCCTGCCCGCCATCAGCGTGCACGAGGTGGCGCCCGGCCACTTCTCGCACAGCCGCGCCCTGCGCCGGGCGCCCGGCGCGGTACGGCGCACGCTGTTCTCGTACGCCTTCATCGAGGGCTGGGCGCACTACGCCGAGGAGCTGTGCGTCGACGAGGGCTTCGGCGACTACGCCGAACAGGCGCTGGGCGACCCCCGCTTCACCTCGGCCCACTTCGAGCTGGGGGTGTGGCTGGAGGCGCTGATCCGCGTCACGCGCCTGGCCGCCGCCATCGGGGTGCACACCGGCACGATGACCGTCGAGGACGCCGCGGCGCGCTTCGCCGCCGACACCACGCTGGCCGGCCCGGCGGCGCTTTCGGAGGCGCGGCGGGCCACGTTCGACCCCACTTACGGCCGCTACACCTGGGGCAAGCTGGAGATCCTTGCCCTGCGCGACCGCGCCGAGGAGCGCTGGGGGTCCGGCTACACCACGCGGCGGTTCCACACGGCGATGCTCGACCTCGGGGCGCCGCCCCTGGGCCTGCTGGGCACCGCCGTCGACCGCGGCTGAGGGCGGGCGGGCCCCGCTGCCCCCGGCCGTGGCCGCGCCGTCAGCGCTGCCGGTCCTGGCCGCGCGGGCGGCGCTTGTCGTCGCCGATGCGCAGGCCCCGCACGGCGTCGTAGGTGGTCTCCAGGGCGGTGCGGCTGTCGGCGTAGCGGAGCTGGGCCAGGCCGACGAACAGGCAGTCGATCACGGTGAGCTGGGCGAGCCGGCTGGCCGTGGCCCCGGAGCGGAAGGTGGTCTCGCGGGCGGCCGTGGTCAGGATGTGGTCGGCCGCCTCGCTGATCGGCGACCGCGGGAAGTTGGTGACGGCCACCGTGGTCGCGCCGCGCCGCTTGGCCTCGGCCAGCGCGTTGATGGTGTCGATGGTGGTGCCGCTGTGGGAGATGGCCATGGCCACGTCGCCCTCGCCCAGGAGCGCGGCGCTGGTCAGCATGACGTGGGTGTCGGACCAGGCGAAGGAGGTCAGCCCGATGCGGTGCAGCTTCTGCTGGAGGTCGGCGGCGACGAAGGCGCTGGCGCCGACCCCGTAGATGTCGGTGCGGCGGGCTGTGGCCATGCGCTCCACGACCGCCTCCAGCACGGCGACGTCGAGCTGGGCCCCGGTCTCCTCGACCGCGCGGGCGTCGGTGAACGCGATCTTCTCCACGACCGTGACCAGGGTGTCGTCGGCGCTGATGTCGCCGGGGACCTCGCGCGTGCCGCCGCGCGCGCCGCGGGCCTGCCCGGCCTCGGTGGCCAGGGTGAGGCGGAGCTCGCGGTAGCCCGTGAAGTCGATGGTCCGGCAGAAGCGGATGACGGTCGCCTCGGAGGTGGCGCAGTCCTTGGCCAGCTGCGTGATGGACGAAGCGGCGACGCGCTCGGGGTCGTCGATGATGCGCTGGGCCACCCGCTGCTCGGCCGGGGCCAGCGAGGGCAGCAGGGAGCGGATGCGCAGCACCGTGGTGGGTGCGGGGTCGTCGCGGACCGCGGGCGTGCCGTCGTCGCCGTGCGCGCTCCCGCTCCCCTGGGACGTAGGCTTCGCCGTTTTCGCCATGTTGGAAAGTTTCTTTCGCTCTCTGCCTGTAGTCAATGCGTAGCCCGGAGGAATTCCCGGTTTCCGGCAGTGTCACAAGTACGACCGCCGGCCCCACCCGATTGCGCGGCCCGGTGCCGCCCGGCACTGTAGGGGGCGGACGCCGATCCCAGTGTTCGACCGTCCGGTCGCTGGTTCGCGCGAAGGGGGAGGTCCGTTTCCGGGGGCGACATTGTCAGACATCTCGTTCGCAGTGCTCGGGCCGCTCACCGTCCAGGCAGGTGACACCCCGGTCAGGCTGCAAGGCAACAAGCGCCGTGTCCTCCTGGCCACGCTACTCCTGCGGGCGAACCGTACCGTGCCCATCCCCGAGCTGGTCCAACGGGTGTGGGGTGATGTCGATCCCAGCGCCTACCGCAGCGCGCTCCAGGTACAGGTGACCCGGCTCCGGGCGGTCCTCTGCCCCCCTGGGCCCGGCGCCCCGGCGGGCGCCGCCCCGAAGCACGGGCCGCCGCTGCTGGTGAGCGGGCGGCACGGCTACCGGATCGAGCTCGACGAGCGCCAGCTCGACCTTGCGCGCTTCCGGCGGCTGGCCGCCGCGGCCGGGCGGGCCGAGGCCGACGGCGACCTTGCGGGCTGCTGCGACCGCCTCGCCCGCGCGCTGGAGCTGTGGCAGGGGCCGGTGCTGCACGACGTGGCCTCCGACGGACTGCACGAGCGCGACGTCGCCGCGCTCCTCGACGAGCTGCTGCGCGCGGCCGAGCACCACGGGACGGTCGCGCTGGCGCTGGGCCGCCACGAACGGGTCGCCGACGCGCTGTCGGGGCTGACCGCCAGCCACCCCCACCGCGAGGCACTGGTGGGGCAGCGCATGGTCGCGCTGTACCGCTGCGGCCGCGCCAGTGAGGCGCTGGAAGTCTACGGCCGCACCCGCCGGTTCCTCGCCGACCGCCTGGGCACCGATCCCGGGCGCGGCCTCCAAGAGGTCTTCCACGCGGTGCTGCGCGGGGACCTCGACGACCGGCCCCTGGTCCCGCGCCAGCGGACGGTGTACCGGCCCCCGGTGGTGCGGGCCCGCCTCGTCCCTGCCGAGCTGCCCGCCGACCCGCCCGGCTTCGTCGGGCGCTCCGAGGAACTGGCCTCGCTCGACCGGCTGTTCGCCTCGGGCCCGTCTTCGGCCCGCCGCGCGCTGGTCAGCGGACCGCAGGGGGCCGGCTGCACGGCGCTGGCGGTGCACTGGGCCCACGCGGCCGCCGCCGGGTTCCCCGACGGCCAGCTCTACGTCGACCTGCGCGGGGCGGGCGCCGGCCCCCGTTCGGCGTTCGACGTGCTGAGGCGGTTCCTGCGGTCGCTGGGGGTCAAAGGCGCGCTGCCCCCCGATACCGACGAGCGTGCGGCGCTGCTGCGCTCGGTGCTCGCGGGGCGCCGGGTGCTGATGGTGCTGGACAACGCCCATTCGGCCGAGCAGGTGCGGCCCCTGCTGCCGGGCGCCCCCGGCTGCGGCGCTGTGGTCACCAGCCGCTACTGGCTGGTCGACCTGATCGTCCGCGAGGGGGTACCGGCGCTGGCGATCGGCGAGCTGCTCGAATGTGAGGCGGTGACGCTCCTGCGCGACCTCGTGGGGGCGCGCCGCGCCGCCGCGGAACCGGGCGCGCTGCGCCGATTGGCTGAGGCGGTCGAGCGGCTCCCGCTGCCGCTGCGGCTGGCCGCCGCCTGGCTGGCCACGCACCCCGAGGCGCGGATCGCCGCGCTGGCCGGCAAGGTCGAGCGGCGCTGCGAGGACTCCGCGCTGGCGCGGCTGAAGGCGGTGCTGGGCGGCGATCCCAGGTTCCTCATGGGCGGCCGCCGGGTGAGGGAGGGTAGTGCCTGGCGAGAGTGAAGGTGCCCCCGTCCACCTCGCCAGGCACGCGGCGACCCGCATGCGGGCCCCCTCCCCCCACGAGCCGGCCGTCCTCCGGCCCCTGGGGAGCCAGAACCCGACGGCTCCGGCCCGCTTTGGAGGCGCTCACGGCCGCGGGGAAGTACCGGCCGGGAGACGCCCACGACAGACAGAGTGCAGGACGGTGCTTACAGTGCACTGGCGGTTCGCTTTCACAAAGCGAACGCCGCTCGGTTTCTCCGGTTCCGCTTCCGCGGGCGCGCGCTACGGAGCGGCATCGCGTCGTCGCACGGACCCCCGTTTCGGCGGGTGCCCCGTGCGCGCATCGGATCGGCGCGGCGCACCCCCGGAAAGGGTGTCGGCGGGCATGTCCGGTGAATAGCGGATGGAACGGAGATAAGCCGAGGAGCGCCATCATTCATCGCTTTTGCCGCACGGGGCCGTCCGGCCGCGGCACCGCACGGCGGGGGCACCGGCCGCGCCCCGGTCGGCATTCCGCCGGCGGGACCCGGTTTCGGTCGCGACCAAATGACCGGCTTCTTCCGCGGCTCGAGCGTGACTCGAATCGCGGCGCGTCGGTTTCAGGCGGTCCCGGGCGGCCGCGCACCGCATCCGGAAACCCGGCGCCACGCGGCCGCCCCGTGCCCGGCTCCCTCGGGGGTTTGCGGGGGCGGAACGGCTAGGCTGCCCTCCATGACGCGTCATGTCGTGATCGGGGTGGACGCCGGCGGGACATCGACCCGCTGCGTCGTCGCCACCCTCGCCGGCGAGGTGGTCGGTTACGGGCGCGCCGGCGGCGCCAACCGGTTCTCCAGCTCCGACCCCGAGGCGTCGCTGACGGCCGCTCTGGGGCAGGCGCTCGCCGGGGCCGCCGATATCACCGTGGACCAGGCCGTGTTCGGGCTGGCGGGGGCGGCCTCGGGGCGCGACCGCGCCCTGGACCTCGCCGGGCGCGCGTGGGCCGCGCACGGGCTGCCCGGGCAGCCCCACGTCACCGACGACATCGCGGTCGCCTTCGCCTCCGGCAGCGCCGCCCCCTCGGGCAGCGTGCTCATCGCCGGGACCGGCGCGGTCGCCGCCCGCGTCCGCGACGGCGCCGTGGAGCGCCGCTGCGACGGCCACGGGTGGCTGCTGGGCGACGAGGGCTCGGCGGTGTGGATCGGCGTGGCGGGGCTGCGCGCGGTTCTGGCCACGATCGACGGCCGCGGCCCGGCGACGGCGCTGGGCGCCCGGCTGGCCGCCGCGCTCGGGGCCGGCCCGGGCGACGCCGGGGCGCTCGTCCGCGCGGCGCACGCCCGCCCCCCGGCCGACCTGGGCGCGCTGGCCCCGGAGGTCACCGGCGCGGCGGCCGAGGGCGACCCCGTCGCACGCGGCATCGTCGCCGATGCGGCCGGGCGGCTGCTGGCCGACCTGGAGGCCGTCGCCCCGGACACCGGGCAGGGCGCCGGCCCGGGGGAGCCGGTGGTCTTCGCCGGGGCGCTGCTGGCCGGCGGCCCGGTGGCCGACGCGGTCCGCTCCGGCCTGCACGAGCGGCGCGGAGCCGTCCCGGTGCAGGCGGTCGACGGTGCGCGGGGCGCCGCCGGGCTCGCGCTGCGCCGCGCGGGCGGCCCCGCCGAGGCGCACGCCGCGGTGTTGGCGGCGAAGGGCCCGTCCCTGGAGGGCCCGCCGCCCGAGCGCGTGGGGTAGGTGGGGTTCGCCCTGGTGGGGCCGGTAGCGAGGGGCGATCGAGGCGGGTGCGGAGGCGCATGCCCATGACCTCTCACGGCCCGTTGCCGCGGTTTCTGCGGTGGCCCCTGCGGATGGGGTGAATCATGGTGATCCGTAACTACCGGGGGAGCGCAAACGGGTCAGAGTCGCTAGTGTCAGCACATGCCCGACAACAATGTGAACGAAGAGCCCCAGCCCGACCCCGCGGGGTCGACCACCATGTTCCGCCGCTTCGTGGCGGACAACAACGAGCCCGAAGTCGCACCCAAGCGGCCCGTCACCCCCTATGTCCTGGCCGCCGTCGGCGCGCTGGTGGCCATCGGCCTGATCGTCGCCGTGGTCGTGATGTGGTCCTGATGCGCCTCCGTGCGCGGCCCGGACCGCCGGCCCCCCACCTCGCATGGGCGGGAGTGGGGGCCTATGCCCGGAAACGGTTCGCGGCGGCCCTGCGGTGCTGCTAAGGTTGTGCACGTCGGAAGGCAGGGCGGAGTCCGCCCGCACCGGCGAAGCGGTCACAGCACGCCGCGCGCCATTAGCTCAATTGGCAGAGCAGCTGACTCTTAATCAGCGGGTTCGGGGTTCAAGTCCCTGATGGCGCACATTCACAACCCCAGGTGAAATCCCGCCTGGGGTTTTTCTTATGCCCCGGCCGCCCGCGCCGCCGAAACATTCGGGCGCCGACACGAAACGACCCCGGCCGGGCATCCGCCGATGCCCGCCGGGGTCCTCTGCCTGGTCTCGTGTGCCGGTTCTTCGCAACCGGCGGTCGACCGCCCCATGATCGATGAAACGCCCCGGTGACCATGGGACGGCCGCCCGGTTGTACCACCCCCGGCTTCCACGGCCCGGCTTGTGCCGGGCCGCCGTCCTTGGAAGGACGAGGGTGCCATCTTCCCGCCGTCGCCTCGGCCGTCTCCGGCCGGGCACCGACGCGGGTATCTGCGCGAAAGCCCTCTACTTTGCGCCCGTTATGTATGAGCCTGGACCCGTCCGGCTGGAAAACGGTTGGAAGACGGTTGAGGGCGAACCCCGATTCCTGCAAGTCTGGTCGGCGGTGCCGTTCGGTGCCCGCGGCCGCGCGACCGAGAGGGCGTCGGCGGCCGGCCCCACACGGCCGATGACCCGCCCCGGCATCGGTCCAAGGAGAAGACGACATGGAGTTCGAGGTCCTCGGGCCGCTACAGGCGCGTGACCACGAGACCGCGGTGCGGCTCTCGCCCAAGCTCGCCGGCCTCCTGGCGGCGCTGTTGTGCCGCCCCAATGTCACGGTCGCCGAGGAGCGCCTGATCGACGCCGTATGGGGCGAGGAACCGCCCCGGTCGGCGGTGAAGAGCCTCCAGATCTACGTCCACCACCTGCGCCAGGAGCTCGGCGACCCCGGCAGGGTCGAGCGCGGCGCCATGAGCTACCGGCTGATCGTCCGCCCCGGCGAGCTCGACGCCGGCCGGTTCGAGCAGGCGGTCGGCGACGGGCGCAACGCCCTCGCCGAAGGCGACCCCGAACGGGGGGTGGACCTCCTGCGCGACGCGCTTGCGCTATGGCGCGGGCCGGCCTTCTCCGGGCACGAGACCATGCCGCTCGTGCGCGAGGAGGCCGCCCGCCTCGACCAGCTCCGCCAGACGGTCATGGAGGAGCGCTTCGAAGCCGAGCTCGCCCTCGGCCGGCACAGCGGCATCATCGCCGAGCTGGCCGCGCTGGTCGCCGAGTACCCGTTCCGCGAGCGGCTGCGCGCCCAGCTGATGATCGCCTTCTACCGGCTGGGCCGGCCCACTGAGGCCCTGGAGACCTACCGGCAGGGCCGCGAGGTGCTGATCGGCGAACTCGGCCTGGAGCCCGGGCGGGAGCTGGTCCGGCTCGAACAGGCGATCCTCACCAACGACCCCTCGCTTGACGCGCCCGCCACCGTCCCGCGGCGCCGCACCGAGCCGGGCGCCGGTGCCGCCGCCGAGCCCCCCGGGTTTCCGGTCCCCGCCCAGCTCCCGCCCGACATCGCCGATTTCACCGGGCGCGGGGACCTCATGGCCGTCCTCGCCGAGCGGCTGGCCGGCGCCGGGGCGCCCGGCAGGCCGGTGGCGGTCACGGCCATCGCCGGCATGGGCGGGGTCGGCAAGACCGCCCTCGCTCTGCACGCGGCGCACGCCCACGCCGGCGCGTTCCCCGACGGCCGGCTCTACGTCAATCTCCGGGGGGCCGAGGCCGACCCGGTCGACCCGGCACAGGCCCTGTACGGGTTCCTGCTGGCCCTGGGTGTCGAGGGATCGGCCGTGCCCGACTCCGTGGACCAGCGCTCGGCGCTCTTCCGCAGCCGGCTGGCCGACCGCCGGGTGCTGGTCGTGCTCGACAACGCCGCCTCCGAGGCGCAGGTCCGCCCCCTCATCCCGGCGGGGGCCGGCTGCGCGGTGCTCATCACGGCGCGGACCCCGCTCACCGGGCTGGAGGGCGCCCGCCTGATCGACCTGGACGTCTTCGACCCGCCCCAGGCGGTGGAGCTGCTGGGGCGGGTCGCGGGAGCGGACCGCGTCGCCGCCGAGCCCGAGACCGCGGAGGAGATCGTCCGGCTGTGCGGCCACGCCCCGCTGGCGGTCCGGATCGCCGGCGCGCGGCTGGCCGGGCGCCCGCAGTGGACCCTGGAGCGGCTCTCGCGGCTGCTGGGCGACGAACGGCGCCGGCTCGACGTCCTCGCCGCCGGCGACCTCGCGGTGCGCGCCAGCTTCGCCCTGAGCTACGCCGGGCTGGCCCCCGCCACCCGGCGGGCCTTCCGCCTCATGGGCGCCCTGGAGGTCACCGACGTCGCGTCGTGGGCCGCGGCCGCCCTCCTCGACGTGTCCCTGGACGAGGCCGAGCACCACATCGAGGCGCTCGTCGACGCCCGGCTGCTGGACATCGCCGGGACCGACACCACCGGCGAGCTGCGCTACCGCATGCACGACCTGGTGCGCCTGTTCGCGCGCGAGCGCGGCGAGGACGAGGACACCCCCGAGGAGCGCCGGGCCGCCCTGGGGCGGGTACTGGGCGCCTGGCTGTGGCTCGCCGAGCAGGCCACCGAGTACATCCCCGGGCCCTGCTACGCCACCATGCACGGGCCGGCCCCCCGCTGGCCGCTGCCGACGGCCCACGCGGCGGCGCTGCTCATCGACCCGATGGCCTGGTTCGACGCCGAGGCCGGGCACATGGCCACCGCGGTCGGCCACGCGTGCGCGCTCGGCCTGGACGACCTCGCCTGGGACCTCGCCGGCTGCCTGGAGAAGTACTTCGACGTCCGCGGCCGCTTCGACGACTGGCGGTTCACCCACGAGACCGCGATCGCCGCCTGCCGGGCCGCCGGCAACGTGCTCGGCGAGGCGGTGCTGCGCCGCGGCATGGCCGACCTCATCACCTGGACCACGCCGCAGGCCCCCGGCAACGCCATGGCGGGCATGTTCGACCAGGGCGAACTGGTCCTGGACCTCTTCCAGTCGGTGGGCGAGCGGCGGGGGATGGCCGACGCCCTGGTCATGCGCACCTGGGGGCTGATCTCCCGGGGCGCGCTGCGCGCGGCGGTGGAGTCGGCCGAGGCGGCGCTCGACCTGGCCGAGTCCGAGGACTACCTGGGCGGGCGGGCCCGGGCCTACCAGGTGATGGCGGTCGCGGCCTACAGCGACGGCAAGGCGGCCGTCGCCGTCACCCACCTGACCCGGTGCCTGGAGCTGGCCCGGCTGCTCGGCAACTCCCGTTACGAGGCCACCGCCATGCAGTTCCTCGGCGCCGCGCAGTGCGAGGCGGGCCGGGTGGACCGGGGCCGCGAGAACCTGCTGGGCTCCCTGGCCATGACCCGGGCGATCAAGGACCGCTACGGCGAGGTGTTCTCCCTGCTCTACCTCGCCCGCCTGCACATCCGCCTGGGCGAGCCGGAGGCGCTGGCGACCGCGCGCGAGGCCGCCGGGCTCAGCCGCAGGCACGGCATGAACCACCACCTCGCCGATGCCCTGGGGCTGGTCGGCGAGGTCCTGCTCGACCAGGGGCGGGTGACCGAGGCCGTGGCCGAGCTGGAGGAGTCGGTCCGCGTCTGGCGCACGCGCGGCTGGCCGTCCTTCATGGTCCCGGTCCTGCGCACACTGGCCCGCGCCCACCAGGCCGCAGGCGACCACGAGGCCGCCCGCGCCGCCCTGGCCGAGGCCGACGCCCTCACCACCCACCCCGCCGAGGCAGGGGCCGATTGAAGGGACCGGGGCGGCGCCCGTCCGCCCGTGAGCGGAGGACCTCCCCGGATCCGGTAGAGTCATGTCCGTCGCCGAGGCACATACGCGACA
This sequence comes from Nocardiopsis sediminis, assembly GCF_042650565.1. Classification (NCBI taxonomy): domain Bacteria; kingdom Bacillati; phylum Actinomycetota; class Actinomycetes; order Streptosporangiales; family Nocardiopsidaceae; genus Nocardiopsis; species Nocardiopsis sediminis. The sequence goes on from NZ_JBHSBH010000004.1 coordinate 162,206, forward strand.
CGCGCCATTAGCTCAATTGGCAGAGCAGCTGACTCTTAATCAGCGGGTTCGGGGTTCAAGTCCCTGATGGCGCACCTGAAAGTCCCCCGGGTCTACAGGGCTTCGCGCTCGCCGTCGTCCGGGGTTGCGTGTCGGATCGTCTTCAGATGCGCTCCGTAGCCGCAGAACCTGGCTCAAGGAACCCGGATTCCGCTTCTACCGGTGTGCCCAGCGCACTCGCAGGGGGAGTTCTTTGGCGCCGATGGTGTGCCGGGGATCTTCGAGTTTCACTCCGTCCAGGACGGTGAAGTCGCTCCAGCGGCGCAGCAGTGCCTCCATGGCGACCCTGAGTTCCAGGCGCGCGAGTGGGGCTCCGAGGCAGTAGTGGATTCCTCGTCCCAAGGCGAGGTGCCGGTTGGGGGAGCGGTGGATATCGAATCCGTCGGCCCTGGGAAAAGCGGTTTCGTCGAGGTTCGCCGATGCGAGCCACGCCAGGACGATCTGGTCGGCAGGGATCTTCACCCCGCACAGAGTGGTCGGCCTCGTCGTCCTTCTGGGGGCGGCAGGGAGCTGCCCCCTGTAGCGCAGCACCTCTTCGATCGAAGCCGGCACGGCATCTGGATCCGCTCGCAGCTCCGCCGCCTGATCCCGGTGCTCCGCCAAGAGGAGGACGGCACTGCTGAGCAGCATGGTCGTGGTGATATGGCCCGCGACCAGAAGGAAGCCGCACACTCCGAGGATCTCCTCGTCCGTCAACCGCTCCCCGTCGCTGATCAGGGTGGCCAGCCTGCTGACCAGGTCGGTGCCGGGACGCTCCCGACGCCGCCGGATGATATCCAGAAAGTAGGCGTTCATCTCACCAATGGTCGGATCGATGGAGCGCAGCATTTCCGGAGTCGCGACGATGACCGGCTGGTCGGTTCGGCCTTGGAAGAACAAGGCGTCAGACCATTTCCTGAAGCGTGAGCGGTCGACGGAGGGTATCTCAAGGATATCGACTATGACGGCCAGCGGCAGGGGGTAGGCGAACCGGTCGATGAGTTCAATCTGCTCTGCTCCCTGAACCGCGTCGAGCAGGTTGTGCGCGATCTCCGAGATACGCGGCTCCAGTTCGGCGATCATCCTCGCCGTGAACGCTTTGCTCACCAGGCTGCGAAGCCTCTTGTGCTGGGGCGGGTCGAATCCGAGAAAAGCGCCCTTAGCGACCTTGGCGAATTCTTTCGGCTGGGGGGTCAACTCCCGCATGTCGGAAGAGAATACACCGTGGTCGTTGAGAACCGCCGAAACGGCGTCATAGCGGAAAACGTGCCAATATCCCAGGGTCCTGTCATAGTGGATGGGAGCGGTGCCGCGCATGTGCGCCCACCACGCGACCAGATCCTCGTATCGTGCGGGCTGGTCGGCCAGGCTGAGACCGGATCGTCGACTGTCGATCATCGATATCCTCTGTTCATGGAGCGGTCCTGTCTGCCGCATGTCCGGCCTCCGGCCGTCGCCTGAAGGCATTCGACGGCGGCGTCGATATCGTCGGCCGAGTTCAGCACGCCTGGCGCGAATCTGACCGCGCTGCTGCGGTAGGGCGTCTGGCCCGCCATGATCCCTGCGTTCTCCAGGGCGGCGACGACATCGGCCGGGTCGAGGCCGGCGACGTCGAAGCAGATCATTCCCGAACGCAGCTCCGGATCCGCGGGGGTGCGGACCGAGACTCCGTTGACCTCCGCCAATTTCTCCCGGCAGTAGGAATTCAGATCGGAGATGCGGGCGGCGATCTCTTTTCGGCCAATGGCCAAGTGGAAATCGAACGCCTCGGCCAGCGCCCACCGGTGCTCATAGGCGGGGAATCCGCCAGGCGAGCACAGACGTGCGCGAGGGGCCTCGTTCTCGGGGACGCGCCCCAAATACCAGGGCCAGAACACCTCGACATCGAAAGAGGTGGTGGTCGGATCGATAGCGTTCCAACCCTCCTGTCCTCCCCATACGATCCCGGTTCCTCGGGGACCGAAAAGCCATTTATGGCAGCCTGCGACAAGGAAATCGCAGCCGAGCTCCTCGACCTCGAAGTCTTCGACTCCTAAGGCGTGAACAGCGTCGATACAGAGAATGATCCGCCGTTCCGGTGGGCGGATGGAATTGGCGGCCGAGACCACGTCGCCGATCCTCTTGATGGGGATCTTGACGCCGGTTCCGGAATGGACCCAGGTAAGGGCGAGAACGCGGGTGCTCTCCCGAAGTTCGCGTGTGATGGAGGTGATGATCTCGTCGCCGGTGGCGCCGGGGGCGTGCTCGTAAAGTCGTATGCGGCGGTGGTCGGCTCCACTGGCCGCCGCCTTGAAGCGCAGCAGTTCAGAGGCCGCGTAGTGCTCGTGTTCCGTGCTGAGGATCTCGTCGCCCGGCTTCAGCCTCATCCCGGTGTAGACCACGGCCAGACCTGCCGTGGTGCTCTCCGTGAGCGCAATGGAATCAGGGGCGGTGCGCAGATATTCCGCCGCCTTTCCCAGGACCCGTCGTACGTTGGCGTCTCTCTGGTGGAAGTGGAGTGCGGGGTTGGAGTCCAGTGCTCGGCGGTGGTGCTCGATCGCGTCGCGTACGGGCCGCGGGTGAGGGGCGAGCATGGACAAGGCCAGGTGGACATACGAAGGGTCCAGATCGAACTGCTCACGGGTCCATTCCCAGAGCCGGGAGGACCCCGGGCGGCGTGTCCCCGGCGGAGGCTTGTCAGGGGGCACGGCCGTCTCCATCGTGTCGGTCGAGGCGAAGCGGCCGGGTGCCCGGACGGCGCGCGATGATGTACATCACCGGTACCCGAAGCACGACGCGGTCGGGATGCTCGCTCCGAGAACGCGCCTCGGTCGCGATCTCCTGCTGGACGCGCCTGTGTTCGGCGGCGGGGACCTGCTCCCATAGCAGGCGCATTCCATGGGTGCGCGTCCACCGCAACAGCTGGTCCGTCGAGCCGGAGCTGATGAACGCGGGCTCCTCCACGACGTTGACGGAGGTGAATCCTGCGGCCAGCAAATCGGAACGAGCCTGCTCCGCTCCGCCGAACGCCTCGGAGTAGGGGTAGGCCCCTGATCCCGAGCCGTAGGCGGACACCATTCGCGCGATGGAACGCAGCCCGAAGACCTCGGGCCGTGGGTGGTCGACGCTCACCGGTGCCGACAGTCCCAGGCGGCCTCCCGGGCGAAGGAGCCGGAAATAGGAGCGGAAAGCGGCGGCGACGTCGGGGAAAAGATGCACGCTCATGCTTCCGGTGAGCACATCGAAGCTCTCCGGGGGAAAGCGGGGGGCCTGCGCGTCCATGACCGCGGCGTCGATCCGGCCGAGGCCCGAGTCGCGGGCGTCCTGGCGGAGCGAGGCGACCATGCTCTCGGACAGGTCGATTCCGGTGACGCTTCCGCGAAGCCCGGCGGCGCGGGCCGCAGGGAAGAGCGCTGCCCCTCGCCCGGATCCCACGTCGAGGACGGCATCGCCGGGCCCTACATCCGTGAGGCTGACGAGGCGTTCGCCCACGGGGGCGAAGAACTCGGTACCCGAACGGTCATAGTCCGGCGCCACCTCTTCGAAGAGGACACGCATGTCCCTTCCCTCTCGCTGGTCGGCCATGGGTTCCTCACCTGATCCTTGAGTGGTGCCGTCAGCCCCGGCACACGGGAGCCCCGGCGGGACGATGAGACGGGTCTCGTGGCGGTGGCCTTCCTCTGGGGGTTCGTTCCCGACCGCCCACGGGGCCGGGGTCGACCCCCAGGAGCCAGGTGCGTCCGGGAGTCAGGCGTGCGACTTCTCCGCGTCCATTACGGCGAACAACTCGTGGTGCAGGTCTCTCAGCAGGCTCTCCTCGCCCGGATCGTCCCCGTTCAGCAGGCCGATGCGGTCGGCCTTCTCAAGCAGATCCCGTGTCTCTTCCATGCCGTAGTGGGCGAGGATCCTGCGGACGGGGCCGGGATAGCGCCCGAGGGCGATTCCGCCAGGAGCAGCCGGCGGCTCGGTCCTGCCGTAGGCCGCCATGTCTGCGAGCAGTTCGGGGAGCACCTTCATGGTCCGGCTGTAGGTGGCCCACTCCGGCACCTGGTATTCCATGTCGCCTGCACGCCCGAGCACCTGGCGGCACACGTCGGCGAAGTGGTCCTCGCGCATCCGGGCGAACTCGTAGGGGTTGTCCTGAGGGGTGGGCAGGTAGTCCACGTCGACGAGTCCCCCGTTGCGGTCATCGACGTAGTAGGGGAAGCCGTCCCAGCGGGGAACGACCACGGGGACCCCGCAGGCGAGTGCTTCCAAGGGGGACTTGCCGTACGTCTCGAAGATGCTGGTCGCCCCCGAGACGAAGAGGTCCGCCGCGTTGTACAGGTCGACCGTCTGCTGCTTCTCCAACCGATGGAACAGCACCACACCCTGCATTCGAGGTGCCAGGCGGTTGTAGTAGGGCGGATCGATATGGGTGGCCGAGATCACCAGGAGGTGCCGCGGATCCGCTGCGCGCAGCCGCTGGAAGCCGGCCAGGAGGTGCCCCAGCCCTTTGTCGTTCATGAAGCGACCGGTGTACACCAGGATGGTGCGGTCCTGCGGAAGGCCCAATGCCTCTCGGCACCGGCGTTTGTCCTTCTTGTGGTAGATGGAGTCCTTGATGCCGAAGGTGCAGATGCTGTTCGCGCGGATTCCCACCATGTGCTCGTAGGCTCTCTTCGCGTTCTGCGATCCGCATATGACGAGGTCGCCCGGGTGACTGCGTTCGGCGATGAGCAGGAAGTAGAAGAGGATCCCGATCGGGTAGGGATTGGTGTGCGGAATCATGAGGGCGGGGCACGAGTACCCGTCTTCGCGCATGAAGTACAGCAGCGGAAGCGATTCGATGTACTCCGCGACCACCACATCGATCGTGGAGAGGTCGCAGGTGGACTTCAGCGTCCGGTAGATCTCCTCGAAGCGCTCGTAGGTGTGTTCCTCGGCGGGCAGTTGCCGCATCCTGAAGAGATACGTCTCAGCCTGTCCGCAGAAGTTCTTGATGTCCTCGGCCGAGTCGCTCAGGGCGAGGATTCTGTGCATTGCGCCTCCTGCCGTTGGGTTGCAGGTGGAGGGCGCCGCCTTTGCCGCCGCAAGGACCGGGGCGCCCTCTGAATCAGTCGCCGGGCAGCGTCTCGAAGTACATCTGGGCGTTGGGGAGCTCGCTCCAGCGCTGCGTGTCCTGAGCGCGTCGGGCCGCCCCGACCACGCGCCGCACGCCCTCGCGCACGTCGATCTCATGGCGGAACCCGAGGACATCGACGGCGCGGGCGGTGTCGGCCCACAGCCGCTCGGCGTATATTGCGATCGGTACGCCGACGTATTCGGGCTCGACCTGCCGGCCGAGCTCATCGCCGATCATGGACAGGACTTCGTTGAACGTGGTTTCCACGCCCGTTCCGACGTTGAATTCCTGAGTCGGGAGATCGCGCTCCAAAGCCGTTTGGAAGGCGCGGCCGGCGTCCTCCACGTAAATGAAGTCCCTGGTCTGGTTCCCGTCCCCCCAGACTACCGGTTTCAGGCCCTCCAGCATGGCCCAGGCGAACAGGGAGATGATATTCGCGTAACCGCCCTTGCTGAACTCATCGTGCCCATAGACGCTGAACGGACGAAGGCCGATGGCGGTCATCCCGTAGCGCTGCGAGTACTGCCGTGCGGCCTCTTCGTTCCACTTCTTGGATAGGGCCTTGAGGTCAGGTGGGATCAGCTCCATTTCCTCGACGTAGGGGACGGGGTTCCCCTCGTAGACGGCGCTGGTGCTGGCGTACACGAGTTTTCCGATGTCGTTCCTGCGCATGGACTCCAGCACGTTGAGGAGGCCGTGAGTGGTCACCGAAGCGCCTTCGACCGGGTCCTCCTCGTACATCAGGAAAGAGGACGGGGCCGCCAAGTGGATGACGGCATCTTTTCCTTTTACGAGTGGAAGCAGCGCGTCGAGGTCGCGGGTGTCGCCCTCGACCCATTCGACGTGGTCGCGAATGTCGCCGGGGATGTGCCTGCTCCCGCCGATCTTGAAATTGTCCAGGGAAGAGACCGTGTAGCCGTCACGGAGCATGCCACGGATCATGTTGCGGCCGATGAAGCCGGCACCCCCGGTGACCAGGATCTTCTTGGGCGTCATGCCTCTCCTTGTGCTGGTGTGAGGTTCGGGGGCGCAGCCGCCGCTACAGGGCGGCTGCGCCGCTCAGGTGGCGGTTCAGGAGATCCGGACAAGCTGGTAGTCGGCCGCGACCGCCTTGCCGTCCTCGGCCGGGGCCCACTGGACTCGCTCGGGTGCCCAGGCGGTGCGGGCGGGGGCCCACTGGGCGCGCTCGGGTGCCCAGGCGGTGCGGGCCGGAGCCCACTGGGCGCGCTCGGATATCCACATGCTCTGCATCGATTTCTCCGTTTCCGGGGAGAGATATGTCCCTAATTACGAAGAGCGGGATAGGTCGAGTCCGGCACCGGTGCGGTGCGGTTGCATGACCTGATAACCGTGCTCATGAGGGATGGGGGCCGAGGCTGGAGAATCGGTTTCTCCAATATTACTAAAACCTCTTGTGGCCTTCATTCATCGACCCGTTGGACAGCATGCAACACGTAGAGTGATCAAGTCAATACGCGGTTGGAATTCTTTTGAATCCGCTGGTGTCGTGGTGATTCCGGGTTTCTCCATGGTCCGCGGAGATGTGACCGGAGTTGGTGAACGAGGGTGTTCATGTGCGATTTCGGTCCCCAGGGTAAGTGGTGCGTCCTGGGTTGAATGATACTCGTGTGAATCGTGTTATGAAGATGAGTGATGGGAATCCCCGGCATCCCCGGCTCGTCTTTTATCTGCGATTATCCATCCTGCGCTGATTTCGGGATTGCGTCGGGCGGATGGTGGTGTTTCACTGGGTGGGATGTGCTCGCGAAAGCCGGGACTCGCCGGGGGCGTCGTTCGCACATGTAGCCGAACGAATGGGAGTTCGTGTGGAGCGTGGCCTGTCGCAACCGGGTCGAATGGAGAAAGTCGGCAGAGTTGCGTTCGTCAGTATGGTGGGAACCACGATTCAGTATTTCGAGTTCGTCAGCTACAGCCTTGCCGCTGTTCTCGTATTCCCGGACGTGTTCTTCCCCTATGCATCGGCGGCATCCGCCACACTCACAGCCTTCGCCTCGATCGGCGTCGCCTTCGTTGCGCGCCCGCTCGGAGCGCTGCTCTTCGGCCACTTCGGCGACAGGTACGGGCGCAAGTCCGTGCTGGTGGTATCGCTGGTGACGATGGGGGTCGCCACCTTTCTCATCGGTCTTCTCCCCGGGTTCGCCACTGTCGGCTGGGCCGCACCGGTGCTTCTCGTCCTGCTACGGATTCTGCAAGGGGCCGCGCTCGGTGGCGAAGGAATGGGGGCCACCGTCCTGGCGATCGAGCACGCCCCTCCGCGGCGCCGCGGACTCTACTCGGCGTTTCCGGGCGCGGGGGCGGCCCTGGGAGCGCTGGCCGCCAACGGATGCTTCCTCGCCCTCTCCGCGGGGATGGCCGACGACCGGTTCCATGACTGGGGCTGGCGTGCCCCGTTCGTGTTCAGCGCGGTACTCGTTGCCGTCGGCCTGTACGTGAGGCTGTCGGTGTCGGAGACTCCCGTGTTCACCTCGGCGATCGCCAGGCAACGAGCGCTTCGGGTGCCGATCGTGGAAGTGGTCCTGAATCGCCCAAGGGCGCTGCTCCTGTCGGTCGGAGCGCTCGTCGTCGGCAACGTCCTGTACTTCGTGACCCAGACGTTCGCGCTCTCGTACGGCACCGAGAGCCTTGGCATCTCGGACACGACCATGCTGTACGCCGCGCTCACCTCGATCGGCGTCCAGGCGGTCGCCGGGTTCGCCTCGGCCGTGTTCTCCGACCGGCTCGGGCGGCGGAAACTGTGCGTGCTGGGAGCCGTGCTGTGCGCGCTGTGGGCCGTGCCGTTGATCTGGCTGCTCCAGACCCGGCAGCCGACGCTGATCGTGCTCGGCTTCTCGGTGGCGATGCTCGTCTATGCGGTCTACTCGGGGCCGCTGAGCGCCTACCTGGCCGGTGTCTTCGACACGCGCTTCCGCTTCACCGCCGTTGCCTTCGCTTTCAATACCGGTGTCATGCTCGGCGGCGCTCTGGCGCCGACGCTCGCCGATCGTCTCATCGCCGTGACCGGCAGCATCTGGGCGGTGGCCGGAATGGTGGTGGCCACGGCGGTGCTGAGCATCGCGTCGCTGGCGGGGCTGCCGGAGACCTTCCCGGACCACCTCGGCCGGCGGAGCGGCGGCCCTTCCGAGCCGCCTGAAGAGGCGGCGGAGGAGGGGATGGGAAACCGAGATGACCGAGGGCGGACCGGAAACCCGCAGCACCGTCCATAAAACGGATACACGAGGAAGAGACGAAATGGAACCCGCCGAAGAAGAGCGGACCATGTCCGCGGTGGAGCAGGTCTCACGGATGGCGACGCTGTTCACTCCTTGGGCGTTGCGCGCCGCGGTCACGCTGCGTCTTCCCGACCTGGTGGCCAAGGGGGTCGTTCTGCCGGAGGAGCTGGCGAGGCGTTCGGGCGCCAACGGCGACGGTGTCGTGCGACTGCTGCGGCACCTGGCCAACCTGGGTGTGCTGACGGCGGAGGAATCGGGCGGCTATGGGCTGACCGACCTCGGACGGGTGCTGTGCTCCGACCACCCGTCGGGGATCGCGAGGGCCTTGGACCAGAGCGACGCGTGGGCCCGCGCGGGCGATCGGGTGCTGTTGGGGCTGCCGTACTCCGTCCGCACGGGCAGGCCGGCATGGGAGGAGATCTTCGGCCACGGCCTCTGGGACGCTCTGGCGGCCGACGAAGAACTCGGGGCGGCGTTCGACCGGGCCATGGCGGTGCATGCCGCCAACGTCGGTCCGTGGCTCGCCGATGCCTGGGAGTGGTCCTCCGTCGGCCACGTGGTGGATGTCGGTGGTGGAACCGGAGGGGTCGTGGCCACGCTGCTGCAACGCCACGGCCACCTGCGCGGCACGGTCGTCGACCTGCCTGCCACCGCCGAACGCGCCTCGGCCCTGCTGGTGCCGGCCGGGGTCTCGGACAGGGCGGAAACCGTCGGCCAGAGCTTCTTCGATCCGCTGCCCGCGGGAGCCGACGTGTACCTGCTCGCGCATGTCCTCCATGACTGGCCGGCCGAGGACGCCTCGCGCATCCTGCGCGGCTGCGCCGAAGCGCTCAGCCGGCGAGGGCGGGTACTGGTCGTGGACCGGCTGGTTTCCGCGGGAGGGCGGGCGCCCTTGTCCGTCACCCAACGGGACATGGCCATGCTCGTGGTGCTGGGGGGACGGGAACGCACCGCTGAGGAGTTCCGGCGGCTTGGAGGGCAGGCCGGTCTCCGGCTCGTGGCGGCACACCCGTCCCCCGAAGAGGGGCTCTACCTGATCGAGTATGCGCCTGTGCGGTGATCGGCCTCGCCTCCCCCATGCGGTGGCCCGGCCTTCACCGCACTATCCGTTCCTTGCCCGCACGGGACCGGACGGCGAGCGGGCTGAGCGCGAGCCCCAGCGCTGCCGCCGTCGCTGCGGCGGCCGGGATCAGGCCGGGGCCGACGGCGATCACGGCGCCGCCCACCGCGCCGCCCAGCGCCGCCCCGATGTAGCCGGCGCTGCTGTGGACCGCCATCGCCGGCGACGCGGCCCGCATGCCCGCGCGGGCGAGCATGAGTGCCTGGAGGCTGGGCGGCACCGCCCATGCGGCGGCCGACCAGACCACGAGCAGGACCGCGGCGAGGGCGACGGGGATGGGCCGGAGGACCCAGAGGAGGGCGAATGCGGTCATCGTGCCGCAGAACACCGTCCCTGCGAGGAGGAAGGTGCGCATCGGCCCGAAGCGGTCCACCAGCCGGCCGGACGCCTGTGTTCCGAGAATGCCCCCTGCTCCCGAGCACACCAGCAGTGCGGCCAGCATGGTCGGCGTCACGCCGGCGAGTCCGGAGAGGAGCACGGAGATGTAGGTCTGGAAGGCGAGGTTCCCGGCCACCGTGAGGACGGTGACGGCGAGGACGGTGGCCGTGGTCGTGTCGAGGAGCGGGCGGAGCAGGTCGGCGAGCGTCGCACGTTCGTCCTGTGCGCCGTACCCGGCCGAGGGCAGTGTGCGGGCCGCGAGAAGGAGGGCGGTGACGCCGAGCAGCCCGCCGAACGCGAAGGTCGCCTTCCAGCCGAGGACCGCTCCGATCCACGTGCCGGCGGGGACACCGATGAGGACCGCCCCGGTCATACCGGTCATGACCATGGCCAGGTAGCGGCCCTTGCGCTCGGGCGGTGCCTGGGTGCTGGCCGCCGCCAGAGCGGTGGGCAGCACCACGGCCGCGGACAGCGCGGCGACGACCCGCAAGACCATGAGCAGGGGGTAGGTGGTCACGAGCAGTACGGCGAAGTTGGCGGCCGCGAAGACGGTGAGCGCGCAGAAGAGGGTCTCCCTGCGCGGGAGGCGGGCGAGCAGGAGCGCCCAGAGTGGTGCGGTGAGAGCGTAGATCAGGGAGTAGACGGTGACCAGCTGACCGGCCGCTGACTCCGAGGCGCCTGTGCCGGAGGCGATCGCGGGAAGCACGCCGATGATGATGAAGTCGTCGGTCTGCACGGCGAACGCCGCCAGCGTCAGGGCGGCCAGCCACAGGGGCGGGCGCTGGGAAGAGCTCATGGAATAAGGGTAACAATCGTTTCCCTTATGGGTCTGGGAAAGTGTGAACCCAGGAGGTGGTGCGCCCGTGCCCAGAACGGTCGATCCCCGGCGCCGGCGCGAGGTGATCGACGCGGTGATCGAGCAGCTCACCCGTACCGGTATCGCCGATGTCTCGCTGCGTACCCTCGCCCAGGGGCTGGGGCAGAGCACTCGCGTCCTGACGCACCACTTCGCGGACAAGAGGTCATTGCTCACGGCGGTGTTGGAGCGATTGGACGAGCGACAGCACGAGGCGCTGCGCTCCACCCCGGGATGGGACGACCCGTCGATCGGTGTGGGCTCCATCGTCAAGGGCTCCTGGGAGAGGAACCTGGGACCTGAGGAGCTGGCCATGACCCGGCTCATCCGCGAGATCGAAGGGCTCGCAGCGGGCGGCAGGCTCTCCCTCCCGGTACCGGGCTTCGTCCGGGGACGGGCCGAGTTCGTCGCCTCCTGCCTGGTCCGGCGCGGTCTGGGCCGCGCCGATGCCCTGGCCAAGGCGACCCTGCTCAACGGGGCGTTCAGCAGCCTGGAGGCCGACTACCTCACCACTGGAGACAGGGAGAGGACGGAGGCCGCACTGGACGATCTGTGCGCCTGGATCGACTCCTGCGTCGAAGCCGTCTGCTGATCCGGCCCTATGGTCGTCCGTCGGTCCGCCCCTGGGGTTCCGGTGTTTCCGGGGCCTGCCCGCGGCTCAGGCCCCGGGAGGAGCCCGCGTGCATCAGAACAGCAGCCCCGGAGGCGGCGAGGCGGGGGTGGGGCGGGAGCGGCCTTCGAGGGCGAGGAGGAAGCGCTTGCGCTCCAGGCCGCCCCCGTAACCGGTGAGGGAGCCCGTGGAGCCGACGACCCGGTGGCAGGGCACGATGACGCCCACCGGGTTCCTGCCGTTGGCCAGGCCCACGGCGCGTGAGGCGCCGGGGCTGCCGATCTCCTCGGCGAGCTCGCCGTAGGTGGTCGTCTCGCCGTAGGGGATGGTGCGCAGGCCGGTCCAGACGCGGCGCTGGAACGGGGTTCCGTGGAGGTCCAGGGGGAGGTCGAACCCGGCCGGGTCGCCGGCGAAGTAGGCGGTGAGCTGTTCGGCCGCCGCCGCGAATACCGCGGCCGTCGTGGGTACGCGGTCGCCGAACGCCTCCTGCGGCGGGCGGTGGCGCTGGCCCTCCATGTAGAGGCCGCACAGGCCCGTGGGCGTTGCCACCAGGGTGAGCGGGCCAACGGGGCTGTCGGTCACGGCGTGGGTGTGAGGGGTCATCTCGGGCTCCGGTCCGGTGCGGCGGGGGTATGCGGTGGTCAGGCGGCGGGCAGGCGGTTGATGGCGTGGGCGCCGGTGGCCCAGAGGTACTGGGTCGCATAGGCGCGCCAGGGGCGCCAGGCGGCCGAGCGTGGGGTGAGGGCCGCCGGGGTCTCGGGCAGGCCCAGTTCACGGGCGGCCCGGCGGATGCCGAGGTCGGTGGCGATGAAGGCGTCGGGGTCGCCGAGGGCGCGCATCGCGATCGACTCGATGGTCCAGGGACCGACGCCGGGCAGCTCGGCGAGGCGGGCGCGGGCCTCGGCGCGGTCGGCGCCGACACCGAGGTCGAGGGCGCCGTCGGCCAGGGCCGCCACCAGCGTGGTGAGCGTGGTCCGGCGCGTCTGCGGGAACGCCAGCGCCTCCGGGTCCAGCCCGGCCAGCGCAGCGGGGGTGGGGAAGAGGTGGGTCAGGCCGCCCGCGGGGTCGTCGACCGGGTCGCCGTGTGCGGTGACCAGCCGTGCGGCGTGGGTGCGCGCGGCCGCGGTGGACACCTGCTGGCCGATGACCGCCCGCACGGCGAACTCCGGGCCGTCGGCGCTGCGCGGGACCCGGCGGCCGGGGGCCTTGTCCACCAGCGGCGCCATCACCGGGTCGGTGCGCAGCTGGGCGTCGATGGCGACGGGGTCGGCGTCGAGGTCCAGCATCCACCGGCACCGGCTGACCGCGATGGGCAGGTCCCGCAGGTCGGTGAGGGTGAGGGTGCAGGCCACGTGCTCGGGCAACGGGCGCAGCGCGACGGTGCCGTGGCCGCTGGGCAGGCGGAGGGTGCGCCGGTAGGCGCCGTCGCGCCACTCCTCGACCCCCGGGACGGCCGTTGCGGCGAGGTGGCCGAAGAGGTTGTCGGGGAACAGCGGCGAGCGGAAGGGCAGCCGCAGCGACAGCGCCCCCGGCCCTGCGGGCGGGCGCCCGCCCGCGGTGCGCTCCCGCAGCCCGGTGGGGGTGAGCGCGAAGACCTCGCGCACGGTGGTGTTGAACGCCCGGATGCTGGCGAAGCCCGCTGCGAACGCCACGTCGCTCATGGGCAGCCGCGTGGTCTCGATCAGCAGCCGCGCCGTCTGCGCCCGCTGTGCGCGAGCGAGGGCCAGCGGGCCCGCGCCCAGTTCGGCCAGGAGCTGGCGTTCGATCTGGCGGGTGCTGTAGCCCAGGCGGGCGGCGAGCCCGGGCACGCCGTCGCGGTCGACGACGCCGTCGGCGATCAGCCGCATCGCGCGGGCCACCACGTCGGCCCGGTGGTTCCATTCGGGCGACCCGGGACTGGCATCGGGGCGGCACCGCTTGCAGGCGCGGAACCCGGCCTGCTGGGCGGCTGCGGCGCTGGGGTAGAACCGCATGTTCTCCGGCTTGGGCGGCACCACTGGGCAGCTCGGCCGGCAGTAGATGCCGGTGGTGATGACCGCGGTGAAGAACCACCCGTCGAAACGCGCGTCCTTGGACCGGACCGCCCGTACGCACTGCTCCCTGTCGTGGTGCATGTGTCCAGCATCGCCGATGCTCACCGCGGGGGACCGGCCGAAATCCGACATGACCCTGACCCCGCGGCCGCGGGCCGACGCCGTCGCACGGTGGTGCGGCCGACGGCGGGCATACTCGCGAAGGCCGATCATCTTCGGTGATTGACTCGTGACCCTATGTGGTCAACTCTGGTGTGGCGCGGGGGAAAGGAAGGGCCATGGCCGGAGAGAACGACCTGGGGCGCCTGCTCGGGGAGCTGCTGGACGCCGGGGACTCCGTCGAAGGGGACGGCGGCGACGAGGGCGGACCGTCCGGCGACGTCCTCGGCGACCTGCTCAGGGAGCCCGGGGGGATCGGCATCGCGATCGGCACCGAGCTGATCGAGGACCTGATCCAGCAGCTGCGCCTGGGCGGGCTGGGCGAGCAGGCGCGCTCGTGGGTGAGCGCGGACGCCAACGAGGCCGTCAGCGGCGAGGAGATCGCCCAGGCGCTGGCGCCCGAAGAGCTCGACGAGGCGGCGGAGCGGGCCGGGATGTCGGCCGCCGAGGCCGCTGAACGGCTCGCCCGGATCCTTCCCCAGGCCATCGACGGGTTCACCCCCGAGGGCGATCTCCCGGAGATCTAGCGGCGGACCGCGGCGGCGGGGCGAGTGGCCCTGCTGTGCGAGCCGGCGGACTCGCACAGCAGGGGGGACGGCGCGCGCTGAACCCGGGCGCCGTCCGGGGGAGGGGACCTAGTTGGCCATGCCGGTGGAGGCGTAGCCGGCGACGAAGCGGCGCTGGAGCAGCAGGAACACCAGCAGCATCGGCGCCACCATGATCATCCCGGCGGCGCTGACCAGCGCGTAGTTGATCGCGTAGCCCTCCTGGAAGGAGAACAGCGCGATCGACGCGGGCAGCGACTCCCGGTCCTGGAGGAAGGTCACCGCGAGGAGGAACTCGTTGTACGCCTGGAGCCCCGCCACCAGCGCGGCGGTCAGGATGCCCGGCCAGATCAGCGGAAGCACGATCCGGACGAACACCCTCAGCTCCCCGGCGCCGTCGATGCGGGCCGCCGCCTCGTACTCCGGCGGGATCGCGATCAGGTAGGAGCGCAGGAGCAGCGTCGCGAACGGGCTGTAGAGCGCCCAGTAGATGACGATCAGCCCGAACTGCGTGTCGTAGAGGCCCAGGGTCGTCCACCACGACAGCAGCGGCACCAGCGAGAGCTGGATCGGCATCGTGGTGACCACGAGCAGGTACAGCATGATCACGCCCGGCTTGGGCAGATCCAGCCGGACCAGCGCATAGGCGGCGAGGCCGGAGATCACGCACACCCCCAGCACCGTGCCGAGCACGATGACGGCGCTGTTGAGCAGCCCCGTGTCCATGCGGGCGTCGGTCCAGGCCGTGGCGAAGTTCTCCCAGATGAACTCGCTGGGCCAGCTCAACGGGGAGGCGCTGACCTCGGCGGGCGACTTCACCGCGCTGAAGAACAGCACCAGCATGGGGCCCATGGCATAGACCGCCAGGACGACCAGCATCAGGTGGACACCGGGCCGGGCGGCCTTCCTACGGGTGCGCTGTGCCGCGCTCACACGTCCCACCTCATCCGCTTGCGCAGGATCAGGTAGCCGCTGACGGTGACGGCGCTGATCAGCGCCATGACCACGCCGATCGCCGACGCGTAGCCCGCCTGCTGCGAGCCGAAGGCCGAGCGGTACAGCAGCGTGCTGAGCACTTCGGTCGAGCCCGCCGGGCCGCCGTTGGTGAGGATATAGACGTAGTCGAACACCAGGAACGACCAGATGATGGTCATCAGGAACAGGAACACGAACGTGGGCCTGATCCCCGGCAGGGTCACGTGCCAGAACTCGCGCCACTTCCCGGCGCCGTCGAGGCGGGCGGCCTCGTACAGCGAGGGGTCGACCCCCTGCATCGCCGACAGGAACAGCAGCATCAGAAAGCCCCACCACTGCCAGTTGTTGATGACGGCGATGGACCCGAGGGCGAGGTCCCCGTTGCCGAGGAAGTTCACGTCCCCCGGAACGGGCAGCCCCATCCGGTTCAGGGCGCTGAGGACCCCCTCATCGGGGTCCAGCAGCTGGCGCCACACCGACGAGGCCACGATCGTCGCGACCACGTAGGGCACGAAGAACAGCAGCCGGAACAGCATCTGGAAGCGCCGGATCTGGGAGAGCAGGTAGGCGCCCAGCAGGCCCATGGCCATGGGGACGACCAGGAAGAACGCCGTCCACAGCAGGTTGTGCCACAGCGCCGTGCGGAACAGCTGGTCGCCGAACAGGGCGGTGTAGTTGTCCAGCCCGATGAACGACGGGGTGCTGAGCCCGTCCCAGTCGGTGAAGGAGTAGGCCACCGACATCGCGGCCGGGCCGGCGATCACCAGGACGTTGACCGTGAACAGCGGCAGGATGAACAGCCAGCCCACCAGCCGCCGGCGCGGGCGCCCCCGCGACCGCCCCGGCGCGGCGCGCGCCGGGGTGCGGTCGCTTACAACGAGCAGACTCATCGACGATCCGTCCCGGTCAGCCCTCAGGGGTGAACGGCGTGGGAACCGCCCGCTCGCCGACCTCGGCGGTGAACTCCGCGGCCAGGCCCTCGCAGTACGCCCGCGGCTCGACGTCGCCGGTGATGACCCGGTCGAACTCCTCGAAGAAGTAGGCGTTGCTGCGCGGCGGCAGGAAGGTCCAGCTGGTGTAGCCGAGGTTGGCGCTCTCGGGGATCGCCTGGTAGAGCCGGACCGAGCGCTCGTCGGCGTCCTCGGGGAACTGGTCCTCGGTGATGTTGATCGGCGGCGGGTTCTCGCCGGTGGCGGCGAGGTAGGACAGCGAGCGCTCGGGGTCGTTGACCATGAAGTCCAGGAACTCGGCGGCGCTGTCGCCGTTCTGGGTGCTGGCGGAGATCGACAGGCTGGTGCCGATGGCCAGCGGGAAGACCCCGGGCTCGACGTCGGAGCTGAGGGAGGGCAGCGGGGCCCAGTCCCATTCGGCGCCGTCGGTGAAGAACGTCGACATCGAGCCGAAGCTCCAGGTGCCGCTGATGTACATGGCGACGTCGCCGTTGGCCAGGCCGGTCAGCATGTCGGGGTCGGTATTGGTGAAGTAGCGCTCGGTGTCGCCGCCCCACCAGCCGTTGTCCAGCTGCTCCTTGTACATGGTGATCGCCTCGACGACGGCGTCGTTGTCCCAGTCGAGGCCGCTGGTCAGCGTCTCGTAGAGGGTGATCGGGCCGACCGCCATGTTGAGGAAGGCGGTGAGGTACCACTCGGTCTGCGCCTGGTAGCCGCTGTTGCCCGCGCCGACGGGGATGAGCCCCTCGCGCTTGGCGTCGGCGCACAGCGCCTCGAACTCCGCCTTGGTGGTCGGCGGCTCCCAGCCGTGCTCCTCGAACGTGGCCGGGTTGTAGTACAGCACCATCGACCCGTAGCTGGTCGGCAGCGAGTAGAAGGTGTTGTCGACCTGGCTCAGCTCGTAGGCCCAGGGCAGGAGGGCGTCGCGCCAGCCGTAGCCGCCCGCGTAGTCGTTGAGCTCGAGGATCTTCGCCCCGGCGGCGTAGCCGACCACGGTCGAGGGGCCCGGGCTGTAGACGATGTCGGGCGCCTGGCCGGCCGAGACGGCCTGGTCGGTCTGCTGCGCCAGCTCGGTGAGCTGCCGGACGCTCATCTCGACCTGGTTCTCGTCGGAGATGGCGTTGAAGGCGTCGATGTAGTTCTCGCGGAAGTAGTCCTCGGTCTCGGTGCTGGGGAACGCGCCCCAGTACTGCACGGTCGAGGAGGACGAGGAGCCGCCGCAGCCGCCGAGCAGGACGGCACCGGCGAAGGCCGAACCGCTTGCTTGCAGGAAATTGCGGCGGGTGAAGTGTCGGGACATGGGTGCGCTTCCAATGGCCAGGGGATGTGACGGATTGCCCGGGGATACCGGACCGTGGGGTCTATGAGGACTCACGCGGGATGAGCCGGTTGGGTAGCACGACGTCGCGGGGCGGTCCGTCGTAGCCGTCGGCGAGCCGGTCCAGCAGCAGGCGGGCGCAGGAGCGCCCTATCTCGCGGGCCGGGTTGTGCACGGTGGTCAGCGACGGCGAGAGCAGTGCGGCCGCCTCGATGTCGTCGTATCCCGTGAGGGCGATGTCGCCCGGGATGGACAGGCCGCGCCGGCGGAGCGCGTCCATGGCGCCGACCGCGATGAGGTCGTTGGCGCAGACGATCGCATCGGGCTGCCGCGCCCCGCGGCGCAGGAGGCTCTGGGCCCCGTTCATGCCGCCGTCGCGGGTGAAGGTCTCGGTCTTGACGAGGTCCTCGTCGTAGTCGAGGCCGGCCTCGCTCAGCCCGCGCCGGTAGCCGGCGATGCGCAGCCGCCCGGGCTCGGCGGTGACCTCGCCGTTGATGAAGGCGATGCGCCGGTACCCGCGCTCGACCAGGTGCCGCACCACGCCGGCGACCCCGGCGGTGTCGTCGGAGCGGACGATGTCGCCCAGGCCGTCGTCGATCGAGCCGCTGAGGCGGACCAGTTTGGCGCCGGACTCCGCGATCCGGGTATGGTGCATCGGAGTCGCGAAGTGGGGCGCCATCACGATGCCGTCCATGCGGCGGTCGAGCAGGTGCTGGACGACCGCGTCCAGGCTGCGGACGGGCAGTGCCGCGTCGCTCACCGAGATCAGGTAGCCCTCCGGGTGGAGGATGTCCTGCATCCCGGCCGCCAGCTGCGGAAAGAACGGGTTCGTGATGTCGGGCACCACGAGGGCGACGTTCTCGGTGCGCTGGATGCGCAGGCTGCGCGCGCTGGGGTCGGGCCGGTAGCCCAGCTTGCGGATGGCGGCCTCGACCTGGGCGCGGGTGGATGCCCGGACCGGGCGGTTGCCGCTGAGGACGTGTGAGACCGTGGTGGTGCTCACCCCTGCTGCGGCGGCGACATCGCCGATGCCGACGCGACCGCCTACTTTCGGCACGGACCGTCCTCCTACGCAAATCGTTTTGGCTTTTTATCGGATCCGATACTGCCGTTCATGGGCCAGGGCGTCAATACTGAGGGCGAAAGCGATGAACGTCCCGTAGTGCCCCCACAAGTCCCATATGAGGTTATGAGTACGTGGACACCATGAACCGACACCGAACACCGCACGGAGCCCCGCCGACGGACCGGTATCAACGGGCCCGCGGCGCGCTGCTCGGCCTGGCCGCGGGCGACGCGCTCGGCGCGCCCACCGAAGGCATGACCCTCGACGGCATCCGCGCCCTCCACGGCCGGGTCACCGGGTTCCTTAGCGAGGACGCCGCCGGCACCGACGACACCGAGTACGCGGTCCTGTGCGCCCGCGGCCTCCTCCGGCACGGCACCGCGCTGACCTCCGACGACGTCGCCGCCCTGTGGCTGGAGGCGGTCGAGGGGCAGGTG
The DNA here is from genome assembly GCF_042650565.1 of Nocardiopsis sediminis. NCBI lineage: Bacteria > Bacillati > Actinomycetota > Actinomycetes > Streptosporangiales > Nocardiopsidaceae > Nocardiopsis > Nocardiopsis sediminis. The sequence goes on from NZ_JBHSBH010000004.1 coordinate 180,984, forward strand.
GGCGGCTTCCACGGCGCCGGCTTCAGCGAGATGGCCGCGATCGCCAACCTGCGCGCCGGCGTGCGCCCCCCGGTGAGCGGCTCCGACAGCTACGAGTCGTGGAGCGACGGCGCCGCCATGCGCGTCGCCCCGATCGGCGTGTTCCACGCCGGCGACCCCGAGGCCGCGGCGCGCACGGCCGCCGAGGACGCCCGGGTCAGCCACGCGCGCGACGGGGTCTACGGGGCCCAGGCGATCGCCGCGGGGGTCGCCGCGGCGATGACGGCGCACGACCACGGCGACGTGCTCGCCGCCGGGCTCGCGGCGCTGCCCGCGGACTCCTGGTCGGCGCGGCTTGCGCACCGCGCGGTGGGACTCGCCGGGAAGGCCGGGAGCCCGGAAGAGGCCGAGGAGGTCCTCTACCGCGAAATCCCGCTGTTCCACTACCCGTGGGCCGACGCAGCCCCCGAGGCCGTGGCGCTGTCGTTCGGGATCTTCGCCGCGACCGGCGGCGACCTCACCGCCGGCATCCTCAGCGGCGTCAACATCGGGCGCGACTCCGACACCATCGCGGCCATGGTCGGCGCGATGGCCGGCGCCCTGCACGGCGAAGGCGCCATCCCGGCCCACTGGCGCGAGCAGGTGACCAATGTCACGGGCCGCTGCATCACGGCCACCCGCGGTACCGACCTGGTGCGGCTGGCCGACGACCTGTGCGCCGCCGCGCCGGGGAACGGGAAGGTGGACCGATGACCGTCGACCGACACGATGCCGCCCGCGGAGCGGTGCTCGGGCTCGCCGTGGGCGACGCCGCCGGGCTGCCGGCCTGGTTCCACCGCGCGGCGCGGTCGGGCTGGAGCCGCTCGATGCTCTGGCGGCTCTCCGCCGACCTGGACGCCCAGCAGGTCTCGCGGCCGCTCCTGCCGTTCAGCCCGGCGGCGACCGGGCCGCAGCCGCTCTGCGGGACCGACGACACCGAGACCATGGCCGTCGCGGCGCTGGCGCTGCTCGACGGCGCAGCGCACGACGTCCCCGAGCTGTTCGCCGCCTGGCGCCGCTACTACGCCGACGACCCCGGCGTCTGGAGCGGGATCGCCGAGCGATCGGCCATCCGCAACGCCCGGAGCGGCCTCGTCCCGCCGGTGACCGGCGCGGACAACCCCGTGCACTGGGACGACAGCGCCGTGGCCACCGGCGTCGCCGTCGGGGTGCGCTACGCCGGCGACCCCGACGGAGCGGGCAGGGTCGCCGCGGGCTATGCGGGGATCACCCATGCGGAGGACGGCGTGTGGGCCGCCGAGGCGATGGCGCGCGCCATCGCGGCGCTCATCGGCGGCGAGACGTTGGAGGACGCCGTCGCCGTGGGGGTCTCACAGGTCCCGGAGGACAGCTGGCTGGGGCGCAATCTGCGGCGCGCGCAGCGGATCCGGGAGAGCGCGGAGTCGGCCTTCGCGGCCGTGCCGGAGATGACCCGGGTGCTGAGCCCGGACCGCTACAGCCACGCGGGGGTCGCTCCGGAGACCCTGCCCGTGGCCTTGACCATCGCCCGGCTCAGCGATGGCGACCCGGCGCAGGGCGTGCAGTCCGCCGCGCTCATGGCCCGCCAGTCCGACAGCGTGCCGGCCATGGTCGGTGCCCTGTGCGGTGCGGCGCGGGGGGCCGGTGCGCTGCCCGAGGCCTGGACCGCCGAGATCGACACGGTGCGCGGCGTCCTGGTGCCCGCGGTCGCGGGGCTGAGCCTGAGCGACCTGGCCGACCGGCTGGTCCGGCAGGGGAGCCCGCTCATCGGGGGGTGAACGGGCGGCGAGCGGGGGCGTGGCCTGGAGAGGAGGCCGCGCCCCCGCGCCGTGTCCCCTGTGGTGCGCTTCGAGGCGTTCGGGATGGTCGCCCGATTTCCGCTCCGCACCCCTCTGACCTGTGTTTTTAGGCCTAAACCGAAAGTCGTTGCCGGGTCGTTCGGGCGCGGGAAGAATCGGCGTGACGCCGGTTCCACGCGAGGAGGGGTCCATGGAGCAGAGCGTGTTCGGAGTGGTCGGCGCGGCGATCGGGCGCCGCGGCGTGCTGTGGGAGTTCGCCGGGGGCGGGCGCGGCTGACGGAACGGCGAGCCGATGAGCGAGCGGAGGCGGCGCTGCCTGTGGCCGGAGGCCCCGCGCAGGGCCGTTGGAGCGGAGTGAGGAGGGGAGCGTGACCAGGGAAATCGGAACGGCGAGCCGATGAGCGAGCGGAGGCGGCGCTGCCTGTGGCCGGAGGCCCCGCGCAGGGCCGTTGGAGCGGAGCTAGGAGGGGAGCGTGACAAGGGAAACAGGCAGGGTGGAGCCCGTGGCCGCGGGTAAGCGGGTGGCGGGAGGAGAGGCGCAGCCGCCGCCGTCCCCGCCCGGTGCCGTCGGCGCGGATGCCCGGGCGGCGACGCCCGCCGATCCCGGCCGGGAGACGCCGCCGGCGCGCGAGCCGGCCCGGGATCCGTCCGTGCGGCTGCGGGTCTGCTTCCGCCGCAGAACTCAAGGTGTGCGGCCCGGCTGACGCCGGGCCGCCGGTGCGGACACGGCCCCGGCGTCGGCCGGGGCCGGCCGGCGCGGCGGGGCCGGTGCCGTGGGCGGCGGCGGGGAAGGACGGTCCCCGCCACCGCTCCCCGGTGCGCCCCGCTGCCCGGCGGTACGGCGGCACTGCCGCCACAGGTCGCCCCCGGTGTGTGCGCCGGGGGCGTTCCGCAGGCCCGGCGGGTGCGCCCCGGTGACGCGGCGCACCGGCGCGGCGGGCATGGCACGGAGTGGGAGGAATGTTACGTTAAGTGAACGCATCCCCCGTGCTCGTCGGGGAGGGGTCATGGGGACGGTCGTTCACACCTGCGGCGGCGCCGTCGAGGGCTTCGACGATGACGGGACCGTCGCGTTCCTCGGGATCCCCTACGCGGCGCCCCCCGTCGGCGAGCTGCGGATGCGTCCGCCCCGCCCGCCCCGGCAGTGGAGCGGTGTGCACCCCGCCGACACGTTCGGCCCCACCGCCGTCCAGACCGCCCAGCACCCGCCCTACGACACCCTCTTCCCCTCGCCCGACGTCCCCGGGGACGCGTGCCTGAACCTCAACGTGTGGACCCCCGCCGCCGACGACGGCGCGCGGCCGGTCATGGTCTGGATCCACGGCGGGGCCTGGAACGAGGGCTCCAGCGCCGTCCCGCAGTACCGGGGGCAGCCCTTCGCGCGCGACGGGATCGTGTTCGTCTCGGTCAACTACCGGCTGGGGGCCGAAGGCCTCCTCTACACCGGCGACGACGACGCCAACTGCGCGCTGCTCGACATGGTCCTGGCGCTCAACTGGGTGCAGAACAACATCGAGGCCTTCGGCGGCGACCCCGAGCGGGTGACCGTCGCCGGGCAGGCGTCGGGCGCCATGAGCGTGGCGACCCTCATGGCCATGCCCCGCGCCAAAGGGCTCTTCGCCCGCGCGATCATGCAGAGCGGGTCGGCGGAGTTCACGATGACCACGCGGCAGGCCCGGCGCATCACCCGGCTGTTCGCCGACGACCTGGGCATCCCCGCCACGCGCGAGGCCTTCGTGACGGTCGCCCCGCAGCGGCTCGCCGACGCCCACGACCGGCTCGCCGCGGAGGTGGCGTCGTCGATCGACGTGGCGCGCTGGGGCGGGGTCCTCGCCAGCCGGATGATGTTCCAGCCGGTCACCGGCACCCCCACGCTGCCCGATCCGCCGGCCGACGTCATCGCCCGCGGCGACGCCGCCCACATCGGCCTGCTCATCGGCACGACCACCGACGAACAGCGGGCCTTCCTGGTGCCGGACGGCGGGATCGACCGCGTCACCTGGCCGGTGCTGATCGGTGCCGCGGCCGAGTACGGGCTGGGCCCGCTCGGCATCCGGTACTACGTCGGCACCGAGCACGACCGCGCGCCCGGCGACGTGTTCGCGGCCATTTCCACCGACTGGTTCTTCCGGGTGCCCAGCGTCCGCGTGGCCGACGCGCAGGCCAAGGCGGGCGGGGGACCCGGCGTCTACATGTACGAGTTCGCCTGGCGCCCGCCGACCTTCGACGGTCGGCTGGGCGCCTGCCACGCCCTGGACCTCGGCTTCACCTTCGACGGGCTCGGTGCGCCCGGCGTCGCGGAGCTGGCCGGCGACCGCCCCCCGCAGTCCCTGGCCGACCTCATGCACCGCGACTGGGTCTCCTTCGTCCGCGACGGCCGCCCGGCCGACGACGCGTGGCCGCGCTACGACGCGGTCGACCGCCCCGTGCGGGTCTTCGACGCCGAACCGGGCGTGGCCTACGACCCCTACGCCGACCGGGTGCGGCACTGGCACCACCGCTGACACCGCCCCCGCTCCAGGGCCCGGGCGCCGGTGCGGGCCGGCGGCCGGGGCGGCGGGTCAGCCGGTGCGGGTGGGCTGCGGGGTGCGCGCGGTGCGCAGGTGGCCCGTGTGCGGGCCGCGGGCGGTGTGCGTGGCGCGGGTCGTGCGGTCGATGACCGCAAGGGAGCCGGTGATCCCCTCGCGGTCGCCGATCTGGTGGAAGATCGCCAGCGCCGCGCGGAAGCGCGCCAGCGCCGCCGGGTGCGCCCCCTCGGCCGCGCGGAGCAGCCCGATCTCGTGCAGCACGTGCGCCTCGCGGTGCCGGTCGCCGGTGTCGCGGCTGAGGTCCAGGGCCGCCGACAGCCAGTCCAGTGCGGTGTCGGTGTCGCCGCGCGCCCGCCACAGCCGGCCGATGGACGCCCGGATCAGCGCCTCGCCGTGGCGGTCGCCCGCCGCCAGCGCACCCTCCAGGGCGCGGTGGCAGTGCTCCATGGCCTCCGGGTAGCGCCCGCGCATCCGCGCCACCGTCGCCAGGCCGCTGAGTGCGATGGACTCGCCGTGGCCGTCGCCGCACGCGGCGAACATCCGCCGGGACCGGTCGAACAGGTCGGTGGCGCGCTCGTGGTCGCCCTGGTAGGCCCGCAGCTGGCCCAGGCCGCGCAGCAGCGCCGCCTGGCCGCGGCGGTGGCCGGCGGCCTGCACGGCCGCCAGTGCGCTGCGGTGGGTGCGGTACCAGTCGCCGTAGTGCCCGTGCATGTCGAAGTAGGGGACCAGGGCGGCCGCGAGCTCCCAGGCGTGGTCGGCCAGGCCCGCCTCAGCCGCGCGGGCGACCGCTTCGACCAGCGCCGGGCGCTCGGCGTCGAACCAGGCACGCGGCCGCTCCGCCGCCCGCCGCGCGGCGGCCCCGCCGGGCGGGCGGCGGCGGGCGCCGCCCAGGCGGGCGACGAACGGGCTCACCGGCATCCCCGCATTGGCCGACTCCACCAGTGCGAGCCAGCCGCCGGCCACGCGCTCCAGGCAGGCGCGCCGCTCGGCGCGGTCGCCCGGCGCGTCGGCGAGCTCCCGGGCGTAGAGCCGCACGAGCTCGTGCATGGTGAAGCGGGGCTGGTCGATCGCGTCGACCCCGGCGGGTTCGATCGCGTGCGCCTCCACCAGCGCGTCCACCACGTCCTCGGCCTCGGCGTCGTCGCGGTCCACCAGCGCCCCGATCGCCCAGGTGGGCAGGGAGGACGCGGCCCCCAGCGCGCCCAGGGACGTGAAGGCCGCCGCGGCCGGGCCGGGCAGGTCGCCGAAGGCGGCGGCGAAGCCGGGCCGGACCCCCAGCGCGGTCAGCCGGCGCGGCTCGTCGGCCAGCCGCTCGGCCAGTACGCGCGGCGGCCAGGCGCGCCGGCCGGCCAGCCGCCCCCCGGCCTGGCGGATCGCCAGGGGCAGCCCCCCGCAGGAGCGCATGATGGCCTCGGCCGCCGCGGGGTCGGCGGCGGCCGCCCCGGGGGCGCCGGACGATTCCAGCAGGGCGCGCGAGGCCGCGGCGTCGAGCATGCCCAGTTCCAGAAGGCGGGCCCCCGCAAGGTCGGAGAGCCGGCGGCGGCTGGTGACGATCACCGCGCACCCCTCGGCCCCCGGCAGGAGAGGGCGCACCTGGTCGGCGCAGGCCGCGGCGTCCAGGATAAGCAGCATGCGCCGCCCGGCCATCCGGGAGCGGTAGAGGGCGGCCCGGGCGGCGACCCCGGAGGGCAGGGCGCGGCCCACGACGCCGAGCCAGCGCAGCAGGTCGCCGAGCAGGTCGTGGGCCGACGCGGGCTCGGGGCCCGTCCCGCCGAGGTCGAGGTGGAGCTGGCCGTCGGGGAACCGGTCGCGCAGGGTGTGCCCGGCGCGGGTGGCCAGTGCCGACTTGCCGACGCCCGGCGGCCCGGCGACCACCACCGCCGGCGTGCCGCGGCCGTCGCCGGCCAGGTGCCGCAGGTCGCGCAGGGCGGTGTCGCGGCCGTGGAAGTCGGGCAGGTCGCGGGGGAGCTGGCAGACCGCGGGGACCACGTGCGGCAGGACCGAGGCGAGCGCGGCGGCGACGGTCCTGGCGACGGGGTCGCCGCGGAGGACGGAGTCGTGGACCTGGCGCAGCTCCGCGCACGGCTCGACCCCCAGCTCGGCGACGAGCAGCCGGCGCACCTCGGCGTAGGCGCCGAGCGCCTCGGCGCGCTGGCCGGACCCGTAGTGGGCGAGCATCAGGTGCAGCCACAGCCGCTCGCGGAAGGGGTGGTCGGCCAGGAGCGCGCGCAGCGGGGCGATCGCCGCGGTGTGGCGCCCGAGGGCCAAGTGGAGGGCGGCGTGCTCCTCGGCGGCGGCCACGCGGCCCTCGGAGATCCGCCCGATCGCGTCCTCCCATGCGGCTCCGGCGGGCAGGTCCTCCAGGGGGCGCCCGCGCCAGTACCCCAGCGCGTCGTCCAGCAGGCCGAGGGCCTCCTCATGCCGGCCCGCCCCGCGTGCGGCCGCGGCGCGCCGCACGAGGTCGTCGAAGGTGTGCAGGTCGAGTTCGCCGGGTTCGACGCGGATGGCGTAGCCGCCGACCTCGGAGCGCAGGCGGTCGCCGCCGAGGGCGGAGCGCAGCGCGCTGGCGTAGGTGCGCACGTTGGCGACGGCGGAGCGGGGCGGGCGCTGCGGCCACAGCGCCTCGACGATGGTGTCCAGCGGCACGACCCGGTCGGCGTCGAGGAGCAGGGTGGCCAGGAGCATCCGCGGCTTGACCGCGTTGAGCTCCACGGCGCGCTCGCCGGCGTGGACCCGCAGCGGCCCCAGGACTCCGAACCGCAATTCCGGATGCGACATGATCGACCCTCCGCGACGGAACAGGTCCCCCCGGGACGAAGGTACAGGGGACGGCGGTGGAAGAAGAGGGTGGTGTGGTGGCTTTCGTCCCGAATGTGACTTCTTTGGTCCTGCCGGCCGCGCCGCCCCCGATGTAGCGGCGCTGTATGCCCGAACGCGATTCTGTCGGCCATGCGGATGATTGCGCGGACGAAAGCGCGGATGAAAGCGGTGGCGGCGACCGGTGTCGCGGTCCTGGTGGGCGCGGCCTGGCTGCTGGCCGGCGCCGCACCCGCCCAGGCCGCGGGGCCCCGGCCCGCCTTCCAGCTCCCCTTCCCCGCCGGCCAGACCTGGACCGGCAACTCCAGCAACAGCAGCGCCCACCGCTCCTACGAGATCGACTTCAACCGCGGCGGCACCCCCGATGCCGACTTGGGCGACACCGTGGTCGCCGCCGCGGCCGGGACGGTCATCACCTCGGCCCACCAGGGCGACACGAACGGCTACGGCAACCTGGTGGTCATCGACCACGGCGGGGGCTGGCGGACCTACTACGCCCACCTGCGCGTGCGGTCGGTGTCGGCCGGGGCGACAGTGGCCGCGGGGCAGAAGATCGGCGAGGTCGGCAACACCAGCCGGCCGGGCAACAACATCTCCCCGCACCTGCACTACGAGGTGCGCACCACCGACACCTCCTACCCCGCCAACATCGAGCCCGCCTACTTCAACGGGGCCCGGTTCGGCTACCCGAACCAGACGCTGACCTCGCGCAATAGTGGCGGCGGCAACCCCTACACCCCGACGGCGGTGTGCGGGTCGGGCTACTCGGTCATCGACTCCCAGGCGCTGGGGTCGGCCGGGACCGCCTACCTGCTCTACAACGCCTCCAACAGCTACAACTGCGCGGTCACGATCAAGGCCAGTTCGGTCGGCACGGCGTCGGCGACCTCGGCCTTCCTGGAGGTCCAGGGGGAGGCCCGGGTCACCGACTCCGGCTCCTTCGCCTACTACGCCGGCCCGGTGCGCCGGGCGGCCCCGTCGACCTGTGTCAGCTGGGGCGGGTCGGTGGGTTCGCAGAGCTACACCAGCCCCTTCGAGCACTGCGGCTGACGCGCCGCACCCGGCCGCGCCGCCATCAGGCGGCGGCGCACGGGCACGGCCACCGCGGGGGAACGGATGGCACCAGCCCTCCGCGGCGGCCGGGCCCAGTCCTTACTGCGGCCGAGCCCCGCACCGGTCCTCGCGGCGGCCGGGCCCCGCACCCGTACCTGGCCACGGCCACGGCCACGTCCCCCCACACGTGGCCGTGGCCGGGTGCGCCCGTTCCCGGGAGCCCGTCGGAAGACGGGCTCCCGGGCGCTTTAGAGCCAGCCGGACACCGAATCGGACAGCTCCCGGACGGTGGCGGACTGCGCGATCTCCGCCAGCGGAAGGTCGACCAGGCGCGGGTCCAGGGCGCGCAGCGACCGGGCCAGCTCCAGGCTCTTCATCGAGTGCATGCCCAGCGCCATCAGCTCCTCGGACGGGTCCAGCCGGACGTCGGAGGCGAGGCCGAGGGTGTCGGCGAGCACCAGGGCGACGGCCGCCGCCGGATCGCGGTGTATCAGCTCGGCCGCCCCCACCCGGTCGGCGTCCCCCTCGGCGCGCGAACGGTCCCACGCCATCGGTGGCAGCGTCGCCACCGGCGCATCCCGCGGCACCGCCCCCTCGGGGACGGGCCCGCGGGTGTAGAGCTCGGCGGCCTGCGCCACCAGCGCCTCGTACTCGTCCTCCACCGGTTCGACGGGGGTACGCGCCGGGCGCCGGGGATCGGACGGCCGGCGCGCCGGCACCACCGCGCCCGGCCAGCCGCCCTCGGAGAGGACCGCCTCGATGTTGGGGCCCACGATGCCGCGCGGGCCGACCTCCAGGAAGACGGGCTCGGTCCGGTGCAGGTTCTTGGCGTGGTCGGCGGCGAGGGTCAGCGCGTCGAACATCCGGACCCGGCCGCGTGCCTGGGCGGTCCAGTAGTCGGTGTCCAGCTCACCGCCGTCGACCGCGCGGCCGGTGTAGGAGGAGATCATGGGGGTCCGCACCGGCCGGGGGGCCATGGGCGCGAGGGCCTCCCGCAGCTCCGGCAGGTGGGGGTCGAGCAGGGCGCAGTGGCCGGGCGGGACATCGGTGATCCGCCGGGTCCACACCCCCTGCTCGGCGAGGCGCGCCTCAAGGGCGTCCAGTGCGGAGACGCGGCCGGAGACCACCGTGGCGGAGGGCCCGTTGTGGACCGCGAGGGCGAGGTCGTCGCCGTGGCCCTGGATCTCCTCGAGCGCCTGCGCGGGGGTGAGCGCGGTGACGAGCATCGCCCCCGTGCCGGCGGTCCGCCCGATCTGGCGCGACCGGGACACCACCAGGCGGGCCGCGTCGCGCAGGGAGAGCGCCCCGGCGACGTGGGCGGCGGCCACCTCGCCGAGCGAGTGCCCGATCACCGCGCCCGGCTCGATCCCCCACGAGCGCCAGACCGCGGCGAGCGCGACCTGCATCGCGAACACGCCGTGCTGCTTGGCCACGAACGGTTCGATCGAGTCGCCCGGTGACCACGGGTCCTCGGTGAACTCGCCGAGTGCCGCCCGCACCCGCTCCAGCTCCTCGGCGAAGGCGGGCAGACGCTCGGCCAGGCGCATCCCCATCCCCGCCCAGTGCGTGCCGTGCCCGGGGAAGACGAAGACGACGGGAGAGGCCAGGGCGGTGCGGGCGAGCCGCCGCGGGCGCAGGGTGAGCCGCCGCGGCCCGGCCAGCGCGGGGTGGGTCCGGCCCTCGGCGAGCGCGCGCAGGGCGTCCGCGGCCTCCGCGGGATCGGCGGCGTGCACGGCGGCCCGCGCCGCATGGTGGTCGCGGCCGTGCAGCAGCGTGCGCGCGGTGCCGGCGAGATCGGGCCGCGCGCCCACGGGCCCGGTGAGCCGGGCCGCGGTCTCACGCAGGGCGGCGGGGCTGGGCGCCGACAGCGCGAGGAGTTCGGGGCGCCGCTCCGCCCGTTCCCGCACCGGCCGGTCGGCGTCCGCCGGTACGCCGCGCAGTACGACGTGGGCGTTGGTCCCCGAGAAGCCGAACCCGGAGACGCCCGCGCGGCGGGGCCGGCCGCGCTCGGGCCAGGGCACCGGCTTCGTCGGCACCTCGAAGGGCAGGCGCCGCAACTGGGGCCGCTTCTCGTCGTGGTTGATGGTCGGCGGGATCTCGCCGTGGTGCAGGGCGAGCGCGGTCTTGATGAGCCCCGCGATCCCGGCGGCGCCCTCCATGTGGCCCAGGTTGGACTTCACCGATCCGACCAGGACCGGTGCGGCGGCCGGGCGGCCGGGGGAGAGGGCGTCGCAGATCGCGGTCGCCTCGACCCGGTCGCCGGCCGCGGTCGCGGTACCGTGCGCCTCGATGTAGTCGACCTCGCTCCGGTCGATCCCGGCGCGGTCGTAGACCTCGGTGAGCAGGTCCCGCTGCGCGTCGACGTTGGGGGCGTGCAGGCCGAGCCCGTTGGAGAAGCCGTCGGAGTTGACCCGCGAGGCCTCGATGAGCGCATAGGTGCGCAGGCCCCGCGCCACGGCATCCGCGTGGCGCATGACGATCACGGCCCCCACGCCCTCCCCGCGCACGTAGCCGTCGCCCAGGGTGTCGAACGGGCGGCATCTGCCGTGCTTCGACATCACCCCCGGAGCGTCGAGGGAGGCGGTGATGCGCGGGTTGGAGAGGATGTTGGTCCCGGCGACGATCGCCGCGGACACGTCGCCCGCCTGGAGCGCACGGCACGCCTCATGCGTGGCGACCAGCGAAGACGAGCAGGCGGTGTCGGTGGTCGTGCTGATGCCGCGCGCGTCCAGGGCGTGTGAGATGCGCCCGGAGAGCAGCGCCATGCCGGCGCCGGCGGCGGTCTGCATGTCGACCCGGCCGGTGCCGCCCAGGGTCAGGGTGGCCTGGTCGAACGATGCGGCGCCGACGAACACACCGGTGTCGGATCCCGCCAGGGAGCTGGGCCGGATGGCGGCGTCGGAGAGGGCCTCGTGGACGACCTCCAGCAGGATCCCGTGCTGCGGATCCATCTGGTCCCGTTCGCGGGGGCCGATGCCGAAGAAGGAGGCGTCGAACTCGTGGTCGATGATCCCGGCTGCGGGTGGGCTCGTGGGACGCTGGGTGGGGTCGATGAGGGGGGCGGTGCGTTCCCACCGCTCCGGGGGGTAGGTGCCGATGAGGTCGCGGCCCTCGGTGAGCGCCTGCCACAGGTCATGGGGGGTGGTGATGTTCCCGGGGAACCGGACGCCGATCCCCACAATGGCCAGATGGTCGCCGTCGGTGACGGTTTCCGCCATGGTGTGCCTCTCCGTTCGCCCGCGCGCCTGCTCCGCGCGCGGGGCCGACCGATTCGGCGCGGCCGGGTAAGGCCGCGTCGCACAGCGGAGGCCGGACCCTGAAGGCCGGGTCCGGCCCCACGTCCTCAAATGGCCGGGATCACCGGCCTGGGCCGCGGCCCTTCGCACTCCACAGCGCCATCGCGCCGCGCAGCTCCACGTGCACGTCGTCGAAGCGGCTCGTGAGCTCGCGTTCCAGGTCCTCACGCGAGTCGGAGAGGTTGGCGAAGACGCCCTGGTCGTTCATCTTGACCAGCAGGCGGCGGCCGAAGCCGCTCATCGGGACGTCGGCGCCGATGCGGTCCCAGCGCACCACGGTGGTCCCGAAGAAGGTGCCGCCCTCTTCGAGAACGGCGGCCACGTTGTCGAAGATCGGTGCCTTGGAGGCGATCCCGCCGCCGCCGATCCCCCGTACGCAGTGCAGCAGGTTCGCCGCTGCCACCGACTGCACGGTGCCGATTCCCGTGGGGAACGGGGCGAGGACGTCGCCCTGGTGGCGCTTCGGGCTGTAGCGCGCCAGCCGGCGCTCGCTGACGTCCAGTGACCCCTCGTGGAGATCGAGCAGGTGCACCTCGGGGGCGTCGCCGGGCAGGCCGACCTTGTTGGGCAGGTAAGCGGTGCCCGGCGCGACTTCGAGGTGGCGTTCCCGCAGGTTCTCCCGGTAGAGGGCGGCGATGTGCGGCCACCGGCACCCCCACGCCGCCCAGTAGGTCCCGTGCACCACCAGCAGGTCGTACAGCCATTGCATGTTCCGCCGGCTCCAGACCTTCGGCCGCGGGGTCGATCGCTGGGTGTGCGGTTGCTGGGGGTGGGCTCCCGGCATGGGGGCTCTCCTCTACTGGGGGAAGACAGGAGGGTCGGGGTGGGTCGGGGTGGGTCGGGTTACTGGTGTTGTGCGAGGAATTCCATTGCGGCCTGCTCGGAGAAGAACCAGCCGTAGGTGGAGGGGTCGTCGAGCCCGTGTGCGTAGGCGGCGGCGACCTTCTCGTTCTCGACAGCGGCCGCGATGATGGCCTGGAAGAACGCGGGGGGTTCCCCGTTGTCCCAGATCCCGTCGAGTGCGGCGCTCAGCAGCGCGGAGTGCTGTCCTTCGGCCTCGTAGTAGGCGTCGAACGTCTCCTGCATCCACGCGGCGTCGAACGGGCGGTCGCCGTGCGCGAGGATGCGTTCCAGGTAGATCCGCGCCGACATGGTCGACACGTTCCAGCCCTGGCCCGAGATCGGGTCGGTGGTCATGACGACGTCGCCGATCCCCAGGACCGCGCCGCCCGACGGCAGGTGGCTGACGGGCTTGCGGACCACGGGCGAGCTGGTGGTGACCAGCCCGCTGTTCTTCACCGGCTCGATGTGGTCCATCCGCGCCGCGGTCGCGGGGGCGTAGGTCCCCAGGGTGGTGCGGATCCACTCCGCGATGGCCTGGGGGTCGGGCCCGCGGTGGCCGCCGCCGGAGTCCGCGAGGTGCCCGCCGTCGAGCACGCCGCCCGGCTTGTCCAGGACGGTGATCGAGTGGACGAGCGTGTCGATCTCGTCGGTCTGGATGGGGGCGATGATGACCCGGCCGATGGGCGAGGAGATCACGTCGGCGTAGGCCCTGCCCGCGGGGCTGGGGGTGAGCCCGCGGACGAACACCTGGGTCACGACGCGCTCGCTGGCGCCCGAGAACCGTTCGCGGTCCGTGTCGAACAGCGCGCCCAGTTCGCCGCCGCCGGTGGCGATGACGATGAGGTCGTACATGCGGGTGAAGTAGTCGAGGGTGTCGATGGTGACACCGTTGATGACCACCTTGCCGCCCTTGTCCTCGAACATCTCCAGCCAGTCGGCCAGCTTGACGCGGGCGTCGACCGCGATCCCGAACGCGTGGTCGGGGAACGTCCCGGTGATCGCCAGCGGCTCCGACACGGGCTGGCGGAGCCCGATGATGCGGGGTGCGAAGCCCGACCACCGGTCGAGGTCGAGCCGCTGCTCGTCGCGCAGCGCCCGCGGCAGCGAGAACTGGGTGATGCGCGGCGTCCCCGTGCGCACCTCGTCGCTGGTCTTGCCGTTGATCAGGGTGACGTCGTAGCCCCCGTGCAGCTGGAGGCCCCTTGCCAGGGTCACCCCAGCCTGTCCTGCACCCACGATCAAAATCTTGCGCATGCTCTGCCTTCCTTTTTGGGGGTTGGGGGTGCGGATGCCGACCAGGAGGCGAATGACCTCGTCTGAGGCTTCACGTCCCCCGGAGGTCACGCGTGACAAACCAGGTCATCCCGGGTGATCCAGAGCACCTGTCGCACCATTGCACGTCTGGTCTCCCAGGGGAGACGAGCGCTCATACGCAATCCCGCCGAGCTGAAGAACGGGTATTTCCCCAGGTAGTAGCCGATATCGGCCATGGGGACCGTTTCAGGGCAGGGCTTCGGTGAGCGCCACCACGACCCCCTTCGCACCAGGGCACACCACGTGCCACGGTCCCGCGAAATCCTAGAATCTACGCGCGTTGAGAAGGGTAATGGTCGAGCCATGATCATCAAACATGACATGTCCGAAAAGCCGGTACGACACCGGCGTCCGCGTACGCGCGCCCGTGCGTGCGGGGGGTGGGAGCGGGCCGAACGGCCGCGCTGTCCGAGTCAAGATCGTTAGGGACCCTGGTCGCGCCGCCGCGTCCTCGGCACGGATGGGCCGGGCGATGGGTTCACCGTCGGTCCGGTGCCGTCCCGGTCGCGGCATCCCCCGGAGGCCGATTTCCCGGTTTTGGATGTCCTCACCGGAGGACGGGGCGGGACGGCGCCGGCCCCGGGCGCCGCGGAGTACGAGGGCGCACCGGAGCGCGGGCGCGGCGGATCGGGCCGGGCGCTTTTCGGGGTCCGCCCGCGGGCGTTGAATAGGCCCGGTTGGTATTCGCCGATCCCTTGGGCTTTTATGCGGGACCGGCGAGTTCGCAATGGGCTTCAAAACGATTGCGCGCGGAAGTGGTGTCCACAATCGGCCGCGGCCGCGCCGGCGTAACGCGTGGTCCCCCGCGGGGCGGAGGCGTGGAACCAGCGGGAATGGCCCGCGGCCTGAATCGGCCACGTGGGAAAAGCGACAGCGTGAGGCGAGTAGGGAATGGGTAGCGTGGTACGCAGGGAAGATGCATCGAACGCTGGCTGAGGTTGGTCGCGATGTTCTGCAACGTCAGGCAGATCACAATGCCGGAACTGCGAGCCTGGGCACGGGAGCATGGTGTGGAGATCGCCGAACTCGGATCACGCGACCTCGGTGGTAACCGCATCTTCTCGGCCACCCATGAAGATGAAACGCGCGTGGCGAAAATCCCCGCCGACGAGGCCCCGGAAATCCGTGCAATGTGGGACGCGCAATTGCGCGCAGAACTCGACCGGATGCCCGAATCCCATCTCCGCCGCCTGTTCATGGAGCCCCCGGTCCACGGGTGCGCCGGTCCGCCGGCCTGAGGCCGCGCCCGCCGCAAGAACCTCCCCGGCCGTTCGTGAGGGCGGACCTGCCGGGGGGACACGGCCCCGGGAGGCGTTCCGGCCCCCGGGGCCGGTGCGCGCGGACGCTTCCGGCCGACGCGGATGCCCGCGGGGACCGGAGACGGAACCGGCCGGCGCGGGGGCGAGAGGAGCCCCCGCACCGGCGCGGCGGCCCGGGCCGCGCGCGAGGCACGGCCGGGGAGATGGGGGCGGCGGCCGTGTGACGGGGGGAGGTGCACACGGCCGCCGCGGCACGGACGCCGGCGGATCGCCGGGAACCGGTGAAAGGCCGGCGCCAGTGCGTCAAGGGGCGCGGTGGCGGGGTCCCGGGCTCCGCCGAGCCCGGGACCCCTTGCGGTCGCCGCCCGACGATCGGCAGGCGGTTCCGCGTTAGGGGCACACGCGCGGGGGTGTCGATCTAGGATCTGCGGATCCCCGGGCGGGCACCGTCCGTGGCGCGCCCGGGTCGGCAGCGGGAGAGACGGAAGAAGTGGCAGGGGCGGGCCGGGGGCGACGCGGGCCGCGGCGGCGGGCAGCCGCCGTGCGGTGCCGGTGCGTCCATGCCGACCTCCCTGGCGAGCGGTGACAGCGGTCAGTGGCCCCGGCGCGGATCGGTGGGTCCCTCAGTGCCCCCCGGCCCCGTTTCCGCCGACGACCACCATCGTCGGCGCGCGCCGTGCGCGATGCATCCCGGAAACCATGTACATCGCCCCACGACATCACCGCACGTCACACGGGGTCCCCGCTGTCGTCGCGCAGGTGGGCGGCGAGCGCCGTGCGCGAGGAGACCCCGAGTTTGGCATAGACCCGGGACAGGTGCGTCTCGACCGTGTGCTCGCTGATCACCAGCGCGTCGGCGATCTCCCGGTTGGTCCGCCCCCGTGACGCGAGGGCGGCGACCTCGGATTCGCGCGGCGTCAGGTCGCCGCCGCTCTCGCGCGACCGGCGCGGGGCGCCCGGCCGCGGTACCCGTCGCCCCAGCCGGCGCTGCCGCCGCACGGTCTCCAGCAGCAGCCGCTCGGCCCCGCAGGCGGTGAACGCGCGGGCGGCGCGGTCCAGCTCGGCCAGGGCGGCGGGGCGGTCGCCGGCGGCCTCGCAGGCGCTCGCGGCACCCAGGTGCGCGACCCCGGCGGCGGCCACGGCCCCCGCCCGGCCGAACGCCTCGACCGCCTCCCGCGCGGCGTCGAGCGCCCGGTCTGCCGCCCCCCGGGCCGCCAGCACCATCGACCGCGCCAGCCGGGCGAACCCGGCGCTGCACGGCAGCAGGTCCGGGGGGCCGCCCGCCTGGGCCTCCCCGGCGAACCGCTCGGCGTCGCCGAGGTCGCCGGAGCGCAGCGCCGACGCCGTGAGGACGGCGTACAGGCAGGCCCGCAGCGGGTACTCCGGGAGCCGCAGCAGACCTCCCGGACCGGAAACCGGAGCCCGGTGCAGGACGGCCTGCTCGCCGGCCGCGAACCGCACGGCCCCGGCGGCGAACTCCGCGAGGGGCCGGAAGAGCGGCTGCCGGGCCCCGGTGATCAGCACCGCCTCGTCGCCGTGTGCCCGGGCCCCCTCGATGTCGCCGCGCGCGGCGAGCACGAGTGACCGGTGGACCAGCCCGGTGACCAACGGGGTGTCGGCGCGCATCCGGCGGGCGGCGTCGACGGCGTCCTCGGTGCACTCGGCGGCCTCCCGCAACCGGCCGAGCCACGTCAGCGCCGAGGCCTTGCAGGTGAGCAGGTCGCTGACCGCCACGTCCCGGCCGGTCGCCCGCGCGACGCCGAGTCCGCGCTCGACGTGGCGCAGCGCGTCGCCGAACCGTTGGAGCAGCCCCTCGGCCCACGGGAGCCACATGACGTCGTCCAGGACGGCGGCGGTCTCGGCGTCGGTGAGGCCGTCGACGAGCCGTGCGGCGGCCCGGGTCTCGGTGTCGGCGGCGGCGATCTCCCCGGCGGCGGCCAGGCAGTAGGCGATGACGCTCGCCGCGCCCGCCGCCCCGGCGCGGTCGCCGCACCGCTCGGCCAGCTCCCGGGCCCGCACCGCGGCGGTGCGGGCGGTGGTGGAGTCGGCGCGGTGGAATTCGGTGCGGGCCAGCTCACGCCACAGGGCGGCTGTCCCGGGCCCGCCGGACCGGTGCGCGGACAGCTCGTGGTGCAGCAGGTCGGCGGCCGCGTCCAGGCGCCCGAGCAGGCGCTCGGCCGCCGCGCACATCCGGATCGCCTCGGAGCGCCGCCCTCCGTCGCCGGGGGGCAGCAGGTGCAGCACGTCGTGCAGTGTGTCGCGGGCGGCCGAGGGGTCCCCGCTCGCCAGCAGCACCCCGGCGAGGTCCAGCTGCACGCCCGCCCGGCGCGGGTCGGTCCGGTCCACCCACACCCCCAGGGCCGACCGCAGCAGTCCGGCCGCGGCCCCCGGCGCGTGCAGCGAGGCGGTGCGCGCCGCCCCGATCAGCAGCTCGGCCGCCGTGTCGTCGCCCACCCGCGCCGAGCGCGCCACGTGCGGCGCGACCACCTGGACCGGTGCGCCCTGGGAGCGCAGCAGCGCGCCCACGCGGGCGTGGGCGCCGCGCCGCCACAACGGATTGGCCGACGCGTAGACGGCCCGGCGCAGCAGCGGGTGGCGGAACCCGACCCCGCCCCCGTCCTCGCCCGCCGGGGATTCGCGCAGCAGGTCGGCGGCGAGGAGGTCGGCGGTGCCGGCGAGCACCGCGGCGGTGTCGGTCTCGGCCGCTGCGGCGATCAGCTCGGGGTCGGAGGGGTGGCCGATGACGGAGATGGCCTGGGCGACCAGCCGCGTTCCCGCCGGCAGGAACCGGAACTCCTCCAAGAGCCGGGTGTGCCCCCATTCGAGCGTGGCGGGCCCCCGTTCGGCAGCGGGGGGTTCGGGTGCGCGCGCCAGCACCTCCAGGTAGAGCGGGTTGCCGCCGCTGGCGGCGTGCAGCTCGGCGCACCGGGCCCGCCCGGTGCCGGGCCCCAGCAGCCGGGCCACGGTCGCCCGGTCGAGCGCGTCCAGTTCGATGCGCCGCGTGGCGCCGGGGGCGGGGGGCCCCGCGTGGGGGCCCGGGCAGCTCCGGGTGCGCCGGACCACCACGACGCGTACCCGCGGCAGCGGCGCGTGCCGGCGGAGGTGGCAGATCAGCTCGGCCGAGGCGGGGTCGGCCCGGTGCGCGTCGTCGAGGACCAGGAGCAGCCCGCTGCGGGGCGCCAGCGCGCTCAGCAGACCGGCGAAGGCGCGGTGCAGCACGTAGCGGTCGGCCTCCGGCGCCGGGGCGCCATCGGGAAGGGCGCCGCGCAGCGCGGGGAAGACCAGGGCGAGCTGGTCGCGGTGGCGGGGTTCCAGGAGCTCGGTGGCGCCGGGGCGGTCGGCCAGGTGGTCGTCGAGGGCGTCGATGAGGATGCCGTACGCGGAGTCGGCCTGGAACCGGCCGGCCGCCCCCCACGCGGTGGACCACCCCGCCGCACGCGCCCGGTGGCAGACCTCGGCGACCAGCCGGGACTTTCCGATCCCGGGTTCGCCGGCGACCTCGACGAAGCCGCACCGGGAGTCGCGGGCGAGCAGGGAGTCGAAGGCCGCGAGTTCGGGGTCGCGGCCCAGGAGCGGCCAGGAGCCGAACGCGGCCGTGCCGCCGGCCAATCGACAGACCTCCTGCCCGGTTCTGGTGCTCGCGGTCGTGGGGGGCGGCCCGGATACTGCGGATAAGAATAACCGAGTGCGATTTCAGCCAGGAAGTGTTCGCGGCGAAGAGGCGGAGCGAAGGGAAAAGGGGAGAAAGGGCGGAAACGCGGGATTTTTCGGCGTTCGCAAAAAAGGGGTTCCGCGTCGTATCAGGCGGTTCAGTCGATGAACGCAACGGTGGCCATTCCGACGATGTAGACGACGAACATCGCGACGCCCTCGAAACCGATTCCACGCTCTTGGCGCCGGATCAGCCCGGCCGCCACGAGCAGGTTGAGGATGATCCCGATCGACGTGACCAGGATCACCTCGCGGTTGATCGCGGAGAAGATCGACCCGTGCCGGTAGGCGATGTCGGCGGCCGACAGGAACAGCACATCGAACCCGTTCCCGCCGATGATGTCGCCGATGGCGAGGTGGAGGGCGCGGATCCGCACCGCGTAGAGCACGGTCACCAGCTCCGGGGTCGAGGTCACCACGCCGGTCACCAGGGCGCCGACCAGCCCGCCCGACAGCCCGGTCTCGGCGGCCAGCGCGAGCCCGGCCTCACCGATCGCATACCCCGTGCCCGACACCACCGCCGCCATCACCGCGAAGGACACCCACATGCGCGCCAGCGACTCCCCGGCGCGCTGGGACGCGGGATCGGGCACGTCCGGGCGGGTCTGGGCGGTGCGCTCCAGCCGCCACATCGGATGCTCGCGGACCTGCTGGGACAGGTGCAGCCACGCCCAGTACAGGAACACCAGCAGCACCGACGCCGGGTGGACGCCCAGCAGTGACGGCTGCGGGCCCGCCCCGGCGGCCAGCACGGTGGCCAGCATGATGGACAGCCCCACGGGGGCGAGGAGGTTGGGCAGCGACGCGGCGGCGTGCTCCAGGTTGGCCCGGCGGTAGAAGAGGTCCGCGAGCGCGATGAACGTGGTCTGCAACGCGATCCCGCCCAGGGCGTTGTTCATCGCGAACTCGGGGTCCCCGCGCGCCGCCCCCAGCACACTGGTGACGAGACCGGGGAGCGCGGTGACCGCGCCGACCAGGATGAACCCGGCCAGCGTCTCGCCCATGCCGGTCCGGTCGGCGAGGCGGTCGACCAGCCGGGTGAACGGCCCGCCGACCACCACCAGGACCACAGTGGAGCCCGCCAGGACCAGCACGCTGACCCACGCCCCGCCGCCGATCATCGGACCCCCGCTCGCCCCGTGCCGTGGGCGCTGCACTACCCGGAACGGGCCCCGGATCACGCCCGGGTCCGGCCGCCGCCCGCCGATCGCCGTGTTTCCCGGAGCGGGCGGTGCGGGCGGTGCGCGGATCCCCTTTCGGGCGGGGCGGAAAACCACTGGGAATTCCGGTGGAATTGCGCTCCCGGAATTCCCCCTCGGATGGACGGCGGGCGGCCCGGATTCGCGGACCCCCCGTGCACGGAACCGAAGGCGAATCAGCGGCGGCGGGACGGACGGAACCGGCGGGCGGGCGGAATACCGTCGACGGACGGAAATCCGCCGTGGGCCTCCCGGATTCCCGCCCTTGCGACGGCGGGCTCAGGGGCGGCCCGGTCCGGTGTTTCGGCGGACGCACGCGCCCGGCCCCGCCCCCCGGCCGGCGCCGTTCCGCGTCACCGGCGCCCAGGAGAGGTCGAAGAACATGCCGGGCGGGTCCACGAGAGGCCCCCAGAGGTCGGCGATCGCGTCCACCAGGACCAGCCCGCGCCCCCTCTCATCGCCGGGGCCGGCCGCCATGCGCCGCGGCGTGGAGGTGGCCGAACCGCCGTCCTCGACCTGCACCCGCAGCGTCGCCGGTGACAGGTGGACGCGCACCGTGAACGCCCCGTCGCACCCGCCGCTGGCCGTATAGCGGACGGCGTTGGTCGCCACCTCCGAGAGCAGGAGCACGGCGTTGGACCGGGACTCCGGGGGAGGGCCGGCGTCCCCGGAACCCGGCGGGAACAGGCCGGCCAGCCAGTGCCTGGCCTCGGCGATGCTGTCCGGCACGCCGGCGAACCTCTTCGTGAACCGCTGAACCCCCATGATCCCCTCCTGCCGTCCCAACCGACCGGATCAGTGGCCGCCGCCCCCATTGGAGGCGGCGGAGGGCGCTGAGGGGAGCGCGCCCGGCTCGGGGCATCTGTCCGGCAAACGCTGATCTCGGCCATCGACCTCCTCCGATCGGGCCTCACGCGGGCGTGCTGCTGCCTGGTCACACTCGCCTTCTCGCTCTGCTCCAACGGCCCCGCGAGTCGGGCCTTCGGCCGGGGTGCGGCGCCGCCTCCGCCCGCTCGTCGGCTCGCCGTTCCGATCCACAAAGGGGCACACGGATCACGGCCGCGGCCGGTTCGAAGGAGGGGAGGCCCGGCGCGCCCCGGGGAAAGCGCACGGAGGCCCGGAACAGGGGGTGGAGGCCTCCGCTGAGCGGGCCGGGTCCGCCCTCGTCACCGCCCTTTTCCCGTTATCGGCGGATGACGGCCGGAGACCGGCTTTCTCCCGGCCCGGAACAACGGAAGAATTCCGTCATGCTGACGTCCATCCGGACCGCTGAACGGCGCCGCCGTGTGCGGACCGTGCTTCTCGCCGGCCTTTCCCTGATCCTGATCGGCACCACCGCGACCGTGCTCCGCTCGACCCTCCTCGGACCGCTGCCCGGAGACGGCCCGGCCCGCGGCGACTTCGTCCCCATCGGCGACGTCCCCGAGGGCCCGCCGCCCGCCGCGCCCGGCCCCGACGCCTCCACCGGGTCGTTCACCTCCGAGTGCGGACGCAACGAGGAAGGCCACTACAACGCCGACAACCCGGTCCTCACCCCCGGCGTCCCCAACGCCGCCCACCACACCCACGAATACGTCGGCAACCTCTCCACCTACTTCGGGTCCACCGACGCGACCCTCGCCGCCGCGGCCACGACGTGCGCGATGGCCGACGACCGGTCGACCTACTTCTGGCCCGTCCTGCGCCGCCTCGACCGCACCGGCGAGGACCACGAGCAGCCCGGCGGTGGCAGCCACGGCAACATCGGCGAGATCCTGCCCCCCTCATCCGTGCGCCTGGAATTCCAGGGCAACGCGGTCAGCGACGTCGTGGCGATGCCCCGCTTCCTGCGCTCGGTGACCGGCGACCCGCTGGCGTTCACGGAGGGGACCGGGCCGCCCCCCGCGCAGTGGAGCTGCGCCGGCGAGCCCGAGCGGATCACCGACCGCTACCCGCTGTGCGAGCCCGGCAGCCGGGTCCTGCGCCTGCTGGACTTCCCCAGCTGCTGGGACGGGCTGGCGACCGACAGCGAGGACCACCGCGCGCACCTGGTCCCCCCGCAGGCCGGCGGCGCCTGCCCGCAGCGGACCTTCCCGGTCCCCCGGCTGCGCGTGGAGCTCGGCTACGACGTGCCCGAAGGGGTCGCCTACGCCATCGACTCCTTCCCCGAGCAGCGCCGCTCCCCGGGCACCGACCACGCCATGTTCGTCAACGTCATGAGCGAGGAGCTCATGGACCAGGTCGTCGAATGCATCAATTCCGGCCGGAGGTGCTGATGGTGTTCGGACGCCACGAGGACACCCCCTCAGGTTCCGCGGGGTTCCGGAAATCCGCGCGAAACCGATTGAACCGCCTGCTGTCGCCGTCCGTGTGGGGGACGGAGCCGACACGGCTCCGCCGACGCGCACGGCGTCAGGAAGGAGGGGGTCCAGGGATGGCACGAGCGTTGTCCCGCGGTCGAAGATCGGCCGGCGACGAGGCGCTGATCCGCTCGTTGTACAACGAGCACGGGCGCTCACTGCTCGCCTACGCGACCCGGCTGACCGGTGACCGGGCCGCCGCCGAAGACGTGGTGCAGGAAACGCTGATCCGCGCCTGGCGCAACCCCGACGTCCTGGTCAACGGCAAGGGCTCGGTCCGGGGGTGGCTGCTCACGGTGACGCGCAACATCGTCACCGACCGCGCCCGGGCGCGCGACGCCCGGCCGAAGGAGGTCGCGGAATCGCCCGCCCACACGGCGGTCGAGCGCGACCACGCCGACGCGGTCGTGGACTCGGTGGTGGTGCTGGAGGCTCTGGCCACCCTGTCCGATGACCACCGCGACGTACTGATCGAGGTCTATTTCCACGGTCGCAGCGTCAGTGAGGCCGCGAAGGTGCTCGGGGTGCCGCCGGGTACGGTCAAATCCCGGTCCCACTATGCGCTGAGGGCGCTGCGCACGGCGTTCCGTGGTGACAAGACCGCATTGAGGGAGGTGATGGGATGACGACCGATGGGCACGGGGACGCCCGCCTGCTCGGCGCCTACGCGCTGGGGACGCTGGACCGGTGGGAGAGCCTGACGGTGGAAGACCATGTCGCCTCCTGCGCACTATGCCGAGAGGAACTGGGCGAACTACTGCTCATGAAGGAAAGGCTCGGCGACCTGCCGCCCGAGGCGCTGCTCGACGGCCCGCCGGACAACGGTGATCTGATGTTGCAGCGCACCCTGCGCCGTGTACGCAGGGAACAACGGGTGGACGACCGGCGGCGCGCCACTGTCCTGACACTCGTCGCCGCCTCGGCGGCGCTGGTCCTGGTCGCGGGGGGAGCGGTGGTCGGCCGGGCGGTGGCGCCCGATCCGCCGCCGGTGGCCCAGCCCGATCCCTCGCAGTCGGCCGATCCGCCGTCGGGGACCGTGGTCGCCTCCGGCGACGACCCGGCAACGGGGGCCCGGGCGACCGTCATGGTCACCCCGGCCGACGGCTGGGTTCGGGTCAACGCCGCGGTCACCGGCATCCCCCAGGGGGAGGAGTGCCGGGTGGTCGTGGTCGCGGCCGACGGCACCCGCGAGGTCGCGGGGAGCTGGCTGGTTTCGGGGGAGGACGAGGGCACCAACATGGACGGGTCCGCGCTGGTGGACCCGGAGGACGTGTCCTCCGTCGTCGTCGAGAACGTACAGGGCGACCAGTTCGTCGAAGTCCCCATATGACCCCGTGCCCCGGGGGATGTACGTGGGGACCCCGGGGCGCGGTAAGACGCACCACCCCCCGATCCGATGCCCCTGGCCTTGGCCGCCGGGGGCATCGGCATGTCCGGGGGCCGGGGCCGGGGACGCCCGGCCGCCGGGCCGGTGGGCCGCAGGCGCGGGCCGGCGGGGCCTCACCCCGCGGGCGGTTCCCCGAGAGGTGGGTTCGTGGTGTCGAGGGTGAGGGCGAGCCACAGCTCAAGGCGGTGGTGGGCGGTCAGAGGGCGGCCCGAGACGCGCTCGGCCGTTCGCAGGCGCGTGCGCAGGGTGTTGCGGTGCACGCCCATCGCCCGCGCCGTCGCCTCGATGTTGGCGTCGTGGTCCAGGTAGCGGTGGACCGTCGCGACCAGGTCGGTGCCGTTGCGGGCGTCGTGGTCGCGCAGCCGGCCCAGCACCTGGGCGACGAACTCCTCGGCGTCGCCGGGGCCGATCGCCCGGCGCAGCCGCGCCAGCGGGTCGGCGTCGTCCACGTGCCGGTAGCCCGGCCCCACCGCAGCGGCGCGTCCTGCCCGGAGCGCCGCCGTGCGCAGATCGGCGGCGCTACGAGCGGCACAGGCACCGGCCGCCTCGGGCACCGGAGCGGTGTCGTCGTGGCCCGGACGGCGGTCATGGCCGGCCGGGCGGTCGGCTCCCGCGCCCTTGTCGATACCAGCGCCCCGGTCGGCACCCGCGGCCGGATCGGCGCCCAGGGCCGTGCGCAGTTCGGCGAGCAGCCGGGCGCCGGCGCGGGGGCGGGCCCCGGTGTCGGGCACCACCACGACCAGCGCGTCCGGTGTGGCGCACATGGCCACCCGGTCGGCGTCGTCGTCGGGCAGGACGTCGCCGACCGTGTCGGCCGCGGCGTCGAGCAGCGCATCGGGGCGGGCCGAGGGGTAGAC
Organism: Nocardiopsis sediminis; assembly: GCF_042650565.1. Lineage (NCBI taxonomy): Bacteria > Bacillati > Actinomycetota > Actinomycetes > Streptosporangiales > Nocardiopsidaceae > Nocardiopsis > Nocardiopsis sediminis. Next base: position 205,383 of record NZ_JBHSBH010000004.1, read on the forward strand.
CGCGACCTCCATCGGCGGCGCCGGCAGCGGGAGCAGCCGGCCCGCGTGCGCGATGACCCCCGGGGCGGCGTCCGCGTCGAGCAGCAGCCCCAGCACGTGGGCCCGCTGCCGGTGCACCGCGCGCCGCGCCGTGCGCGCGCCGTGCAGGTCCACTGCGAGCAGCGAGGCCGCATGGTTGGCCAGCATGCGCGTGTGCGCCGAGACGGGCGCGGCGCAGCGCAGCGCGAGCCGCCCCAGCGCCGTGCCGCTCATGCTCAGGCTCTGGGAGAGGATCGTCGCCCCGTCGTCGGACAGGACCGTCATGCCGCGCGGGCGCCCGGCCCCGGCCGCGGCCCCGGAACGGGCGAGGCCGTGCCAGGGGCGCTCACCGGTTCCGGAGGTCGCGCGGGACGTCCCGTTGGCCCGGAACAGGACGGCCTCGCCGCCGGTGGCCGCGGCCAGCTCGCGCAGCACGCCGTCGACCCCGGCGCGCAGCGACGCCCGCGCCATGGCGTCCTGCGCGGCGAGGACACGCTGCTGGGCGCGCAGCCGCGCCTCGGCGTGGTGGTCGGCGACGGCCTCGACGATGGCGATGAACGGCGTGGTGCCCGCCACCCGCAGCAGCGGCATGTCCAGCTCCGCCGCCTCTGCGAGGACCGCCTCAGGGATGGTCTCGATCCAGGTGTCCAGCGCGAACCCCAGGGCGGCGCACCCGGCGTCGTAGAGGCGCCGGACGTAGGCGCGCTGCTCACCGGGGGCGGCGCCCACCCCGTGCCCGACCGTCAGCACCAGTTCGCCGCCGCGCAGCCAGGGCACCGGGTCGGCCAGCTCGGTCACGTGCGCCCAGCGGACCTCGCGGCCCAGCCCGGGCCGCCCGGCGAGCACCCGGAGGTCCAGGCCGGGGCGGCGGACCAGATCCCCGACGGTGAGCACGGTTCGGCCTCCTCGAAAGCGGTGCGGCGGCCGCCGATCGGGCGGGATGTGCGGAGTGCACATGAGTCGCAAACTGAATTGTACGGATTATCCCGCGCCTTGCGTCGCTCCGGTGTCTACCGTCACACCAGCACCCGAATTCCCCGGATCGATCCGGAAACCAGCAGGTCACATGGGGTGAAACCCACGACCGCCGCACCGCACGCACCCGCCGGCCCGCACCCCGCGCCCGGCACCGTCCCACCGCCGCGCACCGCACGAACCCGCACGGAGTAGCCATGTCCCACCGCCTGCCCCAGGGGTCCCCCCACCCCGCCCGCGCGGCGATCGCCGCCTTCGTCGGCACCACGATCGAGTGGTTCGACTTCTACGTGTACGCCACCGCGGCCGCGCTCGTGTTCGGTCAGCTGTTCTTCCCCGCGGGCACCGACCCGCTGATCGGGCTCATGGCGTCGTTCGCCACCTTCTCGGTGGGCTTCTTCGCCCGCCCGCTCGGCGGGATCCTCTTCGGCCACTTCGGCGACCGCCTGGGACGCAAGTCCGCCCTGGTCACGACGTTGCTGATGATGGGTGTGGCGACGTTCGCCGTGGGCCTGCTGCCCACCTACGAGCAGGCCGGGTTCCTCGCGCCGCTGCTGCTGGTGGTGCTGCGGTTCGTCCAGGGCATCGCCGTGGGCGGAGAGTGGGGCGGCGCGGTCCTCATGGCCGTCGAGCACGCCCCCGAAGAGCGCAAGACCTTCTACGGGTCCTTCGCCCAGCTCGGCAACCCGGCGGGCGCGCTGCTGGCGAGCGGCGCCTTCAGCATCATCACCGCCCTGCCCGGCGACGTGCTGCACACCTGGGGCTGGCGCGCGCCGTTCCTCGCCTCGATCGTGCTGGTCCTGGTCGGCCTGACCATCCGGCTGAAGGTCGAGGAGTCCCCGGTCTTCAGCGCCGTCCAGGCCGAGGCCGGCACCGCGGCGGCGGCGCCCGCGGAGATGCCGCTGCGCGAGGCGGTCCGCACCTCGTGGCGGACCCTCCTGCTCGGCCTGGGCAGCCTGCCCGTCGCGGTCGGCGGCTACTACATCGTCACGACATTCCTCCAGGCCTACGCCACCACCGAGGTCGGGGTGACCGAGCAGGTCATCCTCAACGCGCTCGCCGTTGCGGCCGCTGTGGAACTGGTCGCCACCGTGGGGGTCTCCTGGCTGGGCGACCGCATCGGCACCAAGCGCGTGGTGATCGGCGGCCTGCTGGCCGTCGCGGTCCTCGCCGTCCCGCAGTTCCTGGCCATGGGCGGCGGCACCGCCATGATCTTCCTGTCGCTGGCGGTCATGCGGGTGGCCATGGCGGCGACCTACGGCCCGATCGCCCGCATCCTGTCCCAGATGTTCCCGCCCAAGGTCCGCTACACGAGCGTGTCGCTGTCCTACCAGGTGGCCGGCGCGATCTTCGGCGGGCTCTCGCCGATCGCCTGCACCGCGCTGCTCGCCGCGACCGGCAGCATCTACCCGGTGGCGTTCCTGCTCATCGTGATGGCCCTGGTCAGCGTGGCCTGCCTGGTCAAGGCGCCGAGCTACCGCGACGACGAGATCGTCGCCGCCGGCGCCCCCTGAGGGGCGCACCCGCCGACAGCCGCCGCGCCCGGTGATGCACGCGAGCCCGGGCGCGGCGGCGGCCACGCCATAGCGCACCGCCGGTCATTCATCCCATAACCCCATCTCCCTCAAGGAGGCCCGTTGTCCGCGCTTCTCATCCGCAACGCGAAGATCCTCACCATGGACGACGCCCGGCCGCGCGCCGGCGCGCTGGCGGTCGCCCACGGGCGGATCGCGGCGGTCGGCGACGAGGACCAGGCGCGCGCCGCGGCAGGGCCCGGCGCCCGCGAGATCGACGCGGGCGGACGGACCGTGCTGCCCGGCTTCATCGACCCCCACAACCACCTGCTGTCCACGGCGGAGTCGCTGGCCGCGGTCGACGCGGGCTACCCGGCGGTCACCAGCGTCACCGACCTGGTCGAGGCCATCGCGGCCGAGGCGCGGCACACCCCCGCCGGCCAGTGGATCCGGGCCTTCGGGATGGACGACGCCAAGTACCCCGAGGGCCGCCCGACCCGCCGGCGGCTGGACGAGGCGACCACCGAGCACCCGGTGATCATCTACCACGTCTCCGGCCACCAGGCCGTGGTCAACACAACGGCCCTCCAGCGCGCGGGCATCTCCGAGGACGTCGCCGACCCCGCCGGCGGCGCGCTGCTGCGCGACGAGGGCGGGCGCCTGACCGGCATGGTGATCGACTCGGCGATGGAGCTGCTCCTCCCGCTCGCCGTGGACATCGGCTGCCACGGCCCCAACTTCCACACCGACCTGCCCGCCGACCAGCTCCTGGGCTGGCTGGCCGCCGCACGCGGCCCCTACCTTTCGGCGGGCCTGACCACCATCTGCGACCCACAGGTGTCCAAGCGGGAGCTGCGCACCTACCGCGCGGCGCGGGCGGCCGGGACGCTGCCGCTGCGCACCGTCGGACTGCCGCTGTCCCACCAGCTCGAGGAGTTGAGCGCGATCGGGCTGGCCGGCCCGTTCGGCGACGACTGGCTCCGCCTGGGGGCGATGAAGTTCTACTCCGACGGCACCCTGCTCGGCGGCACCGCGAAGTTCACCGTGCCCTACGGCGAGCACGGCCAGTTCGCCGGAAGCCTGTACTGGGAGCCCGAGCAGCTGCGCGACCTGGTGACGCGCGCGGCCCGCGAGGGGTGGCAGGTGGCCATCCACACCCAGGGCGACGCCGCCATGGAGCACACGCTCGCCGCCATCGACGCCGCGGTGAAGGTGAGCGGCCCCGACCCGCGCCCGCGCATCGAGCACTGCGGCTACCCGACGGTGGAGCAGGCCAAGCGGTTCACCGACTACGGGGTCATCCCGGTCAACCAGCCGAACTTCCTCCACGACAGCGGGGGCGACTTCCTGCGCCGCCTCGGCGACCGGGCCCACCGGTTGCAGCCGATGCGCGAGGAACTGGACCTGGGGCTGCGGCCGGTGCTCTCCAGCGACTCGTTCGTCTCCAGCCTGCGGCCCCTGGACACGATCGCCAACGCGGTGCGCCGGACCACGCGCGAAGGCGCCGAGATCGGTGCCGAGCAGGCGATCACGCTGCACGAGGCGCTGCGGGCCCACACTCTGGACGCGGCCTACGCGCTCGGCATGGAGGACCGGATCGGCTCACTGGCCCCCGGCAAGCTCGCCGATGTCGTGGTGCTCGACCGCGACATCGAGTCGGTGCCCGTGGACCGCCTGAACGAGGGCGCCGCCTGGGTGACCGTCCTCGACGGCGAGGTGGCCCACGATGCCCGGACCGCGGGGGTCTGACCCTCGCGGCTGAGCGGGAAGCCCCGATCGAGCGTGCCTGTGGGGGCGCGGCGGTGGCTGGACTGAGGAGCGGTGTGCGACCGAGGAACGAGGGAGCGCGCCGCGACGAGGGAAGCCGCCGCCCGGAAGCGCCCCCGCCGGCTGAGCGGGAAGCACAGCACCGCCGGCGGCCAATGCCGGCGGTGCCCGCAGCCAGTGCCAGGGGTTTTACCGCAGGAGAAATATTCGATGCCCCTACGAGCATAAGGTATCTTATACTCAGTGCAATTGCAATGCCACATGTGGCTTCGCGGCGGGGTGCGCGAGGCGTGGGGAAGCCCCGGCAAAGGGCGTGGGGGATGGCCGGGGCGTGGAACGGCGGCCGCCGGGATTGGACGATATTCAACCGGTTTTCCCGATCAGCGGTGTCGCCGCGCGGTGCGTCGGCGCGAGCCGGAATCGGGCGATGGGGCCGTCCGTGCGACCGCGTTCGTCGCCGGCATCGCCCTACAGGCTCCGCTGCGCGCGCCCTGCGGGCGCGGGCTTCCAGGTCGGGGATGGCGCGGATTCGCCGTGAGGGGAGCGGGGTCCGCGGTCCGTGGTCGGTCGGGTCGGTTCGCCGGGGTCGGCCGGATCAGCGGTCACTGATCCGTGTAGGTGGACGCCTCCGCCCGTGCTTTCGCCGCGCTTTCCGAACAGCGCCCGAGAAATTCGACGAGTTGTTCGGTCTCTTCGCGGGTGAATGCGTCGCTCAAATGCTGTTCGACGGCGATCGCCGCTTTATCCGCCTGCTTCAGCAAAGCGCGACCGCTTCGCGTCAGCCGGGTTTCGAGAATGTGCGTGTGAATCGGATGCGGCTTGCGCTCGATCAGCTCGCGCCGGTTGAGCGTGGCCAGGACCGAGGACATGGTCTGCGGGGTGACCAGGCACCTGCGGGCCAGGACCGCGCCCGACAGCCCGGGCTCCTCGGAGAGCACGAACAGCACGGTGTATTGGGGGACGGTGAGGTTGAATCGCCGCAGTGCGGCGTGTTTCGCGGCGATCATCTCCTGCTCGGCACGCTTTAGATGATGCCCGATCCTCTGTTCGATGGGGAGCTGCGTCATCCGGCCATGGTATATCAGTTTGCTTATCCTCCTATGGCATCGTGGTCCTCGGGGGGAATCGCTATTCGGTGACGGGCATGAGGGCATCGGGGTAGCGGGCGCCGGAGGTGGCCGCCGCGATGGAGTCGAGCCGGTCCAGATCGCCGGGCGTGAGCCGGAGATCCGCCGCCGCGGCGTTGGACTCCAGGCGCTCGCGCCTGCGGGTGCCGGGGATCGGGACGACCGCGGTGCCCCACACCTGTGCACGGTGGTGGACCCAGGCGAGCGCGACCCGGGCGGCGGGGACCCCGTGCGCGGCGGCGACCTGCTCGACGATCTCCAGCAGGCCGCGGTTGCGCTCGGCGTTGCCGCCGCTGAAGCGCGGCATGTTCCGGCGGTGGTCGCCCGGGGCCAGCCGGTCGGGTGAGGTGGCGGTGCCGGCGAGGAAGCCGCGCCCCAAGGGGGAGTAGGCGACGACGCCGATTCCCAGCTCGGCGCAGAGCGGGACGACGTCCTTCTCGATGTCGCGGGTCCACAGCGACCACTCCATCTGGACCGCGGTGATCGGGTGCACCGCGTGCGCGCGGCGCAGCAGCCCGGCCGACACCTCCGACAGCCCCAGCCGGCGCACCTTGCCCTCGGCCACGAGCCCGGCCATGGCGCCCACGGTCTCCTCGATCGGCACGCCGGTGTCGAGTGCGCGGTGGATGGTGGCGGTGGACTCGGTGTCGTCGCCGGGGCCGTAGAACTCGCTCATGCCCATGCAGCCGAGGCCCTGGGCGGACACGTGGGGGCCGTTGCTGCCGAGTGTGACGACGGTGCGCATATGCGCTTCCTCCGATACGGCCTGGACGCGGCTGGTGGATCCCGGAATCGGAGACTCACCGTATGGTGCGGGCCATATGCGGAATGTGATCACATTGTGCGTGCCTGCACCGATCCCGGAGATGCACCGGCACTTTATCATAAGGATTCGTATAGTCCATCGAACCCTGTTGATCTCCGCCGGTGTGCAGGGCCGGGAGCGGGGCGGCCGCCACCTGTCACGGGTGGCGATGCGGGGGAGGAGCGAAGGCGTGCCGTGCGGGCCTGTCCGGGGGTGCGGTGCCGGGGCCCGTCCGATAGCGGGCCGCCGGGGCCGCGGCGCCGCTGATCGAAAGGGTCATGCCCGCTCGGCGGTCAACGCCGGGGTCTCCTCAGGGCCGAGGGTGTATTCGCGCAGCCGGCCGACCGCGACGACCTCGAACAGTTCGGGTTCCTTCTCCAGCATTCGCGCCAGCCCGAAACTTCCGGTGACGACGTGGTGCCGGATCCATTCACAGGTGTAGGGGTCGGCGTCGACGCCGGGTTCCACACGCACGCGCAAATGCATTCGCGCGTTCTCGGTTCCCGGTTCCATCAGGACGACCTCGGCTTCGCGGACGGTTTCGAGTTGCAAGGCGAGTTCCACCAGGTCATCGGGTGAAACGAGCTGATTGAGGAGTTCGAACAGCGAATCGGTGCGCTGGGAAACCCGGATCGCGCGGTCTGTACGGCCGCAGGTGCAGGTTCCCCAAGAACCGGCCACACCGATGTCGTAGCGGATCAGCGGTACGACGGAATCGTCGTGCAGGGTGGTCAGCAGGAGGCGGCCGTTGTCGATCTCCACGTGTTGGTGGGGGAGCACATGGAAGGTGTTGCGCGCGCACTCAGGTCCGATATGGCCGATCATCCAGGTCTCGGCCGAACCGTAGAGCCCCCACGCCTGCACGTGCGGGAACTGCCGCGAGAGCAGTTCGGCGGTGGCGTCGTCGAACCCGGTTCCGGCCCACAGCAGCTTGTGCAGCCACGGCAGCCGCCGCCCGGTCGATGCGCAGAACCGCAGGATGCGGCGGATGGCATCGGGTGTGGCCGCCAGGGCCGTGGCGCCCAGGCCCTCGTAGAAGTCCAGGCAGCGGCCGAGTTCGGCGTCGTCGGGGGTCTCGAACGGGATGGTCGATGCCCCCGAGCGGCGGCCCAGCGCGTTGTGGAAGTAGTGCGCCGACCACATGTGCCCGGGTGAGAAGAGGCTGATGAGCAGGTCGCCGGTGTCGAGCGGGTTCCAGCGGGTGCGGATCTCGGTGAGGAACATGTCCTCGGGGACGATCCCTAGCCGCGGCTCCGACATCGTGCCGCCCGTGACGTTGAGCAACGTGCCTTCCAGGCGCCCCGGATCGCGCCGGAGCAGATGGTCGATGGCCTTATTGACATCCTCCCTGGTGAGAACCGGCAAATCCCGCAAGGTGGGAACCGTTCGTGAACTGCGGGCGGCGGCATACTTGTCACTCAGAGCTGGCATTCGCATGGCCCGTTCGAGAATCGGGCGCAGCCGGGCCGGATCGGGATCGGCGGGGCCGCGCTTGATCGTTCTGGGCGCCATGAGCATCACACCTTCCTGAACTGATACTGGGCGAACAGGATGTCGAGCCCTTCGGGCCTTGAAAACCTACCTGACTCTTTGTAGGGAAAGGTGGTGATCATATTAACTTTGTGCGGCGGAAGGCACACCTTTCTGCGAGATGCCGTTCCACCTGGTATATCGCCCACGCGGTGCGTTTGGTTCGCCGTTCGCGAGGCCGAATGTGGCCCCCGGGATTTGATCGATCATCGCAACCCGGTCGTACCGGGTAGTAACTGAAGTGCATTCACCGAATGTGATTCTGCGGGAAACGCGCTTGCCGTATCGGCGATCGAACCGGACTCACTTGTCCGATTAATGGTCACGGGCCGAACGGCCACGTCAGAGGCCCCACCGCACTCCGGGGCCTAGGACGGGAACTTGGGAATGGTGCGCGCCTCGCGCGCCGCCGCGACGACCGCCTCCAGTGCGGCGCCGCCGTTGGCGGTGGCCACCGCCGCCACGGCACCCTCCACAAAGGGGGCGTCGACCACCACGACGTCCGCGCGCGGCTCGTCCTCCAGCACCAGGCGGGCCGTGAGCACGGCGCTGCCGATGTCGGGCAGGACCACCACGCCCGCCCCCTGATCGGCCTCGGCGATCGCCGCCCGGATCAGGTCGTGGCTGGTGCCGATCCCGCCGTCGTCGGTGCCGCCCGCCACGGCCACCGGCGCGGCGCCCGATCCCAGCTGGGCGAGCAGGTCGCGCAGGCCGCCCGCCAGGCGATCACTGTGCGACACGAGGACGATCCCGACGCGGCTCTCCATAAAGAACTAGGCTACGACCATGAGCACTTCGTGACCCGTGTCACGCGCCGCGACACCGATCAGCCTGGGAGTCCGATCGTGAAGAAGTTCCTCAACTCCGCAGACTCCTACCTGTCCGACGCCCTCGCCGGCTTCGCCGCCGCCCACCCCGAACTCAGCGTCGACCAGGCGAACCGCGTGGTCACCCGCGCCCGCGGCGCCGTCGCCGGCAAGGTCGGCCTGGTGTCGGGCGGGGGCTCGGGCCATGAACCGCTGCACAGCGGGTTCGTCGGCGAAGGCATGCTCGACGCCGCGTGCCCCGGCGAGATCTTCACCTCCCCGGTGCCCGACCAGCTGCTGGCCGCCATCCGGGCCGCCGACTCCGGCGAGGGCGTCCTGCTGATCGTGAAGAACTACACCGGCGACGTCATGAACTGCCGCCTCGCCGCCGAGCTCGCCGCCGAGGAGGGCCTGCGCGTCGAGACCGTCCTGGTCGACGACGACGTCGCGGTCCAGGACTCCACCTACACCGCCGGCCGGCGCGGTACCGGCGCCACCCTGCTCGTGGAGAAGATGGCCGGCGCGGCCGCCGCCCGCGGCGACTCCCTGGCCGCCGTTGCCGAGGTCGCGCGCCGGGTCGACTCCGCCTCGCGCTCGTTCGCCGTCGCCCTCAGGCCCGGCACCACACCGGGCACCGGGCGCCCGGGGTTCGACCTCGCCGAGGACGAGATCGAGGTCGGCGTGGGCATCCACGGCGAGCCCGGCCGCCGCCGCGAGAAGCTCCGCCCCGCCCGCGAGATCGTCCGCGGCATGGTGCTGGCCCTGCTCGACGACCGCCCGCTGGAGCGGGGCACCGACGCCATCGTGATCGTCAACGGGCTCGGCGGAACGCCGCTCAGCGAGCTCTACCTCGTCTTCAACGAGGCCTCCGGCCGGCTCGCCGACTCCGGCGTGGGCATCGCGCGCAACCTGGTCGGCAACTACATCACCAGCCTGGACATGGCCGGCTGCTCCCTCACGGTCTGCACCGCCGAGGACGGCTTCCTCGACCTGTGGGACGCCCCGGTGAACACCCCCGGCCTGCGCTGGGGGTGCTGACCCGCGCCCGCGGCCGCCGCGGGGGCCCGCCCCCGGCGACCCGGCGGCCACCACCCGTACCGGGCCCGGATCCACCGGCCCGCACCACGCCGACACGCACCTGGAGGAGCCGGTGGACACCGATCTCGCCCGCGCCTGGATCACCGCCATCGCGGCGTCCGTCGTCAACGAGAAGCAGCACCTCACTGACCTGGACACCGCCATCGGCGACGGCGACCACGGCAACAACCTCGAACGCGGGTTCACGGCCGCCGTCACCGCCCTCGCCGGCGAGGATGCCGCCTGCCCCGGCGACGTCCTGGTGCGGACCGGCAAGACGCTGATCGCGCGCGTGGGCGGCGCCGCCGGCCCGCTGTACGGCGTGGCCTTCCGCACGGCGGGCGAGCGGCTGACCCGGCCCGAGGCCGATCTCGGGGCGCTCGCCGAGGCGCTGACCGCCGGGGCCGACGCGCTGCGCACGCTGGGCGGCGCCCACCCCGGCGACAAGACCATGCTCGACGCGTTCGTGCCCGCGGTCGACGCGCTGGACGCGGGCGCGGCCGAGGGCTCCGGCCTGGCGGCCGCCGNNNNCCGACACCGCCGCCGCGGCGGCGGAGGAGGGCGCGCGTTCGACCGTGCAGATGCAGGCCCGCAAGGGCCGCGCCTCCTACCTCGGTGAGCGCAGCATCGGCCACGAGGACCCCGGCGCCGCCTCGACCGCCGTCATCTTCCGCGCCCTGGCCCGCGTCACGGCCTGAGAGCCGCGGCACCGCGGGGGCGGGCGACGGCCGGCCCGAAAGCCCCGGCGCCGTCCACGCCGGGGCGGTCCTGAGCGCGCGCGGCGTCAGGGGACCGGGGCGTCGTCGGCCGCGGGTCGGCGGGCTGAGGGCGACGGACCGTAGGTGAGGCGCCGCAGGGCGGTCTCGGCCGGGCCGCGCCGGTCGGCCCGGCTCAGCAGCTCGGCCAGGACAACGGTGGCCAGCCAGACCGCGGCCCCGATCCCGACCGCCTCCAGGCCGTTGATCCCCCCTGCCAGGTCGAGCGTGTAGGGGGTGAACAGGACCAGCCAGGCCAGCGATTGCAGCAGGTAGCAGGTCATGGAGCGCTGCCCGCAGGCGGCCAGCGCACGTGTCGCGAGCCCCCGCCTGTCGCCGATCGCCACCGCGGCGAGCGCGATCAGCGCGGCGTAGCCGAACCCTCCCGCGTACCCGGTCAGGGTGTGCAGCCACCCGGTGGCCAGCGACGCGGCGACCGGGGGCTCGGCCCAGGCGCCGATGGCGATGAGCGCCTGGGGCAACCCGCCGAGCGCGCCCACCGCGATGCCGATCAGGGCGGTCTTCGTCAGCAGCCCGGTGTGCCGTGCGGGTTCGTCCAGGAGCCGGCGGCGGCCGGCCCACACGCCCACGAGGAACGGGAACACCGCGGTCAGCAGGAACAGCGGAACCGTGACCGGCCAGGACACCAGCCGGACCGCCATGTCGGTGAACGCGTCCTGCGGCGGCGCGGTGCCGGAGGAACCCCCGACCGCCCCCAGGAGCAGGTGGTACAGCACGGAGTAGAGCAGGGAGCCCGCCACGCCCCACGCCGCGGCATGGGCGAGGAGCCGGCGCCCGGGGAAGCGCAGCACGGGGGTGAGGAGCAGGGCGATGACCCCGTAGACCGCCAGGATGTCGCCCGAGAACAGCAGCGCGGTGTGGGCCAGGCCGAAGAGCACCAGCCAGCGCCCGCGGCGGCGCAGCAGGCCGCGGACCTGCGGCCAGTCGCGCCCGGACGCCTGGGCCCGGATCAGGATGCCCGCCAGGCCGTAGCCGAAGAGGGCGGCGAACATCGGGTAGCCGCGCGCCTCTCCGAACACCACCATGGCGAGCGTGGCCAGGGTGTCGGGCGGGGCGGCGGCCGCGCCGGTGCCGGATTGCAGCTGCCAGATCATGTGGGCGTGCACGGTCGCGATGAGCAGCAGCATGACCCCGCGGGCGAGGTCGGGGGCCAGGGAGCGGCCGGACGCCGGGAGCGCGCGCTGTGTCTGCGGTGGCCCGGCGGGCGCGGGGGGTCGCATGAGAAGGTTCCTTTCCCGGCCGCACCGAGAGGTCGGCGTACGATGGAAATTGGATACGTTGTCGTATCTAACGCTAGCACGATTGGATACGCGTGCGTATCCAATGAGGGGTGTGGGGACGTGGACGAGAGCGGCGGGGGGCGGCGCGCCGGAACCCGGCGGCGCGGTGACGAGCTGATCCGGGCCATCCACGAGGCGGCGATCGCCGAACTCCTGGAGACCGGGCTGGGGCGGCTCACCATGGAGGGGATCGCCCGGCGCGCGGGCACCGCCAAGACCTCGCTGTACCGGCGCTGGTCCGCACCGCACGAGCTGCTGCTGGATGCGTTCCAGCGGGAGTTCCCCCAGGAGGTCCCGTCGCCGTCGGCCGACGACCTCCGCGGCGACCTCATCCGGTCGCTGAAGCTGATGCGCGACTGGATGGGCTCACCGATGGCGCGCGCCGTGGCCGCGGTCGTGACCGAACGGGAGCGCCACCCCGAGCTCGTCGACGCCGTCTACCGGCAGGTGTTCGACGCCAAAGGCGGCCGCTTCACCCGCACCGTGCTGCTCCACTACGCCGAGCGCGGCGCGTTCGACCCGGGCCTGGTCACCCCGGTGGTGGCCGACATCGGGGAGGCGCTGCTGTTCAAGCAGGGCTTCGACTCCGACGCGCTGCCCGGCGACGACGTCATCGCCGCCATCGTCGACCAGGCCATCCTGCCCGCCCTGGGCCTGGGCCCGCGCGCGGCGGGCGGCCCGGATCCCGGCTGACGGCTCGCGGGGCCGGCAGGGCGGTCGTCGGCGGGCGCGGGAGAAAAACCCTTGCCCGCGCTCTTATCCTGTAATCCGGTATGAGAACCCCGCCTGCGAGATCACCCCTCGCCGAACTCCGCGACCGCCTGCCCGAGCTGATGCCGGCCGACCGGCACCGGCTGCGCCGCCGTATCGACGGACTCCAGAAGATCCGCGACGACCGCAAGCGCACCGCCGTCGCGACCCAGATCGCCTCCGACATCGACCTCGCCGAACTCCGCCTGGAGCGGCGCCGCGCCGCCGTGCCCTCGATCACCTATCCCGAAGCGCTGCCCGTCAGCCGCCGCAAGGACGAGATCGCCGAGGCCATCCGCGACCACCAGGTGGTCATCGTCGCGGGCGAGACCGGGTCGGGCAAGACCACCCAGCTCCCCAAGATCTGCATGGAGCTGGGCCGCGGGGTCCTCGGCACCATCGGACACACCCAGCCCCGCCGCATCGCCGCGCGCACGGTGGCCGAGCGCATCGCCGAGGAGCTGGCCACGCCCATGGGCGAGGCGGTCGGCTACAAGGTCCGCTTCACCGACCACTCCGGCGACGACACGCTGGTCAAGGTCATGACCGACGGCATCCTGCTCGCCGAGATCCAGCAGGACCGCATGCTGCGGCGCTACGACACCCTCATCATCGACGAGGCGCACGAGCGCAGCCTCAACATCGACTTCCTGCTCGGCTACATCAAGCAGCTGCTGCCCCGCCGCCCCGACCTGAAGGTCGTCATCACCTCGGCGACCATCGACCCCGAGCGCTTCTCCCGGCACTTCGGCGACGCCCCCGTCGTGGAGGTGTCGGGCCGCACGTTCCCGGTGGAGGTCCGCTACCGCCCCATCGAGGGCGACGCCGAGGACCCCGGCCGCACCGGCGAGGACCGCGACCAGGTCCAGGCCATCCTCGACGCCGTCGACGAGCTCCGGGCCGAGGGCAACGGGGACATCCTGGTCTTCCTCAGCGGGGAGCGGGAGATCCGCGACACCGCGGAGGCGCTGGAGAAGCAGCGGCTGCGCGACACCGAGATCCTGCCGCTGTACGCCCGGCTCTCGGCCGCCGAGCAGCACCGCGTGTTCGCCGCCCACCGCGGGCGGCGGATCGTCCTGGCCACCAACGTCGCCGAGACCTCCCTGACCGTCCCCGGGATCCGCTACGTGATCGACCCCGGCACCGCGCGGATCTCCCGCTACAGCCACCGCACCAAGGTGCAGCGGCTGCCCATCGAAGCCGTCTCCCAGGCGTCGGCCAACCAGCGCAAGGGCCGCTGCGGGCGCGTGGCCGAGGGCATCTGCATCCGGCTGTACTCCGAGGAGGACTTCCTCTCCCGGCCGGAGTTCACCGACCCGGAGATCCTGCGCACCAACCTCGCCTCGGTCATCTTGCAGATGGCGTCGCTGGGCCTGGGCGACATCGCGGCGTTCCCCTTCGTCGAGGGCCCCGACCGCCGCCAGATCAAGGACGGCGTGACCCTGCTTCATGAGCTGGGCGCGCTCGACACGGCCGAGGACGGCCCCCAGCGCCGCCTGACCCCTATGGGCCGCAGGCTCGCCCAGCTCCCGGTCGACCCCCGGCTGGCCCGCATGGTGCTGGAGGCCGAGGCCAACGGCTGCGTCCGCGAGGTGATGATCATCGCGGCGGCCCTGTCGATCCAGGACCCGCGCGAGCGCCCGGTCGACAAGCAGCAGGCCGCCGCCGAGAAGCACGCCCGGTTCGCCGACAAGGAATCGGACTTCCTCGCCTACCTGAACCTGTGGTCCTACCTCCAGGAGCAGCAGAAGGAGCTGTCCGGCAGCCGGTTCCGCCGGCTGTGCCGCGACGAGTTCCTGAACTACCTGCGGGTGCGCGAGTGGCAGGACATCTACAGCCAGCTCAAGCAGGTCGCCAAGACCATGGGGATCACGCTCAACAGCGCCGCCCCCGACCCCCGCAACGTGCACATCTCCCTGCTGTCGGGCCTCCTGTCCCACATCGGCCTGAAGGACCCCGAGAAGCACGAGTACCTGGGCGGGCGCGGCGCGCGGTTCGCCGTCTTCCCCGGCTCCTCGCTGTTCAAGAAGCAGCCCCGCTATGTCATGGCCGCCGAGCTGGTCGAGACCTCGCGGCTGTGGGGCCGCATGGTCGCGCGCATCGAGCCCGAGTGGGCCGAGCGGCTCGCCGGCCACCTCGTCAAGCGCACCTACAGCGAACCCCACTGGGAGAAGAACCGCGGCGCCGTCATGGCCTACGAGCGCGTCACCCTCTACGGTGTGCCGATCGTGGCCCAGCGCAAGGTGGGCTACGGCTCGGTGGACCCCGAGGTCTCCCGCGAGCTGTTCATCCGGCACGCGCTCGTCGAGGGCGACTGGCAGACCCACCACCGCTTCTTCCACGACAACCGCCGCCTGCTGGCCGAGGTCGAGGACCTGGAGCACCGCGCGCGCCGCCGCGACATCCTGGTCGACGACGAGACGCTCTTCGCGTTCTACGACGAGCGCGTGGGCGACGAGGCGGTGTCGGCCGCGCACTTCGACGCCTGGTGGAAGCAGGCCCGCCGCAGCGACCCCGACCTGCTGTCGTTCGAGAAGTCGATGCTCATCAACGAGGGCTCCGAGGCGGTCCGGGAGGAGGACTACCCCGACTCCTGGCGCCAGGGCGACCTCGTCTTCCCGCTCACCTACCAGTTCGAGCCGGGCACCGAGGCCGACGGCGTCACCGCGCACATCCCCCTCAAGGTCCTCAACCAGGTCGGCTCCGAGGGGTTCGACTGGCAGATCCCCGGCCTGCGCGCGGACCTCGTCACGGCGCTGTTGCGCTCGCTGCCCAAACCGCTGCGCCGCAACTTCGTGCCCGTGCCCGACCACGCGGCCAAGGTGCTGGGCGCCCTCACGCCGTACAGCGAGCCGCTGACCGAGGCGCTCGGCCGCGAGCTGGGGCGCATGAGCGGGGAGCGCATCTCGCCCGCGGACTTCCAGCTCGACCGCGTCCCCGACCACCTGCGGATCACCTTCCGCGCGGTGGACGACCGGCAGCGGACCCTGGCCGAGGACAAGGACCTCGACGCCCTGCGCGGCCGGCTGCGCCCGCGGTTGCAGAAGGCGATCGCGGCCGAGGCCAAGGGCATCGAGAAGACGGGGCTCACCGACTGGGACTTCGGCCCCCTCCAGCCCGTCTTCGAGCGCAAGTCCGCCGGCCCCGCGGTCAAGGGCTACCCCGCCCTGGTCGACGACGGCGACAGCGTGGCCATCCGGATCTTCGACACCGAGGCCGAGCAGCGATCGGCGATGCGGGCGGGGGTGCGGCGGCTGCTCCTGCTCCAGGTGGACTCCCCGGCCGCAAGGGTCCTGCGGGGCCTCGACAACACGGCCAAGCTCGCGCTCGGCCACAACCCGCACGGCGGCGTCCAGCGGCTCCTCGACGACTGCCTCCGGTGCGCCGTCGACTCCCTCATGGCCGAGGCCGGCGGGCCGGTCCGCGACCCCGAGGCCTTCGCCGCGCTGCGCGACCACGTGCGCGCCGGGCTGCCCGATGCCCTGGAGGCGGTGGTGGCCGGCGCCGCGCGCGTCCTGGCCGCAGCCCACCGGGTGGGGCGCAGCCTGAAGGGGACCACGAGCCTGGCCGTCCTGCCCTCGCTCAACGATGCCCAGGGCCAGCTCGCCGGGTTGATCCACGCCGGGTTCGTCACCGAAGCGGGCCTGCACCGCCTGCCCGATCTGGAGCGCTACCTGCGGGCGATCGACATGCGCCTGGCCAAGCTCCCCGAGAACCCCCGGCGCGACCAGGTCAACATGGCCAAGGTCGAGCAGATGCGGCTGGCCCGCGAGAAGCTCCTCGCCGGCCTGCGGCCGGGCCGCGCCGACGACCCCGACGTGCGCGAGATCCGCTGGATGCTGGAGGAGCTGCGGGTCAGCTTCTTCGCTCAGGAGCTGGGGACCGCCTATCCGGTCTCCGAGAAGCGCATCCTGAAAGCGATCGACGCGGCCGGCGAGGCATAGGGCGCGCACCGGCCGCGGGCCGTCCCGGAGCCGCGCACACTGTGTGACGGACGGCCCCGCCGGGCCCGGCGTGCGGCCGGACCTGGGGTGGGGTGCGGCGGACCGGGGCACGCACCAGAGATGTGATTTTGCTCATATTTCGCCGAAAGGGTATCCCGGCGGGTTCCGCCGCCGGTCACGCCGTCGCAGGTGCGCCGACCAAGATCACTTTCGCGGGCGCCGTGAATCGGGCAGGCGCCCCTTGCGCCCCACGGGAGCCCTGATTGCGCAAGGCTTTCTGTGCTAGCGTGACCGCCGATTCGTTGAGATTAAGGCGGTATTCCCGGCGGTTCGCCCGTCGCGGCCGTGATCACGCAGCGCGATCGGTCTCCCTTGCGGCCCGCTGTTCCCCGGCCGTCCGGAGGACGCGGTGCACCCGGCGCCGACCGAGACGCGTACGCGCGGCCCACCGTCCGACAGTTCCCCCCGTATACGAGGAGATGTGCTGTGGCGCAGGCGCCATCATCGACTGGGCAAGGGAATCAGCCCCAGATGCAGCAGCCATCGGCTGGACAGAACGGGGAGCACCCCCTCACGCACATGATGCGCGCAGAGGGTACCGGCGCCGCTCCGCCGCCCCAGCGCGGACGCTGGAGGCGCTTCACCGAGCGCCTCGGCTTCGGCCGCAGCTCCCGGCAGTCCGGCCAGATGACCGCACAGGAGCTGTTCAACGCGCAGCAGCGGCTCTACGCCCAGCAGCTCGCGCAGCAACAGCAGTACGTGAACCAGCAGCAGGCCGCAGGCCAGCCCTACCCGCAGGCGCCCTACGGGCACCCCCAGCAGCCGCAGCAGCCCGTGGCCTACGTGCCGCAGCAGCAGCCGGTCTACCCCTACCCCCAGCAGCAGCACCAGCCGCAGCAGGCGTGGGGGCAGCCCCAGGCCCAGGCGGCCCCCGCTCCGGAGCAGGCCGCCGCGCCCGCGCCGGTGTCCGACACCGGGCCGCAGCCCGCCGAGCCGGCCGCGGAGAAGGCCGGCCCCGGGCAGCAGGAGCTGGTCACCGGCACCCTGGCCGGGCTGGCGCTGCGCGACCTCGCGCTGGTCGACTCCCTCATCGAGGTCGTCGAAGAGCTGGAGGACAGCAGCGAGGACCCGGAGCTGCTGGAGAAGCTGTTCAAGATCGACAACCTCGCCACGCGGATGCGCCGCAACGGCGAGAACCTGCTCGTCCTGGCCGACCAGGACAGCGGCGACACCTCCACCGAGCCGGTGCCGCTCCTCGACGTGGCCCGCGCCGCGATCTCCGAGATCAGCGAGTACCAGCGGGTCCAGCTGGGCCGGCTCCCGGAGCTGTTCGTCGCCGGCACGGCCGCCGACGACATCAGCCACCTCCTGGCCGAGCTCATGGACAACGCGACGGAGAAGTCGCCCGAGCACGCGCAGGTCGTCGTCAGCGCCCAGCGCATGGGCAGCGACAAGCTGCTCATCACCGTCGAGGACGAGGGCATCGGCATCCCGGCCGCGCAGCTCGAATCGCTCAACTCCCGGCTCCGCGGTGAGCCGGTCCTCGACGACCAGGTCATCCGGCACATGGGCCTCTACGTCGTCAGCCGCATCGCGCACCGCCACGGTGTCCAGGTGCAGCTGGAGGCGCGCGCCTTCCGCGGCGTCAGCGCCCACGTCGTCCTGCCCGTCGACCTGTTCGGCACGACCGGGCCGCGCCCCGCGGCCCCGCCGTCGGAACCCCGCCCCGCGCCGCGCCACGTGCCGGCCGGCCAGTCCCCGGACCACATCGCCCCCCCGGCCCAGCCCGCTCCCGTCTCGCACAAGCAGGAGAAGAGCAGCGCCATGGACTCCTCGGTGACCGCGGCGGGGCTGCCGCGACGCAGCGCGCACAAGAACACGGCGCCAGTGCCCATGGCGCCACCCACAGAGGCCACACCGGCGGCCGATCCCGCCGACCCGGCCGCAGCAGCGGCGCAGGACGCCGCCGAGGGCGAGGCCGCCGGATCCACCTCCCGCGCCGAGCGGATCCGCGCCGACCTGGAGGGCTTCCTCGAAGGCCAGCGCGAGGCCTCTGCGGATGAGTAGGGCGTTCCCGCAGGCCCGCGCGTTCCTGACCGAATCGATCGAGAATCTGGACGGATATGGACAACCGCTTGAGTGAGAGCGCTGAGAACTTCACCTGGCTCATCTCCAACTTCGTCTCCGAAGTCTCCGGGGTCGAGCACGCGGTGGTCGTCTCCTCCGACGGTTTGCTTCTCGCCGCCTCCCGCGACTTCCCCGACGAGTACGCCGAGCAGCTCGCCGCCATCGCCAGCGGCCTCCAGAGCCTGGCCGACGGCACCGCGCGCATGTTCGGCAAGGGCGACACCGATCAGCTGATCCTGCGCATGCAGCACGGTCACCTGTTCGTCATGTCCATCAGCGACGGCTCCTCGCTCGCCGTGCTCACCAGCGGGGACGCCGACATGAAGATCGTCGCCTACAAGATGACGCTGCTGGTGGAGAGCGCGGGCCACGCGCTCACCCCCCAGCTGCGCAACCAGCTGCGTGAGGTCATGGCCCCGTGACCCAGGCCATCGCCACCGCAACGCCGAGCCGTGCCCGCTGTGTGAAGAGGGAGCCGCCGCAATGAGCATTCGCAGGAGAAGGGGTACGCGGATCCGCCCCTACACCTTCACGGGCGGACGTACGCGCTCCCGTCACCCGCTGATGGTGCAGACGCTGGTGTCCACCGCGGACGCCGGCGCCTCGACCCCGGCGAACCTGCTGCCGGAGTCGCAGAACATCTACGAGCTGTGCCGGGAAGCGCGTTCCGTCGCCGAAATCGCCGCGGAACTGAAGATCCCCATGGGCGTGACCCAGGTCCTCTTGAGCGACCTCGCCGACCAGGGGCTCGTATACATCCACCCGACCATCACGGGCCACAGCCCGTCGGAGAATCAAGTTCTGGAGAGGGCGCTGCGTGGACTCGAACGTCTCTTCCAATAAGAGCAACGCGTCGCTGGTTTCCACCAAGATCGTCATCGCAGGTGGATTCGGCGCGGGCAAGACCACCCTCGTGGGCTCGGTATCGGAGATCCCCCCGGTCTCCACCGAGGCCGTCATGACCGAGGCCAGCGTGGCCCACGACGACACAACGGCCACGCCCGGCAAGGTCACCACCACCGTCGCCATGGACTTCGGTCGGCTCACCCTGGAACAGGAGCTGATCATGTACATGTTCGGCACCCCGGGGCAGGCCCGCTTCTGGTTCATGTGGGACGACATCGTGCGCGGCGCGGTGGGCGCCGTGATCGTCGTCGACAGCCGTCGGCTCGCCGACTGCTTCGACGCGATCGACTACTTCGAGAAGCACCAGAACATCCCCTACATCGTCGCGCTGAACAAGTTCGACGGGGAGCTGGGCTACACCGCCGACGAGATCCGCGAGGCGCTGGAGATCGCGCCGGACATCCCGATCGTCGACTTCGACGCGCGGGACCGCCGGTCCTCCGGTACCGTCCTGCGGCGGCTCTTGGAGTTCACCCTGTCCCGCCCCAGGCGCGCCGAGCTCGTCGGCTGACCGGCGGGCAGGACTGCGAGAGGCGCGCGACCGGACCGGTCGCGCGCCTCTCGCATCTTCACGGTGTCGCCCAGGGGCTGGCCCCGGGGTCTCCGGGCTGTCCGGTCAGCCCCCTGCGACCGCCGTCAGCAGGCCCGACGCCAGCGCCACCTGGTGCGGGGTCGCGCTGATCAGCACGTGCTCGTCGCGCGAGTGCGGGCCCGCCCCCGCTGCGCCCATGCCGTCCAGGACGGCCCCGCCCATGGCCGAGACGAAGTTGCCGTCGCTGGCCCCGCCGACGGAGACCTGCTCCAGGTCGCCGCCCAGGCCCTGTGCGACCGCGCGCGCCGTGGCGAACATCCGCTCGGTGGCCGGGTTGGGGTTCATCGGGGGACGGTTCCAGCCGCCGGTGAGGCGCAGGCGCACCCGCGGGTCGGCGGGCGCGAGCGCGGCGAGCCCGGCGTCGACCCGGGGCATCTCCGCGGGGTCCTGGATGCGCACGTCGATCTCGCAGGTCGCGCGCCCGGCCACCACGTTGCGGCCGGTGCCACCAGCGATCACCCCGATGTTGACCGTGGTGCCGCGTGCGGGGTCGGCGAGGGCGGTGATCGCGGGCACCAGGCCGGCCAGGGCGTGCACGGCGCTGGCCCCGGCCTCGGGGTCGAGCCCGGCGTGGGACTCCACGCCCAGCACCTCCAGGTCGAACAGGCCCATGCCCTTGCGCCCGGTCTTCACCCGGCCCTCGCGGCTGGGCTCCAGGACGAGCGCGAGGTCGGTGCCCTTGGCGGCGCGCTCGATGTGCGGGCGCGACGCGGGGCTGCCGATCTCCTCGTCGCCGTTGAGCAGCACGCGCACCGTGGGCGTGGGCAGGCCCAGCTCGCGCAGGTGGCGCAGGGCCCACACCCCTTGGACGATCCCGGCCTTCATGTCAAAGCACCCCGGGCCGGTGAAGCGGTCGCCGTCGACGGACACCGGCCACTCGGCCAGCGTGCCCCGCGGCCACACCGTGTCGTAGTGGCACAGGAACAGCACCTCGCCGGACCCGGTGCCGGGGTAGACGGCCTCCAGGACGTCGCCGTAGGCGCCGCCGTCGTGGCGGGTGCGCTCGGCCGGGGCGCCGAGCCGTTCGGTCAGCCACGCCTCGAGGCCGTCCAGCCCGGCGTCGAGCAGTGCCTTGTCGTTGCTCGGTGTCTCCAGCTCCACCAGGCGGCGCAGGTCGGCCAGGACCTCGGGGAGGTCGCGGCGGGCCGCTTCGGCCAGGGCGGGGAGGGGGCTCACGTCGTCGTCACCTTCTGTTCTCTCGGGATGGGGTTGGGGCGGGACGGGCGCCGGGCGGCGCCGGGGTCAGCGCACGGGGACGCCGGGCCCCAGCGGGATGCCGAGGGCCCACCAGGCCAGGAAGAGCAGGGTCCAGCCGACGAGCAGTGTCATCGAGATGGGCAGGGTCAGCGAGAACAGGGTCCCGATCCCTGCCTTGCGGCTGTAGCGCTGGAGGAAGCCGAGCGCCATCACGAAGTACGCGCTCATCGGGCTGATGACGTTGGTGGTGGAGTCGGCGATCCGGAACACCGCCTGGGTGGTCTCGGGCGACACGTTGAGCAGCATCATCATGGGCACGAAGATCGGGCCGATCAGCGCCCATTGCGCCGAGCCGCTGGTGATGAGCAGGTTCATCAGGGAGATGATCACGATCATGCCGAGGAAGAGCACCACCGGGTGCACGCCGGCGGCGTCGAGCACGCCGGCGCTGCGGATCGCGATGACCTCGCCCAGGCCGGTCCAGCGGAAGTAGGCCAGGAACTGCGAGGCGGCGAAGAACAGGACCAGCACCGGGGCGAGTTCGCGGACGCCGCCGACCATCGCCTCGGGGATCTCGCGTGCGCGGGTGATGCTGCCGGTCACCCGCCCGTAGACGGCGCCGGCCAGCAGGAACAGGAAGCCGAGCACGTAGGCGATGCCGGTGATCACCGGGGAGCCGAGCACGTCGCCTTCGGGACCGCGCAGCGGTGAGGAGGCCGGGGTGAGCGCCGCGGCGAGGACGGCGGCCACGCCGAGGACGGCCAGCCCGGACAGGGCCAGGCCGCGGCGCTCCACCGGCGACAGCTTCAGGTCGCCGAGTTCGGCGTCGGCGTCCTCGCCGTCGATCGCCAGGCCCTCCACGCGCTTGGCGAGGACGAACTCGGCGACCAGCGTGACCAGGACCGCCAGCAGGATCGAGCTGACCGCGCTGAAGTAGTAGTTCGCCACCGGGGTGACCACGTATTCGGGGTCGATGACCTGGGCGGCGCTGGTGGTGAGCCCGGACAGGATGGCGTCGGTGGGGGTGATGAAGATCGAGGCGTCGTAGCCCGCGGAGATCGAGCCGAAGGCGACGACCAGCCCCAGGATCGGGCTGCGCCCGGCCGCCTTGAACACCATGGCGCCCAGCGGGATGAGCACGACGTAGGCGGCGTCGGAGGCCACGCTGCCACAGACCCCGGCCAGGGCCAGCGAGAACGTGAGCAGCTTGCCGGGGACGCGGGTGACGCTGCCGCGCAGCAGCGCGTTGAGCATCCCGCTGCGCTCGGCCACCGCGACGCCGAGCATCACCACGACGATGAGCGCGAGCGGCGGGAACTCCGCGTAGTTGGTGATGGCGTCGCCGATGATCGTCTGCACGCCTTCGGCCGACAGCAGGCTCTTGACGGCGATGCGCTCGCCGTCGACGGGGGACTCGGCCCCGACGCCGAGGCCGCTCAGGACGGCGCTGAGCACGATGACCAGCCCGGCCATGATCGTGAAGAGCCAGAACGGGTGCGGCAGCTTGTTGCCCGCGCGTTCGATCGCCTGGAGGGCGCGCAACAGGGGGGATTCCGACCGTTCGGTCGGCGCGGATTCGGGCCTGGCCACGGGTACTCCTTCGATCCACTGCTGTCCGTGGTGGTGTGGGTCGCCTCCCGCCCCACGCATGACCAGTACATTTGACGGCCCATGGTGTGATTTGTCAACGCTTGGCCGTTGCATGGGTGAATCATTCACATTAAGTCGGTTTGATAGTGCGTATCATCCGATTGTGCGCGACCCCTCTCTGGACGACCTCGATCTGGACCTGGTGGCGGCCCTGCAACGGGCGCCCCGGGCGCCGATCAACGTCCTCGCCGACGTTCTCGGCAGCTCGGCGAGCACCATCGGCCGCCGTCTCCACCGCCTCCAGGCCGAGCACCTCCTGCGCGTCGTCGGCCAGGTCGACTGGGCGGTGTTCTCCGACGCCAACCCGCGCCACGTCTGGCTCCGGACCGACCCCGGGCGCTCGGTCGGGGTCGCCCAGCGCCTCGCCGAACGGCCCGAGACCCAGCTCGTCGCGCTCACCAGCGGCGAGGCCGACGTCTACTGCGTCGTCCACCCCACCGGCCGCGACCAGGTGCGCGACCTGCTCACCCGCGTCATCCCGTCGGTCGAGGGCGTGCGCTCCACCCAGTCCGACCTGGTGCTGCGCCCGGTCACGCGCGCCGACGCCTGGACCCTGGACCGGCTCTCCGGCCGCCAGACCGCCGACCTCGCCCGCTATGGCCACGTCACGGCCGCCGCGGCGCCCGCCGATCCCGCCGAGCCGCCCTCGGCCCATGAGCGGGCCGCGGCGCGGCTGCTCTACCGCGACGCCCGGATCGGATCGGGGGAGCTCGCCCGCGAGCTGGGCGTCAGCCAGTCCACCGCCTACCGGGTCGCCCAGTCGGTGCTGGAACGCGGCGTGATCCGGCCGCGGGTCGAGGTGGAGCCGCCGCTGCTGGGGATGCGCCTGGAGGTCATCCTGTCGCTGACGACCCACCCCGGCGCGATCACCCACGTGGCCGACCAGCTCGCCCGCCACCCCTCGGCGCGCTACGTCTCGGTGGTGGCCGGCGCCGGGTCCGTGATCCACCACGGGGTCTTCCGCGACGAGGCGGCGCTGGAGGGCTTCCTGTCGGCGGACCTCGCAGCGCTGCCCGGCGTCACCGGCCTGCGGGTGTCCATCATGCTCGACGTGCTGCGCCGCTACTGGATCAAGCGGACGGGGGTACGCCTGGGCGCCGCGGGCATCCCCTTCCCCGGCGCGACGGTGGCGATGGAGGAGGCGGAGGGGGCATGATCGTCAAAAGAGCGTGGCGCAGCGGTGTCCCCGAGCGGAAGGGCGGCCCATGGCCGAGCGGAGACTGTGGATCGGCACCTACACCCGCGGGTCCGTCCCGGCCGGATCGGGGGCGGGCGTCCACCGCGTCCTCCTCGACACCCGCACCGGAGAGCTGAGCGGCGGCGCGCCCGCCATCGCGGTCGAAGGGGCCTCCTTCCTGGCCGCCCACCCGCGCAGCGGGCTCGTCTACGCCGTCAGCGAGGTGGACGAGGGGCGGGTGACCGCGTTGTCGGTCGGCCCCGATGGCGTGCCGGCCGCGGTCGGATCGGCGCCCACGGGCGGCGGCTCGCCCTGCCACGTGGCCGTGCACCCGGCCGGCGGCCACATCGTCACCGCGAACTACGCCGACGGCGCGGTGGGCGTCCACCGCCTGGACGCCGCTGGCGCCCCTGGGGCGCCCCAGGTCCTCACCCACAGCGGTTCCGGCCCGCGCGCGGACCGGCAGGAGGGGCCGCACGCCCACAGCACGGCGGTCGCGCCGGGCGGTGCGCACCTGCTCATCGCGGACCTGGGCACCGACGAACTGCGCGGCCACGCCTTCGACCCCGGCGCCGCCGACCCCGCCGGCCCGGGGTTCACCGCCGCCCGCCTCGCGCCCGGAACGGGCCCCCGGCACGTGGCGGTGCACCCCA
Organism: Nocardiopsis sediminis; assembly: GCF_042650565.1. Taxonomy (NCBI): domain Bacteria; kingdom Bacillati; phylum Actinomycetota; class Actinomycetes; order Streptosporangiales; family Nocardiopsidaceae; genus Nocardiopsis; species Nocardiopsis sediminis. The sequence goes on from NZ_JBHSBH010000004.1 coordinate 230,054, forward strand.
GCGGGCACGTCTACGTCGCCGGCGAGCTGGACGCGCGCGTGCACGTCCTGCGCTGGGACCGGCCGACGGCCACCGCCGCCGCGGTGGCGGGCGTCCCGGCGGGGGCCGAGGACGGGGACTTCCCGTCGGAGATCGCGCTGTCCGCCGACGGGGAGCGCCTCTACGTCGCCAACCGGGGCAGCGACACCATCGCGGTCTTCGCGGTCACCGACGGCGGGGCGGCCCTGCGGCCCCTGGGGCACGTCCCGGCCGGGGGCGCCTGGCCGCGCCATTTCGCCCTGGTGGGCGACTTCATCGTGGTCGCCGCCCAGCACGAGGGCGTCCTCGCGGTGCTGCGGACGGATCCGGAGGGCGGCCTGCCCACCGACACCGGGCACCGCCTGCCCGTGCCCGACCCCGCCTGCGTACTTCCGGCGGGGTGAGGCGCCGCCAAGGCGCGCGAACCGTCGTCCGGGGCCGTCGGGGCGCGAGGGCGCGGGCCGGCGAATCCACGGGCGTCGACGTCCACCGGGAACCCCGGCGGCGATCGGCCGCCGGCGACGGCCGCGCGGGATTCCGCGGGCGGCGGGTATGACGCCGCCCCCGGGGCGGCGTCCTCCGGTCCCGGATACCGACGGCCGCCCGGCCCTCCAGGCCGACCGCCATGGCCGCGTGGCGGCGATCGCCGCTGCCGGCCCGCCTGCCCGGCCACCGGCGGCCACGCGGGCGATCCCGCCGGTGCCCGGACTCGCCACTTCCTGTGGGGATACGGGCGCGGTGGACAATCGCGGAAACCCACAACTTCCAGCGGGGCGAACTGTCGCCGCCGCCCCCTTCCCGTGAACCGGGCATAGCGGACAATGGGAAGTGCGGTTCCGCCCTCCATCACCCCGGCACGATGGGAAGAGCCATGCCCGACACCCCTGCGCCCGCGGCCCGCCGCCGCGGGCTCACCGCCCGCGACCTCGCCCTCATCGCCATGTTCGCGGCGCTGCTGGCCGTTCTGAGCATGCCGTTCGCCATCCCCGTCGGCCCCGTGCCCATCACCCTCCAGACCCTCGGCGTCATGCTCGCCCCCAGCCTGCTCGGGGCCAAGCGCGGGGCCCTGGCCGTCCTCGCCTTCCTCGCGCTGACCCTGGCCGGGCTGCCCCTGTTGCCCGGCGGGCGCGGCGGGGTCGCCCCATTCCTCGGTCCCACCGGCGGCTACATGCTCGGCTGGGTGGCGGGGGCGCTGGCCATCGGGCTGATCGTGGGGCGCCTCCTGCCCCGCTACCGCTTCTGGCCCGGGCTCGGCGCCAATGTGCTGGGCGGGATCGGCGTGGTCTACCTCGTCGGCGTCCCGTGGAGCGCGGTCGCGCTCGGCGACGGCCTGCTGGCCTCGGTGGTCGGGGTGGGCGTCTTCCTGCCCGGCGACCTCGCCAAGGCGGCGCTGGCGGCGGCCATCGCCGCGGCGGTCCACCGCTCCTACCCGATCCCACCGGCCGGCCGCCCCGTCGACGCCGCCGCGCGCGAGGACGCATAGGCTGCCACCGGGGCCCGGCACCCACCGAAAACCGACCTGACCAGGAGCGATACCACCCGATGCTGCGCGTGGAGAACGTGACGCACGCCTACGACGGCCGCCCCGTCCTGCGCGACGTCTCCCTGGACCTGGCCGAGCGCCGCATCGGGATCATCGGCGCCAACGGGTCGGGCAAGTCGACGCTCGCCCGCACCCTCAACGGCCTCGTCCTGCCCGACTCCGGGCGGGTCCTGCTCGACGGCCGCGATACCCGCCGGCACGCCCGGTGGGTCCGCAGCCGGGTCGGCTTCGTCTTCGCCGATCCCGCGGCCCAGATCGTCATGCCCACGGTCGCCGAGGACGTGCGCATCGGGCTGCGCGGAAGCGGCCTGGGGCGCGCCGAGACCGACGCGCGGGTGGACGCGGTCCTGCGCCGCCACGGCCTGGAGGGGCACCGCGACCACCCGGCGCACCTGCTCTCGGGCGGCCAGAAGCAGATGCTGGCGCTGGCGTCGGTGCTGGTCACCGAGCCCGATGTGCTCGTCTGCGACGAGCCCACGACCCTGCTGGACCTCCACAACGTCCGGGTGGTCGAGCGGGCGCTGCGGGCGCTGCCGCAGCAGGTCATCCTGCTCACCCACCACCTCGGCACGCTCGCCGGGTTCGACCGGGTCGTGGTCATGGACGAGGGGCGGGTCGTCTTCGACGGTGTCCCGCAGGCCGCGATCGCCCACTACACCGCGCTGATGGACGCCCGCGCCGAGGACCCCGCCCCGGAGGAGCACCCGACGTGAGCATGCTCGGGCTCTACGTCCCCGGGACCTCGCCCGCCCACCGGCTGCCCGCCGGCGCCAAGCTCCTCGCCCTGGTAGTGGCGGTCACCGCGATCGTCGCCGCCGCGAACCTCTGGGTCGCGCTGGCCGCCGTCGTGGCCGCGCTGCTGCTGCACCCGCTGTGCGGGCTGGGCCCCCGAGCGGTCGCGCGGACCCTGCGCCCGCTGCTGCCCTTCCTCGCCCTCATCGCCGCCTTCCAGGCGCTGGCGGGTGACGGGCCCGCGGCGGTGCGGGTCTGCGCCCAGCTCGCCGCGGCGGTGCTGCTCTCGGGGCTGGTCACCATGGTCACCCGGGTGAGCGAGATGCTGGAGCTCTTCGAGCGGCTGGCCCGCCCTCTGCGCTTCGCCGGCGTGCGCCCGGAGCGGGTGGCGCTGCTGCTCGCCCTGACCATCCGGTCCATCCCCATGGCGGCATCGGCCTGGCGCGCCTCGCGCGAGGCCTACATCGCCCGCGGCCTGCGCGGACGCCCGCACCTCATGGTGGTGCCGGTCATCGTGGGCCTGATCCGATCGGCCGAGGCGATGGGCGAGGCGCTGACCGCGCGCGGCATCGACTGACCACGCGGGGATTGCGCCACGCGGGTCAATTCCACGACCATTCTTCGCCATTTTGTATATAAGGCCCACCCGGTAGCTTCGGCATGGAGTCGCGTGGGACGTGGTCAACGCTGCGCACCCACGCGGACGGCCGGGCCGCCCCGACCCCGCGGACCACTGGGACCCACGGAGGTGAGCCGTGATGCACCGCCAGACCCACCCCAGCCGCGCGCATCGGCAGCGGCCGACCGAGGAACCGCTCCGGCGGCTCCGCCGACGGGTGTCGACCCCGGCGGCGGCGCTCCTTCTCGGCGCGCTCCTGGGTGCCGGCTTCCCCACCGCCGCGCTCGCCTCGGCGCCCGGCGCGTCCGGCGACCAGCCCGCCGTGGGCCAGGGCCCTTCGCGGGAACCGGAACCCGGCGCCACGTCCCGCATCACGCAGGAACTCGACGCCGACCTCGCCGGGATGCGCGCGGGCACGCACCTGTCCGTGTCGGTGCAGGAGCTCGGCAACGGGACGACGTACGACTACCACGCAGAGCAGCGCTTCGTCACTGCGAGTGCCGTCAAGGTGGACCTGCTGGTCCTGCTCATGCTCAAGGCGCAGGACGAGCGCCGCGCGCTCACCAAGGACGAGCGCGACCTCCTGTCCCCGATGATCCGCTCCAGCGACAACGACGCGGCCGCCGAGGTCTACGACCGCATCGGCGGCGCGGCGGGCTACCGCGAGGGTGCCGCCCGGCTGGGCCTGACCACCACGCAGCCCGGCCCGGACGACCATTGGGGGAAGACGGAGACCACCGTCGGCGACCGGCTGCGCGTCCTGCGCACCGTCTTCACCGTCGACAGCCCACTGAGCCAGGAGCACCGCGCCTACGCGGTGGAGCTCATGGGCACCGTCGACCGCGACCAGGCGTGGGGCGTGTCGGCGGCCGGTGACCCGGGCGGGTCAGAGGTGAAGAACGGCTGGGTGCCCCGCAGCGCCGACCACGGGAAATGGGCGATCAACAGCACCGGCCACATCGAGCACAATGGGCGGTTCTACCTGGTCGCCGTGCTCTCCGACCACCACCCCGACGAGGCCACCGGCATCAAGCACGTCGAGCAGGCGGCCACCACCGCCGTCGACGGCCTCGACCGGTCGCTCAGCGGGCCCGGGGCACGCGCGCCGCACGCGGCGCTCTAGGGTGGGGCCGACACCTCCATACCGACAGGGAACGGGGCCTCGCCATGATCGATCTTCGGTCCGACACAGCCACCCGGCCCACACCCGAGATGCGGCGTGCCATGGCCGGGGCCGAGGTCGGCGACGACGTCTTCGGCGAGGACCCCACGGTGCGGCGGCTGGAGGAGGAGACCGCGGCGCTGCTGGGCAAGGAGGCCGCGCTCTACGTGCCCTCGGGGCACATGTCCAACCAGATCGCCGTGTACGTGTCGGCCGGCAGCGGCGAGGAGCTGTGGGCGCACGAACGCTCCCACGTCGTGGCCAACGAGCAGGGCGGCACCTCCGTGCTGGCGCGGGTGCTGCCCCGCACCTTCGACGCCGCCGAAGGCCACCCGTCACAGGAGCTCCTGGAGCGCTGGGCGGCGGGCGCCGACGACGTCCACCGCGCCCGGCCCGCGCTGATCAGCCTGGAGAACACCCTGACCGGCCTCGTCGTGCCGCTCGCCGAGCAGCGGCGCGTGGCCGACTTCGCACACGCCCACGGCATGCGCCTGCACTTGGACGGCGCCCGGCTGTGGAACGCCGCCGTCGCCCTCGGGGTCGCGCCCGCCGAGGTCGCCGAGGGCGCCGACACGGTCTCGGTGTGCTTCTCCAAGGGCCTCGGCGCCCCCGTGGGGTCCGCCCTGGCCGGAGACACCGACACCATCCGTCGCGCGCGCCGCGCCCGCAAGCTCTTGGGCGGCGGCATGCGCCAGGCCGGCATCATCGCCGCCGGCGCCCTCCACGCCCTGCACCACCACGTGGACCGCCTCGCCGAGGACCACGGGCGCGCCGCCCGCCTGGCGGAGGCCATCGCGACCGTCCCCGGACTGGGCGCGCAGGCCCGCACCAACATGGTCATCCTGGAGGCGCCCGAGGGACGCGCCCCCGAACTCGCCGCCGCTGTCACCGGCCACGGGGTCGGCTGCGTGCCCCTCGGCCCCTCCCACATCCGGTTCGTCGCCCACCTGGACATCACCGACACCGACATCGACGAGGCCGCAAAACTCATCGCCGCAGCGGCCGCCACCCTGACCGGAAAAAACCCCTGAACCGAACGCCGTGGCGGCCGGGGAGCCCGGCCGCCGCGCGGTGTCCGGTTACAGTGCGGCCGGCGGCAGGTCGGCCAGGCGGGCCAGCGCCAGGCGGTGGCGGTCGGCGGTGCCGAGGGCGATGGCGTCGCTCTTGGCCCGCTTGAGGTACAGGTGGGCCGGGTGCTCCCAGGTGAAGCCGATGCCGCCGTGCAGCTGCACCGCCTCCTCGGTGGCGCGCACCGCCACCCCCGAGACGAACGCCTGGGCGAGGGACGCGCCCAGCTCCGCCTCCGGGCCACCGCCAGCGGCGGCCCCCACCGCGTTGCGCACCACGGCGCGCGTCTGCGAGACCGCCACCCACAGGTCGGCCAGCCGGTGCTTGAGCGCCTGGAACGAGCCCACCGGACGGCCGAACTGGTGGCGGGTCTTCAGGTAGCCGACCGTCGTGTGCAGCGCCCACTCCGCCACGCCCAGCTGCTCGGCCGCGAGCAGCGCCGCCCCGGTGACCAGCGCCGACCGCAGCACCTCCTCGGCGCGCGGCCCCGACGCCAGCAGCCGCGCCGGGACGGAGTCCAGCGCGACATCGGCCAGCGGGCGCGTGAGGTCCAGGCTCACCACCGGCGATCGCACCGCCGCCGCGGCGTCCACCAGGTAGATCCCGGGCCCGTCGGCGCCGACGGCCGGCACCACCAGGAGGTCGGCGGTGAGGGCGTCCACCACCCCCGCCACGGCACCCGTCAGCGCCCCGCCGGACTCCCGCACCGTCGCGGGGAACGCCGCGTCGGGCCAGGTGCCCAGCGGGACCGCGACCGTGGCGGTCGCCTCGCCCGACGCCAGCGACGACAACGGGGATGCCGCCGCATCACCCGCGGCCAGCAGCGCCGCCGTGGCCAGCACCGCACTGCCGAGGAAGGGCACCGGGGCGACCGCCCGGCCCAGCTCCTCGGCGACCACCGCGGCCTCGCGCAGGCCCGCTCCCGCGCCCCCCAGCTCCTCCGGGACCGGCAGCGCCGCGCAGCCCAGGTCCACCAGCCCCTTCCACAGAGCGAGGTCGGTCACCCGGTCGCTCTCGACCCGGGCCAGGACGGCCGGGGCCGGGCTCTTGTCCGACAACAGGGCACGGACGCTCGCCCGCAGCTCCTCCTCGACCTCGCTGTAGAGCAGGTCGGGCATGGTCTCGCTCACTTGGGCAGGTCCTTCCAGGCGACGTCCTTGTCGACCCGGATCTCGGCGGGCAGGCCGAGGATCCGTTCGGCGATGATGTTGCGCAGGATCTCCGAGGTCCCGCCCTCGATGGAGTTGCCCTTGCTGCGCAGGTAGTGGAAGCCCGCGCCCCGCTTGGCGAAGTCGACGCCGTCGGGGCGGCGGAACGACCAGTCGTCGTAGACCAGCCCCTCCTGGCCCAGCAGCTCCACCTCCAGGCCGGAGATCTCCTGGTTGAGCCGGGAGTAGGAGTACTTGGCCGCCGACCCCTCGGGCCCGGGCTGGCCGACCGCCAGCTGCTGGCGCAGCCGCTCCTTGGTCAGCCGCGCGGCCTCGGCCTCGACCCACAGCTTCAGCAGGGCGTCGTGCATGCCCGGGGTGCGCAACTCGGGGCGGGAGCGCCAGACATCGGCGACGACGCCGATCAGGCCGCCCTCGCGCGGTTCGGCGTTGCCCCCGATGGAGACGCGTTCGTTCATCAGGGTGGTCTGGGCGACCTTCCAGCCCTCGCCGACCGCCCCGATCCGGTGGGAGTCGGGGATGCGCACGTCGGTCAGGTAGACCTCGTTGAACTCCGCCTCGCCGGTGAGCTGGCGCAGCGGGCGCACGTCGACGCCCTCGGCGCTCATGTCGCAGATGAAGTAGGTCAGCCCCTGGTGCTTGGGGACGTCGGGGTCGGTCCGGGCCACCAGGATGGCCCACCGGGCGCGGTGGGCCAGCGACGTCCACACCTTCTGCCCGTTGACGACCCACTCCTCACCGTCGCGCACCGCGCGCGTGCCGAGGGCGGCCAGGTCGGAGCCTGCGCCGGGCTCGCTGAAGAGCTGGCACCAGACCTCCTCGCCGGTGTAGAGCGGCTTGAGGAAGCGTGCGCGCTGCTCGGGGGTGCCGAACGCCAGGATGGTGGGGGCGGCCATGCCGAGCCCGATGATCAGGCCCTCGCGGCCGGTCGGGGCGGCGCCCCGCTCGTCGAACTCCTCGTCGACGACGGACTGGAGCGACCGCGGGGCACCCAGCCCGCCCAGCCCTTCGGGGAAGTGCACCCACGCCAGTCCGGCGTCGAAGCGCGCGGCGAGCAGGTCGGCCTGGCCGGTGGCGGCGGGGTCGTGTGCGGCGACGAAGTCGGCGACTCGTTGTCGCAGAGCGGGGGCGTCGAGCTCCCTGCCCGATGGATCCGATGTCATAGAACGCGAACCTCCGTTGGAACGGCGGCGGATTGAGGGGAGCCGTGGACCGGACCCGCGGGAGCCGGGGGCGCCGGGCGCCGGAATGGGGCCGCGCCGCGGCGCGCCCCGGCCCGCGATCAGTCCAGTGGACCGCCCGCGACATAGATGACCTGGCCCGAGACGAAGCCGGCGTCCTCGCTGGTGAGGAAGGAGATCGTGGCGGCGACGTCGGCGGGCCGGCCGGTGCGGCGGACCGGGATGCTCTCGGCCGCGGCCTTCTTGAAGTCCTCGAAGTCCATGCCCACGCGCGCGGCGGTCTGGCGGGTCATGTCGGTCTCGATGAACCCGGGGGCGACGGCGTTGGCGGTCACCCCGAACTTGCCCAGCTCGATGGCGAGGGTCTTGGTGAACCCCTGGAGACCGGCCTTCGCCGCGGAGTAGTTGGCCTGGCCGCGGTTGCCCTGAGCCGAGCTGCTCGACAGGCAGACGATGCGGCCCCAGCGCTCCGAGGTCATGTGCGCCTGGACGGCGCGGCTCATCAGGAACGCGCCGCGCAGGTGCACGCCCAGCACGGTGTCCCAGTCGTTCTCCGTCATCTTGAACAGCAGGTTGTCGCGGATCACGCCGGCGTTGTTGACCAGGATCGTGGGCGGGCCCAGCCGCTCGGCGACCTCGGCGACGGCCGCGGTGACCTTGTCCGCCTCGGTCACATCGGCACCCAGCCCGATCGCCGTTCCGCCCTCGGCGGTGATCTGGTCGGCGGCCTTGCGGGCGTCGGTCTCGTCGAGGTCGACGACGGCGACCGAGTGGCCGTCGCCGGCGAGTCTGCGGGCCGTGGCCGCACCGATGCCGCGGGCACCTCCCGTGACGATCGCGACGCGGGCGGTCTGAGACATGGCAACCTCCGGATGGGTGGTCCAGAACACACTGGGGGGATCCTATCCGTCCCATACCGACCAGGTGGTATGTGGTCGGGAATGGGCACCCCGCAACGGGTTACGCGTCCGTGACCTGCCGGGTGACGGGCGTGCGGCCGCGGATCCGGCGGTGCCGCCGGCGGCCATGGGCGCTACGGTGGTCACCCGCACCCATCCCGCTCAGCGCGGCGGCCGGGGCACGGACGTCCCCCGCGGCCCGCACCGCCCGCTGCACCCCGGCCGAATCGAGGCGATGGCGCTGTTCGACGCCCACCTCCACATCATCGATCCCCGGTTCCCCCTCGCCACCGGGCAGGGCTACCGGCCGGAGCCGTTCACCGCCGCCGACTACCTCGCCCGCAGCGAACCACTGGGCATCAGCGGCGGAGCCGTCGTGGCCGGCTCCTTCCAAGGACCCGACCCCGCCTACCTGGTCGCCGCGCTGCGCGAGCTGGGCCCCTCCTACGTCGGCGTCGCCGAACTCGCGCCCGACACCTCCGACTCCGCGCTGCGCGACCTGCACGCCGCCGGCGTACGCTCGCTGCGGCTCAACCTCTACCGCGGCTCGGCCGGGGACCTGGACGCCCAGATCCACCTGGCCCGGCGCGCCGCCGAACTGCTGGGCTGGCCCTGCGAGCTCTACGTCGACTCCCGGGAACTGCCGGCGCTCGCGCCGCGCATCGCGCCGCTGCCGCGCGTCAGCATCGACCACCTCGGCCTGTCGCGCGAAGGGCTACCCGCGCTGCTGGACCTCGTGGCCGGGGGAGCGCGGGTCAAGGCCACCGGGTTCGGCCGCGGCGACCTGGACGTCCCGGTCGCGCTGCGCTCCATCGCCGCGATCAACCCGGGCGCGCTGATGTTCGGCACCGACCTCCCGTCCACGCGGGCGCCGCGCCCCTTCCGCAGCACCGATATCGACGTGATCACCGAGGCGCTCGGCCCTGGACCGGCGGGCCCGGTCCTGCGCCGCAACGCGCTGGACTTCTACGGCCTGGCCGCCACGGGGGGCGTACGCACCGAGTCCCCATCGGGCCCGGCGCCCTCGGCGTACTAGGCCTGCCCTGGGGCCGCGGGCCCGCGGCACCCCGGTGCAGGGCGGCCCCGGCGGCCCGGCGCGTCGGATCACGCTCCGCGGGCGCGGACACCGCCTTCGTCACCTTATGTTTCCGATCCGATGCGCCGTGTGCCCGATTGTGCCCGGACGCATGGACCCCTTTCCCCATGCGGGTGTGCGCCCTACCCCCCGTGTGGTGCCCCCACCACGGGCGTCGCGGGGGCGGGCCGGTCAATACCCACAGTGACGAAAACTTGGCGTGGTGCGGGGTATCGTGACGCTACGAGAGCGCTCACGGTGGGCGCCGAGCCGGTCCCGGCTCCCGGGGCGGTCCGCGCAGGGCGGTCCGCGGGCCCGCCGGGGACGTCGAAGGGGGCGGTGGGCGATGGCGGCCGTCGGAGTTCGCAAGCGGGTCGCGCCGGGGTCCATTCGGGCATCGGGCGCGCGGACCCGCGCATCGGGTGAGTGCCCCCGTCCACTGCCGGCCCGGGGCGCGGCCGCCGGGCCGCGCCGGTGATCGTCGTGGCGCACCGCGGGGCCTCCGCGTATGCGCCCGAGAACACGCTGTCCGCGCTGCGCCTGGCCCGCCTGCACGGCGCCGACATGGCGGAGATCGACGTGCGCCAGACCGCCGACGGCGCGTTCGTCGTCGTCCACGACCCCACGCTGCGCCGGACCACCGACGTCGCCGAGGTCTACCCCGACCGCCGCTCCCTGCGGGTCGCCGACTTCACGCTCGCCGAGATCCGCCGCCTGGACGCCGGCTCCTGGTTCGGCGACGCCTTCGCCGGGGAGCGGGTGCCCACCCTGGAGGAGGCGCTGGCGGTGCTGCGCGAATGCGGCCTGGGCGCGCTCGTCGAGCTCAAGGTGGAGCGCCGCGACCCGGAGATGCGGCGCCGCCTCGCCGACCGGCTCAACGCCGACTCCCATTGGCGCCGCGGCCAGGGGCGGCTGATCCTCCAGAGCTTCGACTGGGTGACCCTGAGGGCGGTCGCCGAGGCCGTCCCCGGCCTGCACACCGCCGTCCTGGGCAAGACCTACGGGCGGCTCGGCCTGCGCCGGATCGCGCGCTATGCCCGCCAGATCCACCCCCATCACCTCCGCGTGACCGCGCCCTATGTGCGGCACGCCCACGCGCAGGGCCTGGCGCTGTTCGGATGGACCGCCAACAACGACACCGCGATCCGGCGGCTCATCCGCGACGGCGTCGACGGGATCATCAGCGACTATCCCGACCGCGTCGCGGCGCACCGGCTCTCCGCCGTGTGAGCGGGCCGGGTGGCTTTTCCGGCGCTCCGGGGGAGACTCTCCGGAGAACTCCGGCTTTCCCCCACCGGCGGCCCATCGTTGTCCTAGGATGCGTGCATGAGGAGAATGCACGTGCATATGGTCCATGCGCTTGCTCTCCCCCCAGAGGTGCCGGCGATCACCCGAGCCGGTGCCGTTCGATCGAGACGACGGCAAGGGGATCGCGGTGACCGGACAACGAACCCGGGGAGCACGAGGAAGGATCGGCGCATGGGGATGTACGGCGGCTTCCGCCGTGGCCGCCCCCCGGGGGTGGTGGTTCAGCGTCCTCCACGACAAGGCGGCGGCGCCGCGCGAGTGCCCGGCGGGCGGGCCGCGGCAGGACGCCCTCTGCTGGACGCTGGAGGCCGGGCCCGGTGCGGCGGCCGGCGCCCGGGAGGTCGCCGCGGGTGCCCTGCGCCAGTGGTCGATGGGCGGCTTCGCGAACGACGCCGAACTCATCCTGTCCGAACTCGTGACCAACGCCCTGCGGCACGCATCCCGGCCCGCCGAGGCCGCAATCGGCCGCCGGGACACCATCGAGGTCTGCATCCTGCGCCACGGCGGCGAGCTGATCTGCGCCGTCCGCGACGGGAGCGACCTGCTGCCCGCGCGGCGCGAGCCGGACTTCATGCTGGAGACCGGGCGCGGCCTGCACCTCGTGGCCTGCTTCGCGACCGATTGGGGGGTCGTGCCGGTCCGGCCGGCGGGCAAGTACGTCTGGGCCCTGCTGCGTTGACCGCCGCGGCGGCGAGGGGGCGGTCGCGCCGCCCCGCCCGCGTGCGCCGGGCATTTCGCCGTCCAACAACGGGGAATCGCGGTGCCCGCGAGCCGAGTAGCGTGCGCATCGGCGATATCGTGTAGGCGTACAGGTAGGCCATATGGCGCCATAGCGGGCGTCGGCGGCGGGATTTCGAGCGCGAGATCGACGGGTGGGGAGGCAGCGACTGTGGACATTGCTCGTCTACAGAGGGGGAGCGGTCCCACGGTGCGCCGGATGCTGCTCGGTTCGGAGCTGCGCAAATACCGCGAAGCCAAGGGGATCAGCCGCGGCGAGGCCGGGCATCACATCCGCGGGTCGGAATCCAAGATCAGCCGGATGGAGCTGGGCCGGGTCGGGTTCAAGGACCGCGATGTCGAGGACCTGCTGCGGCTGTACGGGGTCACCGATCGCGAGCTGATCGCCACGATGTCGCAGATGGCCCGCGACACCAAGAAGCCGGGCTGGTGGCAGCAGTACGGCGAGGCGCTGCCCAACTGGTTCCAGGTGTACGTGGGGCTCGAGGAGGCCGCCACGCGGATCCGGGTCTATGAGGCCCAGTTCGTGCCCGGTGTCCTCCAGACCGAGGAGTACGCCCGCGCCATCATCACCGGCGGCGGAGCCACGCCCGACCCCACGGCCGAGCCGAGGATCACCGTGCGCATGCGGCGCCAGCGCCACATCGAGCGCGGCAACGGGGTCAAGTTCTGGGCGATCCTGGACGAGGCCGCGGTCCGCCGCCCGGTGGGCGGGGTCGAGATCATGCGGCAGCAGCTGCACCGCCTGATCGAGTTCTGCGACCACCCGGACATCACGCTGCAGATCATCCCGTTCAGCGCGGGTGCGCACGCCGCCGAGGCGGGGTCGTTCACCATCCTGCGCTACCCCGACTTCGGGCTCTCCGACATCATCTACCTGGAGCAGCTGACCGGATCGATCTGCCTCGACAAGCGGCAGGACATCGACGCCTACACCATGGCCATGGAGCGGCTGAGCGTGATCGCCCAGCCTCCGGCCGACACCAAGGGCATCCTCAAGCAGATGATCGACGAGCTGTAGCCGCGTGCCCGCGGCCGGGTGGGAGCCCCACCCCGGCCGCGGTGTGGAGCCCCCGGGGGACCGGTGCGCCCCGCTCCGGTGCGCGGCCGGTGCGGGACGGAGCCGTGCCGGGTCAGCCCAGCAGGTTGTCGAAGTCTCCGTCCTTGGCGCCGAGGATCAGCGCGTCGATTTCGGCCTGGGTGTAGACCAGGGCCGGGCCGCTGGGGAAACGCGAGTTGCGCACGGCGATGGAGCCGTCGGCCAGTCTTGCGAGCTCGACGCAGGCCCCCTGGGAGTTGCTGCGCGGGCTCTTCTGCCATGTGACGTTCTGGAGTTCGGATGCCGAGATGCCGTTGTAGGGGCTCATTGGGGAAGCTCCTTGTCCACCAGAGGTTCGTACTCGGGGGAGTACCGATGCACCCGCGTATGCACGTGCATCGGCACCGTACTTTGGCCAGGATATCGCACGTGCACGGCCGTGGTCCTGGAGTTCGCGCAGATGTAGGCGGTATGCAAGCATGTGCAATCCCGTCGGCGTGACCGGGATTGCACATACGACAATGGGCGGCCCCGCACCGTGGCGGGGCCGCCCATAGGGCGGGCCGGGGGGCGTCAGGAGCAGCGCAGCGCGCCGGTCAGGGCCTCCAGGTTCGCGCGCATCACCGACGGGTAGTCGTCGCCGGGCGACTGGTCGGTGATGCCTTCGAGGGGGTCGAGCACCGCGGTCTCGGCGCCCGTCTCCGCGGCGATGGTCTCGGCGACCCGGGGGCTCGTGAGGGTCTCGGTGAAGACCGTGGTGATGCCGTCGTTCTCGACGAGTTCGGCGACCTCGGCCAGCCGCGCGGGCGAGGGCTCGGCCTCGGGGTCGATGCCGCTCACCCCGATCTGGTGCAGGTCGTGGGCGTCGGCGAGGTAGCCGAAGGCGGCGTGGCTGACGACCATGTCGCGGCTCTCGCAGTCGGCGAGGCCATCGGTGTACTCGGTCCCGATGTCCGCCAGCCGGCCCGCGACCCGCTCGGCGTTGGCGGTGTAGTCGGCGGCGTTGCCGGGGTCGGCCTCGCCGAGGCGCTCGGCCAGGCCCGCTGCCGCCTGCGCCATGCGGTCGGTGTCGAGCCACATGTGTGGATCGGTGTCGCCGTGCCCGTGGCCCTCTTCGCCGCCCTCATCGCCGTGGGCGTCCTCCGCGCCTTCGTCGGCGTGGGCGTCCTCATCGCCGTGGGCGTCCTCCGCGCCTTCGTCGGCGTGGGCGTCCTCGCCGGCGTGGGCGTCGCCCTCTTCCTCGGTGGCCGGGCGCAGGTCCACGATGTCGCCGACGTCGAGGGCGTTGTCACCGCCCTCTTGTTCGACGGCGTCGTCCACGGCCGGCTGGAGGCCGTGCACGAAGAACACGACGTCGGCGGAGGAGACGGAGCCGATCTGGCGCGGGGTGAGCTCGAGGTCGTGCGGTTCGGCGCCCGGCTCGGTGAGGTTGGTGACCTCGACGTGCTCGCCGCCCACCTGGCCGGCCAGCCACTCCAGCGGGTAGACGCCCGTGACCACGCCGATTCCGTCGCCGCCGTTGCCGGCTCCGGCCCCGCCGCCGCACCCGGCCAGCGCAGCCACCCCCGCCGCGCACAGCGCGGCCACCTTCACAGACCTCCGTGATCGCATGGCCATCATCATGGCGACAATGAAAACGATTGTCAATTTTTGTGGTGAATTGGGTGGTTAGTGGGGATTGGTCGGGATGGTCGGTTCTGCGGGCGGTCAGTTGATCTCCGCGAACCGCTCCACGTCGTCGGTCTTGCCGGCCACGACGATGATGTCGCCCTTCTGCGGCACGGTCTCGGCGGTGGCGTAGGTGAACTGCTCGCCGTGGCGCTTGATGCACACGACGGTGATGCCGTGCTTGGCCCGCACCCCGGTCTCGCCGAGCCGGCGGCCGATCATCTCGCGCGGGGCGCGGGTCTTGCCCAGGGCGAAGTTCTCCTCGATCTCCACGTAGTCCAGCATCCGGCCCGAAACCAGGTGGGCGACGCGCTCGCCCATGTCGTGCTCGGGCAGCACGACGTTGTGCGCGCCGATCTGCTGGAGGATGCGCCCGTGGCGGCGGCTGATGGCCTTCGCCCAGATGCGCTGGACGCTCATGTCCACGAGCAGTGACGTGGTCAGGATGCTCTCCTCCAGGTGGCTGCCGATCGCGACCACCGCACGCGAGAACTCGTGCGCCCCGATCTGGCGCAGCGCCTCGTCGTCGGTGGCGTCGGCGACCACGGTGTGGGTCAGCGAGTCGGCGTAGGCCTGGACCAGGCGCGGGTTGGAGTCCACGCCCAGGACCTCCCAGCCGTGCGTCACGAGTTCCAGGGCCAGCGAACTCCCGAACCGGCCCAGCCCGATGACCAGGACGCGCTTGTCCTGGGGTTTGCTCCGCTGCACAGTGTGCTCCTCAGATGTCGTCAACCGATGATCGGCCGCGCCTCGGCCAGATCGTAGCGGCGGGTGTGCTCCCGCAGTGCGAGGGCCGAGGCGAAGGTCACCGGGCCGATGCGGCCCGCCAGCATCAGGAGCACCAGCAGCCCCTGCGCCAGTGGGGGGAGGTCGGGGGTGATGCCCGTGGACAGCCCGGCGACCCCGGTGGCCGAGACTACCTCGAAGAGGATCTCGACCAGGGTGTAGCCGGTGCCCACCAGCAGGACGACGGTGGAGCCCACCACGACCGTCATGGACAGGAAGGTCAGCGAGAGCGCCTGGCGGATGACACCGGGGGAGAGCCGCCGGTCGAACACGTGGACCTCGGCGTGGCCGCGGATCTCCGCCCACACCACGAGGAAGAGGACCGCGAGCGTGGCGACCTTGATGCCGCCGGCGGTGCCGCCGCTGCCGCCGCCGACGAACATCAGCATGATCGTGATGAGCAGCGTGGCCTCGTCCATGGCACCCACGTCCACCGAGTTGAACCCGCCGCTGCGCGGCATGATGCCGTGGAAGACGCCGTTGACCAGCTTGTCGCCGATCGGCATCGGGCCCAGGGTCCCGGGGTTGGACCACTCCAGGACGGTCACCGCCAGCGTGCCACCCGCCAGCAGCAGCGCCGTCGTGGCCAGCGTGATCTTGGTGTGCAGGCTCCAGGCCCGGTGGGTGCCCATGTGCCGCCGGATCTCCAGCAGGACGGGGAACCCGAGCCCGCCGATCACGGTGGCCAGCCCGAGGGGGAGCAGCACCACCGGGTCGTCCGCGTAGCGCATGAGGCTGTCGTCGTACAGGGCGAGGCCCGCGTTGTTGAACGCGGAGACCGAGTGGAAGACGGACGTGTACAGCGAGCCCACGAACCCCATGTCGTAGGAGGCCCAGAAGCGCGGCAGCATGACTGCGGCGATCACCGCCTCGATGGCCAGGCTCATGGTGACGATGCGGGTGACCATCCCGCGCACGTCGCCCACCGCCATGCTGCGGGTCTCGGCCTGCACGCTGAGCTGCATGCGCAGCCCGAACCGGCGGACCACCACCGCGCCCAGCACCGACGCCAGCGTCATGATGCCGATGCCGCCGACCTGGATCAGCACCATGACGACCAGTTCACCGAACACCGACAGGTCGGTGCCGATGCCGATCACCGCCAGCCCGCACACGCACAGCGCCGACGTGGCGGTGAACAGGGCCTGGATGAAGGTCAGCCCATGGCCCTCTGTGTGGCTGATGGGCAGCAGGAGCAGGCCGGTGCCGGTGAGGTCGGCGATGAGGAACAGCGCGACGAAGATCCGCGCCGGGCGGGCCCACGCCGACTGGGTGGGGCCGAGAGCCGATGTGAACCTGGTGCGCCCCCAGTTCAGCAGCCGCGACAGGCGGCTGCGCGCGGCGGTCGTCAGCAGAGGCATCGTTGGTCGGCCATCCCGTCATCACCTGCGATCGAGAGAGATGTTCCCACAGAAAGGCCGCGGCAGCGGGCCCGGCGGACTGGTGAAGGCGCGGCAGCGGGCCCCCGGACCGGTGAAGGCCGCGTGGCCCGGCCCGGCGGACCGGGGCCCGTCCCCGGCGCCCATCCAACCGTGTCCGCGCCCCTGCCGGGCGGCTCCGCCGCACGGCGTGTCGCCGTGCGGCGGTGTCAGGTGCGTCCCGCGCCCGGCCCGGCGGCCGGGGCCGCGGTGCCGGTGCCGGCGAGCCGCCGGTAGTGGGCGCTGCGCCAGCCCAGCACGATCGTGGCCAGGACGGTGGCGATCAGCGACGCCAGCAGGACGCCGCCCTTCGCGTCGGACATCATCTGCGGGTCGTCGGGGAACGACAGCTCCGTCACCAGGAGCGACACGGTGAAGCCGATCCCCGCCAGCAGCGACATCCCCGCGATGTCGATCCAGCTCAGCGACGGGTTGAGCTCGGCTCCGGTGAGCCGGGTGGTGAGCCACGACCCGCCCAGGATCCCGATGAGCTTGCCCACGACCAGGCCCACGACGGCGCCCAGGGCCGCGGAGTCGGCGAGCAGCGGCCCGATGCCCGGGAACACGACGCCGGCCGACATCAGCGCGAACACCGGCAGCACCACAGCGGTGGTCCACGGGCGGATGAGGTGCTCGGCGTGGTGGCTGGGCGAGAGCTGCTCATCGGACCGCGGGGTCGTCCGCATGAGCAGCCCCATGGCGACGCCGGCGATGGTCGCGTGCACCCCGCTGGCGTGCATGAACGCCCAGATGGCGAACGCGATCGGCAGGTAGACGGCCCAGCCGGGGACGGGGGAGCGGCGCAGCACCGCGCCGAGCCCGCGGCCGGTCTGGAGGTGGCCGAACAGCGCGAGCAGGGCGAAGGCGGCCAGCAGCGGCAGGAAGGAGAGGTGGTCGGTGTAGAAGACCGCGATCACGACGATGGCCCCGAGGTCGTCCACGATGGCCAGGGTGAGCAGGAAGGTCCGCAGCGCGGGCGGCAGGTAGCGGCCGATCACCGCGAGGACCGCGACCGCGAATGCGATGTCGGTGGCCATGGGGATGCCCCAGCCCCGCAGTGCGTCACCCTGACCGAAGTTGATGGCGGTGTAGATCAGGGCGGGCACCGCCATGCCGCTCAGGGCGGCGACGATCGGCAGCATGGCCCGCCGGGGGTTGCGCAGCTCGCCGTGGACGAACTCCTGCTTCAGCTCGTTGCCGACGACGAAGAAGAAGATCGCGAGCAGGCCGTCGGCCGCCCACGCCTCGACCGAGAGGTTCAGGTGCAGGCTCTCGGGGCCGAAGGTGAAGGTGCGGATGGCCTCGTAGGCGGCGTTGCCGGGGGAGTTGGCCCAGATCAGGGCCGCGACGGCGCCCAGGATCAGCAGGAAGCCGCTGACCGCGTCGGAGCGGAGCAGGTCGATCAGATCGCCCGGGCGGCGTCGGTCGGTCATAGGTCGTGGTCCCCCCGTGTGCCGGCGCCATCGGCGCACGCCGATGGCATCGCCGACCAGTCTTCCCGGCACACCTGTGCCCGCGCATGAGCCGTGGCCGAGGCGCGGGCATGGGCCGTCGGCCCGGAGGAACTATGCCAGAGTGCGCCGAGGTGTGTCCAGGTCATCCGCCTTCGTGTCGCTTGCCGTCCGATGGGCGGTTCCCGGGGGGGCGGGGGTCGGGGGCGGCCCGTCAGTCGTGCCGCGCGCCCTCGTGGTCGGCGTGGCCGGCGGGCTCCAGCTGGAGGGTGGAGTGCTCCACGTCGAAGTGCCCGGACAGGCAGGCGTGGAGCTCGTCGAGCATGCGCCCGGCGTCGGCGAGCCGGCCCTCCTCGACCACCACGTGGGCGGACATGACGGGGATCCCCGAGGTGATGGTCCACGCGTGCAGGTCGTGCACGTCCAGGACGCCCGGCTGGCGCAGCAGGTGCAGGCGGACCTCGGCGAGGTCGACGTTGCGCGGCGCCGCCTCCAGCAGGACGTGCACGGCCTCGCGCAGCAGGCTCCAGGCGCGGGGCACGATGAATGCGGCGATGGCCAGCGAGATCAGCGTGTCGGCACGCTCCCAGCCGGTGAGCCAGATGAGGACACCGCCGACGATGACGCCCACCGACGCCAGCGCGTCGCTCAGCACCTCCAGGTAGGCGCCGCGGACGTTCAGGCTCTCCTTCTGCCCCGAACGCAGGATGAACACGGCGACGATGTTCATGGCGAGCCCGAAGCCGGCCACCAGGACCATGCCCTCGCCGGCGACGGGGCGGGGGGTGATCAGCCGCTCGACGGCCTCGATCGCGATGAAGGCGCACAGGCCGAACAGGACGAGCGCGTTGACCGCCGCGGCGAGGACCTCCGCGCGCTGGTAGCCGAAGGTCCGCACGGTGCTGGGCGGCCGCGCGGCGAACCAGACGGCGATGAGCGCGAGGAGCACCCCGAAGGAGTCGGTGACGGTGTGCCCGGCGTCGGCGAGCAGGGCGAGGCTTCCGGCGCCGTAGGCGCCGGCGACCTGGACCGCGGCGACGACCAGCATCAGCGCCAGGACGATGGTCAGCCGGCCGCGGTTGGCGGCGGCCGCCGTCGCGTGCCCGTGTCCGTGGCCCATGTGCGTCTCCTTCGCCGACCGCCCAGCGAGGCGGCCGCGCTCGATAGTTCAGCCTCCAGTGTTTATACAGCGATGAGTGTCTATACAGCAAATGCTGTAAAATGGTTTTCATGTTGACCAGCGAACAGCGCCTCTCCGCCATCCAGCGTCTCGGCCGCGCTCTCGCCGACCCCACCCGCTGCCGGCTCCTCCTGGCGCTGCTCGACGGCCCCGGCTACCCCGCCCGTCTTGCGGAGCAACTGGGTCTTACCCGGCAGAATGTGTCCAATCACCTGGCCTGCCTGCGGGAATGCGGGCTGGTGACCACCACCGCCCGCGGCCGCCAGGTCAGCTACGAACTGGTCGACCCCGCCCTGGTGCACGCCCTCGACGACCTGCTGCGTGTGGTGTGGGGGGTCGCCGAGGAGCACCTGCCGCCCGGCGAGACCACCCCCGTCGCCGCCGGCTGACCCGCTCCGGTCACGCCGCCCCGGGGCGGCCCCCGGGCGAGTTCCCCGGAGCGTGTCCGGAAGCGGACCGACGATCCGGAGCCGCTGCCGTCAGCGTCAGCGGCAGCGGCGGGCACGGTGATCAATGCCCAGCTCGCGGCGGCCGGTCGGCCCGCTGACATATCGCTGACACGGCCCTGACGGGTGTCCCAAGTCGCCCTATTCGCGGTGATGCATCGGTGATCGGCCGCGTATCGTGTAATTCGCGTGCCCGGCACTACCCCGTGCGGCCCCGTCTTGCCGCACGGGTCGACAACCCTCGACCGCTCGTCGCAGCGGTGCCGTTTGCAGCGCAATCACGCCATCTGAGGAGCGACAACTCTCATGTCCAGATCGGCCAAGACCTTCCTTGGCGACCCCTTCGCGTCCCCGCGGCCGGCCGGCACGCCGCACGACCGGAGGACCCCGTGAACCGACTCGCGAAACTCTCCCTCGGCAACCGGGCACTCATCCTGCTGATCACCCTCGCGGTGGTCGTCTTCGGCCTCCTGGCCACCGTGTCGGCCAAGCGCGAGCTCATGCCGTCCTTCAGCGTGCCGATGGTCTTCGTCAGCGCCCAGTACCAGGGCGCCTCCCCCGAGGTGGTCGAGAGCGAGGTCGTCGAGCCCCTGGAACAGGCGGTCAAGGGCGCCGACGGCATCACCTCCTACACCTCCACCGCCGCCGACGGCTCCGCCTCGATCATCGCGGAGTTCGACTACGGCGACGACACCAGCGAGGTCGTCCGCGAACTCCGCCAGGCGGTCGAGCAGGTCGCGCCGATGCTGCCCGACGACGTCGACCCCGACGTCTCGGCGTTCGGCGCCGACGACATCCCCGTGGTGATGCTCGCCGCCGGCGCCGGCGACGGCGACGAACAGGCGCTGGCCGGCCCGCTCCAGGACCAGGTGGTCCCCGAACTGGAGTCGATCCCCGGCGTGCGCGCCGCGACCGTCTCCGGCGTGCGCGGGGAGACGATCACCGTCTCACCCGACGAGGACGAGCTGGAGGACGCCGGGCTCACGGCGTCCGACCTCACGTCGGCACTGGAGGCCGGCGGCGCCCTCACCCCCGGCGGTGAGATCACCGAGGACGGCCGCACCCTGACCGTCACCACCGGCGGCCGGCTGGAGTCCGTCGAGGACGTCGAGAACATGTGGCTGCTGCCGGCCGGCGGATCCGCGCCCGCATCCGCCTCCGCCGCGGCCGCCGCACCGGGCGCGCCCGCCGCCGCCCCGGCGGACCCGGTGCAGCTCAAGGACGTCGCCGACGTCGAACTGCGCGCCGACGACGTCACCAGCATCACCCGGACCGACGGCATCCCGAGCCTCGGCGTGATGATCACCAAGACCGCCGAGGGCAACACCGTCGAGATCTCCGAGGAGGTGCAGGCCCAGCTCGAGGAGCTGCGCCCGCTGCTCGGCGAGGACGCCGAGATCTCGGTCGTCTTCGACCAGGCCCCCTTCATCAACGACTCCATCGTGGCCATGGCCGAGGAGGGCCTGCTCGGGCTCGCCTTCGCGGTCATCATCATCCTGGTGTTCCTGCTGTCGCTGCGCTCCACGCTGGTGACCGCGGTGTCCATCCCGGTGTCGCTGCTGGTGGCGATGCTCGGCGTGCAGGCGTTCGGCTACTCGCTGAACCTGCTCACGCTGGGCGCGCTCACGGTGGCGGTGGGCCGGGTGGTCGACGACTCCATCGTGGTGCTGGAGAACATCAAGCGGCACATGTCCTATGGCGAGGAGCGCTATACGGCGGTGTTCACCGGTGTCCGCGAGGTGGCCACCGCGATCACCGCCGCGACCCTCACCACGATCGCCGTGTTCCTGCCGATCGGGTTCGTCAGCGGCCAGGTGGGCGAGCTGTTCCGGCCCTTCGCCGTGACGGTCAGCCTCGCGCTGGCGGCGTCGCTGCTGGTCTCGCTGACGATCATCCCGGTGCTCGCCTACTGGTTCATGCGGCCCAAGGTGGTGCCGCCCGAGGAGCTGGAGCGGGTCAAGGCCGAGGAGTACCGGCGCGAGCTGCGTACCCCGTTGCAGCGCGCCTACCTGCCGGTCGTCCGCTGGGCCACCCGGCACCGGGTGATCACCCTGGCCGCATCCGTGCTGCTGCTGGCGGGGACCGTCTTCCTGGCGGGCAACCTCCAGACCAACCTGCTCGGCGACCAGGGCCAGAACAACTACAGCGTCACCCAGGACCTGCCCGTGGGCACCTCCCTGGAGGAGGCCGACGCCGAGGCCCTCAAGGTCGAGGAGCGGCTGGGCGAGCTGGAGTGGATCGACTCCTACCAGTCGTCGTTCGGCTCCGGCGGCGGTGGCGGCGGGATGGGCATGATGATGGGCGGCGGCTCCGCCGACAGCATCAGCTACACCATCACCGCCGACCCCGACGGCGACCAGGCGGTCTACCAGGAGCGGCTGCGCCAGGCGCTGGCCGAGGTCGACACCGACAACGAGCCGCGCCTCCAGGACGCCGCGGCCGGCATGGGCGGCTCCGCCCTCGAGGTCGAGGTGCAGGCCGACGAGCGCGCCACGCTGGAGGAGGCCACCGGGATCGTCGAGGACGCCGTCCGCGACATCCCCGGCGCCGACGACGTGGAGAACAGCCTCGCCGCCGCCCAGCCCGCGCTGGACGTCCGGGTCGACGCCGAGACGGCGGCCGACGAAGGGCTGACCGAAGGCCAGGTCGGCCAGGCGGTCACCGGCGCCTTCCAGGGCACCACCGTGGGCAGCGCGACGATCGACGACGCCGAGCGCGACATCGTCGTGCGCGTCAACGACGCCCCTGAGAGCGTGGCCGACCTGGAGGACCTGGCCATCGCCACCCCGGCGGGCGACGAGATCCGGCTCTCGGAGATCGCCGACGTCGAAGAGGTCGCCCAAGCGCCCGAGCTGTCGCGTACCGACGGCGTGCGCAGCGCGACCATCTCGGCCACGCCCACCGCCGACGACCTGGGCGCGGTCAGCGCCGAACTGGTCACCACGCTGGACGGCCTGGACCTGCCCGACGGCGCCACCGCCGTCATCGGCGGCGCCAGCACCGAGCAGGACGAGGCGTTCGCCCAGCTCGGGATCGCCATGCTGGCGGCGGTCGCGATCGTGTACCTGATCATGGTCGCGACGTTCAAGAGCCTCATGCAGCCGCTCGTCCTGCTCGTGTCGATCCCGTTCGCGGCGACCGGCTCCGTGGGGCTGCTGCTGATCACCGGCGAGCCTCTGGGGCTGCCGGCCATGATCGGCCTACTGATGCTCATCGGCGTCGTCGTCACCAACGCGATCGTCCTCATCGACCTGGTCAACCAGTACCGCGAGGAGGGCATGGAGCTGCGCGAGGCCGTCGTGGAGGGCTCGCGGCACCGGCTGCGGCCCATCCTCATGACCGCGCTGGCCACGGTCGGCGCCCTCACCCCGATGGCGCTGGGGATCACCGGCGGCGGCGCGTTCATCTCGCAGCCGCTGGCGATCGTGGTCATCGGCGGCCTGATCACCTCGACGCTCCTCACGCTGATCCTGGTCCCGGTGCTCTACACCATGACCGAGGGGCGCAAGGAGCGGCGCGCGGCCAAGCGTGCGGCCAAGCGCGAAGCCAAGATCGACGCCGTCCGGGCGCAGACCCGGACCGCCGAGAGCGCGGCATCGGGGGCGGACACCGGCCAGGGCTGACCGGACGTCCACTCCGACACGGCCACCGCGGTACATCCGCGGTGGCCGTTGTTGTGTCGTGTAGGGGTGCGGTGCCCCCGGGGTCGCGGAGGACACAGAAAACCCACGCCGGAAATATCACCGATCGTCCGAAATCGTTGCTGATGGCGCAACTCCCGCACACGGATTTGTTAACCGCTGCCTATGGCGGGCAAGCTGCCCGTATGGAGAGCAACGACACCGATCTCGACCGGCTCGTACGCGAGGAGCTCGGCGAGGAGCCGTCCCAAGAGGCCAAGGACTACGCCCGCGAGCTGTACGAGAAGTACCGGCTCCCGGCCGCGCCCGCCCCCACCCCGACCGCCCCCGAGGAGGATCGATAGTGCAAGGGCTCGCGCCCGACCACACCCACCGAACCGCACACGAAAACCCGACACGGCGAAACAGGGGCCTCCCCGCCGGGGAGGCCCCTCGTGCTTTCCCGCTCAGCCGTCGTCCGGCGCCGGGACGGCCTCCCAGACCAGTTCGAACCAGACCATGCGGCCCAGCCCGTCGCTGCGGGGATCGGTGCCCCACTTGGCCGCCAGCGCCTCGACGAGGTCGAGGCCTCGGCCGTGCTCGGTGACGTCGTGGGGATCGCGGTGCTGGGGCCGCGGTTGCTCGGGGCTGCCGAGGTCGCGCACCTCCACCCGGCTCCACCCCTCGGCGCAGTAGACCGTCACCTCGAACTTCCCGCCGGGCGAGCCCGACGCGCTGTGGGTGATGGCGTTGGTGGCGAGCTCACTGGTCAGCAAGGTGGCAGTGGTGATCTCGGGGCAGGTCCCGAGGACCCGCGCGACGAACCGGCGGGCATGCTGGATCTGGTGGGCCATCCCGGGAAAGCGGCGCCGGGTGGGCGGGCCCAGGACATCGGGTGGGGGTCTATGGCGCTCTTCCACGGGTTTCGCCGGACGTCCGGTGGGCAGGCCGAGCCCACCCGGCCGCTCGGACGGGCCTGCGGTATGCGCGCCGTGCTGTGACCTGGCCGCGGGGGTATCGGTCATGTGTTCTCACTCCCCAGTGACATAGAGCGGCGCCACGCCGGAATCGGACCGCGGTGACGTGCGTTGAGCGGGGCCTCCGGAGGTGCGTTCGATGCCCGGCGACGGGTCACGACGCGATCGGGGGATTTCGGGGGTCCCACCCGTGGGGTAGTGCGTTGGGGTTCGTGCAGTACTGGACATCCGCGGGGTGCGCGGAGACAAGCCTCACAGCAGTCGGGGTCGCATCCACGCCCAGAATACGCGGGTTGGCTCGTGGTGAACCAGGTGGGGGTGAGAACCGCCGCCGATCTGGGGATGAACCAGGTCGCACAGAGGCGGAGCGGTGGCAATCCGGACGTACCCGGTGGAGCAGGCCGCGGCGACCGGCGCTCGGGGCCACCCCGGCACCGCCGGTCACCGTGCGCGGCGCCCGGGTGACCCACCGGCGGCGAGGGGCGGGAGGCGGCGTGCTTGCCGGAGGAATTGGCGGTGCATTCACCGCGGATTCACGCTCCCGAATGCCGCATAGGCCAAGGTCAGGAGCGTTCGGGCAGCCACCATTCCGCGTACCGGCGACCGCCGCCGCAACCGTGCCCCCGGCAAGGGCCGGTGCACGCGACCGCCCGACCATCCCCGCACGTTCAGGAGGACCCGTGTCCCAATCCGCGCCCCGCCGACTGCTGCCGCTTCTCGGCCACAACGGGGGTAGATCCCGCGTCACGTGCCGCTTCCGCTGCGGCGACGCCTGCTTCCACGACGCACCCAACACCAGCGCCAACGCCTACTTCGGCGACATCTTCGCCACCGCGCTCTCGCGGCGCAACGTGCTGCGCGCAGGTGCGATCGGCGCCGGCGTCTCGGCGATCGGCCTGAGCAGCATGTCCACCGCCGCTGCGGAGCCCCAGGCCGCCGGCCGGGGCAACCCGCGGCTGGGCTTCACGCCCGTGGCCCCCAACAACGACGACGTCGTGACCGTCCCCGAGGGCTACGAGCACAACGTGATCATCCGTTGGGGCGACCCCGTGCTGCCCGACGCGCCGGAGTTCGACTTCGAGAACCAGACCGCCGAGGCGCAGGAGAAGCAGTTCGGCTTCAACAGCGACTACGTCGCCGTCCTGCCGATCGACGAGGACCGCGCGCTGCTCTGGGCCAACCACGAGTACACCAACGAGAACACGATGTTCGCCGGCTACACCGACGGCAACAGCGCCGACCTGGAGCAGATCAAGGTCAGCATGGCCGCCCACGGCGGGTCCGTCGTCGAGATCGAGCGTGTCCGCGGCACCGGCGCCTGGCGCGCCGTCACCGAGGGCGAGCGCCCCTACAACCGGCGCATCACCATGAGCACCCCGATGCAGTTCTCCGGCCCGGCCGCCGGCCACGAGCTGCTGCGCACCGAGGCCTCCCCTGAGGGTGTCGAGGTCAGCGGGATGAACAACAACTGCGCGGGCGGCACCACCCCGTGGGGGACGATCCTCAGCGGCGAGGAGAACTTCAACCAGTACTTCGTGGGCGGCGAGGCCGCCCCCGATGACGCCAAGGCCGCGCTCAAGCGCTACGGCATCGCCGTCGAGGGCGACACCCGCGAGGACAACCGGCGCTTCGACCGCGCACAGGAGCGCTTCGACCTGTCCAAGCACGTCAACGAGGCCAACCGCTTCGGCTGGATCGTGGAGATCGACCCGTTCGACCCCACCTCCACGCCCCGCAAGCGCACCATGCTGGGCCGCTTCAAGCACGAGGGCGCCACCACCCGCCTCACCCGCGACCGCCGGGTCGCCGTCTACATGGGCGACGACGAGCGCTTCGAGTACATCTACAAGTTCGTCAGCGACGGGAAGTACCGCCCCGGCTCCGCGCGCCACAACGCGACGCTGCTCGACTCCGGCACCCTGTACGTGGGCCGCCTCACCGGCAACAGCCCCGCCGAGGAGATCGACGGCTCCGGCGAGCTCCCCTCGGACGGCGAGTTCGACGGCGCCGGCGAGTGGATCCCGCTGTGCAACGCCAGCGAGAGCTTCGTCGAGGGCTTCACCGTCGCCGAGGTCCTGATCCACACCCGCCTGGCCGCCGACGCCGCCGGCGCCACCAAGATGGACCGGCCGGAGGACTTCGAGCCCAACCCGGTGACCGGCAAGGTCTACTGCGCGCTCACCAACAACACCGCCCGTACGCCCGAGCAGGCCGACGAGCCCAACCCGCGCGCGGCCAACAAGTTCGGGCACATCCTGGAGATCACCGAGCGGCGCAACGACGCCGGGGCCACCACCTTCGGCTGGCAGGTGCCCATCGTCTGCGGCGACCCGGAGGACCCGTCGACCTACTTCGCCGGCTTCGACAAGTCGAAGGTGTCGCCGATCTCCTGCCCGGACAACGTCGCCTTCGACCGGCACGGCAACCTGTGGATCGCCACCGACGGCGCCCCCGGCACCATCGACAGCGCCGACGCCCTGCACGCCGTGCCCATGCACGGCAGGTACCGCGGTGAGCTGAAGACGTTCGCCACGGTTCCGGTCGAGGCCGAGTGCTGCGGGCCGTTCATCTACGAGGACAACCGCACCGTTTTCATCGCCCCGCAGCACCCGGGCGAGGACGGCACGGTCGAGGCGCCCACGAGCACCTGGCCGGACGACAGCCCCTTCCCCCGGCCCTCCGTTGTGTCCATCTGGCGCACGGACGGCGGGGAGGTCGGCTCCTAGCCGCACCGGTTCACCGGTCGCGCGCCCCCTCCCCGGCCCCGCCCGCTCCAGCCCGCCCCGCGCCCCCGCCCGAGGCCGGGCCGGGGCGGGCGGGGCTCGATGGAAGAATGGGGCACATGGTGCGAGAAGCAGACGTTCCCCGACTCGACGTCGCCCCCGCCGGCGTCCACGCCGCAGACCCGGCCCGCTACGACGGCCGGATGCCCTACCGCCGTTCCGGCCGCAGCGGCCTGGCCCTGCCCGCGATCTCCCTGGGCCTGTGGCAGAACTTCGGCGACGACCGGTCGCTGACCACCCAGCGCGCCATCCTGCGGCGCGCCTTCGACCTCGGGGTCACCCACTTCGACCTCGCCAACAACTACGGCCCGCCCTCCGGGTCGGCCGAGGTGAACTTCGGCCGCATCCTGCGCGAGGACTTCCGCCCCTACCGCGACGAGCTCGTCATCTCCACCAAGGCGGGCTACGACATGTGGCCCGGCCCCTACGGCAGCGGCGGCGGATCCCGCAAGTACCTGCTGGCCAGCCTCGACCAGTCGCTGGCCCGCATGGGGCTCGACCACGTCGACATCTTCTACAGCCACCGCTTCGACCCCGACACCCCGCTCGAAGAGACCATGTCGGCGCTGTCGGACGCGGTGCGGTCGGGCAAGGCGCTCTACGCGGGCATCTCGTCGTACTCAGCCGAGCGCACCGCCGAGGCCGCCGCTCTCCTGCGCGAGATGGGCACCCCGCTCCTCATCCACCAGCCGTCCTACTCGATGGTCAACCGCTGGATCGAGGACCAGGACCTGCTCACCACCCTTGAGGGCGTGGGCGCGGGCTGCATCGCCTTCTCCCCGCTGGCCCAGGGGCTGCTGACCGGCCGCTACCTCGACGGCGTGCCCGATGACTCCCGCCTGCGCGCGGGCAAGGCGTTCTCCTCCGCCTGGCTGACCGAGGGCAACCTGGACCGGGTCCGCGCGCTGAACGCGATCGCCGCCGAGCGCGGCCAGACCCTGGCGCAGCTCGCGCTGGCCTGGGTGCTCCGCGACGAGCGCGTCACCTCCGCACTCATCGGCGCCAGCAGCGTCGCCCAGCTGGAGGACAGCCTCGCCGCGGTCAGCGGGCCGCCGCTGACGGCCGGTGAGCTCGCCGCCATCGACGAGCACGCCACCGACCTCGGCATCAACATCTGGAGCGCGTCCAGCCGCCACTGACCCGTGCCGATGGAGCGCCGCCGCCCGGCCGGGCGGCGGCGCTCCGCCGTTTTCGTGCCCGCCGCCCCCGCTTCCCTTACGGCCGTGCGCGCGAACCGCGCGTGTCCGGCCGTCGCGCGCGAATTGCCGACGAGGCCACCCGCTATCCGAAAATGCGGGTAATGGGCGCGGCCTTTCCCGCCCGCAGCGGACCCCTGTTGACACTCCGGAAACACGGTGTTCGACTGGTCCGACCGATTCCCGGAACCCCGGCCTGCCTCCCGGGCTCTGCACGGCGCGACGTCGATCCCATCGTTCCCACGGAAAGGCCACCGCCACGATGAAGACACGAGCCGCCGCATTGCTGGAACAGCCAGGTCGCTGGGAGGTCATCGACATCGAGCTCGCCCCGCCCCGGTCCGAGGAGGTCCTCGTCCGGTTCAAGGCCGCCGGGCTCTGCCACTCCGACGAACACGTGGCGACCGGGGACATGCCGGTGGGCAGCACCCCGATCATCGGCGGGCACGAGGGCGCGGGCATCGTCGAGGAGGTCGGCCCCGGGGTGACCCGGTTCGCCCCCGGTGACCGGGTGGCCGCCAAGTTCGTCCCCAGCTGCGGGAACTGCCCGTCCTGCTACCGCGGCAAGATGAACCTCTGCGACCTCGGCATGTACGCGCTGACCGGCGGCATGCTCGACGGCACCTTCCGCGCCACCCACAAGGGCGCCGACGTCTCCCAGATGACGATGCTGGGCACCTTCGCCGAGCACGCCGTCGTCCCCCAGTACTCCCTGGTGAAGATCCCCGACGACGTCTCCTTCGAGGCCGCCGCGCTCGTGAGCTGCGGGGTGGCCACCGGCTGGGGGTCGGTGGAGTACGCCGCGCAGGTCGCCCACGGCGACACCGTCATCGTCATGGGAGTCGGCGGGATCGGCATCAACGCCGTGCAGGCGGCCGCCGCGCGGGGGGCGGCCTACGTCATCGCGGTCGACCCGGTGGAGTTCAAGCGGACGAAGGCGCTCGAACTGGGCGCCACGCACGCCTACGCCGACATCGCCGAGGCCGCCGACGCCGCCCGGCTGCTCACCAACGGCCAGGGCGCCGACGCCGCCGTCGTCGCCGTGGGGGTGACCACGGGCGAGCACGTCGCCCAGGCGTTCTCGGCCATCGCCAAGCAGTCGACGGTCGTGGTCACCGGGATCGGCGACGCCGCCGCGGTGGGGCTGCCCATCAACCTGTGGGAGCTGTCGATGATGGAGAAGCGCATCCAGGGCGTCATCTTCGGGATGGGCACGCCCGGCTTCGAGGTCCCGCGGCTGCTGGAGCTGTACAAGGCGGGGCGGCTCAAGCTCGACGAGCTGGTCACCCGGCGCTACCGTCTCGACGAGATCAACGCCGGCTACGCCGACATGTACGCGGGAAAGAACATCCGCGGAATCATCGTCCATTCGGAATAGCCGCGTCCGGTTCCGGTGGGCGGCGAAGGGCCGCCCACCGGGTGACCTTCCGTGTTTACGCGGAGTATCGTGAGGCGTACGCGACTCTTCGCGTACTTGTTGTCGGTGTATTTCGGTGAGCTGGGCTGATGTGGAGAAATCTTTCGCTCGTTGTGCTTTCTTGATGTGGCGGTGACCGGGCGGTGTCCCGGTATGCCGCAGACTGCTGGGAATTCGGATCACGGACCGTGAATCGGATCCATCGCGTTCGGACGCCTTCGCCGAGCCACCCTCCACGAAGGATCGGGACGGTCTTGGACCTCATGGCACATGAGGGGTACCGCTCCACCCGATCCCGCTCGGGCGGCGGACGGCGGCGCACCGCGACGGGTCCGGCACAGGGCGTTCTGGCGACAGGGTAGGGGCACCAATTGGGCATGTTCCTGGTCAGGAGACTGCTGAGCTATCTCGTCCTGATCTTCTTAGCCTCCACCTTCGCCTACCTGCTCGCCGCCACCACGCTGAGCCCGCGCACCAACTTCGAGCAGCTCCAGCCCCGGCCCAGCCAGGAGGCCATCGAGCGCGAGCTGACCAAGCTCAACCTCAACGACCGGACCCCGCTGGCCGAACGCTACGCCACCTGGGCAACGGGCGTCGCCAGCGGGGACTTCGGGCAGACCATCACCGACCAGAGCGTCAACGAGCAGGTCACCCGCAAGGCCGGGGTGACCCTGCGGCTGATCGTGGTCGGCACGGTCATCGGCTGCTCGGTCGGCGTGGCCATCGGCGCCTACGCCGCCGTCAAGCAGTACCGGGCCTTCGACAAGGCCTCCACCGCCGCGGCCTTCGTGGTGCTCGCCGTGCCCACGGTCGTCATCGCGGTGTCGCTGCGCGAGGCAGCGCGCTGGTTCAACGCCACCACCGGGCGACAATGGCTGCAATACGGCGGCGAGTACACCGCGGGCCTCGACGCCGGGTTCTGGGGGACCCTGGCCGACCGCCTCCAGCACGGCATCCTGCCCACCGCCACGCTCGCCCTCGCGCTCTTCGCCGCGTTCAGCCGCTACCAGCGCAACATGATGCTCGACGTGCTCGGGGCCGACTTCGTGCGCACCGCCATGGCCAAGGGGCTGACCCGGCGGGCCGCCCTGCTCAAGCACGCGCTGCGCACCGCGCTCATCCCGACGATCACCTACTTCACGTTCACGTTCGGGATCCTGCTGGCCGGCACCACCTTCACCGAGAAGATCTACGGCTGGCACGGCATGGGCGCGTGGGTGGTCGACTCCATCGTGCAGAACGACGTGAACGCGGTGGCCGCCGTCACGTGCTTCATGGCCGTCTGCGTCATGGCGGCGTCCTTCCTCTCCGACATCCTCTACGCGTGGCTGGACCCGCGGGTGCGGGTGAGCTGAGCGATGACCTCCTCCGCCGCCACCCCCGCCGCCGGGCGTGCGCACCCCGCGGGGTGCGCACGGCGCTGGCAGCCGGGCCGCCGCCCCCTCCCCGCCGACGTCTTGGAGACGACCCCATGAGCATGTCCGCCGAACGCGTGGCCGAGGACGCATCCGCAGGCGGCTCCCCCGACGACATCCGGGCCCCCGGGCGCTGGTCCGGCGTGCTCCACGAGCTGCTGCGCACCCGCCGCGTGCTGTTCGGGGCGGCCCTCCTCGTGCTGCTGACCCTCGCTGCGTGGGTCGGCCCGCTGCTGAGCCCGTGGGACTTCACCGAGGCCGACCTCCTGGCCCGCCGCGAGCCCCCCTCGCCCGAGCACTGGTTCGGCACCGACAGCATCGGCCGCGACATCTTCACCCAGACCATGGTCGGGCTCCAGAAGTCCATCATCATCGGGCTGTGCGCGGCCGTCCTCACCACCGCCGTGGCGGCCGTGGTCGGGGCGTTCGCCGGCTACTTCCTCGGCGCCACCGACCGGGTGCTGATGTGGATCACCGACCTCATGCTGGTCCTGCCGAACTTCCTGGTCCTGGCGATCCTCTACCCGGCGCTGCGCGACCAGGGCTGGCCCATCTTCGTCATCCTGCTGGCCGCGCTCGCGTGGATGGTCACCGCCAAGATGGTGCGCGGCATGACCATCTCGCTCAAGGAGCGCGAATACGTCCTCGCGGCGCGCTACATGGGCGTCCCCGACCACAAGATCATCTTCCGGCACATCATCCCGAACATGTCCTCGCTGCTGATCGTCGACGCCACCATCAACGTCAGCGCGGCGATCATCGCCGAGACCTCGCTGTCGTACTTCGGCTTCGGCGTCCAGGCCCCCGATGTCTCGCTGGGTTCTCTCATCGCCTCCGGGTCCACCCAGTCTCTGGCCTTCCCCTGGACGTTCTGGTTCTGCACGGCCCTGCTGGTGGTGCTGGTCATGGCGGTCAACCTGATCGGCGACGGGCTGCGAGACGCGCTCGACCCGCAGTCCAAGCGCAGGTCGTAGAAACGGGAGTTGGAGAGACATGACCGGCACGACCACAGAGACCGGCCCGGCCCTCAGCGAGCCCGGCGCGTCCGACACCCCCGTCCTGGAGATCACCGACCTCAGCGTGGTCTTCCCCGGCAGCGGGAAGAACCCCGACGTCACCGCGGTCCGCGGCGTCAGCTACAGCGTGCGCCGCGGCGAGATCCTCGGCATCGTCGGCGAATCCGGCTCGGGCAAGTCGGTGTCGTCACTGGCCACCATGGGCCTGCTGCCCGACTACGCCAAGGTCAAGGGCTCCATCCGGCTGCACGGCGAGGAGCTCCTCGGCCTCGACGACCGCGCCATGTCCGCCAAGCGCGGATCCACCATCGCCATGGTGTTCCAGGACCCCCTCTCAGGCCTGACCCCCGTCTACACCGTGGGCGACCAGATCGCCGAAGCCGTGCGGGTGCACGACCGCACCGTCAGCCGGGCCGCGGCCCTGGAGCGCGCCGTCGAACTGCTCGACCTCGTCGGCATCCCCAACGCCGCCCAGCGCGCCAAGGCGTTCCCGCACGAGTTCTCCGGCGGCATGCGCCAGCGCGTCATGATCGCCATCGCGATCGCCAACGACCCCGACGTCATCATCTGCGACGAGCCCACGACCGCCCTCGACGTCACCATCCAGGCGCAGATCCTCGACGTCCTGCGCACCGCCCAGCGCGAGACCGGCGCCGCCATCGTCATGATCACCCACGACCTCGGGGTGGTCGCGGGGTTCGTCGACCGGGTCCAGGTCATGTACGCCGGACGGCTGGTCGAGGTCGGATCCGTCGACGACGTCTACTACCGCACCCGCATGCCCTACACCATGGGGCTGCTGGGCTCGGTGCCGCGGCTGGACGAGGCCGAGAAGACGCCGCTGATCCCCATCACCGGCAACCCGCCCTCCCTCGGCGACCTGCCCCCCGGGTGCCCGTTCTCGCCCCGCTGCCCCCTGGCCGTCGACGCCTGCCGCGAGGCCGAGCCCGCGCTCGACCCCGTGGGCGCCGCCGGCCACCACGCGGCGTGCATCCGCGCCGGCGAGATCGAGCAGAACGACTGGACCGCCCGCGACGTCTACCCGGTCCCCGACATCCCCGAGGCCGGCACCGTCGGCGTCCCGCGCGCCGACCGCGCCACCGTGCTCAGCGTCGAAGGCCTGGTCAAGCACCACCCCCTGCTGAAGGGCGCGGTGTTCAAGCGCCGCGTGGGCACCGTCTACGCGGTCGACGGCATCACGTTCGACATCCGCGAAGGCGAGACCCTGGGCCTGGTCGGCGAGTCCGGCTGCGGCAAGTCCACCACGCTGATGGAGATCCTCAGCCTCGAGGCGCCCCAGCAGGGGACCGTCGTCGTGCTGGGCAAGGAGTCCGGCAAGGCCAGCGCCGCCGAGCGGTTCGCCATCCGGCGCGACGTCCAGGTGGTCTTCCAGGACCCCATGAGCTCCCTCGACCCCCGCATGCCGGTGTTCGAGGTGATCGCGGAACCGCTGCGCACCCACTCCTACCCCAAGGAGCGGCTGCGCGCCCGGGTACACGAGCTGCTGGCGCTCGTGGGCCTGGAGGCCGCCCACGCGGCCCGCTACCCCGCCGAGTTCTCCGGCGGGCAGCGCCAGCGCATCGGTATCGCCCGCGCCCTGGCACTCGAACCGCGCCTGCTCGTCCTCGACGAGCCGGTGTCCGCACTCGACGTCTCGATCCAGGCCGGCGTGATCAACCTGCTCGACGAGCTCAAGGCCCGCCTGGGCCTGTCCTACCTGTTCGTCGCGCACGACCTCTCCGTCGTCCGCCACATCGCCGACCGCGTCGCGGTGATGTACCTCGGCAAGATCGTCGAGATCGGCGACGTCGACTCCATCTACCGGAACCCGACCCACCCCTACACCCAGGCCCTGCTGTCCGCGATCCCGGTCCCCGACCCCGACAAGGAACGGGCCCGGAGCCACATCGTGCTCAAGGGCGACCTGCCCAATCCCGCCGCACCGCCGACCGGGTGCAGCTTCCGGACCCGCTGCCAGAAGTTCGCCGTGCTCGGCGAATCCGAACGCGCGATCTGCCTGGAGCGGGAACCGGAGCTCACGCCCGTCGGCAACGGCTCGGCCGACCAGGCCGTGGCCTGCCACCACGCCGAGGAACGCGAGCTCCTGTGATCTTCGCCGGGCCCTTCGGCCCGGTCGATCCCCCAAGGAAGAAACCAGAGGAGGTTCCATGAGAATCAGACGTGCGGCGAGGCTCGCCGCCCCCCTCATGGTCGTGGCCCTAGCGGCCGGAGCGTGCGGCGGCGGAGGCGACGAGGAGGACGGCGTCGGCGAGGAGACCCTCGCCGACATCCCGGCCACCGACATCAACCCGACCGAGCGTGGTGAACTGGAAGAAGGCGGGTCCTTCAACTGGGGCATCAACGAGTACCCCACGCAGTACAACATGGCCCACGTCCAGGGCAACCTGGCCAACGTGCAGCGGATCGCCGCCGCCGTGATGCCCATCCCGGTCGACTTCAACGAGAACGGCGAGGTGGCCGCCGACGAGGACTACGTCACCGAGTACGAGCTGAGTGAGGACGGCCTCACGCTGACCTTCACGCTCAACCCCGACGCCGTGTGGTCCAACGGTGAGCCGATCACCTGGGAGGACTACGAGGCCCAGGTCGAGACCCTCGGCGGCAACCGCGAGAACGACTCCGACTTCGAGATCGGCGACAAGTCCGGCTACGAGCTCATCGAGGAGGTGAGCGAGGGCGAGGACGAGTACCAGGTCGTCTTCCAGTTCGAGAGCCCGTACGCGGAGTGGGCGCGGCTGTTCGAGCCGCTGTACCCCAAGGAGATCATGGAGGACCCCGAGGAGTTCAACTCGGCCTACGAGAGGGACTTCCCGGTCACCGCGGGCCCGTTCGGCGACGTGGAGTTCGACGACACCCGCGAGACCATCACGGTGAACCGGAACGAGGACTGGTGGGGGGAGCCCGCGGTCCTCGACTCCATCATCTTCCACCACTACGCCAACGACGCCCTCTCCGGTGTCATGGCCAACGGTGAGATCGACGGCTACTACCTCGGCTACGAGGCCGCCCAGTTCGAGGAGCTGCGCGACCTCGAGGGCATCCGCATCACCCGCGGGATCGACAACGCCTACCGGCACATCTCCATCAACGGCGGCGAGGGCCGGCTGCTGGAGGACGTCGAGGTCCGCAACGCCCTCGTGCACGCCATCGACCGCTCCGCTCTGGCCGAGGCCACGCTCAGCGGCGTGGAGTGGCCCAGCGACCCCACGGTCAACCGGCTGATCACGTCCACCCAGACCGGGTTCCAGGACAACAGCGAGGGCTACGGGGAGTACGACCCCGAGCTGGCGGCGCAGATGCTCGACGAGGCCGGCTGGACCCAGTCCGGTGAGGGCGAGACCCGCACCCGCGACGGGGAGGAGCTGGAGATCCACTGGGTCATCCCCTCGGACCTCCAGAACACCCGCGACGAGGCCGAGGTCGCCCAGGCGCAGCTCCAGGAGATCGGTGTGGCGGTGAACATCGAGAGTGTTCCCAACACCGCGTACTTCGAGGAGTACATCGTCCCCGGCAACTACGACATGACGACCTTCGTCTACACCAAGACCAACCCCTTCGGCGGCGACTCCGCCGAGAACTTCACCGGCCCGGTGGGCGAGACAGACGAGGGCGAGGTCAACTGGGGCAACAACCTCGCCTTCTTCACCACCGACGAGCTCAACGAGAAGTTCGCGGAGCTCTCCGAGGCGGTCGACCCCGAGGACTACGCCGCGATCGCCAACGAGATCGACCGGCTGCTGTGGGAGCAGAGCATGGCCGTGCCGCTGTTCCAGCGCCCGGGCACCTTCGCGGTGCGGGAGAACGTGGCCAACTGGGGCGCCAATGGCCTGGCCTCCATCGTCTACGAGAACATCGGCTTCACCGCCGAATAACGGGAGCCGGCCACCCGGCCGATCCGACCCGTGTCCCGACGACGGCGCCCCCGCCCGGAGCACTCCGGCGGGGGCCCCGCCGC